>JBBRCQ010000072.1:0-17221 GCA_038204725.1 Bacteroidales bacterium | reverse complement strand
CTTGTAGCGCAGAGTTTGAAGCAAAAACACCTTATTTCTATAGTACATTTGAGAATTAAAATTAGTTTGTAATAAGCTTACCACATAGACACATTAGGCACATAGTTTTAAAAGCTATTACTTATTGTGTCTATTTTTATTTCTAACTTTACTAAAACATTTTCTTACAAAAACTGCTATGTGCCTACTGTGCCTATGTGGTGAAAATCTTCGTTATGAAAACTAAAAACACAGTCTTACTTGGTGCTTCTGAAAACCCAGAGCGTTATAGTTATTTAGCTACGCAAAAATTGGTGGCGCACCAACATCCTATAACAGCCATTGGTGTAAAGCAAGGGCATATTGGCACAACACCAATTATTACAGATCATCCTGCCATCGCAGATGTAGACACAGTTACCTTATATCTTAGCCCAGCTAACCAAAAATCTTATTACGACTATATACTTTCACTAAAACCTAAGCGGCTCATTTTTAATCCTGGTACAGAGAACGATGAATTGTCAACTTTGGCAAAATCTAATGGTATACAACCCATAGAAGCTTGCACCTTGGTAATGTTAAGCACAGGTCAGTACTAAAGAGGTAAATGGTGAATAGTGAATAGTGAATGGTGAGTAGTGAATAGTGAATAGTGAAAAGTGAATAGTGAAGAGTGAAGAGTGAAGAGTGAAGAATGAAAAGTGAATAGTGAAGATTGAATAATGAAGAATGCCAATCAAGAGTTGAAAACTATCATTTTTTTACATTGTTAGATTCCACTCTTGCTAAAAGCGATATGGAATGATAACTTTAACTTTTGGTAGTGAGGAATAATAGACGGCTAGATTCCTCGCTTCGCTACTAATGACAATTTAATGTTTGGTATTGAAAGCTACAGATGTTTGTCATTCCGAATGGAGCGAAGCGGAATGAGGAATCCCTTTCTTACACAGTTGGCGGTCATTGGTATAACTTAATAGCTATAACCATTAACCATTAACCAAAATCTTTATACACTTTATGAACTAAATATGTTAACTTTACACACTTTATGAACTTTACAAACTGTTTTCCTATGAAGATCGCATTATTTGGTAAAAACATCCACAACGATAGCATTGACTACTTGAAATTGCTTGTAGAGAAACTGGATCAAACAGGCATCGCTATCATGGTGTATGAGCCTTATTATAAAAACATTACAAAACATATTCACTTCAGTAATCCTGTTGAAGTTTTTACAGATCATACACAAATCTACCAAAACGTTGACTTTCTACTTTCCATTGGTGGTGACGGTACCTTATTGGATACGATAACACTGGTGAGAGATTCAGGTGTTCCTATTTTGGGAATCAATCTGGGAAGGTTGGGGTTTTTGGCCAGTATCCACAAAGAAATGATTATTCCAGCTATTTCGGCGATGATAGAGGGCAATTATACACTGGATAAAAGGACATTGATTAAAATAGAAACTGAAAATAATCTTTTCGGTGCTTACAATTATGCCCTTAACGAAATGACGGTTTATAAAAAGAATCCGCATGCGATGCTTACCATCAAAGTATTTGTAAACAACGATTTTTTAAATGCATATTGGGCTGATGGCTTGATTATAGCAACACCCACAGGTTCTACAGCTTATTCACTCAGTTGTGGCGGGCCCATCATAACCCCTGATTCACAAAACTTTATCATCACACCTATATCCTCTCACAATCTTACAGTACGACCCATTGTTATTCCCGACAACAGCCTGATCAAAATTCAGGTTGAATCGCGTGACAACGATTTTTATGTGAGTCTCGATTCACGTTCATTAATAGTTCCATCTATTACTGAACTTACAGTTAAAAAGGAAGATTTTCAAATTCATCTTGTGAAAATGAACAACCAGAATTTCTTTTCAACTATTCGTCATAAACTTTTATGGGGTAACGATGCACGAAATTAAATCTTTTTGCGTTATCTCTGCTATTATTGCTAAGCTAAGTTTGGATCAATAGACTCAACTTTCTCATTATGTTTAACTTAATCCTTACAAGCTGCAATAGATTACGGATACTTACTGTTGTAGAAATTAAACAACATGAACATTTTATAGAAAATCTGCTTCATCTCTTTTTAAAGTATAATAAATGTTAAATGCTTAGTGATTTACGATTAATTCTCTCAATAATATTGTTTTAAACTAAAAAAAAAATTACTTTTGCTGACTTATGACAAACCCAACTTTGAAACGGTAAAACATTGTAAAATACTGTTTTTTAAATTTTTTTCAATATAAAATGTAAAGAATATGAAGAAAATAATCATTCTGATTTGCGGAATATTACTAACAATAAGTACTTACGCACAACGTTCGGAAATTGGCGTATTGCTTGGTACGTCATATTATTTAGGCGATATCAATAAATCAAGTCAGTTTTATAGTCCCAATTTTGCTGCAGGTATTATTTATCGGTACAATCTTAATCCGCACTGGGCCATCAGGTTAAATGCTCTATATGGAACCGTTGATGCAAGAGATGCCGATTTTGGGAATATAAGAAATCTAAGTTTTAAATCACACATTTTAGAATTTTCGCCGCAGATAGAATTAAACTTTTGGGAATATTTTACCGGAAGTAAGAAACATCGTTTTTCTCCCTATATTTTTGCCGGGGTAGCCCTCTTTAATTACAACCCTCAAGCACTGGACAGTGCCGGCACATGGCATGACTTACAGCCATTGGGTACCGAAGGACAAGGAACCATTGAATCACCTACTAAAAAAGTATACAGCCTTACTCAATTTGCCATTCCTTTTGGCCTGGGCTTTAAATTCAGTGTTTCAAAAGCCATTTGCATTGGCGCTGAATGGGGATTGCGTAAGACTTTTTCCGATTATATTGATGATGTAAGTACAACTTATGTTGACAGAGGTTTATTGGCCAACGAAAAAGGTTTTATTGCCGGTTATCTTTCTGATCGTACACCTGAGCTTTTATACCCCGACCCTAACAACCCTACAACTCTTATACATCGTCCAGCTCATATAAAAGACGAACAGAGAGGCAATTCATCTACAACAGACTGGTATTCATTTGCAGGTATTACCATTACTTTTAAACTGGGGTACAAATCAAGACCAAGTTGTTTTGATAAAGGATATAATTATAAAGAAAATATTTATTATTAGTTAATGGTTATTGGGTTAATTGGTTATTCGGGATTGAGTTCATTTTTATCAATAACTATTAAGAATTATTTAAATTATTGCGAAGAAGGATAATGAGTTTGAAGGAACAATTGGATAAAAATAAAATACCACAACATGTTGCCATCATAATGGATGGTAATGGCAGATGGGCAAAACAACGCCAGCACGATCGCACTTTTGGTCACGAAAGTGGCGTGGTATCTGTAAAAGAAACTGTTGAAGCTGCTGCAGAAATCGGGATAAAATATCTGACCTTGTATGCATTTTCTTCAGAAAACTGGAACCGCCCCAAATCAGAAGTAGATGCTTTGATGGGTTTATTGGTGAGAACCATCCATCAAGAAACCAAAACTTTAAACGACAACAATATCCGTCTGCAAGCCATTGGTGATTTGCAAAGTCTGGAAACTCAAACGTATGACGAATTACAGAAAGCAATTGAAAATACAGCTTCCAATACAGGCATGACACTTATACTCGCCCTCAGTTATAGTTCGAGAAGCGAATTGGAAAATGCTATTCAACAAATTGCCCTTAAAGTAAAATCCAATCAATTACAAATAGAAGAAATTAATCAGGATTTGATTTCATCTTTTTTAAATACAGCTAATTATCCCGATCCTGAACTCTTAATCAGAACTAGCGGAGAATATAGGATCAGTAATTTTTTACTCTGGCAAATTGCTTATACCGAACTTTATTTTACGCCCATTTTATGGCCCGACTTCCGCAAGGAAAATCTTTACGAAGCTATACTGGATTATCAGAACAGAGAAAGACGTTTTGGTATGACCAGCGATCAACTGTTAAATTTTTAAAGCCCTACAATGCAACTATACCATACAATAAACTAAATAAATTCAAAATAACCACTATATACTATCAGTAATTCAATTAAATATATACAAATGAAATTAAGATTCTTATTGCTTCTTTTAATATTTACTTTTTCTGCAACATTTACCAACGCACAAATATCGTTAGGTAATGATTTATCAGGAATGGATTACTCAACGCCAAAGGATTATGAAATTGGAGGTATCACTGTAACAGGGGTTCAGTTTTTAGACAACAACATGCTCATTTTAATATCCGGATTATCTGTTGGCGAAAAAATCACCATCCCCGGTGATAAAATATCAGCTGCTATTGATAAACTTTGGGAACAGGGTTTGTTCGAAAATATCAAAATTTCAGCTACAAAAATACAGGGAAGCACTATTTTTCTGGATATTTATCTTCAAGAAAGACCACGATTGTCTAAATTCAGGTTTACCGGCATCCGCAAAGGAGAAGCTGATAAAGTGAGAGAAGAAATAAAGCTTACCAATGGGGACGTAATTACAGAAAATGTGATTACTCGTACAAACAACGGCATTATCAGCTATTTCAATAAAAAAGGATACCTAAACACTACGGTTGAGATTAAACAGATTCCAGACACAGCAGTAAGCAATAGCGTTTTATTGCTTATAGATGTTCAAAAAAACAAAAGAGTAAAAATAGCCGAAATCAACTTTCATGATAACCAACAACTGAGCGACAAAAAGATTAGGAAAGCATTTAAAGAAACTAAACGGAAAAGAATTTATCACATTTTTAAATCTTCCAAATTTATTGAAGAAGACTATAAAGCCGATTTAGAAAAAGTGATTGAAAAATACAATGAACTTGGATTCAGAGATGCAAAAATTATAAGAGATTCTGTTTCGAAGGTCAATAATAAATTAATCAACATTGATATTTGGGTCTATGAAGGTAAAAAGTATTACTTCAACAACATTACTTTTGTAGGAAATACAAAATATTCCTCAAAACAATTGGGAGACATTTTAAAAATAAGAAAAGGAGATGTTTACAATCAAAGTGCATTGACTCAGAATTTGTCTTTTAATCCTAATGGTTACGACATCAGTTCGTTGTATATGGATGACGGTTATCTTTTCTTTCAGGCAATTCCCGTTGAAGTGCAGGTAAATAACGATTCTATTGACATTGAGGTTAGAATAAGAGAAGGAAAGCAAGCACGTATCAATAAAATTACAATAAAAGGGAATACTAAAACGAATGACCACGTAGTAATCAGAGAAATAAAGACGATACCCGGTCAATTGTTCAGTCGTTCAGATATTATCAGGACCACCCGTGAATTGGCTCAATTACGCTATTTCAATGCAGAAACCATCAAACCGGTTCCTACCCCTAATCCCGAAAACGGAACTGTTGATATTGAATACCAGGTAGAAGAAACTTCATCTGATCAGGTTGAAATCTCAGGTGGCTGGGGAGGTGGTATGGTTGTAGGTACACTCGGACTTTCGTTCAACAACTTTTCTGCCAAAAATATTTTCAACAAAAAAGCATGGAAGCCACTCCCTTCTGGCGACGGACAAAAATTAAGCCTGAGAGGGCAAACCAACGGACAATACTATTATTCAGTAAGTGCTTCGTTTACTGAACCTTGGTTGGGTGGGAAAAAACCAAATGCGTTAAGTGTTTCCATTTATCATTCAAAACAATCCAATGGTTATTCATCCAGCGATGCAGGTTATGCATCTTTGACCATTAATGGCGTAACTGTTGGACTTGGGAAAAGGTTAAAATGGCCCGATGATTTTTTTACAATTTATCATGCCATCAGTTTACAAAACTATACCTTAAACAATTATGGCTCTTTGTTTTCATTCGAAAATGGTTATTCAAACAATTTGAATTACGGCTTAACAATTTCCCGTAATTCAATAGATGCACCTATTTATCCACGTTCGGGTTCAGAATTATCATTATCTATGCAGTTTACACCACCTTATTCGCTTTTTACCAATAAGGACTATACTACCATTTCTGATCAGGAAAAATATAAATTTTTAGAATACCACAAATGGAAATTTAAAGCTTCCTGGTTTTTCAATCTTACAGGCAAATGGGTTTTAAATACTAAAGCAAAATTCGGTTTTGTAGGATATTATAATAAAGAAGTAGGTTATCCCCCATTTGAAAGATTTTATCTGGGTGGTGACGGTTTATCAGGATATGCGCTGGACGGCAGAGAACTCATTGCTATGAGAGGTTATGGTAATAATTCATTAACACCCAGAACCTCTAACAATAGTACTAACTTTATTGGTGGAAATGTTTATGATAAATATACCGTTGAATTAAGATATCCATTGTCACTCAATCCCAATGCTACTATTTACGGTCTTGCTTTTATAGAAGGCGGAAATGCATGGGCTGATTTCAAACAGTTTAATCCGTTTAACATGTATAAATCAACAGGTTTTGGCGTTAGAATATTCTTACCCATGTTTGGTATGTTAGGTTTAGACTGGGGATATGGATTCGACAAAGTACCGGGCGTTTCCGATGCAGCAGGTGGACAATTCCATTTCTCAATCAACCAATCTATTGATTAACCAGTGAAAATATTTGGCACAATATTTGCAAAAAAACAATTCTATAAATTTAAATTTCAAACACTATGAAAAAAATATTTTTAAGTATACTGTTTTTGTTTTTTATAACATCAGTAAGCTTTTCACAAAAATATGCATACATCGATTCAGAATACATTATGGAAAATATTCCTGAATACAAAGATGCACAAGCCGAAATTGACGGATTGTCCAAACAATGGCAAAAAGAAATAGAACAAAAATTTAAAGAAATTGATAATCTTTACAAAGCATTTCAGGCTGAATCAGTTTTATTGCCCGAAGAAGTAAAGAAAAAACGCGAAAACGAAATCATAGCTGCTGAAAAAGAAGCCAAAGATTTACAGAAACAAAGATTTGGCAAAGACGGCGATTTGTATAAGAAACGTCAGGATTTAGTTAAACCCATACAGGATAAAGTTTACAATGCCATCGAAAAAAGATCACAGGATAAAAATTATATCTTTGTATTTGATAAAGCAGGTAGTTTAACCATTATATATGCCGATTCAAAATACGATATGAGTGATGATATTTTAGACGATTTGGGCTATAAATTAAACAAAGCAACTAAAACCACAACAACACCTAAATCAAATCAGTCTCAGCCCAATCAGCCAACTCAACCATCTCCGTCACAACGCAATCCAAATCAAAAACCTGGTGAGAAAAAATAATCAAAAATTATTCTTCCTTTTTAAAAAGTTGTAATCATTTAAATTATTAATTTTTATATCTTTGCACCTGAATTTTATAATTAAACACAAAATAGAACAATGAAAAACGTATTAAAAATCATTATTATTATAGGTATATTTAGCATGCCTTTATTTTCAAACGCTCAAAAAGCTACTAAATTAGGCCATATTAATTCTAATGACTTATTAAAAATTATGCCGGGTCGTGATTCTGCTCAGTTAGTTTTAGAAAAACATGCTAAAGAACTCGAAACAACCCTGAAAGGAATGCAAAACGAATTAGAGACCAGATATCAGGATTTTACTGCCAATCAATCTCAAATGTCGGAATTGATTAAACAAACCAAGACCAAAGAATTGCAGGACATGCAGGCAAGAATCCAGGATTTCCAGGAAAATGCCCAGAAAGATTACCAGGATAAAGAAAAAAAATTACTGACACCTATCATTGATAAAGCTAAAAAAGCAATTGAAGATGTAGCTGCTGAAAATAAATATACTTATATTTTCGATAGTGGAGTCGGCAGTCTGTTATATCAGGATCCATCCGATGACATTTTACCATTGGTAAAAAAGAAATTAGGTTTAAAATAAACTTAAAAAAAGCTGTCAAATGACAGCTTTTTTTATATTCTGCTGTTAAAATTAGGTTAATCCTGTTTTTGTATTTGCTTCTTTCGTACTTTTGATAAATAATAAAATATAAAAGATAAAAGCCATAAATAATAAAATCATACTTACCAATATTGATCCCGTAGTTGCGGGATGGTAAATCTCCTGATAATCGGGACAGGCTTCTGACAATTAAATAAATATTAAAATAATAAAAGATGAAAAAAATTATCTTATTTGCATGTTGTCTGATGATAGCAGGTATAGGGTTTTCACAGGATATAACTCCTAAAGTTAAAAAATTACCTTCAGTTACCATCAAAACGATGGATGGTAAAACCATTAACACTTCTGAAATTTCAAACAATGGGAAACCTATCATCATTAGTTTTTGGGCATTGTGGTGCAAACCTTGCCAAAAAGAACTTTCAACCATCGCAGAAGTATATGACGACTGGCAGGAAGAAACCGGTGTTAAACTGGTAGCTGTTTCAATTGATGACGCAAGATCTTCAGCAAGGGTGCTTCCTACTGTTAATGGAAACAATTGGTCTTATGAAGTTTTGCTCGATCTGAATGGAGATTTTAAAAGAGCCATGAACGTAAATATGATACCTCATACCTTTTTGCTGAATGGGAATGGAGAAATAGTATGGCAACACACTTCTTTTTCGGAAGGCAGCGAATTGGAACTGATAGAATTGGTTAGAAGACTCAACAGAGGTGAAGACATTTCAGAAAAAAAATAATGTGCTTTTATCAGAAATGACACATTAAACTTAAAATAATTCATATTCTTTGTTGAACTTTTTGAAACACTCCCAAAAAATGGATACAACTTTTTTTGCTAAAAGTCTTAAAATCACAATTTTTATAGGCCTTTTCCCAATTCTTGCCTTTTCACAAAACCTATTAAACTCAGGAAGCGTTCAGGGTAATTTTCAGCTGGATGCTCAATATTATCAGAAAGACAGCAGCATCGGAGCCAGTGATGTATCCGAAAAAATTCTGATGAATGCTTTTGCTAATATAATTTATACCAATGGCAATTTTAGTACCGGATTGAGATTCGAAAGCTATCGCAATCCCATGTTAGGCTTCGACAACCGTTACAAAGGAAGTGGAATTGCTTATCGTTATGCTACCTACAAAGCTGACGAATTTGAAATTACTGTAGGAAATTTCTATGAACAATTTGGAAGTGGTTTAATTTTTAGAAGTTACGAAGAAAGAAATCTCGGTTATGATAATGCTATGGATGGAATTCGTGTGAAATACAATCCTACCCATGGCATACTTTTAAAAGCTGTTATTGGTACACAAAGGTTCTTCTGGGATGAAGGTCCGGGCATTGTTAGAGGCGCTGATGCAGAATTTGCCATGAATGAATTTATTCCCCGTTTTGCTGAAAGTAAAACCAAGGTAACGATAGGAACAAGTGTCATCAGTAAATACCAGGCTGACGAAGAGATTTTATATGATGCTTCCAAAAAATATAATTTGCCAGAAAATGTTGCTGCTTTTGCAGGAAGAATGAATGTTTCGAGAGGGAAAATTAACGTAAATGCTGAATATGCATACAAATCAACAGACCCCAATGCTCAGAACAACTTCATCTACAGGCACGGAGAAGCATTGTTGCTATCTGCTTCTTACTCTAAAAAGGGTTTAGGTATCATATTGTCGGCAAAAAGAATTGATAACATGGCATTTAAATCCAAGAGAACTGAAGTTGGAAATATGCTCAATGTCAATTATCTGCCAACATTAACCAAACAACACGCCTACAGCCTTTCGGCTATTTATCCTTATGGTACCCAGCCCAATGGCGAAATGGGTGTACAGGGTGAAATCGTTTATTCTATACCTAAAAAATCAAAATTGGGTGGGAAATATGGTGCTGAAGTCAAGTTAAATTACTCTAGAGCTACTTCTTTAGCCCAAAATTCTTTGAATGATTCAACCGCAATTGGTGAAAAAGGCACCTTAGGGTATACTTCTGAATTTTTTAAATTTGGGAAAGAATTGTATTTTCAGGATTTTAATATTGAAATTACAAAAAAAATCAACAACAGATTAAAAGGATCTGTATCCTGGGTTAATCTGGTTTATAATCAGGCTGTAGTTGAAGGACATCCGGGATTACCAACTGTTTATGCCAATGTATTTATTGCCGATTTCACTTACAAAATTACACCCATCAAAGCAATAAGAACTGAAATTCAACACCTGAGTACCAAACAGGATGAAGGCAACTGGGTGATGGGAATGCTGGAATATTCCATTGCACCACAATGGTTTTTTTCTGTTTCCGATCAGTTTAATTATGGAAATGAGATAGATGCCAAAAAAATTCATTATTATAACCTTGGATTTGGATTTAACCGTAGCTCCAGCCGGGTTCAATTATCCTATGGCAAACAACGTGAAGGGATTTTATGTGTTGGAGGCGTTTGTAGGCAAGTTCCTGCTGCTTACGGGTTTAACATTACATTGACCAGTAGTTTTTAATTTTAATATTGTGAAATGATGAAAAGATTTTATTTGTTTTATATCGTAATAGCCTCGTTGTTTTTGCAATCCTGTGATAAAATTGACGAACCATTTACAATACCTGTTCCGGCTAAAGCATGGTATGGGAAAAGAATATTGCTGGAAGACTATACAGGACAAAGATGCCCTAATTGTCCGGGAGCAGCTATAATTGCAAACGATATCAAATCGCTGTACGGTGATCAGGTAGTTATTATTTCTGTTCATGCTGGTTTTTTTGCTGAACCAAAACCTGTGCTTAATTTTCCGGCAGATTACAGATCGGATGCAGGCAATGAGTGGGATGGTTTTTTTGGTATCAGCAATGCAGGCAATCCAAATGGAATGATCAACAGGGTTGGCTTTCCAACAACTACACAAATTGTGAATCCAAATGCATGGGCAAGCAAGGTTGGTAGCATGATGACTGAAATCCCTGAAATGGATATCACTATTTCTACTTCTTATTCCAATACAGACAGAAAATTATCAGGAACCATTAAAACTAAATTTCTGAAAACTATCAAAAAAAATCTTAAATTACAGCTCCTGATCACTGAGGATAGCATTATTTCACCACAACAAAATACAACTTCCGTCATTCCTGACTATGTTCATCGTCATATGCTCAGAGGAGCTATAAATGGAAGCTGGGGCAGCGTTTTGACCGATGGACAGACCAATACACCAATTGACACTGAATTGTCTCAAAACCTACAATACACATTGGATGCTATCTGGAAAAGCAGACATTGTTCCATCGTAGCTTTTGTATATGATGCCGATACATACGAAATCCTGCAGGTAGCTGAAAAACATGTTGAAGAGTGAAGTGTGAAGAGTGAACAGGCGAGGGAGCGAAGAGGCGAAAAGGCGAGTGAAAGTGAATGATCATTGAATAGTGAACAGTGAACAGTGAACAGTGAACATTGAACAGTGAACAGTGATAATAACCTAATAACTCAACAACTAAAAAGGATACCCAATCCCAAAGTTTAATACAAAATCTCTTAATCCTGAATTTTCAATCACCCAGGCTCTGTCATTCGATTTGGAAGGATCTTTTAGCGGGATGGCAGCATCTATTCGAATCAGAAGAAAGCCGAAGTCGAGTCGGGCACCAAAACCCGTTCCAATGGCTATTTGATTCAAAAATTTATCCGCCTTAATCTCGCCTCCCGGAAATAATACATTGGCTTTATTAAGCCAAATGTTCCCTGCATCAATAAAAAGCGCTCCATATAAAAATTTATAGATTTGAAACCGGTTTTCAATATTAAATTCTAAAGCCAGATCACCAATGCGGTCAAAATTTTCGGATTTAGGATCAGCATACGAACCTGGTCCTAGGGAACGCAATCTCCAGGCTCTGATATCATTGGCACCTCCGGCAACAAAACTCTTTTCATAAGGTAATTGTCTTGAATTTCCATAAGGCAACCCTATTCCTGCTACCGTTCTTAATACAAGATAACTGTTTGGATTAAAATAAATATACCTTTTCAATTCAATATCAAACCTTAGATATTGCGAATAAATCAGATTAAACACTTCATAATCTCCATCAATATTACGATTATCATCAAACGATTTTTTTAGTAAACTCAAAAAGATCCCGGCAGATTCAAAATTAGCCCTGAAAAAATTAAAGTTTTCTTTTTTACCTGGATCATTATTATAATAAATAAAGCTGTATCTTAAATTCAGGATAAAGTGATCGGTATATTGATATTTTAATCGTTTATCAAAAAAGCCTTCAATGGTAGCTTTAAATGTTGAATCAGGATAAATTTTAACCGCATTTATTTCGATTGGCTTAAATATATGCTGTACAAATTGCGATTGCTTCCAGTTGTACCCGAAAGATATATTGGTAATCGTTCGCTTGAAATCAGGACGTTCCTGAAAGTTATATCCCGCACTGATTGTAGTTTTAGGTTTGAAATATTTGGGGAAAGTTTCCTGAGGAAATGGTACTAGAAACTTTGGAATTTCAATGCTTGTTTCAATACCCGTTTCAAATGTATTAAACAAAGGTGCATCTGATTTTTGGCTGGTGATGTTTATTTTTTGATTTTCCAATACTCCTTTCAATTTAACGTTAAATATTTCAGCACCTTTGAAAATATTTTTATTTTGAAAAACGATATTCCCGGCTACTCCAAAATATCCTGAAGAATTACTGCCTTCCAGTTCAGTTGAAATTGAATTGGATTTATTCTTGGCAAGTTCAATTTTGCAATCCAATGAGCGTTCATTGTTTATCAAATCTAAACTATCTTCTTTAATTTCTTCAAATCCAATATTGATAAACCTGAAATTACGCAATTCTGCCAATCGATTGTAGGTTTGTTCTACATCTTTCAGATTGAAATAATTGTCAGAATTTATAAAAATGGATTGAGAATACGTTTTAGGTTTGATTTTTAATTCGTTACTGTGTACAAAAAAATAATGATTCCACAAATCCCGGTTTTCATATTGAGGAACATTTAAAATTAAAGTATCTTTTTGAATCGTTTCTGAAATTAAAGGATTGTATTCAGGATAAATAAAAATACTACGGATTTTATACCGTTTATGTACAGTGCTTATTAAACTATCGGGATAAAGCGGCGAATTTACAAGTGGATTTCTGAGCATTACGGTAACATTCATGCTATGATTATTCAGTGCACTATCCACTTTGTATACAATATAATCCTTTACAAAGGCAAAATAACCCTGATTCTTTAAATTTACAGTTATTCGTTCCCTTTCATTATCAAATTCTTCGATATTATAATTATCTCCGGTTTTCAACAATGATTTTTTTTGTGTCGTAAAAATGATTTTTTTTATATTCGTGTCCTCTATGATATAATTTATTTCATTTAATACATAAGGTTGGGTTGCATGTATTTTATAAGTTACAATTGCTTTCTTTTTCCTTGAATAATCGATACTTTTCTCCACTTCAGATTGAAAGTAACCATGATTATCCATATACAATTCAATCTTTTTCAAAGTAGTATTTGTAAGCGCAGTATCCAACACTACCGGAGGTTCACCTATCTTTTTTAAAAATTTGCTGAATCCTTTTGGATTTTCTTCGCGGGCAAGATTATAGAATGCAAGTTTAAATTTAATTCCCAGAAATTTTTTATTGGGTTGTTGTTTGATCAATCCGGTAATGATGTCATTTCCGATTTTATTATTGTTGATGTTGATTTTATTTCGCTTTAACAGGAATTGATCTTCTTGTATTTTACGCGTTGAATTACAAGATATTAATAGAGTTAAAAAGCCAATTATGCAAATAAATTTTAAAGTAAGATATGTTTTCGCCACGCTTTAGATAAGATTAAAGTACAAACCTACAGGTTTTTTTTTAATTTTTGATTAAAAATAATAAAATATTTATTTGGAAGTATTAAAAAAAGGAGTAATTTTGCAATCCAGTTTACAAATTAGGGAGTTTAGCTCAGTTGGTTCAGAGCACCTGCCTTACAAGCAGGGGGTCACTGGTTCGAACCCAGTAACTCCCACCAAAAAGGCTAGCTCAAATCGAGTTAGCCTTTTTTAATTAATATGGTTCATTGCAAAAATTTATTGAATTAATCAACAAAAGCAGTTAGCTCAGTGGGTTCAGAGCATCCCGATTTTCAATCGGGAGGGTCACTGGTTCGAACCCAGTAACTCCCACCAAAAAGGCTAGCTCAAATCGAGTTAGCCTTTTTTAATTAACTCCCATCAAAAAGTTAGCTCAAAACATTTTTAAAAAAGATAGTATTATGGAATACTACTTCTACATCCTTTATTCTGAATCAATTGACAAATATTATATTGGTCATACAAATAATATTGATGAAAGAATTCGTAAACACAATACCAATCACAAAGGCTTTACCGGTCATAAAAACGATTGGAACTTAGTTTATATTGAAGAATTTGAATCAAAATCCGAAGCTTATTATAGAGAACGAACAGCAAAAAGCTGGAAAAGCAAAACAAAATTGATTGAATTAATCAACAAAAGCAGTTAGCTCAGTGGGTTCAGAGCATCCCGATTTTCAATCGGGAGGGTCACTGGTTCGAACCCAGTAACTCCCACCAAAAAACCACTCAATTTTGAGTGGTTTTTTTATATAATAATGTGTAAGATGTATTGTCTTTTTTTTACTATTAGTTTTTTATTTATTTCTTACTTCTTCCTTTTATCTAAGTAATTCCTGGCCGTTGAAACCGAACCGATAAGCACCTGTGCCCTTTAATTGATTGATATAAAGATTGTTGTGTTGCATTCGCTGTTAAAAATAAGTTGTCTTAAAAGTTTTTAAAAGTACAAATAAATAAGGTTTAAATTTAAAAGAACTTATAATAATTTTCTTTTCCAATAGCTCATTTTTTATTTACAAATATTGCAAAACTATTTTTTTTGCTTTGAAGGCATTATGGGCGATATAACTATTTTTTATCTTATTGTCTTACTATTATTTCCAGATATCCGGATACTTTTATTGTGGTTTTCCTTAGAAAGGGCAAGGCGTAACAAGTTGCTAGGTCTTGCAGAGGAACGGAAACGATTATTTTATATATGTTAATCCTTTAATGTTTTCAGATATATAAAAAGACTCATCAACTTTTAAAATAAGTTTTCCATTACAATAATAGTTAAAATATTTATCTCTCATTCTATCTTTAGGATCAACATCAGATAAACTTATTTTTCTCAATGAAATTGTAATTGAATCACCTACGTGTATATTAACAATTCCATCATAATCCCTTCTTGAAATTAATTTATAAATTGAATCATTTTTTAAATTTTTTAAATTTAAGCGATAATAAAATTCTAAACAACTATCTCTTTCGATTTTTTCAATAAAAAAACTACTACTAGATTGCGCCTTGCAAGATGATACAATAGCACATAAAATAATTATAACTAAAATTCGCATCATTTTTTATCTTCTTTTACAAATTTTTTATTCTTACTTTCAGTACTAGAATCTGTATATTTTGCTCGTTTAGTTCCTTCTTTATTTTCTACTCCATATTCTGTTACTCCGGTCTTAGTGTTTTTAGATTGATACATATTATTAGTTGGTGGATTCTTTTCAGTACTTTCGGCTTTTTTATGTGCATTATCATAACCTGTTACATAATCTCCACCAGGATCATCTTGTCCTCCAATATAAGATTCAATTATTTCATGTTCAGTAATTTTTCCAGCATTATCAAGACCAACTTCTTCTACTTTTTTTGCCATATTGATATTTAATATTTGCGTTGTTTCAACTATCCCATCTTTAATTTCACTCCCTTCAAATGCTCCAACCATAATAGGATAACTTCCAGAACCATCTTTTGAATCATACCACTCAGTATTTGTTGTATATAGGTTTACAACTATTTTATCATCATTTATGCTATTTAATAATGCTATATCTGTATTCGAAAGCACTATAGGGATCTCTGGAATTATGGCTGATAGCTTCCCTTTTGCATCAATAGATATTTGTAGAGATGTTACTTTTTGAAGTTCTGTTTTAGCTGCTTCTGCATCTTTCCCATGTATAATTACTTCTGCCCCATTTGGATCAATAAAAATAATTGGATTATTTAAACAAAAATTATACGGGCTTGCAAAAGTGTATTTAGAAGCTTTTGGGTCAACACTTAACCATCTCCCTATTCTTGGATTATAAATTCTTGCCCCAAAATCATACTCATTTCCCTCGCCGTACGTCTCTTTATCCTTCTCTTTCCCGTTGAAAACGAACCGATAAGCACCACTAACAGGATTTTTTCCTCTATCCGGCATTTGCATGCCAAATGGATAATAATCTTGAGAAGAGGCTATATATGTTTTGTAACCTGTAACTGAACCAGATGTTTGAATTTCATACTTACTGTCGGTAAAAGTGGACAACACATTCCCCAAATGGTTGGATATTTCGAAGCGTTTGGCTACAATCCCATCCTTACTTCCCTTAATATCAGAAGTGATTATATAGTGTAATTTTGGTATATTATTGCGATGTTGCAAGATTATTATTTTTTACAAATATATGAAAGTTTTTTAAAAGCAATAATATTTATAATTAGCTCTGTCGGAGTTCTTCCCCTTTCAGAAGAAGTTAGATGGGGTCGCTTCTAATTTTGGTGATTTTTTTGCTTTTATGGTGTTATGTGCTGTGAATGAAAGATAATTTACAAAGTTTGATAAACCAATTGGGTAAAAGCTAAACATTACACTTGATTTTTCCATTATTTACGTGTTGGGTTTACTATTATTGTTTTTTGCTTAATTTTGTAAAATAAAAGATTTCAACTATGAAAACTGAAAACATTTTTATTGCTCACCCTGCTAACAATGAGCAATTGATCGCTTTAAAGGCTTTTTTAAAAGCGTTAAAAATTAAATTTGAAGTAACTCACGCAGATAAACTTTACAACCCTGATTTTGTAAATATGGTGTTAGATGCCGAAAAAGAAATTAAAAGTGGCAAAGGTGTAATAGTTTCCACAAACGATTTTGAGAACTTATGGAAATAAGTAGTGTGAAAGATGAAATGTCGTATTTTAATTATTCGCTTTTTTATTTATTTTTTACTTTTTGTTTGATCAAAAAGTAACAATCCCGAAGTTTCGGGATAAAATCCCTGCGCAATACAAGTTATAGCGAAATAAACATTATTCCATTGAATTCATTAATAAACTTCGCTATACTGTATTGCTTACTAGTCCCACCGCTATTTTAAATGCTTGTTTTGTAG
>JBBRCQ010000071.1:0-17228 GCA_038204725.1 Bacteroidales bacterium | reverse complement strand
CTTTAGTCTTAAACTTTTTCACATATCGGTCTGACTGACAGATTTGGGCTGCTTTTGAAATAATATTTGTATCAATTAAAGAAATCAGCTGTCCGAAAACCGATTGTCCAAAAAAATGTGTAGTTTTGCTCATTGTAGTATGGATTTTTAGCGAAACAAAACTACAAATAAAAAAGGAGAAAGGAAGTTTTTAAGCTTCCTTCTCTTTATTTTTTATCGGACAACAGTGTTTTTTTATAATACAAAGAATATATTTTATTATTTTTTTGTTAAAATTTAATTATTCATATCCTGTACAAGTTCGAAAAGTTTGATAAAAAGCAGTTTAATTTGTAATTAATTAACCATCAGTCCCATATTTCAAAAAAATCAAATATAATTTCAAATGTTTTATAATTAGAAAAAATTAGTACTTTTATAAAAGTAAAAATTTAAATCAAAAAATGATCTGTACTGTTATTTATTTTTATAAAAATTGAATTGCAATCATTAGAATGTGTGAATAATGTAATTCTTTTTTGAAATTTTGTAATGTTTTAAAGGCAATTAGGAATTACTTTTGTTAAGTAAAATGTAACTAAAATGGCTATTAAAAAAGTTTGGATAGAAAACGGTTGTATTTCGTGTGGTTTGTGCGAGGACATCTGTCCTGAAGTTTTTAAAATGAACAGTCAGGCATGGATCGTTGAAGGTGTAAACTTTGCTGATTATGAACAAGCAATAATAGAAGCTGTAGAAAACTGTCCGGTAGAAGTTATTAAATATTCAAAATAAAATATTATTTTTACTTTTTATCTTAACAAAATTTTAAAAAGATAAATGAGATGTAATTATTGAATCATTTTTAAATACCATCTGTTATTCTGTTTCTTTTGGGGGAATTGTTTTAAAACGTGGGAAAAAATGCATTTCTTCCCTTTTTAAATTATTATTGAAATTAATTAAATATTCAGGACACATGAAAGAATACAAATTATTTACACCAAAAAAAATTGGATCTTTAGAGGTTAAGAATCGTATAGTTATGTCACCCATGACAAGATGCAGGGCTATCGGAAATGTCCCCAACGATCTTATGGCCGAATATTACAAGCAAAGGTCAGGCGCGGGTTTGATTATTACAGAAGGCACATCTCCCTCTCCTAATGGATTGGGTTATGCTCGTATACCCGGAATCTTCAATAATCAGCAGTTAGAAGGCTGGAAAAAGATTACTTCAGCAGTGCATAAAAGTGGAGCAAAGATATTTGTTCAGTTAATGCATACCGGTAGGATCAGTCATCCGCTCAACATGCCTGAAGGAGCACAGATTATTGCTCCTTCATCCGTAAAAGCAGCAGGACAGATGTGGACTGATTCGAAACAACTGCAGGATTTCCCAATACCCAAAATGATGTTAGCAGAAGATATCTTTAATGCTAAAAAAGAATATGTTACTGCTGCTAAAAATGCAATGGAAGCCGGATTTGATGGTGTGGAATTACATTCGGCCAATGGTTATTTACTCGAACAGTTTCTGTCGCCGGTAAGTAATATTCGCACGGATAAATATGGTGGAAGTATCGAAAACAGATGCCAATTTGTGATTGAAGTGGTTACAGCTGTTGCTGAAACAATAGGTAAAGATAAAACAGCAATACGTATTTCTCCTTACGGAGTTGCCAGCGATATGCCCCATTATCCTGAAATAGATGCCACCTACGAATACCTATCTGAACAACTCAACAAAATTGGAATAGCATATATCCATATTGTGGATCATTCGTCAATGGGTGCTCCAGTGGTGCCATTGGAAATCAAAAAACTTATAAGAAGTAATTTTAAAAACGCTATTGTACTTTCGGGTGGTTACGACAAGGAAAGGGGAGATGCTGATATTCAGAGTGGACTTGGTGATTTTGTGGCTTTCGGACGTCCTTTTATCAACAATCCTGATCTTGTAGATAGATTTATGAACAATCAAGCTTTGTCACAAGATCTTAAAATGGACTTATTTTATAGCGCTGATAAAGAAGGATATACGGATTATCCAGGTTTTAAAGCAGAATAATTAAAAAATAAAAAATGGATTTCGTAGACTATTATAAAATATTAGGGATTAGTAAAACAGCAACCTCCAAAGACATTAAAACTGCATACAGGAAACTGGCCAGAAAATTTCATCCCGATTTAAATCCCAATGATAAGGATGCGAATAAAAAATTTCAACAAATCAATGAAGCCAATGAAGTGTTGAGCGATCCTGAAAAAAGGAAGAAATTCGATCAATATGGTAAAGATTGGCAACATGCAGAAGAAAACAAAAATGCAGGACGATACCAACAACAATCGTCAAATTCACGTGGAGCAAGGTATTCAGAAGGTCAGTCTGGAGATTCGTTCTCTGACTTTTTTGAATCTATGTTTGGTGGTGCAGCAGCAGGCAGACAAAGGCAAGTAAAATACCGTGGTAAAGATTATACTACAGAAATTCATCTGAACCTGATAGATGCTTATTCAACGCACAAAAAAACAGTAAAGATTGACAACGAAAACTTAAGGATTACAATTCCAGCCGGAATTGAAAACGGACAAACGATTAAAATTCAGGGTCATGGAGGCAAAGGAGTGAATGGAGGTCCGAATGGCGATTTATATATCACCTTTTCTGTTGCGAATCATCCAAATTTTAAACGATTGGGAAATAATTTATATTCAACAGTTGATTTAGATTTATACACAGCTGTGTTGGGCGGCGAAATCACTTTAGATACTTTAAACGGAAAAGTAAAAGTTACAGTGAAACCTGAAACACAAAATGAGAGTAAAATAAATTTAAAAGGCAAGGGTTTTCCAGTTTATAAATCTGAAGGTCAATACGGCGATTTGCAGGTGACTTTCAACGTTAAAATTCCAACAAATCTTACTGAACAGCAAAAAGCATTGTTTACCGAATTGTCAAAAATTCATTTTAATAAAGAGAAATAATGCAAAAAGAAAATTTTATAGCCATTGAAGTATTTTGTGCAAACCACAATGTTGAAATTTCTTTTATTGTTTCGTTACAGCAAAACGGACTAATAGAAATATTCAAAATTCAGGAAAAGAGTTATATTGCTTCCGATCAGCTTGAGCAATTAGAAAAAATTGTTCGTTTATATAATGAATTGGATATAAATATCGAAGGGATTGAATCAATTACACATTTATTGGAACGATTAAAAGATATGCAACTTGAAATAATTACACTTAAAAACAGACTTCGATTGTATGAATAAAAACTTGAATGAAAAAATAATTTTGGTTTTTAAAAAAGTTATAAAAATAGCAGTATGGTTGATCATTAGTATTATTCTCTTGCTCATCTGTATTGCTTTGCTCATCCAAATACCTTTCATTCAAACTAAAATAGTTGGTGTAGCTACTTCTTTTGTAAGTAATAAAACCCATACAAGGGTCGAAATAAAAAAAATCAGCATTTCTTTTCCTAAGTCGATCGTTATACAAGGTTTGTTTTTGGAAGATTTAAATAAAGATACGTTATTGTATGCCGGAAAAGTAAAAGTAAACCTGGCTTTTAAAGATCTGTTGAATAATAATATACATATACGATCTTTCGCTTTGGAGGATGTAACCCTCAATTTGAAACGTCCGGTTTCTGAT
Organism: Bacteroidales bacterium; assembly: GCA_038204725.1. Taxonomy (GTDB): domain Bacteria; phylum Bacteroidota; class Bacteroidia; order Bacteroidales; family JACABE01; genus JACABE01. The sequence continues at coordinate 13,586 of JBBRCQ010000071.1, read as the reverse complement.
ACTGTTTTCAATTATAATTTTCTGCTCACTGCATTTAGTAATACAACCCCATCCCCGAAAAAAGAAACTGAATCCAAATCCCCCTGGATATTTAACATTGATAACGTTCATTTTTCGAATATCAGATTGAAATATAAAGATGATTATGGTGGGATGAATGTGTATGCAAATCTCAACCAATTGAAATTGAAAATGGATCTATTGGATTTAAAACATTCCATTTTTAAAATCGACGATTTGTTTATTGAAAATTTAACCGCAAAAGTGTTGATTCTTAAATCTTCAATTCCTGAAAAAACAGAAAAATCAACCGGTCTGCTGCCAAAAATAACAACAGCTCATCTGGAAATCAATCAAACAAATATTACTTTCGCCGATTCCACTGCTAAGAACTCCATGCATGCTGACATCCAACATTTAACATTCAACGATGCATCTGTTGATTTGCAAAATCAACAGATCTCATTGGATAAAATATCCTTATCAAAAAGTAGTTTGCGTTACAGCACATTTGATAATGCTTTGCTGAAAGACTCAGTCGTTGTTTCCGAAGTTACATCAACTAAGAAAAGCAATTGGGTTGTTACAGTTAATGATATTGACCTTAACGATAATTCTTTGGCTTATAATATTGTAAACAAACCTACATTAAAAAAAGTATTTGATGCAAATCATTTGGATTATAAACATTTAACGCTGTTGGCAAAAACTTTTTATTATTCATCTGATAAAACAGAAGTCTCCATAAAAAAATTCACAGCCATTGATCACAATAATTTTGCTGTTAAAAAACTGGAGACTGATTTTAAGATGGATCAACACTCCATTACTGCCAAAAATCTAAAGATGAATTTAAATAATTCTGTCATTGATGCTGATTTGAAAATGCAATATGCATCTTTAAATTCATTGAAAGATTCAATTTCGTTTTTAATTTTAAATTTAAATTTGAAAGAAGTGAGCATTCATAATGCTAATATCCTTTATTTTACTCCTCAACTTTCGCAACAAGCGTTCTTTAAAAATCCGATGAATATCACGACTGTTTCCGGAAAAATTAATGGAAGTATAAACAATCTTAAAGCCGTAAATTTAGTAGTACATACCGGTGTAAATACTGTTGTGAAAACGAATTTTTCGATAAAAGGCTTGCCTGATGTTAAGACTTCAACTTTTGATTTTCCAAATCTGGAAATAAATTCAGGCAAACAAGATATTTCAATGATGGTAGGCTCATCCATTCCAAAAAGCATAGAACTCCCCGAAAATATTAATTTGCAGATTGTTTTTAAAGGAAAGCTCAAATCCTTTGAAACATTATTGGATGTGAACAGTAGTTTTGGTTCTGCAAAGTTGAATGCAGGAATCGATCAGAATGAAAAATTCAATAGCGACTTAACCATTACAGATTTTGATTTGGGTAGTTTGTTGAAGAACAAAACAATGTTTGGACCTGTGTCTTTATCAGCTAAAATAAGTGGACAGGGTTTGGATAAAAAAACAATCAAGGCTGATATCAAGGCTGAGGTGTCAGAAATATATTTGAATAAATACACCTATCATAAGCTTAACATTGATGGTTCTATCAATGGGCAACAATTTGACGGAAAGATAAATTTAAAGGATGTAAATGCAGCATTTGATTTTGAAGGACTGGTTAACTTAAACCCTGGACAAGAACAATATAAGTTCAATTTAAATATTTTGGGTATTGACCTTCAGAAGCTTAATCTGGTAAAAGATGATATACGGATAAGTTTATTGGCATCAGCTGATTTAAAAGGTGGCGCTGTAAATAAACTAAATGGGAAAGTGGGGATTACCAATATTGTAATTGCTCATAACGGTAAAAAACATATTGTTGATTCATTGTTAGTTGCTTCAATTAACGAATCGAAGAAAAGTGCATTAAATGTCAATAGTGCATTAATAGGTATAAAGTACAACGGAAGTGTTTCATTGGTAGATCTGCCAAAAGAAATGAACAACTATTTCAATAATTATTTTCCGTTTTCAGATACGCTGCCATTAAAAGGGAAAAGCGAATTGCAGGATTTTAATTTTGAAATTCAATTACATAACCATCCTATACTTTCTGAAATTTTGTTTCCTCAGTTGAAAGAATTTCAACCGGGATTAATAAAAGGAAGTTATAACAATGAAAAGAACGATTTAAAAATCAGTGCCAAAATGAATAAAATCGTTTATGGAAGTATGGAAATAAATGATCTGGTTGTGGATTTGAATTCTGATTCTAATGCATTGAATTATAAAATTTTTAGTACTAAGATTTCAAATAGTCAGATTAAATTTGATAATTTCCTTATAAATGGAAAAATTGCTGATCAGTCTATATTTACAAGTGTATCATCTATTAATGAAAATCAAAACAAAAAGTTGCTGATTCGTTCTCAAATCACAAAAAATAAGGATACTTATAAGCTAGTGTTGGATCCCAATGATTTTTATTTGATGAATCAGCGTTGGAATATTGCAAACGATAATTATATTGAATTCGGGAAACAGGGATTTTTAATTCATCATCTTTTTATTCATAAAACAGAAAGTCAGATCAATATAGCTTCGGTGCACAATCTATTTAATGATGATTTAAATATCGATGTCATTAATTTTAAATTGGGTGATTTGTCAGGAATTATTGAAAAAGACACCAATATTGTTAAAGGTACTGTGGATGGGAATGTATTGCTTAAAAGGGTAAATAATACATACGGTATCACTGCAGATGTAAAAATAAATGATCTGATGATCCGCGAAATACCTATTGGAAATTTGTGGGTAAAAGCAGAAAACCCAACGGCTGAAAAATTTGAAATTGATGTGAAATTATCAGGTGATAAAAATAATCTTACAGCCAAAGGGTATTATGTTCCAAAAGGTGGTGATAATTCATTGAAAATAAAACTTGATATTCAATCACTTTCTCTTGAAACAGTTCAAACGTTTTCGATGGGAAATATTACAAAAGCTTCAGGTAATCTCTCCGGAAATTTTTTAATAGAAGGAAAAACGGCAGCTCCCGATGTAACCGGTGAAATGGTGTTCAATGATGCACTGATTACACTTGCAGTGCTCAATAATCCATTGCATTTTAAACATGAAACCATTCAATTGAAAAAAGATGGAATTTATTTTAAATCTTTTACTTTTATGGATGTTGATCAAAATAAAGCTACCATTGATGGTTCCGTAAAGATGAAAAATTTCAAGAATTTTGTATTTGATCTACAGATCAATACAAAGGACTTTTTGTTATTCAATACTACAGCCAAAGATAATAGTGATTTTTATGGAAGGATGATTATCGACAGTAAAATTAATATTAATGGTCCTATGACGCTACCGAAAGTAGATGCTAAATTGAAATTGAAAAAAGGATCTAACTTTACATTTGCAGTTCCTGAATCAAAACTCACTACTGACAAAGGTGAAGATGTTGTGGAATTTGTTGATTCGTTAAAATTTAATAATATTCTTACAAGAGGCGAAAAGACAGAAGAACAAAAAACAGGGATCACAGGATTTGATATTTCTTCCATTATTGAAGTAGATAAACAAGCAACACTCCGTTTGTTAATGGATCCTTCATCTTCAGATTCGTTGGTTGTGAAGGGAGAGGCCGCATTGAGTTTTTCAATTGACAGAAGTGGTAAAATGAGTCTTACCGGTGCATATAATATAAATGATGGTAGTTATTTGGTTTCATTGGAGTCAATTATTAAAAAGAGGTTTCTAATTGAATCAGGAAGTACGATCATCTGGAATGGTGATCCTTTGGATGCTATTATTTCAATTGATGCTGTTTATAAAGTAAGAGCTTCTCCTTATGATCTATTGGCTGATCAGATGGCTGGTATGAGTGATAGTGAGAAAGGTGGTTATAAACAATCTTATCCTTTTAAGGTAATTCTTAAACTCCGTGGTGAAATCTTACATCCTCAGATTAGTTTTGAAATACAATTAGCACCTGAAGATAAAGGAATCCTCGGTGGTGCTGTAAATACAAAACTGAATATGTTAAATGAAGATGCATCTGCATTAAACAAACAGGTATTTGCTTTATTGGTATTGGGCAGATTTATTCAGGAAAATCCATTACAATCAGAGTCAAGTGGAACGGCTTCGGCAATCAGGACAACGGTTGGGAATTTTTTGTCGACACAATTAAATCAATTGAGTTCTAAAGTGGTTACCGGAGTGGAATTGAATTTTGATATTCAATCCTATGACGATTTTCAGTCAGGACAAGCTGAAGGCAGAACACAAGTTGACATTGGTTTGAAAAAACAACTTTTTAATGAACGATTATCAGTTCAGGTTGGTGGTTCTGTTGATGTTGAAGGTGAAAAGGCAAAGCAAAATTCTGCCAGTGATATTACAAGTGATGTTACTGTAGAATATAAACTAACCAAAGATGGCCGTTATCGTATAAAAGCATTCCGACACAATCAGTACGAAGGTGCGATCGAAGGTCAGTTGGTTGAAACAGGCATTGGTATTATGTATGTGCGGGATTTTAATAAATGGAAAGAATTTTTTAAAGCACCCAAAAATAAAAGTGAATCATCAAAAACCCAGGATAAGGAATGATACGATACATACTGAAAAAATATTTTTTGATTTTTATATGTCTGCTTTTATCAGCTTGTAGCGGTACGAGGCATTTGCCTAAAGGTGAAAAACTTTATACCGGTGCGAAAATTAAATTAGCATCCAATACGAAAATCAATGATAAAGGATCCATCAAGGCAATGGCCGAAAATGCAATGCGTCCTTTGCCGAATAAAAAAATATTAGGGATGCGTCCTAGATTATGGATGTATATGAAAGCCGGAGAAAATCCTGAAAGTAAATTCAAAAAATGGCTTAAGAAAAACGGTGAAGCGCCCGTTTTGATAAGCAGTGTTAAGCCAGGTGTTACTGCTGCAATTATAGATGCAAAATTATTCAATGTGGGGATATTCAGAAGTATTACCCAATATGAAATTGTTGAGAAAAAACGAACTGCCAGCATCATTTATACCAGTCAAATTCATAAACCATTCATCATAAAAGAGGTACTATATGCTGTTTCAGATGATAGTATCAATCAGTTGATCCTTAGCGAAAAAGACAAATCTTTGCTGTTGCCGGGTAATGATTACAATCTCAATCAATTAAAAACTGAAAGAATTAGAATTGATAATTTATTAAAAAACAAAGGGTACTTTTATTTCAATCCTGATTTTTTAGTTTTTAAAGCTGATACCTCTGACTTAAACCAGAATGTAACGTTAAGGTTGACTTTAAAGGAGGATATTCCTGAAGAAGCATTATCTGTGTATAAGATCAGCAATGTTTATATTGATCAGGATTATTCATTGGATGAGGCTTCTTTAGAGCGGAAAAAAGAAACATACAATTACGAAGGTTATGCTTTCAATGGTTTAGAAACAGATATGAAGATTCGGCCTAAAGTTATTCTAAAGTCGGTATATTTAAAAAATAACGAAATATATTCACGTGAAAATCATAATATCACATTGAACCGACTGATGTCGATGGGTAATTATAAATTTGTCCGAATTCAATTTTCGGAAAATACTTCAGCTCCCCGGTTTTTAGATGTAAAGATATTGATGACACCTATGTCGAAACATACATTCAGGGCAGCTTTTGATTTGGTATCTAAATCAAATAATTATATGGGGCCCCGAATGAATATTGGTTTTTTGAACAGGAATACATTTAATGGTGGTGAATTGCTCAATCTGAATATGGCAGGATCCTTTGAAGCACAATTTTTTGGAAAAGGGAAGGATTTGTATTCTTATTCATGGAATCCACAAATTGAGTTGTATTTTCCACGTTTTTTACTTCCATTTGCAATAAAGAGATCAAACAGTATTTATATTCCTAAAACACGATTTTCAATATCCTATAACTATTTGAAAAGAGTTGATTATTTTGATATGAATACTTTCCAATTTATTTATGGGTTTAAATGGAAAAAGAACATTAAAATTGAACATGAGCTAAATCCTGTTAATATCAGTTATACATCTATATCAAATAAATCGGATGCTTTTAATGAATTGCTCAATGCCAATCCTTTCCTTAAAAAAAGTTATGAAGAACAATTTATCGCTGGAGCTAACTATTCATTAATATATAATCAACAAGTGCTTACGGAGAAGAAGATCCAATACTATTTAAATTTTACATCAGAAATAGCTGGAAATATGTTTACGCTGGTAAAAGCAATTGGGGGTGAGCAAGTATCATCAGAAAATCCTTCGCGGGTTATTGGATCGGTGTATTCGCAATTTGTAAGATTAAGTGCTGATGGTCGTACGTATTATAATTTCAGAAATAAAAATAAAATGGTTTTAAGGCTTTTTGCCGGATTAGCCATGCCTTACGATAATTCTGCAGTATTGCCTTATGCTAAACAATTTTTCAGTGGAGGACCTAACAGTATACGTGCATTTCGTATTAATTCAGTTGGACCGGGTACATATAATCAGAATGTAGAAAATAAAGGATTTTTGCAATTGGGTGGTGATGTAAAAATGGAAATGAATGCTGAATATCGGTTTACTATTTATCGATTTTTTAAAGGAGCATTGTTTGTAGATGCCGGAAATGTATGGCTGCTGCAATCCAATCCATCAGATTTGGGCAGTGCTTTTTCATTTTCATCTTTTTCCAAAGAAGTTGCAGTTGGAGCCGGATTTGGAATTAGAATAGATGTCAGCTTTTTTATTTTGCGTTTCGATCTCGCAGCTCCTTTAAGAAAACCCTGGCTTGAAGAAAATCAAAGATGGGTTGCAGATAAAATCAGCCTGGGTAGTTCATCATGGAGAAGCGATAACCTAGTTTTAAATGTGGCTATTGGGTATCCATTCTAACATTTTTATAAGTATAGCATAAATACTAATTAATATAACTTAGTTCAATATTATGATATTTTTTAAAAATTAATTCAATATTGAACAAAATTTATTGAATAATGTTAATTTTAACAAATTAATTTATATAAACTAAATAATTAAAAAGAACATGAAAAAGATTATCACAATAGCAATAGTAGCTGTAATAGCTATATTGTATGCATTTACAGCCAAAGAAAATGCAACCTGGACGATTGACAAAGCCCATGCTAAATTGGGTTTTTCAGCAACACACATGATGGTATCTGAAGTAGAAGGGTGGTTTAAAAATTTTGATGCAAAAATTACAACATCTAATCCAGATTTTACAGATGCTGTGGTAGAAATGACTGCAGAAGCCAAAAGTATAAATACTGATAACGAAAAACGGGATAATCATCTGAGAAGTGCTGATTTCTTTGAGGTAGAGAAATACCCTAACATTACTTTCAAAAGTAAATCATTTAAAAAACTGGATGCTAAAAATTATAAAGTAACAGGCGATTTGACCATGCATGGAATCACAAAAGTAATTGATTTAAATGCCTTTTGTATGGTAGCAACTCATCCTATGACCAAACAAACCATTGCAGGATTTAAAATTACAGGTAAAATTAAAAGAAGTGATTTTAAAATCGGGTCATCAATGGCTGATATTATTGTTGGTGATGAAATTATGCTGCTAGCTAATGCTGAATTTTTTAAAGATTAGTTAGCAATTGACATAAATAACAATCAACTGAAGTGTTGATTTTAGAATACAATTATTTGAAAAGCAATGAACAATATAAATAGCAGAATAAAAGATTCGTCGGTTATAATGATAGCTTCATTTGTAATCATTTTTACAGGGGTGTTTTTTGCAAGATCAATCATTACACCATTTATTCTGGCTATATTTATAAGTATTATTTGTGCTCCACCCATTTCATGGCTTGAGAAAAAGAGATTTCCGAAATGGTTAGCCCTTGCCATTGTTATGCTGGGGGTGATGATAATTTTTTCCGGATTTGCTGTATTGATTGGTGGTGCATTATCAACATTTACAAATAATCTTTCAAGTTATGAGAATGCCCTTTCATCTATCATGCAGTCAGTTGTTCAATATTTAAATGAAAGAGGTATTCTTATCCCTATAAATCAACTTTCTGATTTTATTCATCCCGCTAAAGTATTTGGCTATGCTGCAAGTGCGGTGAATGAACTATTTAATATGATGGGAAATACTTTTTTAGTTTTTCTGATAATTTTATTTATTCTGATGGAATCCGGAAGTTTTTCACTTAAAGCAATAGCTATTTCTAGTGGAGGTGTTACATCCATTTCCTATTTTTCAATTATTGTACAAAACATCCGTCATTATCTTTGGATAAAAACCTTAATAAGTTTATTGACAGGTTTTTTAATCTATATTGGATTAGTAATAATTGGAGTTGATTATCCAGTTATGTGGGCTATAATCGCTTTTCTTTTAAATTATATTCCGAATATAGGATCTATTATTGCTGCTATTCCTGCAGTCCTTTTTGCATTGGTACAACTTGACTTATATGCATCGATCTGGACATTGATAGTTTTCCTGCTTGTGAACAATATACTTGGAAACTTTATTGAACCAAGAGTTATGGGAAAAGGGATAGGGTTGTCAACTATGGTTGTGTTTCTATCTTTGCTTTTCTGGGGATTTATTTTTGGTACTGTTGGTATGTTTTTGTCAGTTCCTATAACTGTGGCTTTTAAAATTATACTACAAAATAATAAGAAAACAAGATGGCTTGCCCTACTTCTTGGAACTACAAATGAAGCTGTAATTAATCTCAGACACAAAGGAATTCTTCAAAGAATTCAAAAAAGAAAGTCAGGTTTTAATCAAAAAGAAAGTTAATTAGTTATTGAAATGAATAAAAATTAATAAATCGCACATCTTTTGAAAAAAAACACGAATTTTAATTTGGAGTGTAAAGACTTTATATTAAGCATGTTAATCAATGTAAGCTTTGTGTTGAATAGCAGTTGGTTTAAAATAAATAAAAAAAAGTATATTTTATTAAAATAAATTACACTTTATTAATTTAAATGTGTACTTTTGCATAATTAATAATAAACATAATGAACACAGGAACAGTAAAATTTTTCAATGAATCTAAAGGATTTGGATTCATAAAAGACGCAAATTCAACTAAAGAATATTTTGTGCACTCAAACGGATTAAAAGATACCATCAAAGAAAACGATGAAGTTACTTTTGATTTAGAAGACGGTAGAAAAGGATTAAATGCAGTAAATGTTAAACTAGTATAGTTTTTCAAATATTGTAATATTTATAATTTTGAGCCTTACATTTTGTAAGGCTTTTTTTTTGTCTTTTTTTAAAATTGTAATTCCTACAAAACGTGTGAAAGATGTAATCCTTAATTACAATTGTATAATGCTTTCTTGTTAATTCGTTTCTACCTTTGTTCTGTGAAAATTCATTCACAAAATAAATTTTTAACTTATGAAAGAAACAAGAAAAATATTAACAATTCTAATTGTTATGTTGTTAGGTTTATACATGAGCTCCTGTAAAAAAGATACTGTATCTGCCACATCTACAACTACATATTCTATCCGTATGACTGATGCACCTGCTCCTTTCGATGCAGTTTATATAGATTTGCAGGGTGTTGAAATTACTGGGAATAATGGAAATACAGTATTAATAAATGTTCAAACAGGTATTTATAATCTGCTTGATTTTTCAAATGGTGTTGATACACTCATAGCAACAGGATTATTAGAAACTACAACTGTTCAGCAAATCAGGCTGATATTGGGGTCGAATAACTCAGTAGTGTTAAATGGGGTGAGTTTTCCATTAAGTACTCCCAGTGCTGAACAATCAGGTTTAAAATTACAGGTACATCAAATATTGCAGGCTGGTGTGCAATATAATGTACTTATTGATTTTGATGCGAATAAATCTGTTATCTTACAAGGAAACGGTACTTATAAACTGAAACCTGTCCTCAGAACCATCGAAACGGCTATAAGTGGAGCCATAAGGGGTAAAATTTCACCTGTAGGTACATTGGCTATTGTAACTGCCACTTCAGGTATTGCTTACTCTTCCAATGTAAATGCAAATGGTGATTTTTTGATAATGGGACTTCCAGCCGGTACTTATGAAGTAACGGTTACACCTGCTTTGCCGTTGAATTCAGTTATTCAAAACAATATTACTGTAACAACTGGATTTACAACAAATATAGGAACAATTGTTCTTTAATAAAAGTTGTATTACTAATAGTTTTTGAAAATATGTGAATGATGTAATTTTTTTTCAATATTTTGTAATAATTCTGAAATTAATAGGATTAATTTTGTATTTCAAAATTTATTCACTTAAAAAATACACAAAATGAATACTACAGAATTTAAAGGAAACTGGAATGAGCAAAAAGGTAAGCTCAAACAGAAATTTGCTGAATTAACAGACGACGATTTGCTGTTCGAAGAAGGTAAAAAAGATGAGATGTTGGGAAGACTTCAACAAAAACTTGGCAAGACCAAAGAAGAACTTCATAAGTTTTTAGAAGATCTTTAATCATTCATAAAAAATAAGATTGTAATGCAATATCATTACAATCTTATTTTTATTTGTAAATGTAATGAAAATCAACACAGTATTTTTAATAGATTCAGTTATTTTAGAAGGATAAGTTTTATCTTTCCACTCTTCCTGCAGTTAAATAATATTTTTTGTAATAAATTTCGTCCAGATTATTAATCATCACACCTTTAGCCGTCGTAGCATGTACAAAGTATCCTTTGCTTATATAAATTCCTACATGCGATATTTTTTCTCCCTTGATTTTAAAAAAAACGAGGTCACCTTGCAATAAGGTGTCTTTTTTAGAATCGATAATTTTGGTCAATAGCTTCATGTCTTCTGATTTACGGGGGAGTGAAATGCCAAAAACATCATTGTAAAAACTGCTGACAAAGCATGAACAATCGGTGCCATCTTTCGCACAGCCTCCATATTTATAAGGAACTCCTAACCATGCATTCACCGTTTCAATAAATTTTTTGTTCTCTGAACCATTCAATTCGTAACCTAGTTTTTGAGAATAGGTTTCGTAAAAGCCGTATTTTTTTATTTCTAAAGATGTTTCTTTTCGCAACCTGGCATTCGGATTACAGGATGTAAAAAAGACAAAGAACAGGATACAATAAAATACATATTGATTGTTATTCATAAAATTATGAATGTTGTACGGTTCGATGAAAAATTCTGGATAGCAATTTGTCAGTCATAAACAATCCAATTAAAGCAAAAACGATAATGGGAATTAAGGGTTGTGATTTTAAAAAGATAGCAATGTTATTGAAAACATGGATATAAGGATTGAAAAAGTTTTGAAGTGTCTGTAATTGTGGATGCCCTATAAAAGATGGGAAAAAGATAACGGTTGTGATGAGTAAAATAGCAATACTAATTGCGAGGAACCAATAGCTGTAACGGGCAAAAAAAGACATGCTGACAACTTTTTCATTTTCCGATTGCTGAATAATATCCATTATATGTTGCGTGAAATCAGCAGATGGTTCATGAATGGTAGATTGCCTGAGCAATTTATTCAAAAAAGGGTCTTTATCTCGTGTTTGGTTCATAGTAATGTTTTAACCTCATTTTTTAGTAATTGTTTGAGTTCATCATACATTTTTTTACGGCTTCGATGTAATTTTACTTTCACATTGGATTCGCTTAAACCGGTAATCTCACTCACTTCTTCAATAGAACTCTCGTTCAGGTAAAATAAAGTAACCACTACACTGTCTTCTTCAGGAAGTTTTGCCAATACCAGATTAATGTATTTGGTTTGTTCTTCCGATTTAAGATAACTCAATCCTGAACTTACTTCACCGACTGTAAAATTATCAATTATTTCATCATCTATCGTATTTTGATCAATGTTTTTTTTACGAATTTTCGAAATAGCCTGATTATAAACTATCCGGAACAACCATGTCGTAAATTTTGATTTGCCTTCAAAATCATTGATTGAATAATACACTTTCAAAAATGCATCTTGTATAACTTCTTCAGCATCTTCCCTGTTGCGAGTAATCCTCAAAGCCACGTTAAATGCCATCGTCTTGTGCTTGTTGATTAGCATTGCGTATGCATTGGTGTTGCCTTGTCGGATTTGTTCCAGATAAATGTTGTCGTCTTTATACATTTTGTTCTTTTGACGCTTAAAATTGAATATTGGTTACAAAAGTACGCTTTGCCTAAGGCTAAAAAAATTAAATTATTTGAAACCTTGGTTTTGGTGTTTGAAAAGATTAATATGCTTGTTGAATCATGTCAAGTCCGAAGTCGGAAGTCCGAAGACAAAATGAACTATATACTAAGCGAAGTCGAAGTACGCTTGTTAAGCGAAATCGAAGCAGGATATTAAAATATTAGCTACTTTATCCTTTTGCTTTTTATTTAATCAACTTCGTTTATTATGATTTTTTATTTTTTACTTCGTACTTCGTACTTTTTCCCCTTTTCTCTTTTTACTTCCGACTTCTGACTTCTGACTTTTTTTTGTAACCTCATAATCAAAACCTGCGTCATAGTAGAAAAACAATTAAAATTTTAAAAAAAATGGAAAATGTAATAACAACAGCAATAGTTTTCGGGATGGTTTTTGGAATTGTATATCTTATAATTTGTAAAAAAGAACGGATGGCATTGATGGAAAGAGGATTAGATGGTGATTATTTTGATAAAAATAAATTGCCTAACAAAGCTTTTAATCTTAAATATGGGTTGTTGGCTATTGCAGTGGGAACCGCAATTTTAATTGCCAGAGTTTTTGAATATTATGGCTGCATGCATGAAGAAGGCTATTTCGCAATGATATTTTTATTGGGAGGAATCAGCTTGGTACTGTATTACTTTATGGAAAAGAAATTGTAATTTAAAAACCAATTTTAAATAAAAAAGACCTGACAGTAAAAAATGTCAGGTCTTTTTTTTAAAAATTAAAAAGGTTAAGTAATGTGAAAGATAAAATGTCGTATTTTAATGATACGCTTTTTTATTTATTGTTTACTTTTTGCTTTTATCTAAGTAATTCGAAAATTATTGCATTTCAGCTACATACAGCATCTGTTTTTTAAGGTCAATTATCTTTTTATCCAGATTATTTCTGTGTCTGATGTAGAGCTTTTAAGCATCAATCAAAAAGAAGGTTTTCTGTGCTTGGAACAATGCAAAGTTACTTAGTTTAGTTTTATTCTTTAAATTAATTATAGTGAATACTTGATCAAAAAGTAAACAATCCCGAAATTTCGGGATAAAATCCCTGCGCAATACAAGTTAAAGCGAAAAAAGCATTATATCATTGTATTCATTAGTAAACTTCGCTTTACAGTATTGCTTGCCAGTCGGTCCTCCTTCGTAGTAAAGTAAATTGGATAATTTACAAGACTAAAATTTGAATTGATTAGATGTAATTTTTTACATTTATACGATTTCAATACTCCGTTAAATAATTAAATAAATTTCTGATATTCAGTAAAATAAGTTAAAATAAATTTGGTCATGTCGTTGATAATCACTACCTTAGTAGATTATTCAACAATTTTCTAAGAATGACTATCACGACAGACCAA
>JBBRCQ010000070.1:0-17305 GCA_038204725.1 Bacteroidales bacterium | reverse complement strand
ACATTATTTAACAACATTTTGATGCTTGATCAATTTATTCGCAGGTTCGCTATTAACCCAAACACTGCAAAAAATCAGAAAATATATAAAGAACTACTGGAATTTGGCAAAATTGCTGCTTAAAATTTAACGGAGTATTGCGATTTTAAAAGAGAAAATTAAAATTTAAAAATACGACATTAAATTGTTTTCATTACTTATTTTAATTTTTCCAACGCAGTTTTTATGCGTTTTACAGCTTCTATTAAATTTTCATTGGAAGTAGCATACGAAAACCTTACACAATTGGGGTCACCGAAGGCAGCTCCTGATACCAAGGCTACAAAAACTGTATTCAATAAATACATACACAACTCTTCACCGCCATTAATCACAGTACCTTCGTAAGATTTACCGTAATAATAAGATACATCAGGGAATACATAAAAAGCACCCTGAGGCTGATTGGTTTTGATGCCTGGTATTTCTTTTAATAGTGTAATCAGCAAGTCACGTCTTTCGCGGAAAGCGATCAACATTTTCTTTAAATCTTTTGAATCTTTTGGGTTACATTCCATTGCATGAATGGTAGCACGTTGTGCAATAGAACTTGGACCAGAAGTAATTTGTCCCTGTAATTTATCGCAGGCTTTGGCAATAAATGTAGGGGCTGCCATGTAACCTATTCTCCAGCCTGTCATCGCAAAACCTTTGGAAACACCATTCACAGTAATTACTTTGTCTCTGATAAAATCAAACTGAGCTATGCTTTCGTGCTGACCACCAAAATTGATGAGTTCATAAATTTCGTCGGCTAGTATGTAAATGTTTTCGTGTTTGGCAATTACTTCGGCAATTGCTTTTAATTCTTCACGGGTATAAACTGAACCTGTAGGATTACAGGGACTGCTGAACATGAAGAGCTTTGTTTTAGGTGTTATAGCTGCTTCAACCTGTTTTGCTGTAATTTTAAAATCCTGTTCTATTGGAGCATTGATGTAAACCGCTTTGCCTTCAGCTAATTTAATGATCTCTTTGTATGAAACCCAGTAAGGTGCTGGGACAATTACTTCATCGCCCGGATTTACAAGACTGAGTACAACATTTGCCAATGATTGTTTGGCTCCGTTTGAAACTACAATTTGTTCAGGTTTGAAATCTAAATTGTTGTCTCTTTTTAATTTACGACAAATTGCCTGGCGTAAGTCCATATATCCAGAAACAGGTGTATAATGTGAGAAATTATCATCAATTGCTTTTTTTGCAAACGCTTTGATATCCATGGGGGTATCGAAGTCGGGTTCGCCAATGCTTAAATTAATTACATTGTTTCCCAATGCTTGTAATTCTCTGCTTTTCTGTGTCATTGCTAATGTTTCCGATTCAGAAAGGCTGTTGATTCTGTTTGATAAAATATTCATGCTAATAATTTTTTTTCGATTTGGTGACAAAATTATGAAAAAAAATATTCTTAAAGGTGAAATAAGAAATTTATTTGTTAGCCGATTAACAATACTTATAGAAGAAATATTTTTATTTCAATAGTTTAAAGCCCTAACAGGGTTTCAAACCCTGTCAGGGCTAAAAAATATTGTTCTTTTAATTCTAAAAATTAAATGAATTGCAATATCTTTGTAACAAACATTTACTAATTTCCGTCTTAAAAAAACATGCAATTTTAATACTTTACTATCTTTGTTCTCCTAATCAATACTGCTGTTTATGAATGAAAGTGCCGTTAATGCAAAACAAAACCGATGTTTCTGTCACTCAATAATATTAAAAATATTACTTTTTTTAATCTTTTTTTTAATAGTTAATTTTTCAGCTATTTACTGTCAATCAGGCATTAAAGGTCATATAAAGGATGCCAAAGGAAATCCCTTAGCTTTTGCGACACTTTATATAAAAGAACTCAAAACAGGTACAGTAGCCAATGAGAATGGCTATTTTGAATTCGTAACGCGTCCTGGTGAATATCATATAGATTTCCGTTGTTTGGGTTATCAAACTATAACTAAGTTGGTATCTGTTCAACAAAACTATATTACCATTGATGTTCGCTTGATAGATCAGATGATAGAATTGAAAACAGTGAATATTGTTGCCTCATCCGAAGATCCAGCATACAGCATCATGCGAAAAGCAGTTGCTGCTTCTTATTATTACAGAATGATTGTAAAATCGTATGATGCCAATATTTATATCAAAGGAGCCGGCGAAATTAAAATGCCTAAAATAGTTTATAAATTAGGAAAATCAGAAGGCTTCGACACCGTGGAGTATTTTACCAACGAATCCTTTAATCATATTCACTACGAATATCCCAATAAATATGAACAAAAGGTGATATCAGCAAGAGATAATAGTAGTGATAGCAGCTCAGGAACTATGGTCAATAGGTTTGTAAATGCAAGTATTTATAGTGCTGATTTTGGAGGAACGGTGTCCCCGTTATCTCCCTCTGCATTTTCATTTTACAGATTTAAACTTCTTAATACTTTTACTGATAAAGGAGTAGAAATTCATAAAATCAGCGTCATTCCACGCAGCAAAGGAAGCAATGTTTTCAGTGGTGAAATTTATATTGTTGATAAATTATGGTGTGTTTATAATTTTAATCTGAAAACACATCTGCAGGGCTTTGAATTTGTTATTAACCAGATGTTTGCTGCAGTGAACGACAAAACCTGGGTTCCCATCAATCAACAATACAATATCAAAGGCAGCTTTTTTGGAGTTCGTATAAGCTGGAAATACCTTGCATCCTTAAGTGATTATCAACTTGAAATCAACGATTCGCTTGAATTTGATAAATTGACATTGGTCGACGAAAAAACCGAACGTGAATATGCAAATGCTTTGGAAGAGGAAAGAAGACTTAAAAAATTAAAACCTGAAACAACAATTGATAGTTCATCGATTAAAAATGAAGAAGAAAAATTTACACTTTCCGATTTTAAGCGTACGATGAAAACTTATGAAAAAGAAGCGAGAAAAAAATCAAAAGAACCTGAAGTGCTAAGTGATTATTCGATGAAAATAGACTCCATGGCTTTTAAGAAAAACAGCCAATTTTGGGATTCAATCCGTCCCATACCTCTTACTGCAACCGAAACAAGACGAAGTCTTGACTTTAAAATTGACAGTATTAATGCTTTAAAGAAGAGCGATACAGCAACTGCTGCTATTTTTGGTAAGACGATTGGTGGTATTGTTTTTGGAAAAACATTTATCATCTCCAAAAATTGGAAATTGAAATATCCGTCCCCTTTAATTAATCTGAATTTTAATACTGTTGAGGGTTTTAACCTTGATATTCCCATCGAATTGCAATTCAGCAAAAAAGGATTTACTGTTATGAAATTAAAACCCGAAATAAGATATGGTTTTAGCAATCAGGCTTTTTCAGCAGCCGGAAGTTTTAATTATTATCTAACAAATACAAATTATCGAAAAACATTTATTAAGCTGCAAGGTGGCAGAAGGATTGTGCAATTTAATCAGGAAGAAGGGATTTTTCCTTTATTTAATACGATAACTACTTTGTTAGGTCGTAAAAACTATATGAAAATCTATCAAAATGATATAGCTGAAATTGAGTTCAATACATTTCTGTCTGATAAACATAAAATGAAAGCCAAAATGGCTTGGGCTGAACGTAGTCCGTTAATTAATCATACTAATTTTAGCTGGATCAAATCAAAGGATCGTCCTTATACACCAAATGCACCTAAAAATATTGAGGACTCTGTTACTGCTTTTCCTGTACATCAGGCATTTACAGCTTCACTAGTGTTGGAATACCATCCTATAGTAAAATATCGAAAATACAATGGAGTAAAAATCCCGATATTAAATCTATTTCCGATAGTATCATTGGAATACAATGGAGGGTTTAAAAATATTTTGGGCAGTGATGTAGATTTTCACCGAATCGAAGCGAGTTTCCAACATCAAATGGAAGGTTATCGCCGAACATTGAATGTTAAAGCATTTGCTGGAAATACATTTTCTGATAATCAACTTTATTTTACAGATTATAAGCATTTTAATGGAAGCAGGATTGTAGTAGATTTTTCTGATCCAATGAACAGCTATCGTTTGCTCGATTATTATACCTATAGCACTCAGGGCGCATATTTAGGTTTGCATGTCAATCTTACAATGAAAAAGTTTATGCTCACTCAATTGTTTTGGTTGAATATTGCCGGTGTTCGTGAAAGTATTTCGTTCAACTATCTGAAAACAGAATATTCGCCTCATTATTATGAATTTGGATATGGACTGGAAAATATTCTTAAATTCTTTAAAATTGAAGCATTTACAAGTCTTGAAAATGGGAATTACAATGCGTTTGGAATAAAAGTTGGAATTTCAATAGGTGGTCCGATAAAAATTGGGAGAGAAGATGATTAAGCATTTGAAAACAAAGTATTTTCTTCTAAAAAATATAGTAAAACTCTTTTTTTAATCGGAGATAAATCATAAATTTGCATTCGTTAACAAATTACACTTTTATTCAATTTTACAACAAAGTTTTTATGAATAAGAAATTATTAATCAGGGATTTAACCTTGCGTGATGGACAACAATCTTTGTTCGCTACCCGCATGACTCAAGAGCAAGTTGACAGCGTGTTGCCATTGTTTAAAGAAGCTAATTTTTATGCTTTAGAAGTTTGGGGCGGAGCTGTTCCCGATTCTATCATGCGCTATTTAAACGAAAATCCATGGGAAAGATTAGAAAAGATAAAAACTGCTATTGGCGATTCAAGTAAACTTACAGCCTTATCAAGAGGACGTAACCTATTCGGTTACAATCCTTATCCTGATGAAGTAATTGAAGGGTTTAACCGCAATGCTGTTAAGTCGGGAATTGATATCATGCGTATTTTCGATGCATTGAATGATGTAAGCAACATGAAATCAACCATTGAATTTGTTAAGAAAAACGGAGGGGTTGCCGATTGTACGGTTTGTTATACCGTTGATCCAAAGTTTAAGTCTAAACAAAAACTAAAAGCCTTGATTCATCTAAAATCTTTGCCTCACGATATTTTTACCATTGATTATTTTGTTGGAAAAGCAAAAGAAATGGAAGCCTTGGGTGCTGATATGATTACCATTAAAGACATGGCCGGTTTAATTCCGCCCAATCAATCAGGTGAATTGATTGCCCGCCTTAAAAAAGAATTAAGTATACCAATTGATTTTCATACACATTGTACACCCGGTTTTGGCCTGGCAGCTACTTTAATGGCTATCATCAACGGAGTGGACATTGTAGATACTTCAATCATGAATTTTGCTGGTGGTCCCGCTGCACCTGCTTTTGAAATCATTCAGTTGTTTGCGGATAAGCTAGGTTTGGATACAGGTGTAAATGTGGAAGTAGTTGTTAAAATCAACAAAAAACTCAAGGCAATTCGACTAGAAATGGCTGAATTTGACAGTTATAAGTTATTTCCCATTGAGTTCGACATTACCAAAGACAAATTGCCACCCGAAGTGGATAAGATGTTTGATATGGCCATTGCTTTTGCCAAAGCCAATAAAGAAGAAGAATTGTTGCAACAAACACAAAATATTGAAAAATTCTTCAACTTTCCTGCACCTGACGAAATGGTGAAGAATGCCGAGATTCCCGGTGGAATGTACACCAATATGTTGGCACAATTGAAACAGTTAAAACTGGATCACTTATTACCCAGGGTATTGGAATTGGTACCCATGGTAAGAATTGCTGCCGGTTGTCCTCCTCTGGTTACACCTACCAGTCAGATTGTGGGTGTGCAGGCTGTAAATTGTGTGATTGACGAAAACAAAGGATTGCCTCCTTATACTACCAAATCCATTCAATTTGTTAACCTTGTTAAAGGATCTTATGGTAAAACCCCTTTGCCTATTGATCCTGAATTCAGGTTGAAAGTGGCAGGTGTTAAAAAGGAAATTCCTTATGATACCAGTAATTATAAGAAACAGGAAAATTCTGTTTTCCATGAGTATGGCGATTTGAAATTAGCTGAAAACGAAAAAGATGAATTGCTGCTTGAATTGTTTCCTTCTGTTGCCCGCGATTTTCTTAAAAAGAAAGTTGTGCAAAAATACCTTGATGATATTTATGCCATTGAAGAAGAAAAGCAAAAGAAAATTGATGCAGAGAAAGAAAAATATGCTGCATTGTCGCCCGAAGAGAAAGAAAAACGCTTGCATTATGGCTTGTATAATTACGGATGGTCGAGTGATGAAGAATAAACAATACTGAGGTTTCCTTTCATGATAGTTTGTTGAAAATGCCAGTGGATTGAAGATAAACCCGTATGATTGTACTAATAAGCTAATAAATAATGAGTGAATACTATTTTTCCTAAGTTTAAAAATTACCTGTCGCTGGTAAAATTTGCACATACCATATTTGCGATGCCTTTTGCATTGCTTGGTTTTTTTATGGGAGTGGAAGTTGTTCAAAATTTTGAGTGGGAAATATTACTTTTGGTAATATTGTGTATGGTTTTCGCCCGCAATGCTGCAATGGGCTTCAACCGTTATATCGACAGGCAGTTTGATGCTGCCAATCAACGTACAGCCAACAGGGAAATTCCTGCAGGCATTATAAAACCAGGCAGAGCGCTGGCTTTTGTAATTCTCAATTCACTGTTATTTATTATTACCACTTATTTCCTGAATGATCTTAAACTTGCTTTTTATCTTTCACCTATAGCATTGATAGTTATTCTAGGGTATAGCGTTACCAAAAGATTTACCTCTCTCAGTCATATTGTTTTGGGTATTGGTTTGGCTTTAGCTCCTATCGGAGCATATATAGCTGTTTCCGGTGAATTTGCTGTATTGCCATTGTTATTATCATTTATGGTTTTGTTTTGGGTAAGCGGATTTGATATTTTGTATGCCTTACAGGATATTGATTTCGATAAATCACAACAACTTAAGTCGATACCAGCTAGCATAGGCATACAGAAATCATTGGGATTTTCTTCCATACTCCATGTATTATCTTTCTTGCTGATCATAGCCATAGGTTTGCTTGGCGATTGGCATCTTTATTACTGGATAGGAGGGGGGATTTTTAGTTTTCTGTTGCTTTATCAACACCTTATTGTAAAAGCCAGTGATTTAAGCCGTATCAATTTAGCTTTTTTTACCACCAATGGCTTTGCCAGCATCATTTTTGGAGGATTTTGCTTGCTGGATATGTTTTTAAAGTGAGAAAGTCGGAAGTCGGAAGTCGGAAGCCGGAAGCCGGAAGTAAAAAGTAAAAAGTAAAAAGTAAACTAAGCACTAGCTAAGTCCTGATCTACAGTTTCTTACGAAGTTTGCTAAGCACTAGCTAATTCCTGATCTACAGGTTTTTACGAAGTTTGCTAAGCACTAGCTAAGTCCTGATTTACAATTTCTTACGAAGTTTGCTAAGCACTAGCTAAGTCCTGATCTACAGGTTTTTACGAAGTTTGCTAAGCGATAGCTTAGTCCCGATTTACAATTTCTTACGAAATATGAGTTAGAAATTGTTATTCGAGAAGTTAGAAATTGTTATTCGGGAAGTTAGAAATTGTTATTCGGGAAGTTAGAAATTGTTATTCGGGAAGTTAGAAATTGTTATTCGGGAAGTTAGAAATTGTTATTCGAGAAGTTAGAAATTGTTATTCGGGAAGTTAGAAATTGTTATTCGGGAAAGTAAAAAAAGACTAGGAAATTTATATAAATGAGCCTAATAACTTAATATCCTAAAAACCTAATAACCTAATAACTCAATTACCTATTAACCAATTACCCAAAAACTCAATACCTCAATTATTTATTAACATTATTTTTTAAAATTTTATTAAATATCTTGTTTGTTTTATTATTATATTTGTCAGCTAAATATATTAATTTTTAACTTGAATAGAATCCGATAGGATGAATAGACATAAGGGCTCAACAAAAGCTTATTCAATTCAAAGACAAAAGGCAGAAGAAATTTTGAAAAAAAAAACATCAGTTTTAGATTCTAAACATACAGAATTTGAAACAAAAAATATCATTCAAGATTCAGAGGTGCAGCAGATTGAACTGCAAATGCAGAACGATGAACTTTTGAAGGCAAAAGAAATTGTAGAAGTTGCATCTGAAAAATATACAAATTTATACAATACCGCACCGTTGGGTTATTTTACACTTTCCAGAGAAGGTGTCATACTCGAATTAAACCTCAGTGGATCGCAACTGCTGGGCAAAGGACATGATGAGTTAATAAACAGCCAGTTTGGTTTTTTTATTTCTGAAGAAACCAGACCCATCTTCAATTTCTTTTTGAATAAAATTTTCAAACAAAAAACCAAAGAAAGATGCCAGGTTACACTTTTGACTTTTGGTAAATTAGGTTTATATGTTTCACTAACCGGTATTATAACCAAAAATGAAGACCAGTGCGCGATAAGCATGATTGATATTACCGAGCTTAAACAAGCTGAAATGGTCTTAAGAAAAAATGATATAAACAACCGATCCGTCATTTTGAATAGTGCTCTGGAAGGATTCTGGCTGTTGGATATGAATGGCAGATTATTAGAGGTTAATGAAACGTATTGTAAAATGAGCGGATATAGTGATCAGGAACTATTGACGATGCGTGTGATTGATTTAGAAGCATTTGAAAACAAGGATAAAACTGCTGCCCATATTCTGAAAATTATTGAACAAGGTGAAGATCGCTTCGAATCCAGGCACCGACGCAAGGATGGAAGTATTTTTGATGTTGAAGTAAGTGTGCAATACAAGGAAAAAGAAGGAGGAAGGATGCTTGCATTTTTACATTACATCAGTGAGCGTAAGCAGGCAGAGAAACAATTGCAAATAAACGAGGACAAGTATAAATCTTTATTTTATGACAATCATTCTATTCTGTTGCTTATAGATCCAGATACCGGTGAAATCAAAGACGCAAATCCGGCTGCCTGTAATTACTATGGATGGTCGCTTTCTGAAATATGCAGTAAAAATATTTCAGACATTAATACACTTTCTGAAAAAGAATTGAAAGAAGAGATGCAAAATGCGAAATCTGAAAAACGCAATCATTTCTTTTTTAAACATCGTTTGGCTAATGGAGAAATAAGAGATGTAGACATCTATTCCAATAAGATTATATATAACGATTCAATTTTGCTTTTTTCTATAATTAATGATATTACAGAACGAAAACTGATTGAAGATACTCTTAAGGAAAATGAGAATCGACGCTTAAACATTCTTGAGGCTGCCATGGACGGTTTCTGGCTGAGTGATATTCAGGGTAATCTGCTGGAAGTAAATGAAATCTATTGCAAGATGAGCGGATATAGTAAGCAGGAACTGCTTGCCATGAATTTTTTAGAACTGGAGGACCTGGAATCTGCTGATGAAAATGCAACCCACATTCATAAAATAGTATCAGAGGGTGAAGACCGGTTCGAGTCCCGTCACCGACGCAAAGATGGCACTGTTTATGATGTAGAGGTAAGTGTTCAATACCAGCCGGAAAAAGGAGGACAGTTTATTACTTTTATACATGATATTACTGAACGAAAACAAGCAGAAGCAGCTCTCAAAGAAAGCGAGGAAAGGGTAAAGTTCAAGCTTCAGAGTATTTTATCACCTGATGGTAATATTGCTGATCTTGAAATGATTGATATAATAGATGCCCCGTCTATACAAAAACTAATGAAATATTTTTATGAACTTACACAAATTCCATTTGCTATTATTGATGTGAAAGGAACTATACTCGTAGGTGTTGGCTGGCAGGATGTATGTACAAAATTTCATAGAGTACATCCGGAGTCTTGTAAGAATTGTATTGAAAGTGATGTCTTCCTTACCCGAGATATTCCTTATGGAGAATTTAAATTATATAAGTGTAAAAATAATATGTGGGATATGGCTACTCCCTTAATTATAGGAGGAGAACATAAAGGGAATCTTTTTATTGGACAGTTTTTTATTGACAAAGAACCCATTGATTATAATTTCTTTCGCAATCAAGCCAGAAGATACGGATTTGATGAAAATGAATATCTTAAAACGATTGACAAGGTGCCTCGTTTGAGCAAACAAAAACTTGAACATGCTAAAGCTTTTTTACTTGATTTTTCGTTTACAATTTCACAATTAAGTTATAGCAATATTAAATTGGCTAGAGCAATAACACAGCAACAAAAAGTTGAAGATGCGCTCAGAGAAAGTGAAGATAAATACAGAAATCTTGTTTTGGACATGCAGATAGGAGTGATTTTGCATGGGCCCCAAGCTGAAGTTTTATTATGCAACCCTAAAGCATTGGAGTTATTGGGAGTCAGCGAAGTTGAGCTTTTAGGCAAAACTACATTCGAACCCGCTTGGAATGTTATTCATGAAGATGGAAAGCCTTTTATAGATTCAGAACATCCGGTTTATCAGTCAATTGCAACTTTAATGCCTGTAAAAGATGTTGTAATGGGGATTTATCATCACATAAAGGGAAAACGTGTCTGGTTGCTGATGCATGCTGAACCTCAGTTGAATGACAACCAGACCATTCGTCAGGTTGTATGTACTTTCATTGATATTACGAGCCGTAAAGAAATGGAAGCGGAATTGAAAGAAAGTGAGTTTTTATTCAGAGAATCACAACAAGCTGCATTTATAGGTTCCTATAAAGCTAATTTTGAAACTGCTTTATGGGAAACTTCAGAAGTACTTGATCAGATATTTGGGATTGATAAGAATTATATTAGAAATATTGAAGGATGGTTAAATATTATACATCCTGAAGACAAGTATATGATGAAGCATTACTTAATGAATGATGTATTGAAGGAAGACGTTCCATTTAATAAAGAATTCAGAATTATTAGAAAGAATGATGGCGAAAAAAGATGGATACATGGGTTGGGTAAATTTGAATTAGATATATATAATAATGTCAAATCATTGGTAGGTACTATTCAGGATATTACCGAACGTAAAGTTAAAGAAGAAACATTACGCAAACTTAATAAAACCCTTTCTGCATTAAATCGAAGTAGTAAGGCTATGTCGCAGTCGCATGATGAAGTTGGATATTTAAATAAAGTTTGCAATATTATAGTGGATGATACTGATTTTACAATGGTATGGATTGGATATGCTGAAAATAATGAAGCAAAATCAATCGTCCCAATGGCAAGTGCTGGTTTTGAAAATGATTATCTTGAAACGATAAAAATAAGTTGGGATGATTCAGAATTTGGACAAGGTCCCACTGGCGTTGCCATTCGAACAGGAGAAATAGGTATTTGCAACAATATGTTCACCGATCCTGATTTTGAACCCTGGCGCGAACAAGCATTGAAACGCGGGTATGCTTCATCCATTGTGCTCCCTTTAAAATCAGAAGACAAAGTATTTGGTGCTATATCAATTTATTCCAAAGAACCCGATTCCTTTTTAGAAGATGAAATTAAGTTGTTATCAAAATTAGCCAATGATTTGTCACATGGAATTACAACCATCAGATTAAAGGAAGCTAACAAATTGGCTGAGATAGCTTTAATTAAATCTCATGGTGAGCTTGAAGAACGTGTAAAAGAAAGAACAGATGCGCTTTTGAAGTCAAATATAATTCTTCAAAAAACGGAGTTAAAATACCGTACAGTAGCCGATTTTGCCTACAACTGGGAATTCTGGATCGACCAGAATGGCAACATGCTTTATTGTTCACCATCCTGTGAAAGAATAACAGGTTATAAAGTATCCGAATTTGTAGAAAATCCCGGACTGATGCTTAATATTATCTTTCCCGATGATTTGAATGATTATAAGAAACACAAAAATATAGAAGATAATGCACACGAATGTAAAATAGAAATACAATACAGGATTGTCTGCCGAGATGGAACCATAAAATGGATAGGTCATGTATGTCAGCCTATTTTTGATAAAACAGCCAAATTTATCGGAACCAGAGGAAGTAATAAAGATATTAGCGAAAGAAAAAAAATTGAACATGAGTTAAGAACCAGCAATCAAAAATACAACCTTTTGTCAGAAAATATTACTGATGGAATTTTTATTTGCAAAAACGGATGTTTTGATTATGTCAACAAGGCAGTTGCTGATATTTTTGGTTACGAAATGAATGAACTGATAGGCGTTAAACTGACTCAATTGGTAATGCTGGATTACCAGGAAGAATTGGTAAATTTTATGAATAATAATGAAACACATAATGAGACACTTAATATAGAAATAGTATGTTTAAAGAAAGATTTTACAATGGTTTTTGTAGAAATTTTTTTGAATTTCGTGTCAAATGAAGGAGCCATTTATGGTGTAATTCATGATATTACAGAAAAAAAAGAATTGCAGAAAAATATCGTCAAAGCAATTATTCAAACTGAAGAAAAAGAAAGAGCCTATTTTTCTAAAGAATTGCACGATGGTTTAGGACCTTTGTTGTCGACCATCAAATTATACCTGCAATGGGCAGAAAGACCTAAAAGGAATAAATCAGTTGAAGAAATTATCTCAAATGCAAGAAATATTCTAGAAGATGCGCTGGAAACAGTGAAAGAAATATCGAATAAACTGAGTCCTCATCTTCTTGCAAATTATGGACTAACTTCAGCAATACAGAGTTTTATTGATAAACTGCAAGAAACTTCTGAGGTTAACA
The DNA here is from genome assembly GCA_038204725.1 of Bacteroidales bacterium. Taxonomy (GTDB): domain Bacteria; phylum Bacteroidota; class Bacteroidia; order Bacteroidales; family JACABE01; genus JACABE01. The sequence continues at coordinate 4,651 of JBBRCQ010000070.1, read as the reverse complement.
TTTTATTTCAAACAAATTTAAGCAGACGTATGAACAATGAAATTGAGGCAGCACTTTATCGTGCAGTTATTGAATGTATAAACAATACATTGAAACATGCCAAAGCCAAAAATATTACAATTGATTTGGATGATACGGGAAGTAAGTTATACTTACAATACAGAGATGATGGTAAAGGGTATGATGTTGCAAAAACCCTTACTGAACATAAGGGATTAGGTCTGTTCAATTTGCAAAACCGTATTCAATCAATTGGCGGTAGAATAAAAATGTTGAGTAAACCTGGACATGGTATTGATTATCAAATTACTGTATCACTATAATAATGAAAAATATAATTATTTAACTTCAAAAAATACGCATAAAATATGATTGATAAAGTTATTCAAAAACCGAACATCATTATTGTTGATGATCATATGATTTTCAGGCAAGGCATAACATCTCTCTTAACCAGTGAAGAAATATGCACTGTAATAGCAGAAGCCTCTAATGGTGCAGATTTTATAACACTGCTTAAGCATCACAAACCCGATCTGGTATTAATGGATATCGATATGCCACATATGAACGGAATGGAAGCAACACAAATTGCAATGGAAATGATTCCTGATTTAAAAATAATTATTTTTACAATGTTTTCTGATGAAGAATATTATTATAAAATGATTGAACTCGGCGTGAAAGGGTTTATAATGAAATCAAGCGGTATTAATGAATTGGAAATTGCAATTCATACAGTTATGAGGGGCGAAAGTTATTTCTCCAATGAACTTTTGAGAAAAATAATCAATAATTTTGGTCGGAAAAATATTTCAAATGTATCTGAAAAAAAAACGTTTACCGAACGAGAACTGGAAGTTCTACAAGAGATCTGCAATGGATTGAATAACGAAGAAATTTCTCAGAAATTATTTATTAGTCCACAGACCGTTAAAACACACAAATCTAATCTGTTGGATAAAACAGGTTGCAAAAATATTCCTGGTTTGATCCTTTTCGTGTTAAAAAATAAAATTATTGAATTGTCATCAATATAAATAGATAACTCTCTGAATAATTTTGGAAAAATAGATTTGATTGTTTTATATTCCTTAAATTCGTATTTTAATGTTGGCAAGGATTATAATAAATCCTTTCCCATTTCATAAAAAAATCGGAACGACTGATTTGTACAAAGTATTGCAACATATACTTTAACGGCTGTTATTTAAAGTTATGTGTTATGCTAAAAGACAACATCCACCGAAATAAATAATTAATAAATATGAAAGTTATATTGAATCAAAACAGAGAAACTTTAATGAAAATAACTATTTTATTGTTTTTTGTATTCTTTTCGTTTTCTCATTGCCAAGCGCAGGTTGCAACTATTAGCATCTCAAACATAAACACGACAGTGATGGATAATACGCCTTTGCTGTTTGGGATAACTTTTGACGCAAGAACAAGTTTAATAGCCAATGGTAGTTTAGGGCAAATTGGTTATTACAATGCAAATGGTAACGTTATTCCTGCTGTTGATGCTATATTTAATGATTTCCCCATGAGTACATTGCGCTACCCTGGTAATGGAATAGCTACAGGGTTTGATTGGAAAAAATCAATAGGAATGATTGGGACAAGACCCAATCAAAATTTGCTAGGTACACAAGGTTCGCCGCAGCCTGTTAATTTTGGCTTTGATGAATTTATGGCAATGACTGCTGCAAAGGGAGTAACGCCTGATAATATTCAAATTATGGTGCCAATTTACGATCCAACTACATCTGGTTTAACAACAACGCAAGCAAATGCTGCTGTTGCCAATGTGATTTCAAACAATGCGGATTGGGTTGAATATTGTAATGCTCTTAATAACGGAAGTAATCCTGGTGGTGGCACAGACTGGGCAGCACAAAGGGCTGCAAACGGACACCCCACACCTTACGGAATTAAAATTTGGAATATTGGCAATGAGCCATGGTCAGACTTGGAATTTGGACCAACTGCAGTTGATTGTAATGACTACTTAACGGCTGTAACTCCTATCATTAATGCAATGCTTGCCATTGACCCCACCATAAAAATTACACTTCCAACAACAGGTTATCCTAATAATTCCGCTAATTGGTCTTATGCTTTATTAAATTCCACACTCGTGGTTCAAGGAAAAGTTTATGCTTTATCGCAACATTACTTTCCATCTGAAACAACAACGGCTGGGATAGCTCCTGTTAAGGGCGTTTCTGCAGTAAATAGTGGTTTGAACACCCTAATCACTGCTGCTGCAACAAAAGGTGTTAAGATTTTTATAGGGGATTATGCCCACTATATTGTTAGTCCAAATCCAACCACTGCTCAAAAAGATTCTGCTATGCAATGGGTAGCAGCAAATTTTGAAGCGGATTTTTTGTTAATGCTATCTCAAAAATCAACAATTGAACGAGCAAATTTTTGGGTTTACGGAAACACACAAGCTACGTGGCATCCTATCCGATATAACTCATTAAACAATTACACACTAATGCCTGCTGCGGAAATTTATAAAATACTATTTCCTGCCTTTTTAGACAAATCAATAAGTGCAACAAGTACTTCGCCTGTTGCAAGCGACCTTAATCCTTATGCTGTTCGTTCAAATGCTTTTGTTTCAAATGACTTAGTGAAATTAAATATTGTATCTGTAAACAGGGATAAAACAAACACCATTCCACTTCAAATAAATGGTGTGGTTGGGTATTCGCTTCTTCATGCTCGTTTATTAACTGCAATATCATTAACTGCTGAAACCATTATTGAAAGTATTGCAACAACAGATGTTTCTGGAAATTACTTAATGCCACCAATGAGTGTTTTGATTGTAGAATACACTAACAATGCCATAGGAATTAGCGAAACAATTTCTAATGAGCAAAGCAATAATATATACCCTAATCCAGCATCAGAAAATATTAGTTTTATGGAAATGCAAAATGAAATTGAAATCTACAATTCAATAGGACAAATAATTATTCCAAAAATGAGGAACGTTAAAACAATTGTTATAGAACATTTTATTGACGGTATCTATTTTATAAAAACAGACAAACAGTCCTTTATATTTATTGTAAAACATTAGAGTACTAATCAAATGGGAAAGAAAGCACGAACACATAACCGCACTTACCCAAAAAGCGATGTTTCGTGTTCTAAATACACTTTTGTGGTTAATGGGAATTTAGTTTTTTGAATCAAGTTTTGTGGTAAAAGTCCCGCCCTTCGGTTAGCTGAAAACCGGATTCAATATTTAAGCCCTGATGCTTCGACAGAGATTATGTACTTTACAATCGTTGTCATTGATTTTCTGAAGTTTTAGAAAATTTTACTATTATTAAGTCCAGGATTTTTCTTTCTGATGATTTCTTCTTTCATAACTGATCCAATTGATTGGTATAACTTATTTATGTGTTTTAATCAATACATAATATTACCAAAATCAGTTCAAAAAAATATTCAGTTTAAACATTAATGAATTGAAGAGTTTGAACTGGAATACCCACATAAATGCTTTCCTTTATTTTAAATCAAAATCACACTTTATATAAAATCAGATTCAATATATTTCTATTTAGAGGTATTTCCAATCAATTGAGTCTATAGATAGATTATTTCAATAGATTTATGGTTTTGTTTAAGTAATAAACAATCAGATGGTTAGTGAAAAACTACAGCTTTCGAGTAGGTATTACTACTCCTTTTTAGGTAGCGAAATACCAATTTAATCGTAAGTATATACATCATATGCCATTTTAAATCAAAAAAGCATACGGTAATTTTACAACATCAAAGTTATGCAATCTTTGATGATGTAAATTTAAGATAAAATATGACTTCCGAAAAAAAGATACCGAGTATAATTATTGTGGATAATCACCATAGTTTCCGTCAAAGTTTAGCATCTATCCTTAACATTGAGAATATTGCCAATGTAATAGGCGAAGCTTCTGACGGACAGGTTTTTATTAAACTTTTGTCAAATTTAAAACCCGATCTTGTCATAATGGATATTGATATGCCCGTTATGAATGGAATGGAAGCAACTCAAAAAGCAATAGAACTGATACCTGATATTAAGATTATAGCATACACCATGTTAGGAGAAGATGAATATTGCAAAAAAATGATTGACCTCGGCATTAAAGGGTACATTCTTAAAACCGACGGTATCAATGAGCTTGAAAAAGCTATTCAGCATGTAATGAGAGGTGAAAATTATTACTCCAGCAAACTTCAGGAAAAAAAAATATCAGTAAAGTTTACAAACATTGAAAATACTGTTTTTATTGAAAATGAACTGGTATTGAAAAAATAAAAAGTTGAAAATTTATTAAAATAATTTATCAAAAGATAATAAAAATAAATCATCCCTAACCAAAGGGAAGCAATAATTGACAATTAAATAATTAAATAATTAAATGAATTAAATATGAAAAATTTCTTTACAATTTTTGTAACTCTGGTAATGTTAGCCGGAGTTTTCGTAAAAAACGCGAATGCACAAATTACCAAAACTGTGGGTACGACAGGCGCTGATTATGCAACACTTAAACTAGCCTTTGATGCAATTAATTCAGGGGGTATTACCGGGACGATTACGTTACAGGTTATTGATAATACATCGGAAGCAGCA
>JBBRCQ010000069.1:0-17822 GCA_038204725.1 Bacteroidales bacterium | reverse complement strand
ATACCATTCTTGTATAAAGCAAACCGTCCTTTGTTGCGTGGAAAAACATGGCTACTGCCAGGCCAAGGCCAACCTCCAAATTCAGTTTTTCTGTAATCATCCATCGTCTCTCTGATTTCAGCTTCTGTATTCATCACAAACGGACCATATTGGACAACCGGTTCCTTTATAGGTTTTCCTTGGAGTAAAATCAAATTACTTTCCGCATTCCCGTTACTTATCGTTACAGCTTCATTCGATTTTAACTCAATGGCCTGGCCTGAAACAACCTCAGTTTCATTCACTGTAATGGAAGTACCATTGTAGAAATACAATGTCCGATTGAGTTGTTCACGGGTAGACGGTATTTCCCATTGTGCTCCTGCCTCCATTTGAATGATCCATATTGCCACTTCATTTTCAGGATCAGCAGCCCATGAATCGGGTGCCGGAGGAAGAGCTGTTACATTTTCAATACTTCCGGCTATTACTTTCACTTCAACAGATTTTCCCTTTTCGTCTGTTTTTTTAAAGATGGGAATATCTTCCGACCATAACATTTTGAAATGGGGCTCGGCATATTTCTTTGCTTTTGGCAGGTTGATCCAGATTTGAAACAATTCAGCCGGATTTTCTCCCTCTCTATTCAGCAAAGGAAACATTTCACAGTGCTGTAATCCTGATCCGGCTGTCATCCATTGTACATCTCCTTCTCCATATCTGCCAGCCTGACCGTATGAATCGGAATGATCTACAAATCCCTTCAGCACTATGGTAACAGTTTCAAATCCACGGTGAGGATGGGCAGGGAAACCGGGAACAACGTCTCCGTGATACATCCGCCAACCATCTTTCAGTGTAAAATCATTCCCTATATTTCTTCCTTCCAGAGATGCTGCCGGTCCCATATTTTCATTACCTGCAGGATATTGATCCTGATGATGGGCGAAAAACAGAAATGGATTGCTGACCGGCCACATAAAATCAAGAGGTTTTGTATTGATAATGGCATTTGTTTTCATGATTATTTTTTGTTTTATATTGCCACTAAGGCACTAACATATTATTGTTGTTTGCTGATCTTCTGTTTATTTGTTTCTTCTTTTGTGTCTTTGTGTCTTCGTGGCTATTATTTTTTTTGTGTCTTTGTAGCTATTGATTTATAAATTCATCGGTACTTCCATTAACAAAATACTGGCATCTTTTGTTGCTTTCACCTTTACTTTATCGGTATCCCAAATGCCAAACCCATCTCTTTTTTCAAGCACCTGTCCATCCACCGCTAACTGTCCTTCCAGTAAGAAAATGTACAAACCGCTTTTTTCTTTTTTAAAATGATAGGTTTCAGAAATCCCTGCTTTAAAATACCCAAGATGAAACCATGCATCCTGATAAATCCATACACCCTCACCTTTGGGATCGGGCGAAAGAATCTGAAAAAAGGTATTTTCTTTTTCCATCTCAATGATTGATTTTTGATCGTAACGGGGAGTTGCATTTTTTTTGTTGGTGAGTAGCCAAATCTGCAAAAAGTTAACCTCCTGATCTTTGTTTTTATTGTACTCGCTGTGAAAGACGCCGGTACCTGCACTCATCACCTGTATATCCCCTTTTTTTATCACTGCAACATTTCCCATGTTGTCTTTATGTTCCAGATCACCGGTTAACGGAATGGAAATGATTTCCATATTGTCGTGGGGATGCATTCCAAAACCTTCGCCACCGCTTACGATATCATCGTTTAGTACGCGGATGGCACCAAAATTCATTCTCTCGGGATTGTAATAGTTTGCAAAACTAAAGGTATGTCTGCTGTGCAGCCATCCGTGATTTGCATCGCCACGGCTCTCTGCTTTGTGAAATATTGTTTTCGACATGGTCTCTGTTTTTAAATATTTATGGATTCTAAATTGATGCTGCAAAATTAGTCAGTATAAACAGCTCCGTAAATGGATAAATTACGGAATCCATTGTAAATTTAAAGGTATTATTTTAAGTGTAACACGCTATGGGTGATAATGAACAAACAGAATAGGAGGACACCACCCTTTCGCACTCACCTGAATAGTTAACCAACTTCAGTGGGAGTAATTTGCCGGAAAGCGATTTTGTCGGTGTTACTATTCGGAAAGGAAAATGTGAAGGAAGTGCCCTGCGTGGTTCCGATTTCTCGGGTGCGGATCTGACAGGCAGCTCATATAAGGGCAGCGAGTTATTATGCTATTTATGGTTGTTATTTAACAACTATCAGTTGTATTTGATGGATTTTGAATAGTATTGGGTTTTTAATCTAGAATTGATTGGATTTACTGAATCGAAAATGAATAGAAAACCATTGTAATTTTACCTTTTATGCAATAATGCTTTTCTTAAAATCCTGAAGCGATTGTCCTGACTGTATTTTGTAAAATTTACTAAAATGAGAAGGATCTTCAAAACCCAGATCATAACCGATTTCTTTGCTGCTTTTGTCCGTAAAAACAACCAATCGCCTGGCTTCCAGTATCAGTCTGTTTTGAATAAAATCCTTGGCAGAAATGTTGATGGCTGATTTGATGACTTCATTCAGATAATTAGGCGTTATATTCAATGTGTCGGCATAATCTTTCACCTGATGCCACTTTGTATAATGGTTTTCAACAACTGCTTTGAAGTTTTTTACCAACGTTTTCCCAACTTCTACAGATTGAGTATTTGTTTCTTCTGACAATGAGCAATGCCCGTTGCATTCGATGAGGAACAGCTTTAAATAGGCCCCAATAATCTCTAATGACAAATCACTTTTCGAATGAAAGGCAAGCTTCATCTGATCTGCAAATAGTTGTAACTGTACTTTCATTTTATCAGTAATGGGAAGCGCAGCTGATTCGTCGGTTTTTTTAAATAGTTTAAGATTGGCAATAAAATCGGGACGTATGCTGTTTTTTTCGAGGAATTCAGGAGTAAAAAGCAAGACATATCCTGTTGGGAAGGGATCGGTAATGATCTGGTGAACCTGGGCAGGGTTGACAAAAAAGATATGATGAGGTTGTATGGGATATTCTTTAAAATCAATAATATGTTTGCCGGTAGCTGTAAAAGGCCATATTACCGTATAGTATTTATGCCGGTGAGGCTCGTCAACGATGCCTGCTGCCTGATTGTCCGTTTCTTCCATGGATTTAATCACAAAGGGCATGGGGGTACCGTTGTACATTAATTCAGCCTCGTAAATGTCCTTTTTTTGTTGCATGGTTTTTCTAATATTATGTTCTCTGCTTAATAATTTTCCTTGTTTGTATCTTTTTCTTGACTACAAATTATTAAACCGATTCCGATTTGCCGTGTTTTACTGCTGATTAATAATTTATTCCCTTAGTTGATATTATAAATAAACTTCTCGATTTCAAATAAAATTTCTTGCAAAGATAATTTCATTTTAATTATGTATTGTCTATTTTTACAGAAGTCATCGACATGGATCCACCCACCGGTTTGTCGTTAAAGAAACTCAGCGTTTCGTTTTCTTCTTTCAAAGCGAGTGCATAAAGCAAAGGCAAATAATGCTCTGGTGTTGGAATGGCCAGGTCAAATGCTTTTCCCTGCGATTTGTAATTGATGAGTTGCTGATGATCGTTCGACAGCATATATTTTTTCATTTTCTCATTGGCTTCAATGGCCCAGTCAAAACCGTAGGTTTCGTTCATTTTTTCCCATGCTACCATGCCTAGATTATGTACAATGTTTCCACTTCCCACAATTAATATACCTTTATTGCGAAGGCTCGAAAGTTCTTTTGCCAAATCATAATGATATTGAGGCCCTTGAGAATAATCCAGACTCAATTGAATAACAGGAACGTCGGCATGAGGGTATAAATGTTTAATAACACTCCAGCAACCGTGGTCAAGACCCCATTTATCATCCAATCCTATTGTAGTTTTATTGATGATTGCTTTCGTTTCATTGGCCAATTCCTTACTTCCGGGTGCAGGATATTGCACATCATACAATGCTTGCGGAAATCCGCCAAAGTCGTGTATGGTTTTTGGCTTTTCCATGGCTGTAACAAAACTGCCTCTGGTTTCCCAATGTGCCGATATACATAAAACTGCCTTTGGTTTTGGAATGCTTTTGCCAATGGTATTGAATCCTTTTACGAATTCATTTTGTTCAATGGCGTTCATAGGGCTGCCATGTCCCAAAAACAATACGGGCATTTTATCCGTTTTATCAAAGGATGCTGTTATTTTATTCAGTTCGTTCATCTTTATGGCTGTGTTGTTAATGATTGTTTTACAGAGTTTTAGCTTAGTCCAGAACTACAATTTCCGCTAAGCGACTGAGTGGTTGAAACAATTCGAGAGTAAAACAAATTTTTAAGAACTTTGACTTTAAATGTTCCCATCCGACGAAAGGTTAAAACTTGTTTTTAGTTGATTTATAAAGTAAAATTGCAATTTTATTTGATTCTTTCCATATAATACAAACTCTTTTTAAATGATAACTGTATAATCCAAAAGATTGATAATTGTCATGTTTTTTTTGATAAATAACAAATTTACAACGAAATAAATTAGTAAATAGGATACATGAATTCTGGTTTATTTTTTCTAATATTGCAAAATCATAAATTCATTATAAATAACAAATCGTATGAATAGTGAAAGCTTAATTCTATTTTTTATTGTTGCGGTGGTATTAGTGGGAGGTGCACTGATTTTTTCAAGTCTTGTATCTCCGCGTTCATTCAATCCGCAAAAATCTGAACCTTACGAATGCGGAATACCCACACAGGGAAAAACCTGGTTACAGTTTAATGTAGGTTATTATCTGTTTGCCATTTTGTTTCTGGTTTTTGATGTAGAAACCGTTTTTTTGTTTCCATGGGCAGTCATCATGAAAACAGCAGGGATAGCTGCATTTATTGAAATTGGTATTTTCTTTACAATTCTTGGCTTAGGATTATTATACGCCTGGAAAAAACATGCTTTGATATGGGAATAAAGTCAATGAAATATGAAGATTTCAACGATAACGAAACGTTGGAACTTTTCAAACAGGGAGGTGGAAATGTTTTTTTTACAACCATAGATGCTGTTATCAACTGGGGTCGTTCAAATTCAGTATGGCCTTTAACTTTTGCTACTGCTTGTTGTGGTATCGAAATGATGTCGGCAGGAGCTGCACGACACGATTTTGCCAGGTTCGGAATTGAGGTTTACAGAGCCAGTCCGCGTCAGGCAGATGTAATTGTGGTTGCAGGAACTATCGTAAATAAAATGGCACCTGTGCTTAAAAGGTTGTACGATCAGATGTCGGAACCCAAGTATGTAATTGCCATGGGAGCCTGTGCGATATCAGGTGGGCCGTTTTATTATAATTCATACCATGTAATTAAGGGTGTTGACAAAATAATACCTGTGGATGTTTACATTCCGGGCTGTCCACCACGTCCTGAAGCCCTTTTGTATGGTGTAATGCAATTGCAAAGGAAAATTCAGACAGAAACTATCAGAAACCCTCGTAAGCAACCTGATACTTTTGCTGAACCTGAAAATAATAAGATTTGATTTCATTATAATGCTATAAAATGAACAACGAACAGATAAAAGAAAAAATCATTTCACTTGATTCAAATATCAATATAACAGAAGGACCTCAATATCTAACACTGGATATTGCCCCTGAGCATTTACACAAAACAGCCGAATTGCTTAAAAATAATCCGGATTTATCATTTGATTATCTTTTTTGCCTGACGGGTATCGATTTACCTGATGCCTACTCGGTAGTATATCATTTAGAATCTACCAAAAACGGACATGTCATCGTACTCAAAGTAAAAACAACCAGTCGTGAAAACCCGGTGTTGGATACTGTTAGCGATATTTGGAAAACTGCTGATTTTCACGAACGTGAAGTGTACGATTTAATCGGTATTACTTTTACGAATCATCCCGATATGCGAAGGATTTTTCTGGATGAAGAGGATTGGGTAGGACATCCATTGCGCAAAGATTATACCGACAATAATATAGTTACGAGGTAAATAATATGGAAGAGCTTATTATCATTAAAGACAGTATTCAACAAGAAGAATATATTGTAAACATGGGTCCTCAGCATCCCTCCACTCACGGAGTATTAAGGCTGAAGATCTCTCTGAAGGGAGAAACCGTAATAAATGTAGAACCTCATTGTGGATACATTCATCGTGGCATCGAAAAAATGTGCGAACGACTGACATATCTTCAGATTATTCATTTAACGGATCGTTTGGATTACTTATCAGCACATATCAATAACGAAGCTGTTTGTTTGTTGGTTGAAAATGCATTGCAAATAGAAGTACCTGAAAGAGTTAAGTACATACGGACGATTTTAAGTGAATTGTCGCGTCTGGCCTCTCATCAATTGTGGTGGTGTTCATTTGGAATGGATCTGGGAGCATTAACTGCATTCTTTTATGGTTTACGGGATCGTGAACCCATTCTTGATATTTTTGAAGAAACAACCGGTGCCCGCCTTTTGCAAAGTTTTAATATTCCCGGTGGATTAATGAATGATATTCATCCCAATTTTATTAAAAGGGTAAAAGATTATATCGCTTATTTCAGGAAAAAACTACCTGAATATGATGAATTATTGACAGGAAATGTGATTTTACAGGAAAGATGCAACGACATTGGAATTATTTCGCTGGAAGATGCAATTTCATATGGTGTTACAGGTCCTTCGGGAAGAGCATCCGGTTTTAAATGTGATGTAAGAAAGCATCATCCGTATAGTGCTTATGATAAGGTAGATTTTAAAGAAATATTGTATACCAAAGGCGATACCTTCCACAGATACAAGGCAAGAGTAGAAGAAATGTGGGAATCCATGAAAATTATTGAACAATTGATTGATAACATTCCCGAAGGTGATTTTGCAGTTAAAATGAAAGCTGTGGTTAAACTTCCCGAAGGAGAATATTACCAGCGCGTAGAAGCTGCCAGAGGTGAATTTGGTGTGTATGTGGTAAGTACAGGTGAAAAATATCCTTACAGGGTAAAATTCCGTTCACCAAATTTTAGTAATCTTTCAGCTATTAATAAATTGGCAGCCGGACATAAAATTGCCGATTTAGTGGCAATTGGTGGTTCTCTGGATTTTGTAATTCCTGATATTGACAGATAGTTCTTCAACTTTTTAATTGTACTCATTAACAAAAAAGAGAAAATGGTATTTAATATTTACGATTTCACTTCGTTTAACCAATGGATAGATAAAACTTTATATGATAATTTGCCTGCATTTTGGGCAATGCTGATTGAAATGACACTGATAGGAGTAGCATTTCTGTTGTTTTATGCAGTAATCGGATTGTTTTTGGTATATGCTGAAAGAAAAGTGTGTGCATTTATTCAGAACAGGGTAGGACCCAACCGGGTGGGACCTTATGGAATTTTTCAAACCATAGCGGATTTTATCAAACTATTGATGAAAGAATTAATTCCTATCAATAGAGCCGATAAATTTTTGTTCAATTTAGCACCATTTATTGTAATTATCGCATCTTTTATGGCAATTGCCGCGATTCCATTCGGAAAAGGATTGCATGCCATCGATTTTAATATAGGTATTTTCTATGTGATGGCAGTGTCGTCGATGGGTGTGATTGGTATTTTGCTTGCAGGCTGGTCGAGTAATAATAAATATTCTCTAATTGGAGCTATGCGAAGTGGCGCTCAAATTATCAGTTACGAACTTTCGGTGGGTTTGTCGATGGTAACCATCGTAATTCTTGCCGGTACCATGCAACTATCAGAAATTGTAGAAGCTCAGAGAAACGGATGGTTTATCTTTACAGGTCATGTACCTGCACTCATTGCTTTTCTGATCTATATCATCGCCAGTACTGCCGAAACCAATAGAGGCCCTTTTGACCTTGCCGAAGCTGAATCTGAATTAACCGCAGGTTATCATACCGAATATTCAGGTATTAAGTTTGCTTTCTTTTTCCTTGCTGAATATATGAATATGTTTATTGTTGCATCTATTGCAGCTACTCTTTTCTGGGGAGGTTGGATGCCTCTGCATATAGGTGGATGGGTAGGTTTTAATACCATCATGGATTATATTCCGCCATTCTTCTGGTATATGGGAAAAACTATGATCGTTATTTTCATCATGATGTGGTTCAAATGGACATTCCCCCGTTTAAGAATCGATCAGCTTTTAAAACTGGAATGGAAATATTTATTACCCATAAACTTATTCAATATTATCCTCATGGCACTTATTGTGTTGATGGGTTGGCATTTCTAAATACTTAAAAATTAATAGCGAATACATAATATGAATGCTATCAAAGATTATTTTAAAGAATTATTAGGTGGAATCAAAACTTTGCTGGTAGGCATGAAGCTTACGGGTTACTACTTTGTTCATCCCAGAGAAATTGTAACACAACAATACCCCGAAAACAGGAAAACTTTAAAAATGCTTGACAGGTTTAAAGGAGTGTTGGATATGCCTCATGATGCTAACAATCAGCATAAATGTACTGCATGCAGAGTTTGTGAAATCAATTGCCCCAACGGTACCATAGAAGTTATTACCAAACAGATTGAAACCCCTGAAGGTAAAACAAAAAATGTCCTGGATCAATATATTTACAGGTTGTCGATGTGTACTTTCTGTGGTATTTGTGTGAAAGTCTGCCCTTTCGATGCCATTGAATTTGGTCAGGAATTCGAACATGCAGTATTTAATAAGGAAAAATTAATACAAACACTCAACAAACCTGGTTCCTCATTAAAGGAAAAAGTTAAAGAATAATTCAATATCATTTATTTTATCAGAAAAAAAGGATTTTATGATGTCAGGAAATCAAATTATGTTTATTATTTTCTCAGCTATGATTGTGATATTCTCAATATTGACAGTTACAAGCCGTAGAATATTAAGAGCTGCTGTTTTTTTACTTTTTGTACTTATCGCTACTTCGGCATTGTATTTTATGTTAAACTACCAGTTTCTTGCAGCCGTCCAGTTAACTCTTTATGCAGGCGGGATAGTGGTGCTTATTATATTTTCAATTTTGCTTACCAGTCATATTGACGAGAAATTTGAATCTCCGGCCTTACTGAAAAGAGTTTTTGGAGCCATTGCTTCAATATTGGGTGCAATAATGGTGATTACAACTTTAATCAATTACAACTTTGTACCGGGTAGCGAACCTGCCAAAGTAGTAGATATGCATTTGATTGGAAACAGTCTGATAAGTTCTGGCGAACAAGGTTATGCATTGCCATTTGAATTAATCAGTATTTTATTACTAGCAGCTATGATTGCAGCGATCATTGTAGCCAAAAAAATTAAAACAAAATAAAATGAATACAGATATACCTATAGAATATTTCTTAGTTACAGCAACCCTTATGTTTTTTGCAGGGGTTTACGGTTTTGTTACCCGTAAAAATCTCATCACTATGCTGATGTCGGTAGAATTGATGTTGAATGCTGTGAATATTAATTTTGTTGCATTCAACAGATATTTATTTCCCGGACAATTAGAAGGGCATTTTTTTACACTTTTTATCATTGCGGTTGCTGCTGCCGAAGCCGCTGTTGCCATTTCAATTATTATTAATATTTACAGAAATTTCCATTCAATAGATGTGGAAAAGACTGATGAAATGAAGTACTAACTATTAAATTATACTATAATTATGACAGGTTTTAGTTTTACAGTTTTAATCCCTTTAATTCCACTCTTTGTTTTTCTTTTTGTTGGTTTATTAGGCCACAAAATGAAACCCATTGTTTCAGGTATTATTGGAACTACCGGTTTGTTAATTGCCGCTGTTTTATCGTATATTACCGCTTATCAGTATTTTTTTCAATCCGAAAAAATTGATGGTGCCTATCAGAAAATAATTGCATTTAACACAGTTTGGCTGCAGTTTACCGATAAACTTCATGTGGATATGGGTGTGTTAATTGATCCGATATCAGTAATGATGTTAATCGTAGTAACCACAGTTTCGTTGATGGTGCACATCTATAGTTTAGGCTATATGAAAGGCGATAGCGGATTTGCCCGTTTTTATTCTTTTCTGTCACTTTTTAGTTTTTCGATGTTAGGCCTGGTATTGGCTACCAATATTTTCCAGATGTATATTTTTTGGGAACTGGTGGGTGTTTCTTCCTTTTTACTCATTGGGTATTATTATGAAAAACCCTCTGCGGTTTCTGCATCTAAAAAAGCATTTATTGTTACCCGTTTTGCTGATCTGGGATTTTTGATTGGTATATTGATATTGTCATTCAATACCGGTACTTTTGATTTTGTTTCATTAACAGATGTCAATGGAGCAGCTATATTAACCGGAGCAGGTGCATCCTTTTTAGGATTGTCAGTCATGACATGGTCGTTGATATTTGTATTTATGGGTGGGGCAGGTAAGTCGGCTATGTTTCCTTTACATATCTGGTTACCGGATGCCATGGAAGGCCCAACACCTGTATCTGCTTTGATTCATGCTGCAACCATGGTAGTTGCCGGAGTATATCTGGTTGCCCGTCTTTTTCCCGTATATGCCATGTCGGCACCGGATGGATTGATGGTGGTTGCCTATGTAGGTTCATTTTCTTCGCTTTTTGCTGCAGTAATTGCTTGCACACAATATGATATTAAAAGAGTGCTGGCATTTTCTACAATGTCACAAATCGGTTATATGATGGTTGGGCTGGGTGTTTCCAAATATGGTGGTCACGATGGTTTGGGTTACATGGCTTCTATGTTCCATCTGTTTACTCATGCCATGTTCAAAGCATTGCTATTCCTTGGAGCTGGAGCTATCATCCATTCTGTTCATACCAATTCGATGAAAGAAATGGGAGGCTTGAGGAAATATTTACCCATCACACATATTACCTTTCTGATTGCATGTTTAACCATTGCCGGTGTGCCGTTTCTGTCCGCTTTTTTCAGTAAGGATGAAATTTTAACAGCTGCCTATCACCATAACATGCCGATTTTTATCGTACAAATATTTGTTGCCGGCTTAACTGCATTTTATATGTTCCGTTTGTATTTCCGGATTTTCTGGAACAAAGAAACACATTATCATCATACACCGCATGAAGCTCCGCTTACAATGACTTTCCCCCTTATATTTCTAGCCATTGCTTCTATATTTTCTGGATATATTCCGTTCAGTAAATTTATATCTTCCGATGGGTTGCCTTTTCATACTGAAATTGAATGGTGGCCGGTTGCGATTCCTTCCATCCTCGTAGGATTGATTGGTATCAGTATTGCATTTGTATTGTATAAAAAAGAATCAGATCGCTCACAAAAAATTGCTGCTTCCTTCAAAATGTTCTATGTTGCTACCTATAATAAATTTTATTTTGATGAAATTTATATGTTTGTTACAAAAAGAATCATTTTTAACTATATTTCACGACCTGTTGCCTGGTTCGATCGTCACATTGTGGATGGGTTTATGAACAGTCTCGCCTGGATGACAAATACTGCTTCTTCCGGCATTAAAGGCTTTCAATCGGGACAACTTCAGCAATATGCATTTGTTTTTGTGTCGAGTGCAATATTATTAGGTATATTTTTCATTTATCTCTATTCAATTTAAATTAGCAAAAAAATGGACATATTATCACTATTTGTTATTATCCCTGTACTTACCGTTTTTGGAATTATGATTTCTAAAAATGCTAAGCATACACGTATTATTTCAGCTATTGGGATGGGAATACAGTTGTTGATGGCAGCTTTTTTAATCTATTCTTATTTAATCGAACGTCAATCGGGGAATGTTTCCGAAATGCTATTTATGGCAGATTATATGTGGTATCCCGATTTAAACATTCACTACGCTGTGGGTGTGGATGGAATTTCGGTAGCCATGATCGGACTCACATCCATTGTTGTATTTGCCGGTATATTTGCTTCGTGGCAGGTTGATTTTCTTCCGAAAGAATTTTTTATATCATTGATTTTGCTATCGGGTGGTGTTTTTGGATTCTTTATATCACTGGATTTGTTTACAATGTTTCTTTTCTATGAATTGGCGGTAATCCCCATGTATTTATTAATCGGAATCTGGGGTAGTGGGCCCAAAGAATATGCTGCCATGAAATTAACGCTTATGTTAATGGGTGGTTCTGCTTTATTGCTGGTAGGTATTTTGGGTATTTACACCAATTCGGCACCCGACGGCGGACCGCTTACTTTTAATATTTTGGAAATAGCTAAAGTACATATACCGTTGGACGCACAAAAAATGTTTTTTCCTATGACATTTGTGGGTTTTGGAATACTGGGTGCACTTTTCCCTTTTCATACATGGTCGCCTGATGGTCATGCTTCTGCACCTACAGCCGTTTCGATGTTACACGCAGGTGTGTTGATGAAATTAGGTGGTTACGGTGCTTTTAGAGTTGCCATATTTTTACTTCCCGATGCAGCGCTCGAATTATCATGGATTTTCATCATATTAACTTCTATAAGTGTTGTATATGGAGCTTTCGGAGCAGTTGTTCAGAAAGATTTAAAATACATCAATGCCTACTCCTCGGTGAGTCATTGCGGTCTGGTTCTTTTTGCAGTGCTGATGATGAATAAAACAGCCATGGATGGTGCCATCCTTCAGATGATTTCACACGGACTGATGACAGCTCTTTTCTTTGCTTTAATTGGCATGATTTACGGTCGTACACATACCCGAATGATCAACGAAATGGGTGGATTAATGAAAGTGATGCCATTTTTGGGTGTAGCTTATGTAATTGCTGGTCTGGCTTCATTGGGTTTACCCGGTTTAAGCGGCTTTGTTGCTGAAATGACAATTTTTGTTGGCGCTTTTCAACATCCTGATACTTTTCACAGAGTTGTTACCATTGTAGCTGTTTCTTCAATCGTAATCACTGCAGTGTATATATTAAGAGTAGTAGGGGCTTTGCTTTTCGGACCTATCAAAAACGATCATTTTAATCATCTGGAAGATGCCAAATGGTACGAAAAACTTTCGACAGTGTCGTTGATTGTTGCCATTGCGGCTATCGGTATTGCACCTTTATGGTTATCGAACATGATTGGTAATAGTTTACAACCAATTTTAGACAGAATCATCATGATTGTACCATAAAAAATTAATAAGCAAGATGAAGTTCTTTATTATAATCAAACTTTACCATTAAAGCTGATTCTTGTTTATGCTTTATAACTGCAAAATAGTATTTTACTTTATAAGTTTATAAACTTTATAACTTTATAACTCAATTATCTTATGAATTTAGAGAATTTTTTAATAATGCGACATGAACTGGTCCTTACAATTATTACCTTAATGGTTTTAATTGCGGATCTGGCCGTCAATGACGAAAAGAAAAACAAAGTAATTACGTTTGCAACGATACTTTTTGCACTCAATGTCATTATAGGTTTTTTCCCAAATATGCCGGGAACACTTTTCGGAAATATGTACAGGAATACCGATTTGCAATATACCATGAAGAATATTCTGAACCTGGGTGTACTTGTAGTTTTGCTACAATCTGTTGAATGGTTGAAAACTACCGAAAACAAGTACAAAATCAGTGAATTTTATATTCTAATATTTTCAACATTGATCGGAATGCAGTTTATGATTTCATCGGGTAGTTTTCTGATGTTGTTTTTAGGACTTGAACTTGCAACCATTCCAATGGCAGCATTGGCTGCTTACGACCGTTATCGCAGTAAATCTGCCGAAGCAGGTGTTAAACTGATACTTTCTGCAGCGATGTCTTCAGCTATATTGTTGCTGGGTATTTCTTTTATTTATGGTACAACAGGTTCAACTTATTTTGACGTAGTTGCGTTGAAGTATACAAATAATCCGCTTCAAACGCTGGCATTTATCCTCTTTTTTTCGGGGATGGCATTCAAGATTTCGCTGGTTCCATTCCATTTATGGACGGCTGATGTGTACGAAGGTTCTCCTGTAAACGTTACTTCTTACTTATCTGTAATATCAAAAGGTGCCTCTGCTTTTATTCTGGTCATAGTGCTGTTTACTGTTTTTAATGCTATAGCGGTAATTTGGCAACCTTTGATGTATATTATTTCGGTAATGACGATGACCATTGGAAATTTGTTTGCCCTCAGGCAACAGAATATGAAACGTTTCCTTGCATTTTCTTCCATTGCGCAGGCTGGTTTTATTTTGTTGGGTATTATTGGTGCCAGTGTAACCGGTATGACTTCCGTAGTTTATTTTATTTTTGTGTATATCTTCTCCAATCTTGGAGCCTTTGGCGTTGTATCTGTAATTTATTATAAAACCAAAAAAGAAAATATGGACGACTACAATGGCTTGTATCATACCAATCCAAAGTTAAGTCTGATTATGATGCTTTCGTTGTTTTCATTAGCAGGAATTCCACCTGTTGCAGGGTTTTTTGGTAAGTTTTTCTTATTTACGGCTGCAGCTTCATCCGGTTATTACTGGCTGGTTTTTATAGCAGTATTAAATGCAACCATATCATTGTATTACTATTTGTTGGTAATAAAAGCCATGTTTATCAATAAAAGTGATACTCCAATTGCCTTTTTCAAAACAGATACTCCGGCCAAAATTGCTTTGTCTATTTGTGTAGCAGGTATTTTCTTTATAGGTTTCTTTAGTATAATCTATCATTATTTGCAGGGTGTGAGTTTTGGAATCTAAAAGTATTCTTTAAAAAAATCAAAAAACGGAATTGCGATGAGTGGTTCCGTTTTTTTTTATTTCTATTTGTTTCGTTTTCAGTTTAAGAACATCTCGGGATTTGTTTAATGAAAAGTCCGGGAAAACTCGCCTGAGAATAAAGGCCACAAAATCCAGTTTGGGAAAACTTCCCCCAATAAATAACCATTATATAATTTGGATAGTTGAGAATATTTTTTAATTTTGTAAAAGTTTAACAAATATATAAAACCGAATAGTTTTCTTAGTTGCACATTTCTTCATAAATAAATGAATTTTAGTTATATAAAAAAATATCAAATATTTTTGATAAAGTGGGAATATATGCAATTGTAGATATTTATTCGTTATGCACAAGCTAAAAACATTAACTAAGCTTTATTTTGAAACTAAATTGAATAATTAACCCTAAAAACAAAAAGAAAATGAAAACAAAAATGTTTAAAAGTATTTTATTAGTTGGAGTATCTCTTTTATTTATAATCATATCTTGTAAACCACCAAAATCACATGGACTACCAGAAGGCTGGTTTATTGCAGGTAGCCATCCTAAAAGTTATAAAATGGGGACTGACAGTAGTATTGCAAAATCTGGCGACTACTCAGCAATAATTAAATCATTAGATGCAAAAATTGAAGGTTTCGGAACTTTGATGCAACAGTGTTCACCTGACAAATTTATTGGGAAAAGAGTAAAACTTAGCGGCTATATAAAATCAGAAAACGTTACTGACTGGGCTGGTTTATGGTTTCGTGTTGATGTTGACTCAGTTGGTGTTTCATTTGACAACATGCATGATGGTATAAAAAACATATCTGTTAAAGGAACAACTGACTGGAAAAAATATGAAATTGTCTTAGATGTTCCATCAAATGCGACTCTAATTTCTTATGGTGCGTTGCTCTCTGGAACTGGTCAAATCTGGTTTGATAATTTGAAAATTGAAGTTGTTGACAAAACTGTTGAAACCACCGGGATTTCAAAAGCATGTGATATACAAAATGGGAAAAAACATGAAGGATTAATAACTGAACCATCTAATATTGACTTTGAGAAATAGTGCCTGTGCATAACACGACGCTATAAAATAATTGCCGTTTCATTGGGTACATCAAGGGCTGTGGCACGCATTGGCTGCTCAGCAGCCCGAAAGCGCAGTACTACGCACTCGGCAACTATTTATAGCGCTATCCGTTAGTGCCAATGCTAAAAGACGATCAATTTTGAAATCAATCATTCCTACTTATGACATTAATCAGCTTTTAAAACGAAATTTTAATTCAACTTTATAAACTAAAAGTGCGGTGTCAGCACAATAATCACTGACGACAATAAAATGAAAAAAATTACAATTGTCCTGACCGTTTTAATTGCAATGACAATTAAGGCAAATGCACAAATTCCAAATGGTGGATTTGAAAATTGGACCGGTACTAATGAATATCCTACTGGATGGACAAGCTGTAATTTAGCAGGTGGTCCGTCCTACCCTGTCTCAAAATCGTTAGATCATTATCCCAGTAGTATTGGAAGTTACTCCGTAAAAATGGAAAGCAATACCGTTGCAATAGGCTTAGGTAATTGTGGACATGGATTTTTGAAAACAGCGCTTTACCTTGGTGACTGGGGTCCTGCATTCCCAATAACAGGGCATCCAAATAGATTTGCGGGATATTATAAATTTTTGCCACAAAATAATGACACGATGATGATTACATTATATTTGTTTCAAGGTGGTGCAATTGTAGCATCTGCGATACTTACAAATGCCAGTTCTGCAACAAGCTGGACATCGTTTAATATTCCAATTTCATCCTATGTAACAGCTGATAGTGCAGAAATTTCATTTAGTGCTTTCTTTGGACAATACGGGCAATCTCCTGCTGGACCCTGGGGCAATTCCGTGATGTATATTGATAATATTAGTTTTGACAACTTAATTACTGGTATTTCCGAAGTCAAGGAAACAAACAGTATTTCAGTTTATCCTAATCCTTTTTCTTCACAAACAACTTTGCAGACAGACAAACTTTTAAAAAGCGCAACTTTGACAGTTTACAACTTGTACGGACAGACAGTAAAGCAAATGAATAATCTTTCTGGACAGACAATCACTTTGCAGCGAGACAATTTACCAAGTGGTCTGTATTTCGTTCGGCTGACACAAGATAATAAAATTATCACGGAAGACAAATTAGTAATTACCGACTGACGACACGGACGACAAGAATGCACTAGGCACTAACAGCACCTACAAAAAATTGGCGGTTCAGTGGTTAAATGAAGTTTTGTGCTTCGTATCAGGTTTTGTGGTGGCAGACAGTTTAGTGCTTCGAAATCGCCAACTTCTTGTAGGTGCCAACCGTTGGCAACAATTTTGGGAGAGCCCCACAAACATTTACAAAATGAGAATATTTTAAAAGAATTGATTTGATAAAACATGATATAAAACCATGAGAAAAATAGTTCTAATAGGATTGATTACTTTGATTTTTACAAATTGTAATTCATCGACCAATAAGAAAATTGATAAAAAGGACGAAAGTTCTAAACTTGAGATAAGTCATTATGACAAGAGTATTGATTTCAAAGACCTTGTGATAAATGGAAACAGAGATACATCGGAAGTTATTAGGATTAAAGATAATTGTGTTTTTATTATTCAGATGACAACAAATGAATCAGATTCTATGGAGAACGCAAACCCTGATTCGTACGAAGTTTTTTCTGAAAACGCCAACAATGCTGCAATGAGTACGTCAGATTTATTGGATAGATTAAAAATAAAAAGTTTCTGGTCAGATAAAAGATATATTGATTGTGAATATAATGGGAAAAACTATTTACTCGATACTCGATTAAAAAATACTGCGGGTGATTATTGTATAATGTTCATGAAAGATAAAAAACCCAAATTGATAAAGATTGAGTTATTGACTGAAGATATTCTAAATGATTACTTTAAATAAAAAAACGGTTGCTAATAAATAGGACTTCATGTGGCACGTAGTGCCTAGCATGAAGTCTCCGTTGTACTAAATTCTTGGTACAAAGCTTTCAGATACCTTCTATGGGTTTATCAATGGGAACGTAGACGATTTACAGATGAATTCCGGTATCAT
>JBBRCQ010000068.1:0-18003 GCA_038204725.1 Bacteroidales bacterium | reverse complement strand
TTTACAAGACTAAAATTTGAATTGAATGGAAGCATTTTTCTAATAAATATCTTTTCAATTTTCGTTTTTTTCATTTATACAATTTCAATTTTGAGAAAATGAAAATTTCAAAATACGACATTATATTGTTTTCATTACTTATATTACTTTTTTTTTGTTTTACTTTTTGGGGAAATAATAATAGATGGAATGAGAAAGAATATCTATTTTTTGCTCTATTTTGATTTGAAGTTTATCTTTTTTACACACTACTAAGTTTTTTAAAAACACAGTGTTTTGTTGTCAAAAGCATTCATAATTGTGACTCTAAATAGATAATGTAAATTTATCAGAAAAAGTGCGGAGTCAGCACTTAAAATCACTGACGGTTATAAAATGAAAACAAACAGAATTTTATTGGGAGGAATTGCAGGAGGTGTTACATTTTTCCTGCTTGGATGGTTAATTTATGGGATTCTATTAATGGAATATACTATGAACAGTTACAATCAATGTGCTGCAAGACCGATGGAAAATATGGTATGGTGGGCTATGATTTTATCGAATCTTTCTTTTGGATTTTTGTTAGCCATTGTGTTCAACTGGTCCAACACCCAGGGCATTCTATCAGGAGCAAAAATGGGAGGGATACTTGGATTTTTAATAGCTGTTTCCCTTGATTTAAGTGTATATTCTATGACCACTACTTTCCTTCAACTGAGTGCTGTATTAGTAGATATAATTGTTTATACAGTAATGTCGACACTTGTCGGAATTGTGGTAGGGCTGGTAATGGTACCCGGGAAGAAAGACGCCTGAAAATATAAAACTTATGGTATACTGCTGCCTGCAATCATAAAATAATGAATTAATCGTAAATCCTAAAGTTGAGACGGTTTTGTAATTGATTCATTCATCAAAAACAAAATCTGTGAATCATGTAAATTATTCCATTAATTATGTAATATAATCAATCTTGCGTTAATATACCTTTGTAGAAAAAAACTAAGATGAAAACATTAAGGAGTTTAGCGGTAATTTTGTTTCTTGCCATGATTTCATTCGGTACGACATCATGTGTAATAAGAAATTATGATGATGATGGTGGAAGACACCGCGAAAGAGTTCATAAACACAGAAATAATGGAAATAATAATACTGATGTTATCATTATTAAAGAGAAAAAACGGGGTCATCATTAAAAAGATAAATAGAAACGTTTAAATATTGAATCCTAATATCTGCAAGCCTAATGTTAAAGAAGCTTGTAGTGATGCTTTTATATTTAGTTGTTTGTATGCAAGACCTTTAATTAAAATAAAAAAATATTTTTTTCAGATTATTGCCGTATTTTGATGTAATTTTGAAATTGGATTTATAAAAAAACATCAACTCAGTAAAACGCAACTAAATCTTTGCCTGAGAACCATCCATCAGAAAAAGATTGATAAACATAGCTAAATACAATTGCAAGTCATTCAAAACTAAAAAGTTAGTATTAAATAAACAGTTTTTTTTAACATAAAACATAAGCCATGAAAAGGAGTTTGAAAAATTTATCTGAATTTAGAATTAAATCAAAAGATGAGGAAAAAGGGAAAGTAAAAGATTTCCTTTTCGACGAAAAAAAATGGGTAATCAGATATTTGCATGTAGAATTCGGAACTATTTTAGCGGATAAAAAAATACTCATAGAAAATTCCTTCCTTGATAAACCGGATTGGGAGCAATTTATATTTCCTGTAAAATTAACAAAATCAGAAATTGAAAATGCACCTGAGTTAAAAGATCATCTTCCAATTTCTGCCAAATATGAAGAAGAATATAATAAACATTATCGCATTGATAATTATTGGGATTTACCTCCCACTGTCATGAGTGCTATGTATCCCCCACGGCCTATGAAAGTACCGACGATAGACATTAATGAAAAAGAACTTGGTACCAATCTTCGAAGCTTTAATGAAGTGGAAAATTATATTGTTCATGCAACAGACGGCAAGTTTGGCAGTTTGTATGATCTTATTGTTGATGATGAAGACTGGCAAGTAGTTTATGTAATTATTGATACGAGTAAATGGATGCCATGGAGTAAAAAAGTTATCATTCCTATTCACAAGCTCGAAGAAATAAGTTATGTAAATAGTGAAATGAAAATCAATTTAAGTATTGAAACCATTAAAAATGCTCCAGAATACAACGAAAAATCCCCTTTTAAATCTGATTTCGAAAAGTCGTTGTACGAATTTTACATTAATACACTGTAAATAACGCAAAAATTTAAACTTATTTTTTCTTATATTCAGCATTAAAAACGCTGAACCATTTGTCATTACCTGTATATTTCAGAATGTTTGTTTTTGCATCGAAAAGAAGTTGGGCTTTATCAATTTTCGCTTGCTTTAGTGCCAGTTTGAGTTGAATGTCTTTAACTTTGGGTGCATTAATTCCCTTGTTTTTTAACAATTTGAGTAATGCCAGGCAATTGTCGAAATGATAAAATTCTATAAAATAATTGGCTGCATATACGATGGATGCTTCATTGGATTGATAGTTCAGATAGGCAATGATATTATTATCTGGTATTCCTATGGTATCGAGTTTCGATTGTAAATAGAGTTGGTCTGACTTGTCATAACTTTCTGTAAACAACTTGTAATCACCTTTTTCATAAGCAGTTCTTCCGGTTTCTTTTAATCGATAATATTCGGTTATCGGTTGTAATTGCTTCGAAAGCTGATCTGTCTTCGCAATCTGTAAGGTACATTGAATGTTATTGCTGATGGTGTTATGGGCTTCGTTGAGTGATAGCTGAGCTTTTGTAAACTCTTTTAAGAGAATATAGTTTGTAATTTTATTGTTCAGTAGATCTAATTGCTCTTGTATGTTTTGGCAGCTTTTGGCAGCCATTTTTATTTTAAATTGATTCAACGAAGCATTCAAGGAAACATTGTTTTCTAATTGATACTTTTGTTGAATAGAAACACAAAAATGATAAACAGAGTCAGCTTTATTCAGTTCGTTGGCCCAAATCGAAAAATCTGCTTTTTGTAATTGAGAATGAATTATGTTAATGGCAGTGGCAGAGATAATTGAATCTAACAATACATATTGTTTCGGATTTGACTTTTCCTTCATCGCTTTAGCTGTCTGGTATTTAACAATGGCTTCATCGTATTTTGTTTCAAGGGACAGCTGATTACCCAATTCTATCAATGAAGAATAAGCGTTGTTTTTTTTGCTTTTAAGAATTTTTTTGGATCGCGAGGCTAAAACCGAAGTTTTCTTTTTTGTATTGGTTGTATTATATTTATTGTTTCTTTTGTGTTGATTTCTGATCCTTTTATGGGTGTATTTGTTTTTAAACGTTGTAACTGCTGGCTCTGGAGTTATGTCGGTAGAATGATCAGCTAAAACAGCTGTGGTAGCCTCAATTTCCTGTTTTTTGAGTAAAAATGCAGCTTCACATTCACTATCTTTGATGATACTGCAAAGTGTATTTGCTTTTTCGATGTATATAGATGAACGACTATCAGCTGAGCGTTTATAAGTTAATGCCAGATCCATGTATTTATTAAATATGCGTTTCAGGAATTTGTCAGCTGTTTCATCATTGATGATGGTGCTTCTGTTTGCACTCGCATATTCTTTAGCTTTCATAACAAATGTTTCGGCCATAGCATATTTGTGAGCTTCCATCGCCTGATCGGCCACACGCAGATAGGAACGATACAATCCGTATTTTGAATCTGAAATTCCTTTTTTAACATATTCGCAATCGATAGATGTAAAATAAGTACAAAAAGTATCGGCTTGCATAAAAATTTCCAGCGATTCATTGCAATAATCAACTGCAAGCATTTTTTCACCTCTGGTTTTAAATTGTTTATTGATCTGTTCGTTCATTGCTCTGATCAGCATCCAGTCATTTCCTGTAGGATAAAGATTCAAAGCTACTTTTATGGCGATTCCGGAAGCTTTATTTGTTTGTGAATTAAATAAATACAACATTGCTTTCTGATACAATGCAGGAATGTAAAATGGATTTGCAAGCAATGCTTTGTCTAATTTATCCATGGCATTGATGGTATCGGTTTTGGCTAGAAAATCCATGCCTTTTTTATAATACCAGAAATCTATATTGCTAATATACTGGTTGATAATAACTCTGAGTTGATTTGATTGCGTGATGGTTTCTGCAAAATACTCATAGATCGCAATTTCTTCATTTTTCTTAAAATTAATCTGGCTGGCAATGTTCTCAAATCTTAGGAATTCGAGGGCAGCTTCTACTTCATTCAATCTGCAATCGTTTAACATTAACATATCCACATCGTTAACATTGATTTGATGCATCAAATCTGAGTTGGATTTCAAAATGGAATCAATTTGAAACAATGTGGGCGTAAATTTGTTTTCTAGGGCAAAATTGAACTGAATGGAAATGATTGTAATAAAAAAGGTGAATATTAATTTCAATTGCATCTGAGGAATTTATCGGTAAATGATTATAACTGTTTTCAAAATTAATTATTATACCAATATAAATTTTTAGATAAAAGTATTTTTAATCCACATCTTGATACGTTGTTATTTTAATAATAATCAGTATGTTGTGAAAAATTAGTAACAATTTTAAGTTGTGTAGCTACCTTTAATAAATAAATAAACAACTAAAATTAAGATTTTTTGAGATAATATCTTTTTGCATAGGCAACTTTTATCCTACTTTTACAGTCTTTTAAAACAAAATTACATGATGAAATTTCTGTTGTTTATTACAATTGTAGGTATAAGCTTTAATATACAAGCACAATTAAACCCAACTGTCTTTTTTAAAAAAATGACGCATGATTATGGAATTATCAAAGAGGAAATCGGTGAAGTAAAAGCCGTATTTACTTTTAAAAACACAGGGAATGCACCTTTATTCATCGAAAATGTATTTCCAAGTTGTGGTTGTACAACGGCAAAATACACTAAAACAGCAGTGCTTCCAGGTAAAAAGGGAAGTATTGAAGCTGTTTATCATACCAAAAACAGTGCAGGTTCGTTCCATAAGACCATTATTGTATATACCAATGATTCCGCAAATAAATCCGTTGTATTGAATATTGTTGGAACTGTTACACCCAAAGGAAAAACAATGGCAGATGATTTTGAGCAATCCATTGGAAACATAAGTTTTAAATCCAATCATGTTGCATTTAATCAGATTAAAAACACAACCATTAAGACGGATACACTTTGGTTTTATAATGCCGGTCAAAAGAAGCTGGATGTTACTTTCGTGAATCCTCATCAGTGGTTGACACTTTCTAAAAGTGTATTCAGATTAAAACCTGCAAAAAAGGATTATGTATTAATAACTTACAATGCAAATAAAAGGAATGACTGGGGATTGAATTTCGATAAAATAATTATGAAAACCAATGATGACACATTGGCTGACAAGAATATTTTTGTATCAGCACAAATAGAAGAAGACTTTTCGCAGCTAACTTCCCAACAAATCATTGATGCTCCCGGTATTAAATTTGAAAGAACAACCTATGATTTTGGTGAAATCAAGGAAGGCAAGAATTTATATTACGATTTTGCTTTTGTAAACACAGGAAAAACCGATCTCATTCTTCGTAAAATTAAAACCAGTTGTGGATGCACATCTGCTACAATTGACAATACTATAATTAAAACTGGTTATAGCGGAAAAATTAGTGTAATTTTTTACAGCAAAGGCAAAACAGGTGAACAACAAAATACGATTACTGTTATAACCAATGATCCGGATCATGCTATTATTACCCTTAGTTTAACTGGAGTGGTGAATAATTAAAGGAGTTAAAAAAAGATTTTTGAAGATTTTGAAAAAAATATCCCGATTATTTGAAAGGATTGTATAATTTTGTTCTCACAAAAAAATAATAAATAAAACCATAATGAAGAAAATATTTACACCCAGAATAATTTTTGTTATTTCAGTAGTATTTGTAGCCGCTTTTTCACGTTTACTGCCTCATTTACCAAACATTACTCCAGTAGCAGCCATCGCTTTATTTAGCGGAACTTATATAAACCGCAAATACCTTGCATTGTTGCTGCCTTTAGCCGCATTGTTTCTGAGTGATCTGTTTTTAGGATTTTATGGT
Organism: Bacteroidales bacterium; assembly: GCA_038204725.1. GTDB lineage: Bacteria > Bacteroidota > Bacteroidia > Bacteroidales > JACABE01 > JACABE01. Next base: position 11,875 of record JBBRCQ010000068.1, on the reverse strand, counting down.
GAAATGTATGCAGTTTATATTAGTTTTGCAATTACAGTTGGTTTAGGCATGCTGTTAAGCAAAAAGACTACAGCTATATCTACAGTTGCTGCTTCTATCGCATCTTCCGTTATCTTCTTTGTATTGACTAATTTTGCAGTATGGATGTCTGGAACGTTTTCCTATCCAACCACTTTAGCAGGTCTGGGATTGTGCTATGAAATGGCACTTCCGTTTTTTAGAAGCGAACTCTTTGGGACGCTTGCTTACAATACATTGTTCTTTGGCGCATTTTATTATGCCCAAAACAGATTTCCTGTTTTGGCTAAAGCTTAGTTCAATTAAAAATATATATTAAAAGGCTGGCATCTGTCAGCCTTTTTTGGTTTAAAGCAATGAGGAAATTTGCATTCATCAAACTTTTTAGTATCATTTTTCATTCATTGTTATTCTAAAATTAATAAAAAAAGGATGAATATTGAACAAACGGAGAATTGCTATCTTAATTCAATAACTGAATATTTTGTAAAACTCCAAAAATATGGTATTTTTGTAAAATAAAATAATTGCTATGAGATTTTCTTTTTTTAAATTACCAAAAGCTAAGGCATTTGATTATAAACCGATGTATTATGATCCGGTAAAAGAAGCAGCGAAAAATGCAGAGAAACTTAAAGAAGCCAATAAAGATGCCAACGAAGCAGATGTGATAAAAGCCAGATTGAAATCCGAAATGGATGAAAAATGGGCTATCGGCAGGCATAAGGGTAATCATGCAAGAGGTTTTATCAATTCTAAAAATATATTGATTTATATAGCCATTGCGCTTTTGTTGTTGTATTTTATTTTTGGATAACTTTTATTGGGTTATTGGGTTACTGAGCTTTTGCTCAGTCCCGAGCTACAATTTCTTACGAAGTATGGTTACTGAGCTAAGTCGAAGTATGAGTTAGGAATTGTTATTCGGGAATAGGTTATTTGCACTTTTTTATTTATCAACGAATAATCGCTAATTCACAATCGACAAATCACAAAATCACCATAATACAAAATCATTAAATCACCAAATCTATGTCAGATATCATCCATTTACTTTCAGATGCCGTAGCCAATCAGATTGCTGCCGGTGAAGTAATTCAACGTCCGGCTTCTGCGGTTAAAGAACTGATGGAAAATGCTCTGGATGCCGGTGCTACTCATATCCAGCTGATTGTGAAAGATGCGGGGAAAACGCTGATACAGATCATCGACAATGGAAGTGGAATGTCTGATACCGATGCACGATTGAGTTTTGAACGCCATGCAACATCTAAGATTAATACTGCTAATGATTTATTTTGCATTCGCACCATGGGTTTTAGAGGCGAAGCACTTGCTTCTGTGGCAGCAATTGCACATGTAGAACTCAAAACGAAATTACACGATGCTGCTTTAGGTACCCAAATCATCATCGAAGGCAGTGAAGTAAAAAGCCAGCAAGCTTGTCAGTTTTCAGGTGGAACATCTATTGCTGTTAAAAATCTTTTTTTTAATGTACCGGCACGTCGCAATTTCCTGAAATCTGATATGTTGGAATCCGGTCACATTCAGGAAGAGTTTTATAGAGTTGCATTGATTAATCCTAACATTGCCTTTACGTATCATCATAATGGCAAGCTCATTTTTCAACTTGAAAAATCAAATCAAAAACAACGGATTGTAAATATTTTCGGGAAAAGTTATGCAGAGCGGTTAATTCCAGTAGAACAGGATACCAACATTGCAAAATTTAATGGATTTATTGGTAAACCCGAGTTTGCACGAAAAACAAGAGGAGAACAATATTTTTTTGTCAACAAAAGATTTTTCAAACATCCCTATTTGCATCACGCAGTGGACAATGCTTTTCAGGAATTACTGCCGGAAAAATCATTTCCTTCCTATTTTATTAATTTTGAAATTGATCCCAAAGAAATCGATATCAACATTCATCCTACCAAAACAGAAATAAAGTTTCAGGACGAAAAAACCATTTATGCACTGCTTCGATCTGTGGTGAAACAAAGCATTGGAAAGTTCAACATTGCGCCCAGTATTGATTTTGAGCTGGAACAAAGTCTTAACCTAATGCCACCACCTAGGGATTATGATGTTAAACAGCCTTCTGTTAAGATTGACCATCAATTTAATCCTTTCGACGACAAAAATAAAAGGAGCTATTCTCCACCTAAACCCACAGAAAGAGAACAAAACAACCTTCAAAACTGGGAGAAGCTTTTTGAAGTCACCCAATCTGAAGCAATTCAAATGAATGATATACCTGAAGTAAAACAACAGCATTTCGACATGGAATTGAAAGCTGATCTTCCAGTTTCGTTGAATTACAATTCTTTTCAACTACAAAACCGTTATATAGTAACTTCTGTAAAATCAGGACTTATCATTATTGATCAACAAAGTGCGCATGAGCGCATATTGTTTGAACAATTTATTGAAACCATTGAACACCATCATGGCGTTTCGCAGCAACAACTTTTTCCTCAATCCATTGTTTTTAGTCCATCGGATAGTGAATTACTCAAAGAACTGAAAAATGAAATGGCATTGTTAGGTTTTGATATCAGTGAATCAGGGTTGAATACCTTTGTTGTAAACGGTATTCCTGCCAATATGGTGGATGAAAATATCAAACATCTAGTGGAAGGTATGCTCGAAAACTTCAAAAAAAACCTCATGAGTGTAAAGGTAGATAAGAAAATTAACTTAGCTTTGTCGATGGCAAGAAATATGGCTATAAAACCCGGTAAAATGTTGATGCAGGAAGAAATACAAAATCTGATTGATCGGCTTTTTGCCTGCAAATTGCCTTATCAATCACCTTCGGGAAAAAAAATACTGATATCCATCAGCATCGATGAGTTATCCGAAAAATTTAAATAGAATATAAAATGACTTTAGAACAATTTCGACCAAGAGGATTTAACTTTTTACCCCCAGTTGTCAAGAATTTATTGATTATCAATGGACTCTTTTTTCTGGCAACCATTACATTCGATTCGGTATATCACATTGATCTTACACAATACCTTGGGTTGCATTATTTTGAATCGCAATTTTTTCAACCCTGGCAATACATAACCTATATGTTTATGCATGCTAACATACAGCATATTATTTTCAATATGTTTGCTTTATGGATGTTCGGTTATTTACTTGAAAACTATTGGGGCGGTAAAAAGTTTCTGTTTTATTACCTGGTAACGGGTGTTGGCGCTGCTTTTGTACAAACACTTGTAATGTGGTTCGAAATTTCATCTATTAAAGATGCTGCACAGATTTACCAGTCAGCTCCTTCTCCGGAAGCTTTAGCAACATTTTTAAGAGAAAATTTTGCAGGAAGATATAACCCGCAAGGATTGCAAGAGTTTATCACAAGCTGGTCTCACACACCCGAGAGCAGTAGCTTGATACAACAATCTTATGGCATTGTCAATGACTTTGTGACGTCTAAAATTAATATTCCTACTGTTGGTGCATCAGGTAGTGTATTTGGTATATTACTGGCATTCGGGATGATGTTTCCCAATCAATTGTTGTATATCTATTTTCTGTTCCCCATCAAAGCAAAATGGGTTGTTATTTTTTATGGTGCAGCAGAATTGTTTTTTGGAGTTACCAATACGCAATTAGGAGTGGCACATTTTGCACATCTTGGAGGAATGTTATTTGGTTTCTTTATGATACTTTACTGGAAAAAAGAACATACTCATCATAATCATTACAACTAATGAATCAACCATTTCTTGATCAATTCAGATATTTCTTTAAGCAGAAAACCATTTTGGTTCAACTGATTAAAATCAATATTTTTGTATGGTTCTTTGTTACCATCATTTCATTGTTTTCTTTTTTATTGAAGTTTGATATTATTGATGCAGTTGTGGCATGGCTTGCACTTCCATCGGGATTAGATACACTGATGACCCGTCCCTGGACAATCATTACGTATATGTTTTTGCATCAGGATTTCTTTCATATTTTATTCAATATGATGATGCTCTACTTTGGAGGTATTTTGTTCTCGCAATACATTGGTATTCAAAAGTTATTGAAAACCTATATCTGGGGAGGCATACTGGGAGGAGCCTTTTTTGTTGCATCCTTTAACCTGTTTCCAGGCTTTAGTCTTGTAGTTTCTAATTCTGTTGCATTGGGAGCCTCTGCATCGGTGATAGCCATCATAATAGCCATTGCTACGTATAAACCAAATCTAGAGGTTCAATTGGTGTTATTGGGAAACGTCAAATTAAAGTACATTGGTATTGCTTTATTGGTGCTCGACCTTGTAAGTATAGAAAAAGGAAACCCGGGTGGCCATATTGCCCATTTGGGAGGTGCGCTTTATGGATATTTGATGGCAATCAACCTGAAATACAGTTATTTTAAATTCCCTGATTTTAAAAAAGCCAATCCTTTTCAGCGAAAACCCAATATGAAAGTTTATAAAAACGAAAGCCGACAACGTCCGCTTACTGATGAAGAATTTAACCGTCAAAAAGCAATCAAACAAAAACGAATTGATGAGATATTGGATAAAATTTCAAAATCAGGATACGATCAATTAACGAAGGAAGAAAAAGAATTTTTGTTTAAATCATAAGTCTGACATAAACCCAACGTATTTATAATGGCAAAAAAGTCGCAACACTCTATTTTTACTACCATCGCTTTTATGGTGAATGTTTTTTTTGCAGTTTGTTTATTAATATCCTATGCTTCACCAATGGTGAGCCCTGATCAATATTGGGTCATCGCTTTTTTTGGTCTGGCTTATCCATTTTTACTGATCATCAACTTTATTTTTATTGTATTTTGGATGATTCATGTAAAGAAACAGATTCTGCTATCATTGATCGTTATACTAATCGGTTACAATTATCTGAATCAAACCTTTCAATTTTCTGCTAAGCATTTGACTGATTCTGAAAATTCAATTAAACTGTTGTCCTACAATGTACGATTGTTTAATGCATATCAGTACAATCGTGATGACAAACACAGATACGAGGATCGTGATAAAATATTTGATATAATCAAAGAAGAAGCACCTGATATTATGTGCTTTCAGGAGTTTTACCAGGATCATGGTCATTTTAAAACCATTGACACAATTGTAAAATTTCAGGATGCAAAATATTTCCATTTGAATGGTGCTTCTGACAAAGCAAGTCCACAATACTATGGTGTTGCAACTTTTTCAAGATATCCAATTGTAAACAAAGGCATTGTAATGTTTAACGAAAAGTCAGAAAATTTTTGTATTTTTTCGGATATTGTTAAAGCAAAAGATACCATACGAATATATAATGTTCATTTGGAATCCATCAGGCTGAGCAAGGAAGATGAGGTTTTTTATGCTGAAATCAGCAATCAGAAGGAGCAGGAAAAATTAAAGCTTGGAACCCGTAAGATTATGTCTAAGCTCAAATATTCTTTTATCAAGAGAGCTTCACAGGCCAGGTCATTAGCTGAACATATCAGCCATTCGCCTTATCCTGTAATTGTTTGCGGCGATTTTAACGACACACCTACTTCTTATGCTTATCATATTGTGTCAGAAAATTTAAAAGATGCTTTTATAGAAAGCGGAAAGGGGATCGGGACTACCTACAATGGGAAATTCCCTTCCTTTAGAATCGATTACATGCTCTATTCATCGGAATTCACCGCTTATGATTTTGAAGTAAAAAAAGTAAAGTATTCGGATCATTATCCGATATTGGCCTGGATAGTGAGAAGGTAAAATATGGTGAATTAGTGATGCTGAGTATTAAAATAAATATGTAATTGCTATTAAAATGTTTGAAATCACCAAATCACTAAATTACTAATTTACCAAACGACTTTTCCCACTTTATTCATTGCACGAAGAATGTTTTGTTGTTTACGGCTAATATAAGGTGTAGGGTTATCGGGGTGCCATTTACGGGGATTGGGTAAAACCGCGGCAATCAATGCAGCCTCGCTACGGGTGAGGTGTTGGGCTGATTTATTAAAATAAGTCTGAGCGGCCATTTCGGCACCGTATATGCCATCACCCATTTCTATACAGTTCAGATAGACTTCCATGATACGTTTCTTACTCCAGCAAAGTTCTATCATGCCGGTAAAATAGACTTCAAATCCTTTGCGAACCCAGGTGCGGTCGGGCCAGAGGAAAACATTTTTGGCAGTTTGTTGTGAAATAGTACTGGCGCCTCTCATTTTCCCTCCCTTTTGATTGAGTTTGTTTGCTTTTTGAATGGCTTTAAAATCAAGTCCCCAATGTTCCTGAAAATTGTTGTCTTCAGAAGCAATAACAGCCTGAATCAGAAAAGGAGAAATAGAATCGATGGGAATCCACTTCTTTTTTAAAACCATTTTTTCGCCAGCTATCAAATGACTGACATTTCTAACTACCATCAATGGAGTTAAAGGTGGATTGAAATAAATGTACAACAATGTGACCAACAGTGTAGAAGAGAAAAAGAAAATCAATCCTCTTTTTATAAATAGTAATATTGTATGAAATGTGAATTTGCTTTTTGCCATCGAAACCTTTATTTTACGGCAAAATTAAAAAAAAATAGGTTAATTTGAAAATTAAAAAAACTATAGATATTTAGGAGCTTCCCTGTAGGAAAAAGAGGATAGGAGATACTTCTACATTGCATTCTTTATAGGATTTCAGGATTGTTTGTAAGAACCAAGAACCGTAATCAATTCCTGATAATTTAAAATCTTATTCCGGATCAAAAGGAGAAACTCCCGGAGGATTGAACAAACCCCAACGGTCAATGATATAGTTTGTTTGATCGAAAGTTGCAACCCAATCTATAAACAATAGCCGGTATTCTTCTATCAGATTTCTTACGATGTCATAATATGCATACTGCTCGAAACCAAAATCTTGTAATGTATGTTTTTGTACTATCAAATCTCTGGCCGCTTTTCGGATGATGGCTGCATTTTCCATTTTCAGATCGTATAAGTCAGTAGCTTCTGCACTCACAATCTTGACAGTAAGCATATAGGCATCTTGCAGTATAAAACTTTTCACACTGTTTAAATCCTCATCTTCTTTAGGCATTAAAGACAGCAATTCACGGACAACATCTACTATTTCCTTACCTTTCAGATAAATTGGCATTTTCCTCACATTGTCACTCCTTATTGAATAATCTTCAAAAGATTCCTCTTCATCATCGTCGTCTTCAAACATCATATTTGAATTAAATTTTTGAATAATATTTTATTTAGATAATGGATATTAACGATTAAGTATGTTTTTCGTTTATTTAATAGTTATATAATATAGAGATTCATTGGTTGAATTAAAAAACAATATTGCAAATGAAAATCATAATGCTAAATTGTTATCCAATGACTTGCTAGTTTATTGGTTTACATAATCAACCAATAATTTAAATATTTCATTGTATTTTGTCAGTGGTATTTTCTGAGGAATATCATACACATTATGGTATTCGGTAAATTCACTGCCCATGGCATAGATAAAAATAGCAGGAACGCCTTTTTCGTAAAACGGACAATGATCGCTGTTGCATGATTCGCCTCTTTCAACAACGGCTTTTAAATAACCCTTTTCTTTATTGATGTCCACAAAGCGATGGTATTGTTCCTCAAACTTTGTGGCGTTCACTATTGTTATGCCTTCGCTTCCTGTGCCCATCATATCCAAATTGATCAGAAACTTTATGTTTTTTAGCGGAAACAAAGGATGATTGGCTAAATAGGTAGAACCATACAATCCTGTTTCTTCACCGCTTACCAATGCAAAAACGATGGAGTAATCAGGTTGATGAGATGTATCGGTTGAAAAATATTGTGCCAGATCCATCACCATAGCTGTTCCGCTGGCATTATCATTGGCTCCGGGGAAGTATACATCTTTGCCCATTTGTCCCAAATGATCGTAATGAGCTGTAAATACAAAAAATGAATCGGGATACAGTTTGCCTTTTACATAACCCACCACGTTTTGAGTTGGATAATCCTTTAAATAATCAGCTTCTACTGCAATATTTATTTTCTTTATTTTAGCTGGTAATGAATTCCTGAGCAGATTTAATTTCACATCATCTTTTACGATTTTCCCATCCGAAGCTCCCCAAGTCAGCTTGCCATCATTGATATATGCAATTCCTTTTGATAAAAATGGATTTTCAAACCTGAGTGTTGACCAGAAATTGATAACATTTTTATCGGTAATATTCTGTTTATCAATAAGTACTATTTTGTTTTCAAAATTGTTTTTCAGAATTTTATTCAGATCGGCTTTGGTTTTGACATTGGTACTGTCAATTTTAAAAACTTTAAAAGACCCTTGCATCGAAGGCGATGATAAGGCCACCATAAAGTCAATGCCGGGGACTAATTCTTTTTTGTCAACAGACACTTTCATTTCCTTACTGAAAGTATTGGTAGATAAATGGTATTCCTGAAAATAACTGCCTTGAAATTTGGCCAGTTTTGATTTTGTAAATTCACCGGCGATAAAAGCAGCCGCTTTGGTATCGCCTTGCATGGTATATCCTCTTCCGTAAAAAGAAGAAGAACATAAAGAATCTATCACATAACGGGCATATTCAACGTTTTGCGATTGGGTTGAGATGAAACCCAATAAAAGCAACAGTATAAAAAATAGTTTTTTCATTTTTAAAAACATTATTAGATGAAGTCTAATGCGGACTGTTAACTAATTACAATATATTCATCAATTGTTCTTTGATTTTCTCCAGCTCATCTTTCATCTGAACCACAATTTGCTGTATATTCACATCATTGGCTTTTGAACCGATGGTGTTGATCTCTCTTCCAATTTCCTGGCATACAAACGATAGTTTTTTGCCTTGCGATAATTCAGATTTCAATGTATCGGTAAAATAATCGAGATGCTTTTTCAAGCGTGTTTTTTCTTCGGTAATGTCAATTTTTTCAAGGTAATAAATGATTTCCTGTTCAAAACGGTTGTTGTCGATTTTTGAAGCCTCGAGCATATCATTCAGGTTCTTCCACAATTTATCCTTTATTGACTGAATTCTATTGGCTTCGTGTGGTATTATTTCGTTTAACAATACCTCAATCATGGCAATTCTTTTAATTACATCGTCACAAAGGATGTTACCTTCATTGATTCTGAATTCGTCCACTTTCAATATAGCCTGATGAATGGTTTCCATTAAAACTTTCCATTCTTCGTCGTTGATTTCTTCGGTATTGGTATTGTATATATCCGGCATTTTCATCAGTAGATTCATGAAATCGATGGGATGTTCGCCCAATTCATCCGCAATTTGTTTGATTTCTTTGTAATGGGCTTTTATTACATCTTTATTGATAGAACATTCAGCATATCCACCGATATTTTCAACATTGATATATACATCTGCTTTCCCTCTTTCGAGCTTACCGGCAATAAAACTGCGGATTTCGGTTTCCTTTTCACGGTAATACACAGGCAATTTGGCATTGATGTCCATTTGCTTGCTGTTCAATGTCTTTATTTCGACCACTATTTTTTTGTTCGGCAATTCACAATTCGCCTTGCCAAAGCCGGTCATTGATTTTATCATAGTAAAAAATATTTTTTTTCAATGACAAAGATACGTTTTTTTATGAAATAAGTATTTAAAGTGCCTAAAGTGTCTGGAATACCTGGAGTGCCTGGAGTACTTAAAGTGCCTAGCTATTATAGAGTGCTTAGAGTACTTAAAGTGCCAGGTGCTTAAGGTGCTTATTCAATTTATTAACAGAATAGCTTTTTGAATGGTAGTATCTATCAAATATATTCGTATTTTTGTAATTCTAATCTAAAAAAAACAGCATTTAAGTTATGATCAAAACAGCTGAATTATTTGATGACAATGCATCGCTATACGATTCAATGTTGAATGATATTGAAGCTGCTAAATCGTATGTCTATCTGGAAACCTATCGATTGAATGATGATGCAGTAGGACAGAGATTTAGAGATGCATTGGCTATTAAATGCAAACAAGGTGTAAACATTAAAATATTGGTTGATTCTTGGGGAACATCAGTGTCATCCGGGTTTTTTACACCTATCATTAAAAATGGGGGTACAGTCCGTTATTTTAAAAAAATTAAATTATTTTTTGACCTTTTTACCAAAAATCACAGGCGAAATCACAGGAAACTATTATTGATTGATAACAAAATCACTTACATCGGTTCATCAAATTATTCAGTTTATAGCCTTCCCTGGCGCGAATCGGTGCTTAAAATCGAAGGTGATATTACGCATTATTTTAAAAAAACCTTCAAAGAAAGTTTTATCATCTATATCAAATACCATTTTCGCAAATTTGCGTTCAAACGAAACATTCAATTTGGCGATTACAAAATCATACAGGATATTCCTTCTCTTTATTTTCAACGCATCCGAAAAGAATACAAACAACTGATCAATAATGCCCAAAAAGAAATTCTCATAGAAACTCCTTATTTCCTGCCTGGTTATAAAATGCGTAAAGCATTGATGGATGCCGGCGAAAGAGGAGTAGATATTAAAATTCTAATACCCAAAAATTCAGATGTAAAATTAGTGGATTTGTTGCGTAATAAATATCTGGGGATGTATTATAAAAAAAATATCAAAATACTCTTTTATACCCCCAATAATCTCCATGCAAAATGTTTGTTGATTGATAATGAGATATTTTCGATTGGTTCGTCTAATTTTGATTACCGTAGTTTCAGGTATCAATATGAAATAGTATTGGTGGGAACCAATGATGATATCAATCAGAAAATCCATAATCATATCATGGAAACCATGGTCGATTGTGAAGAATTTGATTACGAAAAATGGCGAACCCGTCCATTTATTGAAAAAGCTTTTGAATGGCTGATGCTGCCATTGAGATATCTTTTGTAAATATTCATGATTGAAGATTTCAATTTTGAACCTTCCCTTCTTTCATTGTATTAAATGTTAATTTTTAGATATTATAATTCCACAGGAGATAACATTTTATGTTATATAGTAATGAATATAAGGTGATTAATATATTTGTAATAAAAAAGTATGAAAAAAATGTGATATAATATAAATTTATTGTATAAAAATTAAATTATATATATATATATTTGCAGTCTTAGCTTTCAATTATATTATATTGTTATGAAAATTATATTTAGAAGCATCGCAAAACAAATAAGCAATTTAAAACTTTGTTATAGTTATTTCTTTAACTGTAACTCATTGATATATATATATATATATATATATATATTAGTAATCAACTCGTCAAATATCATTTAATATTTAATATCCAATTATGTACTGTGAAAACCATAGTGACTCGATGTGCTATTCACACCATAGTCCATCAATGTGAATTTGGTTAAGTTTGCCTGTGCTAAGTTGCCTTGCTTAGCACAGGCATAATTGCATGAAAATTTTGCAAAAAGAATAGGAGGTTTAAAATACCTTACAACAAAATTTTATACAAAATTTATTACCGCATTTAGCAAAATATGCTTCAATGCTATAACTAAAATAATTATAAAAAATTTAAATTTACTAAAAATGAAAAAAATATCAATAATATTATTAATAATTTCTGCTATTTTTGTAAGTTGTAATAAAAAAGGAGCAGATGTAAAATTTAATGAAAATAAAAAGAATATATTGAAGGAAAATGGCTTTGAAAATGGTGTTATATATCGTTATTATACATTGATTGATAGCTTGTAATTAGCAAATTTAATTTCACCAATTTTTCGCAATAGTAAATCACCAGTTTTGATTAAAAAATATATACCAATTCTGGTGTTTGTTTGTTCTACCGTTACTGCCTGCTTAGGGAGCGAAACGTAGTGGAGCGAGCTA
>JBBRCQ010000067.1:0-18407 GCA_038204725.1 Bacteroidales bacterium | reverse complement strand
ACATTATTTAACAACATTTTGATGCTTGATCAATTTATTCGCAGGTTCGCTATTAACCCAAACACTGCAAAAAATCAGAAAATATATAAAGAACTACTGGAATTTGGCAAAATTGCTGCTTAAAATTTAACGGAGTATTGCTTGTATAAAGACGCCATGAACGATTTAAAAATTACAATGATCCAAAGTGATCTGGTTTGGGAAAATTCCAGTCAGAATTTGGCCAATTTTGATGTAAAATTGGCTGGTATTATTGAAAATCCTGATATTATTATCTTACCCGAAATGTTTAACACGGCATTTTCTATCAATCCTGCGCATTGTGCCGAGACGATGGAGGGTGAAAGCGTGAAATGGCTACGGCAAAAAGCGGAGGAGAAAGACTGTGTAATTGTAGGAAGCATTTTGGTTAATGATAACGGGACTTATTACAATCGTATGCTTTGGATGCAACCGGATGGTAATTATAAAAAGTATGACAAACGACATTTATTCAGGATGAGTGATGAATACAAACTCATTGGGGGAGGAAACAGCCGGACCGTGGTGGAATACAAAGGATGGAAAATCAATTTACTGATTTGTTATGACCTCCGTTTTCCTGTATGGAGCAAAAATACCTATAAAGATAATCAATATGAATTTGATTTGATGCTTTATGTCGCCAACTGGCCGGCCAGCCGTTCACATATATGGCAAACGCTTTTAAAAGCAAGAGCTATCGAGAATCAATCTTATGTAATTGGCGTAAACAGAGTGGGTATAGATGGTTTTATCACTCCGCATTCGGGTGATTCCATGCTGGTAGATCCTACAGGAATAGTAATGTTGCAGGCAGCTGCCAATGAAGAAGGAATCTATCATTTGCAACTTTCAAAGGATTCATTGCAGGAATTCAGAAACAAATTTACAGTAGGCCTAGACTGGGATGATTTTCAGATAAAATAAGTGGCAAACAAAATGTAGTTAGCCTGAAATATTCCGTTTTAAGCGATGGTAGCCGGTTCTTTCCAGGGCTGTGTGCTTAAAAAGCAAGTTAAAATCGGGTTTCGATAATTGTTGCCAATCCGCTTTCCTCATTTTCAAGAGGTTTTCGTTGGGTTGCAAATCCAAATCGTGATGGGGCATTGCAAAGCGCACATTCCATGGGCACACATCCTGACAAATATCACAACCAAAAATCCAATCATTCTGAGCATTTTTCATCTCTGGATTGATTTCATTTCTATATTCAATGGTCAGATACGACAAGCATTTTCGGGCATCCAGCTGATATGGTGCAACAATAGCTTGTGTTGGACAGGCATCTATACATCGTGTGCAATTACCACAATGGTTTTTTATGGGTATATCGTAAGTTAATTCAATATCGGTAATAATTTCGCCAATCAGAAAAAATGAACCGGCTTTGGGTGAGATCAGGCAGGTATTTTTTCCCATCCATCCCAAACCACTCCGTTGTGCCCAGACTTTATCCATTACAGGAGCCGAATCGCAATAAGCGATGGCTTTGGCTTTGGGAAATTCTTCAAGGATGAGATCAATCATTTTATTCAACCTGGATTTGACAATATAATGATAATCCTTACCATAAGCGTATTTGGCAATTTTGTAATTATCGGTTTCTGCAATTTTAGTGGCAGGAAAATAGTTGAGCAACACACTGATTACAGATTTCGCATTTTCTATCAATAAACCGGGGTTTTTTCGTTTCTCAAAATAGTTTTCCATGTATTGCATTTCACCATTGAAACCTTTTTCGAGCCATTTTTTTAAAATTTCAGATTCATGATCAAGCGGACTTACCGGAGAAATCCCACAGTATGAAAAGCCTGATTCTATGGCTTTTTGTTTGATCTTATCGGAAAGTTGGAATGGCATTGGTTCTAATGTTTTCGTATTGTTTGCTTCAGCGTACTTCTAACTACTTCTCACAGCATTAAAGCATTTCCTGCAAAGTGGCTCATAAGCATCTTTTTCGCCCAGCATGACCAGTTTATCATTTTTAACGATACGATGGGAATAATGTGCAAGATTCCCGCAATTCATACAGATGGCGTGCACTTTAGTAACCTCTTCGGCTACAGACATTAATCTGGGGATGGGTCCAAACGGATTGCCCAGGTAATCCATATCAAGGCCGGCTACAATAACTCTTATTCCTCTGTCGGCTAACGTATTGCACACATTATACAATTCATCATCAAAAAATTGTGCTTCGTCGATGCCGATGACACTGGCATCTTCCACATAGAGCAAAATCTGCGAAGCAGTTTCTACCGGAGTGGAAGGAATTGCATTTTCGTTGTGCGAAACCACATTGATATCATCGAAACGGGTATCCAGAGAAGGTTTGAAAATCTCAACTTTCTGTCTTGCAATTTTGGCACGGTTCAGACGTCGAATCAATTCTTCGGTTTTACCCGAAAACATCGACCCGCAAATGACCTCAATGCTGCCTCTTTTCCAATTACTATTTTCGGTATTCTCAAAAAACATCTATCTTGCGTTTAAACTTTCTGCAAATATATCATTAAAAAATATTTTTTGGAAAATAATTTTGAAAACAAAATTTTTCAGAAACCACAATTATACCCTTCTCCTATTTTCATTTAATATTAACAATCGTTAATAGTTGTTCTAAAATTAAAATAAATAGCGAACAACGATTAACGAATGCAGAAGTAAGAATGAAGGGAAAAAAAATCCAAACCATGAAGTAATAATCTAAATATCAACATATCACCACATCAGCACATTTTCCTTGGATCCACCCAAAGTGTAAATTGCTCATCGGTTACTAAACCCGATTCTAAAGCAGCTTCGCGTAAGGTTTTATTTTCGTGATGGGCTTTTTTGGCAATCATAGCAGAATTGTAATAGCCAATATGTGGATTGAGTGCAGTTACCAACATCAATGAATTTTCAAGATTCTTATTGATAAATTCCATATTGGGCTCAATGCCAACGGCACAATTATCGTTAAATGAAACACAAGCATCGCCCAATAAACGGGCAGCTTGCAACAAATTATAGATCATTACAGGTTTGAATACATGCAACTGAAAGTGGCCATGGGTACCCGCAACAGAAATAGCGGCATCATTACCAATTACCTGGCAACAAACCATTGACAAGGCTTCGTTTTGAGTTGGATTTACTTTCCCCGGCATAATAGAAGAGCCAGGTTCGTTTTCGGGCAGATGCAACTCACCGATTCCGCATCTTGGCCCGGAAGCCAGTAAACGGGTATCATTGGCTATTTTCATCAGACTGATCGCCAATGTTTTCAATGCACCACTGGTTTCCACCACAGCATCATGAGCCGCTAAAGATTCAAATTTATTGGGAGCTGTAACAAAAGGCAATCCTGTAAGTTTTGCAATTTTTTTAGCCACCAGCACATCATATCCTTTGGGTGTATTTAAACCAGTACCAACGGCTGTACCTCCCAATGCCAGTTCTGCCATGTGTTCCAGCGTGTTTTTTACTGCTTTGATTCCATGATCTAATTGAGAAACATAAGCCGAAAATTCCTGTCCCAAGGTAAGGGGTGTGGCATCCATCAAATGTGTACGACCTGTTTTTACAATATCTTTAAACGCCTCTGATTTCTTCGCAAGCGTATTTCTAAGCTTTTCTACTCCCGGTATCGTAACTTCCACTAACATCTTGTATCCGGCAATGCTCATGGCAGTAGGGAATGTATCATTGGAGGATTGCGATTTGTTGACATCATCATTGGGATGAATGATGGTTTTTTCGCCCAACTCCCCTCCATCGATTACATGTGCACGATTGGCAATTACTTCGTTGAGGTTCATGTTGCTTTGTGTACCTGAACCTGTTTGCCAAATCACCAAAGGAAACTCTTCACTGAGTTTCCCTTCTAGAATCTCGTCGCATACTTTGCCGATCAGTTCGGATTTTTCTCTGGGTAAAACATCCAATTCGGTATTGGTTAAAGCGGCTGCCTTTTTCAAAATAGCAAAAGCCCATATTATTTCTTTGGGCATAGAAGCAGTTTCACCTATTTTAAAATTTTCTAATGACCTTTGGGTTTGAGCACCCCAGTATTTGTCGGAAGGTACCTCTATGCTCCCCATTGTATCTTTCTCAGTTCTTGTTTCCATATTAATCTATTTTAATTTGTAGGATTAGATAATTTTTACGAATTGGATTAAAAAAAATTGACGATTTCAATCATTAATTGAAACAATATCAAAAATGTAAAATTGTTTTGAACTTTCACAAAAATGCATCCAGGTTTTCAACAGTATCACCCAGAAACGCACCATGATCTTTTTCGATGATAGGTCTTTGTATTAAATTGGGAAATTCAGCTAAAATCTTAATCCATTCATCGTTATTAAAGTTTTTGCCTTTGAAACGTTTTTTGTAAATGTCTTCCTGAGTTCTGATGATTTCCTGAGGATCCTTGTGCAATTTAGCCAATACTAATTTTATTTGTGTTTCGGTAAGAGGATGCTTCATGTAATCTACAATTTCAAAACTTATACCTTTTTCAAGCAGATAATGTAAACCTGCTCTCGATTTCTTACAACGGGGGTTGTGGTAAATTTTCAACATGCTAAAAAATGAATTAATAATTTGAGTGTAAATATATACTAAAATAAAGTAATTTTGTAAAAAATATCAAAAAAAGCTGCAAAGAATTTAAATTTCAATGTAACTTTTACCTATTCATATACATTTTTGATTTATTCAGGAATAAAATAAAATAAAATTATGGCTTGGATTTTCCTGATTATTGCTGGTATTTTCGAAACCGGATGGGCAATTGGACTGAAATATACAGTAGGGTTTACAAAATTATATCCTTCAATCTGGACTGGTGTTTGCATGCTATTGAGTTTGTATTTCCTTTCATTATCGTTGAAGACGCTACCTATAGGAACTGCTTATGCTGTTTGGACGGGCATTGGGGCGCTAGGTGCTTTTATTTTCGGCATTCTTTTGTTTAAAGAACCTATAGAATTCTGGCGGATATTTTTTATCAGCCTGCTGATTATCTCTTTGGTAGGATTAAAGAGTACTTCCGGAGTTTAAATGGTTGCTAGTTATAGAATATTAACAAAATCACAGAATTTTCAGGATTAACAAATATTACGTACTAGTAAATTTTGCGAATTAATGCGAATCGAGATTTGAATATTAAATATATAAGTGCTGCAGCAATTTTGTCAAACACATGAACAATGAAACCTTGTGTAGAATAAAAGGATTCCTCATACCGTCTCGCTCCATTCGGAATAACAGTCAACTGTGTTTATAAGAAGGGGATTCCGAGCGAAGCGAGGAATCTAGCCATCCTTTTTACCTCAATTTTAAAAGTTAAAGTTGTCATTCCATATCGCTTTTAGCATGAGTGGAATCTAACAATGTAAAAAAAATGATAGTTTTCAACTCTTGATAGGCATTATTATGTAATTATGTAAAAAACATAATTATTTCCTCCCGAAATCGGCAGGGATTTCGCCCCAAACTTCAGTATCCCATTTAAGAAGCGGGTTTTCCCATGTATTGATTGCAAGCCATTTTTCAGCTCTCTCAATTAAATCGAAAAGGACTTGATTTTGTGGCTTTTTTTCTAGTTTTGTTTTTGCTTTTTTATCTCTGACCCAGGCCAAAGCCGTCATGGAATCGCTATAAATCGGTAATTTTGATTTTTGTTGTTGCAACCAGGCTAGGCCATGAACAATGGCTAAAAATTCACCAATATTGTTGGTTCCCTGCGAAAAAGGACCCTGATGAAAAATTTGGGTTTTGGTTTGTGTATCAACCCCTCTGTATTCCATTTTGCCGGGATTGCCCGCACAGGCTGCATCTACTGATATGCTGGGTACAATAGGTTTATAATTTTGATTATTTGTGCTTACGGTTGCAACTTTTGGTTTACCAATGTATAAATGAGGTTTGGAAGCAAATGCCTTTTTGGCGGTAGCCAGGTCTTCAAATGATTTATATAGTGCATATTCATAGCCTTTTATATGTTTTTCACATTCTGCCCAAGTAGTATAAATCCCAGCTTGATGTCCTTTCCATACTACATAATACTTTTGCTTTGCCATGAGAATTTGGTAATTTTTCGATTTTGTGATTTAGTGATTCTAAGCTATCGCTTAGCATTCTTCGTAAGAAATTGCAACTCGGGACTAAGCTATCGCTTAGTTTACTTTTTACTTTTTACTTCGGACTACTGACTTCCGATCCCGAATCGCTTCGCTTTCGGGATTTCGCTTCGCTCAACTTCCGACCTTTTCACTTTAACCTTTATCCATATAGTAAGCATCCAATAATTGTTGTGCGGCAACATAGGAGCTTATTTTATCCTCAAGTATCGCTTGCTGAAGTTCAGGAATCATAGCTGCCACGGTTTTGTTGCTATAAAAATTTTCTTTTACACTATCATTCACCGTTTCAAACATAATTTGTTTTGCTTGTTGTTGCCTTTTAAGATTAAAATAATTGTTCCCTTTTGCAAATATTTGGTATTCGCTGATAATATTCCAAATAAAATCTATTCCCTCACGTGTATAGGCCGAACAGGTGGCAACCTGCGGTATCCAACCCGAATCTGTAGGTGGAAACAAATGGAGTGCATTTTTATATTGAGCCATTGCCAATGTTGCCATTTTTATATTATCACCATCCGCTTTATTAATAGCGATAGTATCCGCCATTTCCATAATCCCTCTTTTAATTCCCTGCAATTCATCTCCGGCATTGGCAAGCATGAGCAACAGAAAGAAATCAACCATGGCATGCACTGCAGTTTCTGATTGTCCAACACCCACCGTTTCAACAAAAATAGTATCAAAACCGGCTGCTTCACACAACACAATGATTTCGCGGGTTTTGCGTGCCACGCCTCCCAAAGAACCTGCTGAAGGTGAAGGACGTATAAAAGCATTGGCATCAACTGCCAATTCTTCCATCCGTGTTTTATCCCCTAAAATACTGCCTTTTGAACGCTCACTGCTGGGATCAATAGCCAAAACAGCCAGTTTATGACCGGTATTGGTTAAATGTTTACCCAATGCTTCAATAAATGTACTTTTTCCAACTCCCGGAACACCTGTAATTCCTATTCTTATTGAATTTCCTGTATGTGGCAAACATTTGGTGATAATTTGCTGAGCCAAATACTGATGTTCGTGTAATGAACTTTCGATCAATGTGATGGCTTTACTCAAAATGGTACGGTTGCCCTTTAAAATACCTTCAACATATTCATCCACAGTAAAAACAGGTTTTTTATTCCCTTTTAATGTTTTGGTCAACTGAGGATTTACAGACGATGGTTGTTCAATGCCTTCCTGAACTTTGAGTGCCGATTGAAATTTATTCTTATTTTCGCCCATCTTTCAATTTAAAAATGATTATCAATTAGGTCATTGTGTTAAGTTCCTAAAAGATGTTATATGCAAAAATACACTTATTTATTTAATGGTTCGAAATTTGAAAGCAGTTTAATTTTGAACAAAAAATTGTTATTAAAAACAGACCGCTTACCTGGCGATTTGATTAACTGTAAAAAACTCATCAGTGTACTTACACTTGACATGTTTCATTATGCTCATTTATTTGTCTAACCAAATATTATAATGTAAATTTAAATTCTTGAATATAAGCAACTTTCTGTAGTTTCTCTCTTTGAATTGCCGGCAACCATTTATCCATTCATTTAATTACTCTTATTGCTTCATTATCAAGTAGAGGGTGAACAAGTAATAGTCTTTTTGCCCTTTGTGGCTATCTTTTATTTGATACAATTAATAAAATAAAAAATAAATACTTTAAAATTATACGCAAAGATTTATCTTTGTAAAAAGAAAAACAATCATTGATCAGTCCTGATATTATTCAAACCATTATTGAAACCGCCCGCATCGAAGATATTGTGGGTGAATATGTTTCGCTCCGCAAAAGAGGGGTGAACCTGATAGGATTGTGTCCTTTTCACAACGAAAAAACACCTTCCTTTACAGTTTCTCCGGTGAAAGGGATTTTTAAATGTTTTGGCTGTGGAAAAGCAGGGAATTCGGTGAATTTCATAATGGAACACGAGCATTTCTCCTATCCAGAAGCACTCAGACATCTTGCCAACAAATACAGCATTGAAATTGAAGAAGAAATTCCTTCGGCAGATCAAATAGCAGCCCTCGATGAGAAAGAATCGCTGTTCACCATTACCAATTTTGCACACAAACATTTTGTTGACAACCTTTTAAACACTGAAGAAGGACGTGCCATCGGACTTTCCTATTTTAAAGAAAGAGAATTTACCGATGCTACCATTCAGAAATTTGAATTGGGCTATTGTCTTGATAAATGGGACGATTTTACTGCGTATGCCCTCAAAAACGGCTATAAAATAGGGCAACTGGTAAAGGCAGGTTTTAGTATCGACAAAGATGATAAGCATTACGACCGTTTCCGTGCCAGGGTGATGTTTCCAATCCATAGTTTATCGGGTAAAGTCATCGCTTATGGCGGCAGAATTCTAAGTTCTGATAAAACAAAACCTAAATATGTAAATTCCCCGGAAACGGATATTTACAGTAAAAGCAAAGTGCTTTACGGACTTAACTTTGCAAAAAATGCAATTATTTCTAAGGATAATTGTTATTTGGTGGAAGGATATACCGATGTAATTACCCTGCATCAGGCAAGTATTGAAAATGTGGTTTCATCATCCGGAACTTCATTGACTACAGATCAAATAAGACTCATCAACCGTTATACAAAAAATATTACTATTCTGTATGACGGAGATGCAGCAGGCATCAAGGCGAGTTTCCGTGGGATTGACATGATATTGGAACAAGGCATGAATGTAAAAATCGTGCTTTTCCCTGATGGAGAAGATCCTGACTCTTTTACCCGCAAAAACCGTTCGGCAATAGTGCAGGAATACATTACCCAGCATGCAGATAATTTCATCTTATTCAAAACCAATTTACTGTTAGAAGAAGCAGCCCACGATCCCATTAAAAAATCTGCTTTGGTCAAAGAAATTGTGACTACCATTTCATTGATTCCGGATAGCATTCCCCGTTCCATTTACACCAAGGAATGCAGTAGTTTGATGAATATTCCCGAACAAACGCTGTTGAACGAACTCAATAAACTGTTGCGGAAAAAAGCATCAAAAACAATGCAGGATGAAGGCGAAAAGCCACTTCCTGATGCTCCGGCTGTAGCTTCAGAAAGGCAAGTTGATGAACTGGAATTGGACGAAGCTGAATACCAGGAAAAAGAAATTATCCGTTTACTGTTAAATTTCGGAATTAAAGAACTGGAGGTTAAAGGCATTAATGAAGAAAAGGAAGAGATTATCAACAACATCAGTGTTGCTGCCTGCATTGTAAATGATATCGTTGCCGAAGAATTCAGTTTCAAAAATCCAGCCTATCAACTTATTTTTAATGAATATATTATTGCCTTAAATAGCGAAATACTGCCAACAGATCAGTATTTTACAAATCATCCGGATAGTACCATCAGAAAGACTGCCATCAATTTATTGTCATCGCCTTATATACTTAGTGAAAACTGGCAGGAAATGCATCGTATTTCTGTCCCAACAGAAGAAAAAGCTTCCATTTTGGAACAATCAGTCAATCACTCTGTATTTTCGTTCAAACTCAAAAAGGTAGAAGAAATGCTGGCTTTTAATGCCAGGACTATTAAAGAACTTGGAAAGGATGATGATTTTATGGTACTTATGGAAAAGCAAAAACGACTGATAGATGCCAAAAAAGCAATTTCGGCAGCATTGGGGAGAATTATCATACGCTAAGGATTTGGTGATTTGAAAAACCCTGACAGGGTTTGAAACCCTGTCAGGGTTGAAAAATACAAAACCTACAATCGTAATATCTATAAATCGTCAAATCCTTACTCCAAAGTACCCACTTCTTTCTCCACTTCCGTTAGAATTTCACAGGATTTTACCAATGCTTTCATTGCATTGTGATCGTTGTAAAGCGGACGGTCTATTTCAAGGAAATCAACATGACGACGAATGACTTCTTTTGCTTTCTGTACGCCTTTGCCGAAATTATAATCTCTGAAATCCAATGCCTGCGCAGCAGCCATCAGCTCAATACCTAAAATTCCATATGCATTGTCTAAAATCTGAAAGTTTTTCAAAGCTGTATTCATTCCCATCGATACAAAATCTTCCTGATCGGCTGCTGCGGGAATGGATTGAATGGATGCAGGCATCGAAAGTATGCGTTGTTCAACGATAAGTGTATCTGCAGTATACTGACTAAGCATCAGTCCTGAAAACATACCAGCACCTTTAGTAAGGAAAGCGGGCAAACCAACACTTAATGCAGGGTTGTTCAACCGGTTCATCCTTCGTTCGGACATTACGCTAACCATGGTTATGCAATAACCAGCCATATCCATGGGTACAGAAACCGGTGAACCCTGGAAATTGGCACCTGAGAGTTGCAAGTCTTCATCGGGGAAGAAAATAGGATTGTCGCCCACACCGTTTAATTCTATTTCCACCTGAGAGCGGGCATACGCCAGTGCATCATGAGCGGCACCAATTACCTGCGGAGTCGAACGCATGGAATAAGCATCCTGTACTTTGCATTTTATAGTCCCAAGATGTAAATCGCCACCATTTACCAGTTTTAAAATAGCAGCTGCACTTCTGATGGCGCCTTTAAAGCCTCTTACTTCATGCAATTTTGGATTGTATGGGCGCATATTGGCTTTCATCGCTTCCAGCGACATGGCTGCAGCTATTTCAGCTTGTTTCAGCCAATTGTTGGCATCATACAGAAAAAGCGCACTCATCGCTGTTAATACATTGGATCCATTAATGGTTGCCAAGCCATCTCTAGCCTGCAAACCCGGAATAGGAATTCCTGCTTTGTCCATAGCTTCTTTGCCTTCATACAACTGGCCTTGGAAATAAGCTTTCCCTTCGCCCATCATCAACAATGCAATTTGCGACATAGGTGCTAAATCGCCACAGGCACCTACTGAACCTTTTTCACATACAAAAGGTGTAACCCCTTTGTTAAGCATTTCAACCAAAGTTTGGGTAATTTCCAGCCTTACGCCCGAGTTTCCGTGTGAATGAACATTGATACGCCCCAGCATGGCACCTCTCACATGATCCAACGGCATAGGATCACCAATCCCGGCTGCATGATTGTAAACCAGGTACTTTTGGAATTCCTTTACCTGATCATCATTGAGAACCATTTCCGAAAACTCACCTATACCTGTATTAACGCCATACATAATTTCACCTGCAATAATTTTACGTTCAAGCATAGCCCGGCATTTATTAATACGGGCTATCGCATCGGGATGCAATGCTACTTTTTGATTGTTCCGGGCTACGTTTACCACGTCTTCAATACTGAGCCCGCTTCCTTTGATAATAAATGTCATATTTTAATTTTTATAATAAATAAGTTTGTTTGTTGATACAAACCTACATATTTTTTTTGACATGGTTACAAAGGAGGCGTTATTTTGGATTTTATTTTTAAAATTATGATAGAAGGGATTTATGAAGGGTTGGGTTTTTTTGGGAAATAAGAAAACGGTCGAGGTTTGTTTTTTTAATAGGATTGAAAATAATCCAACTCACATTTTTTAACAAATTGGATACTATCTCCTTGCACTGTCGTTATTTCTCCTGTTTTACTTATGGTTGTTTTAAAATTTATTTGTTTTACTGAAAAAGTTTGAATTTCTCTGTTTTGAGGGTGACACGTTCCAATTAGCTTAGACATTAAAACACAATTATTTAAAAATTTGCATTTTGTTTTAGGTCTCGTTATAATTAAAGTGTCTTCACTAAAATCTGGTCCGCTATTTTCAAGAGCATATATTGGAAAGCCCGATATAACATTGTCAGATTCGTTTATGTTTACTAGAATAACTGCAGCATAATCAGTCCCATAAACTTTAACTATTGTTGGGTGAAAATCGCTTATTTTTGGTCGTGTTGCGATAATAAAAGCTTGCAAATCATTTGCTATCCAATCAACTGGTATTTTGCTGCCATCTTCATTTCTTAAAAAGTCTTTTAAGTATTTAATTTTAAGGGTATTGCTTAACTTTTTAAATTTCTGTTTATTTGAACTATCGAAATACAAATTTTCAAAATCCCAGTTTAACTGGTCTATAAAATCTAAATTCTCGATATTTGTAATAATAAAACTTGAGTCCTTATGAGATTCTTGATTCTTCTCTTCTGTTTTTCGAGGTTGATTACAAGCACAAAATGAAGTTAAGAAAAAACCCAATAATAATAATTTAAAATTTGTAAGTTTGTTCATATTTTCCAAGTGTCTTTTTATACATTAGTTGTTAATACCAATCAAGGGTTGAAAACTATCATTTTTTACATTTAGATTCCTCTCTCGCTAAAAGTGAGATAAGAATGACAAATTTATTTTTTTTTAGAGAGGAATAATGGACAGCGAAGCCGTCCATTATTCCTCTCTAAAACTACAGATGGCTGTCATTCCGAATGGAGCGAAGCGGAATGAGGAATCCTGCCAAAATTGCAGCAGCTCTTATTTATTTAATTTTCAACTCTTGATTCGCATTGCTAACTATTGAATTGCCAAAATGACGTTACAAACTTAGATAATTATTTGTTCGAACATTAGCCTTTTCTTTGTTAATGCCTATGAATTAAGTTAATCTCTGATAACTCTTGTTCAATCTAATGAATTCCAAATAAATTTTTTTCAGTTTGAGTTTCAGAGGGTTTCTTGCGACCCTGAACATATTGTGAAATAGAATAGGGTTCATACCAATCATAGTTTACCTGTCTGCAAAGATATTTCTTATTTTGTAGGATTTTATAGCATTGGCTACACAGATTTAACGGTGGCCGGTGGTAGTAGCGTATACCCATTAAAGTTTCAACAAAGCACCACTTTTTAAAATATTACTTCTGTCAAACAAGCTACTGTCCCGCCGCTGATTGCAAATGCCTGTAATAAGCAGCCTAATCTATTTTTTTTCTTTAGTCAGTCGAGCTGCAATCCATTCTGCATAAACGATTGCTAATATACCCATAATAATTTTTATTATCGTTTCAAATAAAAAACCCTTATCCCTATCTCTCATGTGGTTAATCTGAGAAGACTCCGAATACAAAAGAAATCTTTGCAAGAACTCTGGAATAGACCAGACAATAACAATTCCTCCAATTAATACAAATACAATTTCATAAATGGTTTTTTTTCAGCCAATAATGTAACATTATCAGCATAGTCAGTCGATCTACAAATTCTCTTGGTTATCGTTTTCGAACCAAATGTCATAAAAGTTCCAAACGCTAATAATACTATGATGTTTATTATTATTCCAACTATCATTATTGTCATTCCATCTATTGATGTAGAATCAGGAAAGTATTTAGACATATTATTAAAAGTCAGTATTAGTTCGAACAAACTTTTCAACGATGTAATCACATTTATAAAAAGATATATTCCAAAAATTTTTATTGCAATTTCAATTATGTCTAATTTTTCATTTCCTATTTTTTCAGGTTGCTTCTAAATATTGAATTGGCGCAAAGATATTACAAACTTAGATAATTATTTGTTCATACAGCTGTTTTTATTCATGCAGAACGATGAATTTTTTATTTTGCAAACTACTGGTATTGCTGCTGCGATTGAAAACATGGATATTACAAATATATACGCCGTTTCTGAATGCGAAAACCGGGATTTCCATAACTACTGCATCGCTGAATGCATGACTGTAGATTTGCCGGCCCATGATATCTGTAATTTCAAGGGTAAAGGAATTGTGTTCCCTATATTCAACAGGCCGGATAAAAAGGGTTGAAGTAGCAGGATTGGGATAGATCTCAAATTGTAATTTAGGATATTCTGCTGTTTCTGCTATGGAAATGGATTGCGAACTTCCTTTGTAGAAACTCACACCACCACTGGCATTCCCGACAAATACATCCTGAAATCCATCATTATCGATATTGGCAATGGCAACTCCGGTTCTGCTGCCTTCTTTAATCTGGTATTTTGTAGAATTTAAAACATAAAAAAGGGTATCTGCCAGTGTAAAACTTGCCGTCAGATTATTGTCGATATTTTTATAATAATATACCTTCCCTTCTTCGTTTCCCACCATTAAGCGGGTTTCTCCGGTTGATGTTCTAAAAAAACAGGGTGTACTGTAACCATAATTGGAAACAGCGTAATTGGTAACATCAACTCTGCCCAGACTATCTGTAATCAAGCTAAATACCGGGTTTAAAAGCGTTCCTGTATTTTTATAAAAGTTCAGATTTCCTTTGCGGGCAATGATGTTATTGGAAGCATCTTTCCAAAAATTTTGTCTTTCCCCAATGATTAAATCTAACAAGCCATCTTTATCCAAATCAAACAATTGTGGTGTACTAAATTCACCCACATCTATACTTTGATAATTCGATTGGTTGAGCACAAAATCAGGATTTGTTGTAGTTGAAATATTTTTAAATAAAAAAAGTTTTCCATCCGCATTTCCAATAATCATTTCGGCTTTACCATCATTGTTAATATCTCCAAAAGTGGGATAAACAGCTTGAAGATGCAGGGATGAAATACCTGCAAAATCTCTTGTCATCAATTTAAAAACCGGTGTGCTTAAAGTTCCGGTATTTTTAAATAAAGCTATTTTTGAAATAAAAACAGAATGTAACATCCCATTTTGCAAATAACTTGAATCGCGATAGCCGATATTGCTTACAAACAAATCTATCAGTCCGTCATTATTGTAATCATACAATACTGGATAAGCTCCCGTTCCCACATCTATCATTTCGTGCTGTAAAAAATCCCTGGTTTGAAACTGGAAAACAGGATTTGAGTTCGTTCCGGTATTCTTATACAACCAATTGCTTTTAAAAGTTTCTGCTGTTGTTAAATTGGGATCGAAGGGTGAAATAATCAGATCTTTTTTACCGTCATTGTTTACATCGATCGTATGGGCGGCAGGGAAAGAGAACAGCCTTACACTATTGGTATTGGAAGGGAAATTGGTATCCTGAGCTATTATATAAGCAGTATCCAAAGTGCCACCATTTGTGAGTTTGATAAGATTAGGATAATCAACATCCCCTATCAGCAAGTCTTTCAAACCATCACCATTCATATCTATTGCCAACAATGCAGAGCCTGAATGCTTGAGTGAACCGCTATGCATACCTTCAAATGATTTAGTACCATCGTAACAGGTATCCAAAATTAAAACATTGGATGCTTCGCTTTCGGCAAAACAACCCCAGCTTTCTGCTGTCAATTCAAAATCAAGGGAATCTGCAGTGCCATACTTTTCTATCGAAAGATTCTTATGATAATTTACATATTTACCCAATACCCAAAAGTTGAGGATGTCCAGATCGCCATCATTGTCCATATCAGTAATTGCAGGAAAATCTTCCGAAAGGCAAAAAAGATTGGTATAATTACCATTATAGGATGACAAAATGGGATCTTTTACGAGTTTAAAAATCAACGAAGTAGTTGAAGTATTTTTATATACTTTGATACCTCCGTTGGAATAGGTAAAAATATCTTCTTTGCCGTCCTGATTGTAATCAATGAGCTGCACCCAGCTTTGCATACGGGGAAACTTTACTGCATATTCGGGTGCATAGGTATAACTTACTGTATTGGCAGTTCCTGCATTAATAAATGTAAGTATTCTGTTTCCAATTTTATCAAATACAAACAAATCTTTGATCCCATCAAAGTTCAGATCGATGGAAGAATACTGACAACTGTTCATACCGCCTGTCCATGGATATAGCAAAGGATTTCCAATGCTGTCATGAACAGCAATACTATTGTTTTTTACAAAAACATAATCATAAGTTTGAGAATATGTCGCATTAGCGAAAACAACTAAAACAGTAAATATAAAAATGAATTGACGAACCATATTTGGTTTTATTTCAATATTAAAAAAAATTAAATAGCATCCATCATCGCAATAACGATATTATCAGCACTTTTAGCAATTTGTTCTATATTGGCATCCAACATATAACAAGGTGTTGTAAATATATTTAATTTCCTGTCTTTAACCACAGCACCTTGAGAAGTTATATGATGACGTCCTCCCATTTTTTCTAATTTCAAAGCGGTTGGTTCATCATTACCGATGGTAAAATCCAAATCTTTAATAATTTGAACCATAAATGCAGGCGCAATGCATAAAGCACCAATTGGTTTATTGGCAGAAACCATACTTTTTACAGCTCTTCCCACTTCTTTATTAACGCTGCAATCAGCCTCCTCAAATGCAAATGTTGAAAGATTTTTCACACAACCGGAACCACCTGGAAAAATTAACGCATCAAACTTTTCCGCATCAAACGTTGACAATGCTTGAATCTTGCCCCTGGCAATACGGGCTGATTCTACCAAAACATTGCGTTTTTCATCCGTTGGTTTACCTGTAAGATGATTGATTACATGATGTTGTTCAATATCAGGGGCGAAAATTTTATACGTTCCACCGTTTTTAACAATGGCAAGCAATGTCAACACTGCTTCGTGAATTTCGGAGCCATCAAATACCCCACATCCTGATAATACGACTGCAAATTTTTTCATTGTTTCTTGATTTTGGTGAATCGTTATTGGTTATTGGTTATTGGTTATTAATTTATTACGTAACTGGTTACTAAGTTATTATAAATTTCCGAGCTACAACATCTTTACTTTTCACTACTATTCACTTTTCACTATTCACTATTCACTTTTCACTATTCCCTAACTCTAGGGTAATCAATTGAATAATGCAAGCCAATACTTTCTTTACGTTCCATAGCCATTTTGATAATAAGATATCCAATATTGATTAAGTTTCTCAACTCGCAAAGTTTTATTGTCAGAATGGATTGATCATAAAGATCTTCTGTTTCTTTGTACAGTAAATCCAATCGGTCGAAAGCTCTTTTCAAACGGAGGTTGGACCTTACAATACCCACATAATTCGACATAATTAACTGTAATTCTTTCAATGATTGTGTAATAAGAATCATTTCCTCGTTCATCACCATCCCTTCCGAATTCCAATCTGGAATTTCTTCACAATAACTTATGTTTTTTATTTTCTGAAGCGCATCAATACTGGCTCTGTGCGAAAAAACAAGGGCTTCAAGGAGTGAATTGGATGCAAGGCGGTTGGCTCCGTGCAATCCGGTAGAAGCACATTCACCAGTAGCGTATAAATTCACAATCGAACTTCTCGCCCATTCATCCACCTTAATACCTCCACAATTATAATGAGCTGCAGGCACCACCGGTATCATATCGCGGGTAATATCAATGCCGATACTCAGACACTTGGCGTAAATAGTAGGAAAGTGATCAATCAGTTTGTTTTTGTCCAGATGACGGGCATCCAGGTACAAATAATCCCAGCCATTGATCTTCATTTCGCTGTCGATGGCTCTGGCCACAATGTCGCGGGAAGCCAGTGAGCCTCTCGGGTCGTATTTCAGCATAAACTGCTCACCGTCATGTGTTTTCAAAATTGCACCAAAACCTCTCAATGCTTCGGAAATCAAAAAACTAGGCTTTTCGTTGGGATTGTAAAGTGAGGTAGGATGAAACTGAATAAACTCCATGTTTTCGACCTTGCCCTTTGCCCTGTATACCATTGCGATTCCATCTCCTGTAGAAATAGGAGGATTGGTCGTAGTATTGTACACATTTCCGTTACCTCCGGTGGCAATTAAAGTTACTTTAGATAAATAAGTGTCAATTTCGCTGGTAACTTCATTTAATACATAAGCTCCATAGCAGTGGGTATCATGAGTACGGCGGTTTACCTCAACACCTAAATGATGTTGTGTGATAATATCAACTGTAAAACAGTTTTCAACCATTTCGATATTGGGATGGCTGGCAATACTGCTCAATAAAGCCCTTTCAATTTCATTTCCTGTATTGTCCTTGTGATGCAGCACTCTGTATTCGGAATGTCCACCTTCCTTGGCTAAATCATACTTTCCGGAAGCATTTTTATCGAAATTGGCACCCCATTCAATCAGTTCTTTGATTCTATCGGTAGATTCAGTAATGGTAATCCGGACTATATTTTTATCAGATAGTTCATCTCCCGCAATCATGGTATCTTCGATGTGTTTATCGTAGGTATCGGGCGTGTACATTACCGCAGCTATGCCACCCTGGGCATATTTGGTAGATCCTTCTTCGGCTTTAGACTTGGTGATAATGCAGACTTTACCGTAATCAGCCACTTTCAATGCAAAACTCAAACCGGCAATTCCTGAACCAATGACCAAAAAATCAACTTTCTTTCTCATTCGATGCTATTTTAAGGATACAAAAGTACAAAAC
>JBBRCQ010000066.1:0-18454 GCA_038204725.1 Bacteroidales bacterium | reverse complement strand
TAAAATATGAATTGAATCAAATGATTAGTTTAAAAATTTAATTTCATGAAAACTATTTTATCAAAAATTTCACTTTATAAGAATTCAATGAAGAGAAAATGGAATTTACAAAATACGGCATTATATTGTTTTCATTACTTAAAATCGGTAGTTGGATGTTGTACTTTTGCAAGGTGTTGATTTCTTTCTTCGCCCTTTCGCCTTTCGCTCCCTCGCTGTTCACAGCTTCGCCCCGTCAGTTACATAAATAGAGTGCACTAACCAGGAAATCGGAGTGCAAAAGTAAATAAAATATTTAACTTATTATTAAGTTTTTTAATCTTTATTTGATTGGCTGTAAACTAATGAAATAGAAAAAGAATTTGCGAATTGGTGATTTGGTCATTAAAAATCTTTCAGGAGTCGGTAGTTGAACGAATCGAAATCCCGAAAGCGAAGCGATTCGGGATCGGAAGACCGGAGATGCGTTTGAGATTAATCACTGGTATCCGGTTTAACCCGTCGGGAACTTCGTACCCTACGGGAAAATAAACTGTTCACTGTTCACTGACCAACAGCTATTTACGATGCAATAATGCATTGTCCTTACACAGCTTCGCCCCGTCAGTTACATCAAAAGGATGAGCCAACTCGGGTTTTTAGTAGTACAAAAGTAGTGAAAATTATTTACTCAGAGTTTAGTTTATTTAGTTTAAATTTTGAAAAGTGTTTTAATCTTTATATGATTGGTTGGAAGTTAATGAAATAGAAAAATAATTTGACGAATTGGTAATTTGGTCATTAAAAATCTTTCAGGAGTCGGAAGTTGAACGAATCGAAATCCCGAAAGCGAAGCGATTCGGGATCGGAAGACCGGAGATGCGTTTGACATTAATCACTGGAATCAGGGTTTTCCCGTCGGGAACTCCGTACCCGACGGGAAAATAATCTTTCAAGAGTCGGAAGCTTGTGTTTTGCCATTAACCAATAACCAATAACAATTAGCCATTAATGCCAATCAAGACTTGAAAACTATCATTTTTTTACATTTAGTTTCCTCACTTCGTTCGGAATAACAAATTTATTTTTTATTAGAGAGGAATAATGGACGGCGAAGCCGTCCATTATTCCTCTCTAATACTACAGATGGCTGTCATTAGTAATGGAGCGAAGCGGAATGAGGAATCCTACCAAAATTGCAGCAGCTCTTATTTATTTAATTTTCAACCCATGATTCGCATTATTAACTATTAACCATTAATCCCTATCCCCTTTTAAAATAGTGAGTAAAGTTAAAAATAAGGATTATTTTTGCAGAAAAATTATCCAACATCAGTTTTTTATATTTCGAAACCGGCAACAAAAACGCTGTTTTGAATGTTTAAAGCATACGTAAATTAAATTTAGAATGAAAACGCTTACAGAATTTATCATTGAAGAACAAGCTGCCTACCCGAATGCCAGCGGAGATTTAACTCGTTTACTGAACGATATCGGCATTGCTGCCAAATTTGTCAACCGCGAAATCAACCGGGCCGGATTAACCAATGTAATGGGTTACAACGACGAAGTGAATGTTCAGGGTGAATACCAGAAAAAATTGGATGTATATGCCAACGAACAGTTCATTGCTGCACTGCGTTCGGGTGGAGAATGCTGTGCCATTGCTTCGGAAGAAAATGAAAAGATTATTGCTTTTGAAAATGAAAAATCCCAAAGCGGAAAATATGTTGTTGCCATTGACCCACTGGACGGATCCTCTAACATAGAATCCAATGTATCCATCGGTACCGTATTTTCTATTTACAAACGATTATCAACCAAAGGAAAAGGAGAAATAACCGATTTATTACAAAAAGGAGTAGACCTGGTAGCAGCCGGCTATATCATCTACGGATCCTCTACTATGATGGTATATTCTACCGGCAGAGGTGTGAATGGGTTTACACTCGATCCTTCGGTTGGACTTTTTATCCGTTCGCATCCCGAAATGAAATATCCTGAAAAAGGAACCATTTATTCAATCAACGAATCCAATTACATTTATTTTCCTGATGCCATTAAAAAATATTTACAGTTTTGCCATTCCGACGATCCGTCGACGAACCGACCCTATATTACCCGATATATTGGCTCGATGGTAGCTGATTTTCATCGCAACCTCATCAAGGGAGGTATCTTTTTATACCCGGGAACCATTAAAAACCCTTCAGGAAAATTAAGATTGCTTTACGAATGCAATCCTATGGCATTTATTGCCGAACAAGCTGGAGGAAAAGCATCCAATGGCTTTGGACGCGTGTTGGAAATTGAACCTGCCGATATTCACCAACGTTCTCCCTTTTTTGCAGGTCCTACTTATATGGTTGATAAAATTGAAGAATTCATGCAAAAATATTCACCCGATTTTGGGAGCAAATAAATGGGTACAATTTGAAATAATAAAGAGCAAAGTAATTGCTAAAGTAACTTTTACATACTATTGATATATTTTTTAAAAACCCTGTCAGTTCTTAAAATGCTGACAGGGTTTTTTATGCAATTTTTATTTGGTTTCAATAATTGTATCATTTATATTTTTAGCATTTATACCTTTACGATCGTTGTAAATGAGTGTATAGTTTTGGACATGCTGGTTTAATTCGCCTACAAAATCGGCAAATTTAGTTTCACCGTTTACAATAATCAAAGCATTGATGCGATCTACAATAGCTTGATAGACTGTATCAATTGTGGTACGTATTTCCTTCATACGTAGTTGATTTTTACTGCTTCCTTCCGGAAAATGTTTAAGCTTCAGGTTATTAAAATTGTCGTTGTTCTTTTTTAATTCGATAACCCAATCTGTAATTCCGGCAATGGCAGCATCTGAAGCATAGTTTCCATTAAAATCGGCTACTAAACTGTAAATGGCTTTCGTTTCTTCATCAAAAGGTTTAAGGGTAAGGTCTCCATAATGTTTAAACACTTTTTGCAGATGGTAAGCCGCTTGTTTTACTTCAGGTTTAAAATGACTGGAGGCAGCTTTTACAGCATCTCTGAAACCACGGAAAGTAGCATCACGGATACTGTCATTTACCTCTAAATCATCTGTTACCGCACTTTTACGGATGATATTTAATGCAATTACTTCATCAACATACAACGGTAAATAAGGTTGAAATTGTGTTTCAATCCCCAATAAATCCGGTGTAAACAATGTTACCAGTTTTTTAAAATCAGTTTGAAACTGATAATGTTCTTCGTTGCGAAGTTTTGACAGGTCAATTTTTAATATTTTCATAATCGTATAATTAAAATGATAAAAAGATTTGTCTGTTATGTATTGGCAATAAAAAATAATTGTGAAATTTAAACCATAGGATCAAATGGTGAACCTACAACGCTCATTTCGAAACAGAGATAAAAAATTTATATTTCCTGCTTTTATAACCTTTAGTACAGCTATATTTTCAGAGGGATTGATGGAAAGATTGGATAAATAGTTTTGTTTAAAAGATGGATCGCAGCATGGGATCATAATGACTTTGCCTGAAAAGTCTGACAGTTTGCAGGAATTGGGTTGCGGGTTTTTTAGAGTGAAGAATGATTCCATATTCTTCACTCTGTATGCATTGTTATCTTCCGAAAGGTTTTCAAAACAAATTTCTAAACTATGCATGATGGTATCAATTTAGAGATGAAATTTTTCTAATGCTGCTACAAATTTATTAAATATTTTCATACCGATACATAAAAATTGATATTATTTTTGAGAATAAATAATGATCTGTTTGTATGATTCCTTTTTCCTTATCAAGACATTGATTATTTGCATATTAACATTTAATCTGCTTTATATACATTTTGCAATCAATTCAATAATATCATAATTAGCCAGTTTATCCTCACTGTTCTTATATTTAATGCCATCGGTGAGCATTACCATACAATAAGGACAAGCAGTGGCAACAATATCTGCCTTGGTTTCCATTACATCTTCTATCCTTTCGATAAATACTTCCTTATTCCCTTTTTCAGCTTCTTTAAACATTTGAGCTCCACCGGCACCGCAACACAAAGCAAAACTCCTGGATCGTTTCATTTCTATTCTGTTATCCGTAAGTGTATCAATTAATAGCCTTGAAGTATCATACATATCATTCGCCCGGCCTAAATAGCAAGGATCATGAAAAGTAATGCTGCTGTCTTTCAATATTTCAGGATTTATTTTTAAGGTACCTTCAGCGATCAGTTTTTTTAAAAGATCAGTTGCATGCAGTACTTCATAGTTTCCGCCCAGGTCGCTATATTCATTTTTCATGATGTTGAAACAATGCGGACAAAAAGTTACTATTTTTTTTACTTCATACATTGCAAGCATTTCGATAATGGAAAGTGCCTGCATTTGGTATAACATCTCGTTGCCGGCTCTTCGCACAGGATCGCCACAGCAGGTTTCTTCTTTGCCAAGTACAGCATAATCCACTTTGCAGGCTGTCATTATTTTGCAAAATGCCCGGCTTATTTTTTTAGCCCTTTCATCAAAAGAACCCAGACAACCCACCCAAAATAAATACTCCGGCTTATGATTCCTGGCAAAACATTCCGATAAAACGGGAACTTCTATAAATGTATTTTCCATATTTATTTGGTGATTTTGCGATTTAGTGATTTTGTGTTGTGTTTATTTATCAAAACTTTATGGATTTCGAATCTTACCTTTTAAGGCTATGCAATCATTCTACTTTACAAACTGATTTCTTTTGCCCATAACAATCTGTCCTCAGGCGAAAACTGCCAGGGAGCTCCATTATTTTCCACATTGGTAAATGCTGCTTTAACACCGGATGGAGCATGACCTTCTTCCATTACCAAATACCTGCGCATATCAACTATTAAGGATGGATGGTTGATATTGATAGGGCATTCTTTGGCACAGGCATTACAAGTAGTACAAGCCCATATTTCTTCATAGGTAAAATAGGATGTGTTCAACGATTTTTGATCATCAAAGGTTTTACCCTGTTGAATAACTCCTTTCCCTTTTTCTTTCATTCGTTCTCTGAGATCCATCATCAGTTTCCTGGGCGACAGTTTTTTACCGGTGATATTAGCCGGACAAACGGCAGTACATCTGCCACATTGAGTACATGAGAGCGCATCGAAATAGTTTTTCCAGTTAACGTCTTCAGCATCTTTTACCCCGAAGCGGTCGGGTGTGGCAGTACCATCTGTAGCAGCAAAGGCAGTTTCAGGATTCATCATCAGTTTAACTTCTCTGGTAACATTGTCCATGTTGTATAATTTCCCGAGTGGTTCCAGCCTGCTGAGAAATACATTGGGAACCGACAGAAACACATGAAAATGTTTAGAATAAGGCAGAATATTGGCAAAGATAAAAATAAGCAAAATGTGCATCCACCAATTCAATTCATAAAAAAACCGTATTTGTGTTGTATCAATATTCATTACAAAAGCGGCCATATATTTACTAACCGGAAAATATGCAGAGTTTTCGCCCTGATGCAGAGCAACATTGAATGTATTCATTCCCAATAATGATACCATCAATAGTAATATCAATGATAATGCAAAATAAGCATCCAGATGGGTATTGTGCGTCATTTCGATACCGGTAAAACGTTTAATCCGGAGGAAAACTCTTCTTCCTATAAACAAAGCAATCATTATCAATACAATTGCTGCAAATATATCACCTGAAACAAGAACAATTTGATAAATGATTCCCAAAAATGCCAGTGATTGTTCATTGCCACTCACGCCATCCAATACCATTTCGATGCTTCCGATAGAGATTACACAAAATCCCCAGAATACCAATGCATGCATACATCCAATGACCGGTTTACGGAAAATTTTACTCTGTCCCAATGCCACTTTCAATGTCATCTGAATTCGTTTGCCAAAATCTTTTATTGGAAATGGTTTGGTTAGTCTGAACAATGCAATTAACTTACTGATAGTATAAGAAAAGATACCTAAGGTCATCAATAATATGACAATAAAAAAAATTTGCTTTACCATAGTTGAAATTTATTGAAAAATAAAAATGTTTTCTTATGGCAAATATACTTTAAAAAATAGCTGATTCAATTTTAATTGCATTTTATTTATCAAAAGCAGGATGATAATTGTCAGAAAATTCAATTCCTACCATTCAAAACCGGGCTTCATCTATTGGCTTCCAAACTTTTTTAACAAAAAAATGTTTATCATTTATTCTTAAGGCTCAACACACATACAAATATTAGCTAAATTTCCCCGATAAATCATTAAAATCAACGTTTTAATCAATAAAGGAATGTATAGAATTGAATCCAAAATCGACACTCATTCTGAGGAATTTCAAAAAAACAAGCAGCAATACTTGTTAATGCTCAATCAATACAAAAAGATTCTCAGTGAAATTAAACAGGGAGGACCTCCGCAAGCGATTGAAAAACATAAAGAAAGGGGTAAATTACTTGTAAGAGAACGGATAGATTTATTGATAGACGCCAATACGCCTTTTCTGGAATTATCTCCTTTAGCATCCTATAACATGTACGAAAACCAGTTCCCATCTGCTGGTATTATCACCGGCATTGGCGTTATTCATGGTCACGAAACCATTATCATTGCCAATGATGCAACTGTAAAAGGAGGAACTTACATCAAAGAAACCATTAAAAAACACATCCGTGCTCAGGAAATAGCAATGGAGAATCATTTGCCATGTGTATATCTGGTGGATTCGGGAGGTGTATTTTTGCCTGAGCAAGCCAATGTTTTTCCGGACAAATATCATTTTGGCAGATTTTTCTTTAACCAGGCCAAAATGTCATCAATGGGAATTCCTCAGATTTCAATTGTAATGGGAAGTTGTACAGCCGGAGGTGCTTATGTTCCGGCTATGAGCGACGAAACCATCATCGTTAAAAATCAGGGAACCATCTTTATTGGTGGGCCTCCACTTGTAAAAGCAGCTACAGGCGAAATTGTTACTGCCGAAGAATTGGGGGGAGCCGATGTGCATACAGCTATTTCCGGTGTGTCGGATCACTATGCTGTAAACGATGTGCATGCCATTCAAATATGCAGGAATATTTTTGAAACACTGGAATACAATGAAAAAACAAAGTTAGAAATCCATGAACCTGAAGAACCTTTTTATGATCCTGAAGAATTATATGGAATTGCTCCATTGGATTTAAAGCAACAGGTAGATTCGCGCGAAATTATTGCACGCATGGTGGATGGAAGTAAATTTCATGAATTTAAAACCAGGTATGCACCTACCATTGTTTGCGGATTTGCGCGCATCATGGGATTTCCGGTAGGTATTTTAGCCAACAATGGCGTATTGTTTTCAGAAACTGCTTTGAAAGGTGCTCATTTTGTTGAACTCTGCACTTCGCGCAATACACCCATCTTATTTCTGCAAAATATTACAGGTTTTATTGTAGGTAAACAATATGAACATGGCGGTATTGCGCGCGATGGCGCAAAATTCGTTCATGCAGTGGCCAATGCCAATGTTCCGAAATTTACAGTTGTTTTTGGAGGTAGTTTTGGAGCCGGAAATTACGCCATGGCTGGCAGGGCTTTCGATCCCAGATTTTTATTTATGTGGCCCAATGCAAAAATTTCTGTTATGGGCGGCGAACAGGCTGCCAACGTGTTGATTACTGTAAAAGAAGACCAGTTAAAAGCAAAGGGGATGCTTTTATCGTTAGAAGAGAGAGAAAAGCTCTATCAAAGCATTATTCAAAAATACGACGAAGAAGGATCTGCCTATTACAGCACTTCACGGCTCTGGGACGATGGAATCATAGACCCTGTGAATACCCGGAAAATAATTGCAATGGGGATCGCCTCTTCAATGAATAAAAAAAATACAGAAACCAAATACGGAATATTCAGGATGTAACAGCGTCACGGGCTCACTTTAAGTTTCCCCATGATTAATGAATAAAAAAAATAGTAGCTATGAAAATTTACAAAACACTGGAAATTGATATAACAGACAGAATATTTACAGTTTGGCTCAACAGACCCACCGTTCATAATGCTTTCGATGATGTAATGATAGCTGAATTAACTGAGGTTTTTGAAGATATAAATGAAGATAATACTAACGTTGCAATCGTTCTCAGAGGTAAAGAAAAATCTTTTTGTGCCGGCGTTGATTTAAACTGGATGAGAGCTGTTTCCAAAAATTCGTATCAGGAAAACCTGGACGAAAGTAAAAAACTGGCTCAATGTTTTTTGAAAATTTACAGTTGCAAAAAAACAACCGTAGCCATGGTTCATGGTGTTGCACTGGGAGGTGCCAATGGATTGCTGGCAGCCTGCGATCTGGCTTATTGCGACGATAGTACGACATTTTCGCTGAGTGAAGTTAAAATAGGAATCGTTCCGGCCTGCATTTCTCCTTACGTAATCAAACGAATAGGGGAATATACAGCTAAAGATTTAATGCTTACCGGCAAAAGGATTAAAGGAAAAGAAGCTGAAGCAATCAAACTTGTAAACAAATCATTGGAATCTTACGAGAAAATGGAGGAACACGTTCAATCAGTGATTGATTTGCTCAAAACCAGTGGTCCCAACGCTATTAAACATTGTAAAGAATTAATTTACAATATTTCAAATGTATTGAATTTTGATCAGATGCATGATTATACGGCTACCATGATTGCGGATATCAGGGCATCGGAAGAAGGACAGGAAGGTATGGCTGCATTTCTTGAAAAAAGGAAACCTAATTGGGTTTAAATCAATTATGAACTAAAAGCACAAATTTCGAATGAATATCTTCAATAAAATATTAATAGCAAATCGCGGTGAAATTGCAGTAAGGGTGATGAAAACTGCCAAAAAACTGGGGATTAAAACGGTAGCTGTTTATTCGGAAATAGACAAAGACTCGCTGCATGTTGCATTTGCTGATGAAGCGCATTGCATCGGAATATCGGAATTAAGCGAAACCTATCTGAATATTCAAAAAATCATAGCAATTGCGAAGCAATCAAATTGTGATGCCATACATCCCGGATATGGTTTTATGGCTGAAAATTCAAAATTCGTGGATGCCTGTAACGATGCAGGAATTATATTTATTGGACCTACTACCCATTCGATGAAAGTAATGGGTAATAAAATTGAAGCCCGTGAATTTGTAAGAAAACTCAATATTCCGATGACACAAGGTGTTACAGGCAATAAAGAAACTTTGCTCAACGCCGGCAAAAACATAGCGTATCCACTCTTGTTAAAAGCTGCAGCCGGTGGTGGTGGAAAAGGGATGAGAATTGTTTACAATGAGAATGAACTATCAGAAGCCATTGATGCAACAGCCAGAGAAGCCAAATCGTATTTCGGGGACGAAACTGTTTACATCGAAAAATACATACAACAACCACGACACATTGAAATACAGATTTTAGGCGATCATTTTGGAAATGTCATTCATCTGTTCGAACGGGAATGCTCTATACAACGCAGATACCAGAAGATCATCGAAGAATCTCCTTCCCCCACGCTAACTCCTGAGTTGAGATTAAAAATGGGGGAAGCAGCCGTAAGAATAGGTAAAGCAATAGCTTACAACAATGCCGGAACTATTGAATTTCTTGTAGATGAAGATTTGAATTTTTATTTCCTTGAAATGAATACAAGAATCCAGGTGGAACATCCTGTAACTGAAATGGTTTGCGGAATTGATATCGTTGAGGAACAGATTTATATAGCCTCCGGAAATCCTTTGCGATTGCAACAAAGTGACATTGAACAAAAAGGACATGCAATTGAATGCAGAATTTATGCAGAAGATCCATCCAACAATTTCCAACCATCACCGGGTAAAATGCTGTTGTTCAAAGAACCTGCCATTGCAGACATCCGGATTGATACAGGCATTACAAAAGATACCGAAATCAAGAGCTCCTTTGATCCTATGATTTGCAAATTAATTGTTTGGAGCAATAGGAGAGAGGAAGCTACCAAAAAGATGCTGAACGCTTTGAATGAATTTATCGTACACGGCATCCATACAAATATCACCTATCTGTCTGCACTTTTACAAAACAAAGCTTTTATCCAAAACAACATCTCCACTAATTTTTGCGATGACTTTACTCCACAAATTATAGAAAAACTACATACAGAAAAAGAGCATATAGCTGTTTATATACCATTAATAGCTTATACATTATACAGTCTGAATAATACAACCATTCAGGATAGCAGTCATTTTTCCGATAAACAATCAATATGGAATACCATCGGATATTGGCGCGATTTGATGAAAATAAACATTTATTTGTCAGATGTTGAATACACGATATCTATTGATTCCATCAAAAAAAAGGAATATCAGCTTGATATTTCGGGAACTAATTACAATGCAAGACTCAAAACAATTGATGATCATAAGATTGAATTTTTTATAAATGACATTTTCTTTACTGCATTCATTTCTGAAGATCTTAAAAACAATGCCTTTTTAAGTTACAATGGTATCATTTTTAACTTAATCAGAAAAGACATTTTACATAAAGATACGGCTACCTTCCGTCTGGAAGATTATATGGAAGTTGAGAATAATATAAATTCACCCATGCCAGGGAAAGTAATAAAAATAAATGTTAAAGCAGGGGATGCTGTTAAAAGAGGAGATATATTGCTCATTATCGAAGCCATGAAGATGGAAAACAGAATTACCTGCAGCAAAGAGCATGCAATAATAGCATCTGTCAATGTAAAAGCCGGGCAAATGATTGATACAACTACTGCATTGTTGATTTTTAAAGATACTGATTGAAAAACAGATAAAATATTTCCGTTTTATAAATTTAATCCTACTCTCAATGAAAGATCCAATTCAAAATGAACATCATCAACTGATCAGAAAATCAGTCAGAGCTTTTGCAGAAAGAGAAATAAAACCCATCGCAAAAGCATTAGACGATCATCAGGAATTCTCAATTGAATTGACCTACAAAATGGGTGATTTGGGTTTGTTTGGGCTGGTAGTTTCTCCCGAATATGGAGGACAGGGGTTTGATTATGTATCTTATATAATAGCTGTAGAAGAGCTTGCCAGAATTGACAGCTCACAGGCAGCCACTGTAGCTGCAGGGAATTCACTGGGAATTAATCCTTTGTTTTATTATGGGGATGAGGCCCAAAAGAAAAAATACCTGCCTGATTTATGTACCGGTAAAAAACTATTTGGGTTTGGATTAACAGAACCCAATGCAGGTTCCGATAGCAGAAATACAAAGACCAATGCTCATTTAGAAGATGGATATTGGATTATAAACGGTTCCAAAATATTTATCACCAATGCTTCCACTGAAATCACACAAGGTTCGATCATTCAGGTTGTTACCGGTGAAAAAAACGGAGCAAAGGAATTTTCTACCATTATTGTCGAAAATGGAACGCCTGGGTATAAAGTTAAAACGATGCACGATAAAATGATGTGGAGAGCTTCCAATACAGCAGAATTGTATTTTGACAACTGTAAAGTTCCAGTTTCGAATATATTGGGTCAACAAGGCCAGGGTTCCAAAATTATGTTAGGAACACTGGATTGTGGACGTTTGTCAATTGCTGCCATGGGCTTGGGTTTGGCTCAGGGTGCTTATGATCTGGCACTGAAATACGCACAGGAAAGAATTCAGTTTGGAAAGCCTATTTGCAAACAACAGATTATAGCCTTTAAACTTACGGATATGGCTGTAAAAATTGAACTCGCCAGAAACCTGCTTTACAAAGCCTGCTGGCTGAAAGACAATGATCTCCCTTTTGCCAAGGAAGCCGCAATGTCAAAACTATATTGCTCTGAAATTGCAAAAGAAGTTGCTGATGAAGCATTGCAAATTCATGGTGGTTATGGTTTAATGAAAGATTATGATATCGAAAGGTTTTACAGAGATCAACGATTGTTGCAAATCGGTGAAGGAACTTCAGAAATCCAACGATTGGTTATTTCAAGATATATCGGATGTTAAATACTGAAAATATGAACAAAGAAATTATTAAAATAACAGAATGTCCTCGTGATGCCTTACAGGGTATAACGACATTTATTCCTACTGAAACAAAGATTGATTATATCAATACACTGTTAAAAGTG
The DNA here is from genome assembly GCA_038204725.1 of Bacteroidales bacterium. Lineage (GTDB taxonomy): Bacteria > Bacteroidota > Bacteroidia > Bacteroidales > JACABE01 > JACABE01. Next base: position 6,348 of record JBBRCQ010000066.1, on the reverse strand, counting down.
GGTTTTGACACATTAGATTTCGGAAGCTTTGTATCGCCTAAGGCAATTCCACAGCTTTCGGATACAGCAGAAATTGTAAAAAAATTAGATTTATCAGGTTCAAAAACAAAATTGCTTGCAATTGTAGGTAACACTTTGGGTGCTCAAACAGCCATCCAATTTGAAGAAATTTATTATCTTGGATTCCCTTTTTCGCTTTCACCTACTTTTTTGCATCTGAATATCAAATCTGGTATTGACGAAGCATTGATAAGAATAGATAACATTCAAAATCTTTGTGTTCAAAATAAAAAAGAATTGGTACTTTACTTATCAATGGCCTTTGGGAATCCATACGGTGATGTAGTTACTTCTAAAAATGTAAATGAAACCCTCAAATATCTGCAAAAACTTGGGATCAATAGAATCAGTCTGGCTGATACAGTAGGAATTGGTACTGCTGAGAAAATTTCAACACTCTTTTCCGGATTAATTCCTATGTTTCCAACGATTGAATTCGGATTGCATTTACATTCCACTCCCGATACATGGCTCGATAAAGTAAATGCAGCTTATCAAGCAGGTTGCCGAAGATTTGATTCGGTAATACTGGGATTAGGTGGTTGCCCCATGTCGGCAAAAGAAATGGTTGGAAATTTAAAAACAGAAGATTTGGTAGATTATCTGGAGAAAAATAAAATTCCTCATACGTTGGATCTTAAAAAACTAAATAAAGCCGGCAAAAAGGCTAAAGAAGTGTTTAATCTATAAATCTACAAACCATGAATAAAGTTGTAAAAGATGTAAATGAGGCCATACAGGGAATTACCGACAACATGACGCTGATGGTAGGAGGATTTGGATTGTGTGGAATTCCTGAAAAAACTATTTTGGCATTATCAAAATCCAATATTAAAGGTTTGTGTTGTATTTCCAACAATGCCGGTGTGGATGATTTTGGACTGGGATTATTGCTAAAAAACAAACAAATCAGAAAAATGATAGCATCTTATGTAGGCGAAAATGCTGAGTTTGAACGACAATTGCTCAGTGGGGAATTAGAAGTTGAGTTGATTCCACAGGGTACGCTTGCCGAAAGAATCAGAGCAGGAGGAGCCGGCATTCCTGCATTTTTTGTAGCTGCAGGATATGGAACCGAGGTAGCTCAAGGCAAAGAAGTAAGAGCGTTTAACGGGAAAAATTACCTGATGGAAACAGCTTTACATGCTGATTTCGCAATTGTAAAAGCATGGAAAGGGGATACCAACGGGAATTTAATCTACAAATATACTGCAAACAATTTTAATGAAACTATGGCAACTGCAGGCAAAATCACCATTGCAGAAGTAGAAGAATTGGTTACTGCAGGAGAGCTGGATCCCAATTGTATTCATACCCCCGGCATTTATGTACAACGAATTTTTAAAGGAGAAAATTACGAAAAACGAATAGAACAACGAACCCTAAAAACTTCATAACATAAATCTTTATACTTTCCCTTTTAACCTTTATCCTTTAACCTTTAACTTTTCTCCTTATCATGGCATTAGACAAAAATGAAATAGCAAAACGCATAGCTCAGGAAATTAAAGATGGTGATTATGTAAACCTGGGAATCGGCATCCCCACTCTGGTAGCCAATTATATACCTGAAGGGATCAACGTCATTCTTCAATCAGAAAATGGAATGCTGGGGATTGGCCCTTTTCCCACTGAGGACAACGTGGATGCCGACCTTATCAATGCCGGCAAACAAACCATTACGTTTGTGAAAGGAGCTTCTTTTTTTGATTCTTCCAGAAGTTTTGCCATGATTCGGGGTGGACATATAGATCTTACAATACTTGGAGCCTTCGAAGTCTCCGAAAACGGAGACATTGCCAGTTGGAAAGTTCCCGGAAAAATGGTAAAAGGAATGGGAGGTGCCATGGACCTGGTTTCTTCTGCCAAAAATATTATTGTTGCAATGCAGCACACCAACAAAGGGTTGTCGAAATTGTTAAAACATTGTACGTTACCATTGACCGGTGTTGGCTGTGTAAAAAAAATAGTAACTGATATTGCGGTGCTTGAAGTCACTGAAAATGGATTCAGATTGTTGGAAAGAGCACCGGGTGTGACTGTGGAAGAAATTATCCGTTCAACCGATGGAAAACTCATTGTGGAAGGTGAGATTCCTGAAATGAAGTTGTAAATTTGAAATAATCAATTTGTAAATTTGAAAATAAAGCAGATATGAATTATCCAAAAAAAGTATCCATAGGTGATATCACTGTGAGGGATGGATTTCAGCATGAGCGGAAATACATTCCGTTGGAAGCAAAATTGTGGGTTGCTGAGCAATTAATTTTGGCAGGTTTCAAACATATTGAGGTTACTAATTTTGGAAATCCACAAGGCATGCCACAATTTAAAGATGCTGATTTATTGATGAAAGCCATTCATAACAGTAAAAAAATTACAGGATTGTTAAACCAGGTTTCACTTACCTGTGTCACCATTCGCGAAAAAGCCATCGAAAGAGCTATCCAGGCAAAAATGGAAGGTTGGGGCCCTGACCGGATTTTATTAATGGTTTCTACCAGCGAATCGCACCATATTAAAAATTCCGGTTTATCTTTGGCTGATTATTGGAAAATGGCTGAAAAATGGATACCACTTGCAAGGGATGCAGGATTAAAAGTGAACGGAACCGTTAGCACCATCTGGGGATGCCCCATTGAAGGACCGACAGATATGAAAAAAGCTTTGGAATTTACAAAACGCTGGTTTGATATTGGTGCAAAAGATGTGGAGCATGCCGATCATGACGGCTCAGCTGCTCCCAACCGGGTGTATGATTATTATTCAATGCTGATGGATGCATTTCAGAATCCAAATAAACACATTGTCCATTTTCACTCCACCAGAGGCTGGGGATTGGCCAATGTGCTGGCTGCTTTGCAGGCAGGGATGACCAATTACGAATCAACCATGGGTGGCATTGGCGGACAACCTGCCAATTTTGTAGATGGAGTTCCGGTTTCAGGAACAGGGAAATCTTATTATGCCGATCCCAACATCACAGGCCTGATTTCTACAGAAGACATGGTTGTGATGATGGACGAAATGGGTATTGATACTGGGTTAGATGTTGACAAAGTATTGGAAATAGGGAAAATTGTAGAAGAAATTACAGGTAGAGTACTCCGTTCGGAATGTATCAAATCAGGCAGGATTCCAAAATCAATGACTGGCAGGGGTTAATTATAAATACTGATGGTTGCCTTAAACCTATGATAATTAAAAGATTTAGCTTACTTTTGATCATTTCAAAATTGTCAACAAATTTTAAATCTGTGGTTTAACTCATAATAAAAGAAACTATGAAAATCTTAACGATCAATCCGGGTTCAACTTCCACTAAAATTGCGGTTTATTTTAATAATAAAATCGTTTTCCTTAAAAATGTTCAGCACAGTACAGAGGAATTGTCAAAGTTCGTTAAGATAGCCGATCAGTATGCATTCCGTAAGCAACAAGTGCTTGATGAGCTGTATGATGCAGGGTGTATGCTTTCGGATATAAATTTAGTGATTTCCCGTGGCGGTTTGCTGAAACCTATGGAAAGTGGTGTCTATAAGGTTAATGAAGCTATGTTAAGGGATATAAAAAATCCAATGGCAGAACATGTTTCTAATATAGGTGGGTTGATAGCCAAAGAAATTGCAGATTTAATCGGCAATGATGTGCAAGCTTATATCGCAGATCCTTCATGTGTGGATGAATTTGAAGATTTGGCAAGACTTTCAGGTTTGCCACAACTGCCAAGAAGAAGTTTTTTGCATGCTTTAAATCAAAAAGCTGTTGCAAGGCGTTATGCAGTTGAATTCAATAAAAAATATGAAGAAGTCAACCTGATTGTTTCACACATGGGTGGTGGCATCACAATTGGTGCTCATCGCAAGGGAAGGATTGTAAATGTAAACAATGGACTGGATGGTGATGGTCCTTTTTCGCCTGAACGCGCAGGCACTGTTCCGGCCGGACAATTGGTCGATATGTGTTTTTCAGGAAAATACTCTTATGTTGAAATCAGAAAATTGCTTACAGGAAAAGGCGGTTTGGTTGCTTATTTAGAAACCAACAACGCATTGGAAGTTGTAAAAAGAATTCAAAACGGTGATAAAAATGCCGAACTTGTGTTTTCAGCGATGGCTTATCAGATTGCTCAAAACATTGGGGCCATGGCAACTGTTTTAAAAGGAGATGTAGATGCAATTCTGCTAACCGGTGGATTGGCTTTTGATAAATCATTGACAACGATGATTACTGAAAGGGTTGATTTTATCAGCAAAGTATTTATCTATCCAGGAGAAGACGAAATGTATGCATTGGCAATGAATGGACTGATGATACTGGAAGGAGAGTTGCAGGCTAAGGAATATGAATAAAGATGTGACTTGAATACGCAACTTACTTAATACAATTATAAATTACGAATTACGAATTATGAATTACGTTTCAATATCATTTATTCTTAATGAAGAACCGCAGGTGCTACCGGAGGAAGGTATAATTATAATACCAGAACCCCGAAGTGTCTAATCATTCATACCAAAACTTTTATAAATTCAATTTAAGTACATTAAATTCGTAAGTCAGATTATATTATTAAAATTTAAACTATAGAAAATGAAACTACACGTAATAAATACCGGAAATTTAAAATTAGACGGAGGTGCCATGTTTGGGGTAGTTCCCAAAGTAATTTGGCAAAAGTTATACCCTGCCGACGACAACAATCTGTGCAACTGGAGTATGCGATGTTTACTTGTTGAAACCGGCGAAAAAAAGATTCTTATTGATTGTGGAATTGGCGATAAACAGGATGAAAAATTTGTTCATAATATGCATCTGAACGGAGATGATAGTTTATTGTCCTCATTGGGAAACGCTGGTTTTACAACTGATGACATTACAGATGTTGTATTAACGCACCTGCATTTCGATCATTGCGGTGGTGCTGTAAAATTCAATGCTGACAAAACTGGTTATGAGCCTACATTCAAAAATGCAACCTACTGGGTAGGACGAGCCCACTGGGAACTGGCAAACAAACCCAATGTCCGCGAAAAAGCCTCTTTTCTGAAAGAAAACTTTGTCCCATTACTGGAAGCAGGCAAAATAAAATTTATTGATAGCGATACTACGTTGTTCCCCGGATTTCATGTACGCATTTTCAACGGACATACAGCCGGACAAATCATACCTTTTATCGAATATAAAGGAAGTACAGTAGTTTATATGGCCGATTTGATGCCGGCAGCCGTGCACATACCATTGGCTTATGTAATCAGCTACGATACCCAGCCATTGGTCTCACTTTCCGAAAAGGAAGCTTTCCTTAACGAAGCACTTGCCAATGATTATATCCTATTCTTTGAACATGATATTTTTAATGAATGTTGCAACCTCCAGCAAACCGAAAAAGGTGTGAGGGCTAAAGAATATTTAAAGCTGGAAGAATATTTTAAATAATCATTTTACATGAGTCCTGTAAATCTATTAAATGAACATTTTGCATTTCTTTAGGTTCTAAATGGAAAATATTGCATACACAATTTTAAATTTTATCAAAAATCATGACCTCATTATTTAATGTATTTTTCAAATATGGTAATAAGGTTGAAAGAGATGTTTATTGTAATTCTTGCTACTAAGGTTGAAGATTGAAAATAAGGTTTTTTTGTAAAAGTCATATCTTTAAAAACACGCCAAAAGCAGTAGAAATAATTTTTATTCAGATAAAAGTATTATGTTTTTATACATAATTTTTGAATTACAACCACGGTCTTTTATTCGTCTTATTAGCCTGTAAGGCATTAATGTCAATAGAAGTAAGTGAATGATCATAATATTATTGTCCGTAGGACATTAACATGCTAACCAGTTTGTGTTGTTTAAAATTTGATGAAAGATATCTTTTTAAACCAATAGATTAAAAAGTTAATTCCCTACGGGAAATTCCGATGTCACAATCTGTTTATAAACTATTGATATTGATCTCCTACGGAGAAAGAGATATTAGCCCGGATGGGTTTGCAGCGTTCGATGAATACAAAATCAACATTCAACCATTTTGTGGTTGGAAATATTTCTTTACTACCCTAGTCTTTTATTCGTCTTTTTAGCCGTAGGGCTTTAATATCAATAGAAGTAAGTGAATCATCATAATATTATTGTCCATAGGACATTAACATGCTAACCAGTTTGTGTTGTTTAAAATTTGATGAAAGATATGTTTTTAAACCAATTGATTAAAAAGTTAATTCCCTACGGGAAATTCCAATGTCACAATCTGTTTATAAACTATTGATATTGATCTCC
>JBBRCQ010000065.1:0-18510 GCA_038204725.1 Bacteroidales bacterium | reverse complement strand
GTAAGCGTTTACAATATGTTGGGACAAGAAGTAGAAACAATTAAAAATGCAGTTTCAAATGTATTAAGCATACATCAGAAAAGTGGATATTATACAGTACGTGTTATTACTGAAAATAATGTTTATTCACAAAAAGTTTATATTAAATAATTTAAAGTAATAAAAAGATGAAAAAGTTTATCATAAAATCAATTGTTATAGGTTGCCTGTTTGCTCTGCCAATATTATCGGAACAATTATATGCACAGCCGGTGCCACCTCCAAGTGGCGGAGGTAATGGTGGGCATGGTTTAAACGGAGATCAACAGGGAGCACCTCTGGATGGAGGCATCAGTTTATTACTTGCATTGGGTGTCGCCTATGGTGGGAAAAAAATAAATTCAATGAGAAAAGATCAGAAAAAGGATATTTAATATCCTGTCTGTTTTTGTCGAATGCTTAGTTACTTTGAAGATTAAATGTGAAAGACTATTGCATTGACTTCTATTTTATAAAAAAAGCCTGTTTCATTAGAAACAGGCTTTTTTTGAATGTTGAAAGTTCAACCAAAAACAGGATTGATTTATCGGTATAATCCTATCAATAATTTAACTCTTATATCGTAAAAATTGCATACCCGAACCTGGCAATGTTTCAATATCTTTTACCCTTTAAATGAGTTCCGTCGCTTACTCGTGATGACAAAAGAGAGATCCTACTTCAGTCTTCGGATTTCCGACTTTACAATCTACCTACTGCACATTATCTCTAAAATCTTTCTTCTTATCCCATTTTAAATCTTTGAGCATCGAAGCCTTTACGTTGATAGTAAAACTCCAGCTTTGTCTGAATCCAAAAGGAATCCAGTTAAACCGCATTTCCCAGCAATGCAAATCGCGGTAAACATCAAAAGATGCGTATGTAAAATCTTTTGCTTTCATATCATAACCTCCGCTAAAACCTAATTTCCATTTTTGGGTTAAATTAATATCACCTGAAAAGTTAACGGTTTGCGTAAAGTTATTATCATATTTAATATTTGTAGTTGCATTGTATGTGCTTGTATTCGAATAAGAATAGGTAATGTTCAGATTCCATGGAATAGAGAAATCTACCTGATCTCCCAGATTTTGGTTGATATTGGCTACTGAATTCTGTGCAAATTGAGCGTCTGTTTCTTGTGTAGTAAGTGCCGGTTTTGATTTTCCCTTGAAAAAGGCAGGGTTTAGGTTTAAATTCAAGCCAACTCTCCATTCTACATAGTCTAATCGCAGCAATCTGTGGTTATATTCCCATTCGGAAAGATTAATCCTTGTATTGCTTCTGTTTTTTACATAAGGATCCCAACTGCTCATGTAATTGATTGTCAAATTTTTAAATAATGTGGTCCTTCCGCTTATACTTAGTGGAGACCAATTGAGCGAATCCACTGCCATGTTGTAAGAAGTTGATAACGAAAAACTCTCAATCAACACCAATTTTCTCATACCGGTAATGGTGTCTTTTTTGGAGGGAATTTTAATTTCGAGGCTATTATCTATCGAAAATCCTATGTTTCCATATTTACCACTTTGAGGGTATCCATAAATGGGGTTGATATATTTTGCATCTTCAAATTTGGAATATTTTTGGGATACTCCATTGGTGTCGGTATAAGAATGATAATAACCCCATAACGCTGTTCCATAGTCAGGACGCCACGAAAAACTTAAGTTTGGCGTAACTACATGACGAATGGCACGTAAAGGCCCTTTGCTCATTTGTAACATGCCGTATAAGCGGGTATTCAGACTTGAACTGAATTGAAAATCAAAAGCTCTGTCAAAACCTTTTATTTCTGTTGCTTTCAAATAACCTACAATGGTATCATTTCCACTAAATAATGTATCGTACGACCATTCTTTGTGAACAGTTTTTGAATACCATCTTTCAGTCAAATTCACCGAATTGGTTAAAGTGAAATATTTCAACAGTTTTATACTGCTGCTTACCGGAATAGAATGCCTGACACCGCTTTGCATATTGTCCAGTGTTTTTTGCGTAAACAAAGTGCTGTCGTGGGTATTGATTTTGTTTTGTGCTTCCATCGAATAGCTCACACTGATATTTTCATACCATTTAATATTTCCTGTTTGAATTTTCCTGCTAAAAGGTGTAAAACGATTGGCATTGAATGCGATGGTTGGGAGATTGAGGTCTATAATCCTTGTATTGGTATTGTAACTTTGGCCTAAATTAATATTTAATGAATAATTTTCCCATAATGTAGTTGAATAGGAAATGCTTGAATTTGTAGTGTTGGTAAATATATTGTTTAAATTTTTCGAAAATTGATCATATTTACTACTCCTTAAATTTACATTTGCGTTAAATCGACTGTTGGGTCTTGCTTTTGCATCCTGATTGTGACGCCAGCTGAATGAAAAATCAGTATTTTTAAAATAATCCGGTGTGTTTTTTTCACCATCAATATTTACCATGTAATCAAAACTTAATCCACCATTGTATCTGTATCGTTTGTTATAGTTTGATAATGAGTGTACTCCCCAGCTGCCTCTTGTATAAATGTCGCCACGCAATGCTAAATCAATATAGTCGCTGATGGCAAAGTAATACCCTCCGTTTTCAAGAAAAAATCCTCTGGTAGGTGATTCTCCGTAAGTAGGAAATAAAATACCTGAAGCCTGATTTTTGGTATTGGGGAAATAACCAAAAGGGACAAACAATGGGGTAGGTATGTCTTCTATGTATAAAAATGCCGGACCTGTTATAATTTTTTTGTCGGGTATCACTTTTGCTTTTGCAAAACGGATGTCAAAATGGGGATGTTCCAGATCGCAGGTTGTGAATTTACCGTTTTTTATATACGTTACATCATCTGGCATTTTTTTTACTTTTTCGCCATGTACGTAACCTTCACTTTCTTTGGTGATAACCTGTTTGATTAGCCCTTTTTTTGAATTGAAGTTGTAAAGCATTTCTTTTGAATCAAAAGTTTTATCTCCTTCCTTAAAAACCGGATTTCCTTGTAAAGTTCCGGTAGAATCTTCCACTCCTTTTGCAAATACTTCATTTTTACCAAAATTCATTACAACATAATCAGCTTGTAAATTTATTTTTTCATACGAAATATCAGCTTTGTCGAAAAGGTAAACTTTTTTTTCTTTAATGTTAAATCTTAAAGAGTCAATCGACTTATAAATTATTTTTGTTTCAATGGCATTTGGATTTTTTTTCTTTAGCGTATCTTTGATATTCCTTTTGATCAATATTGTATCATTAGGAAACGTTAATGTATCGGAATGTGAAACACTGATATTTTTGATATTAGATGAATCGGAAGTAGGTAATTGGTTGTTTTGCTGTGCGTTTAAATAGGTTGGAAACCCGAAAAATGTAATCAGGTAAACAATAAAAAATAAATATAAACGAATTGTTAGCAATTTAGGTAGTAATTTTATTAAAAATATTTTTTTTAATGTTATTTTTGTAGAAAATTAAAAAGCAAAATTAAACTATTCAATTGAATAACGAAAAGTTTATCTGTTTATTGAAGTTTTATTAATGAGAATTATAAATTTTTAACATACTAAGAACTGTTTTATTGGCTTACAATCAATTAATTCTATAAAATTAAAACTATTAGGTTCAGGATTATGATGGTATTGTAATTTTAAACCTTAATGGAAGATCATAAAGATAAATAAACCGTTTTACATAATCTCACTATAATCAGAATATCAAATATTAAAATAACTTACTGATGAAAAAAAGCAAATGGATGATCTTACTTACAATAGCTATATTGCTGAATGTTAATTTATTTGCAAAAACGCCATCCAGAAATGGTAAAATTAGAATTGTAGTTATTGATGCAGGACATGGTGGTCATGATCCCGGAGCCATCGGCAAAAAATTAAAAGAAAAAGACATTGTTCTTACGCTAGCTCTGAAATTAGGTAAATTAATAGAATCAAATTTTAGTGATGTCAAAGTGATTTATACACGTAAAACCGACGAATTTATTGAATTATTCAGAAGAGCAAGAATCGCAAATGAAAATCATGCGGATCTTTTTATTTCACTGCATATCAATGCGTCACCAAATAAATCTGCATTCGGATTCGATTCTTTTGTAATGGGGCTACATAAAAGTAAGGTGAATCTTGAAGTTGCAAAAAAAGAAAACTCTGCTATTTTATTTGAAGAAAATTACAAAACCAGTTATGATGGTTTTGATCCAAATTCGCCGGAAGCAAACATAATTTTCTCTCTTTATCAAAATGCATATCTCGATCAAAGTCTGGATTTAGCGACTAAAATCCAGAAAAGTTTCCGAAATAGCATAAAAACAATTGACAGAGGTGTAAAACAAGCTGGATTGCTTGTGTTGTACAAAACTACAATGCCTGCAGTACTGATAGAAAACGGTTTTATCAGTAATCTGAAAGAAGAGGAATTCTTAGGAACTGATAAAGGACAAAATGATATAGCCCGCTCAATTTTTGAGGCATTTAAAGAATATAAATTTAAAATGGAAGGTTTTAACAATCAGGCTCAAATTGAAATTTCTAAAATTGAAGACGATAAAAATAATACAATCATTCAGGACGATAAAACTGATACAGTAAGTATTGCAAATGTTTCACTAAATGAAATCTCTTTCAGGGTTCAGTTTGCTATTTCTTCATCAAACAAATCAACAAATTCGCCAGATTTTTCTAATTTAGAAAAGGTTAAAAAATATTTTCACGGGAATTTATATAAATACACTGTGGGCGATGAACCCAATTTAATTGCAGCAAATAATTTACTGATTAAGATGCAGGAAAAAGGCTTTAAAGATGCCTTTGTGGTAGCATTTTTAAATGGAGAGCGGATTTCTCCATCTCAGGCAGTTAGATTAATTAATGAAAAATAATCGATAACTTTGATTCATTAAATCAAAGGGTTTAAATCAAACTTAAAAAATTTAAGAAGGTTTGTAAAAATAAAAAAATATGTTCAAAATTACAAGAGAATTAAAAATCGGGGTTTTATTTATTATTACTATAGCAGTCGTCATCTGGGGTGTTAATTTCCTGAAAAGCAAAGATATTTTTTCGAGTCAGAAAATTTGTTATGCTTATTATCCTCGGGTAGATGGACTAGTTGCTTCTAATCCAGTGTATATTAATGGAATAAAAGTTGGTTATGTTAAAAATGTAGCATTTATAAGCAATACTTCTTCCAATATAAAAGTAACCATTGTATTTAGTTCCGAATTATCAATCCCAAATAATTCAATTGCCAGAATATATAGTGCTGATTTGATGGGTTCCAAAGCTGTAGAAATTTTAATGGGAAGTTCAAAATCATATTTAATGGGTGGTGAAACCATTCAATCTGATGTTGAAACCGATTTAAAAGAAGAAATAAGCCGTCAGGTGATTCCTTTAAAAATGAAAGCAGAGGAATTGATGAGTTCTTTTGATTCGGTGTTAAATGCTGTGAAATTGGTTTTTAATCAATCTACACAACACAATCTTTCCAAAAGTTTTGAAAATATCAAGATTACACTCGATAATATTAAAAATACATCCTATAATGTGGATACTTTGGTATCTACACAACGGAATCGTTTGATTTCAATTATCGCTAATTTTGAATCCATTTCACATAATATAAGAGACAATAATGATAAAATAACCAATATAATTACCAATTTTTCTTCATTAAGCGACACCTTAGCTAAAGCCAATATAAACCAGACCATACTCACTGCCAATAAAGTTTTAAGCGACATGTCGGATGTTATGCTGAAAATTAATAAAGGGGAAGGTACTATTGGTTTGCTTGTCAACAATGATAGTTTGTACAAAAGATTAGAAACGTCATCCAAAAACCTGGATTTATTATTGGAAGATTTTCGTTTACATCCAGAAAGATACGTGAAAATCAGCGTTTTCGGTAGAAAGTGAAAAATTGAATAGTGAAAAGTGAATAGTGAATAGTGAACAGTGAACAGTGAATAGTGAATAGTGAATAGTGAATAGTGAATAGTGAACAGTGAATCACTTTAAGCTCCAAATCCAAAATAACAATTTTAAACTTCGACTTTGTTCCTTGCCAATTACCAATTAACCATTAACCATTAACCAATTAACCATTAACCATTAACCATTAACCAATAACCAATAACCAATAACCAAGTGAAAGAATTTCAGAAAGCGATCCTAGAGGGTATCCCAACCGAACTGCCACAGCCTAATATCTGGGATGCCACCATTAACCATGCTCCCAAACGGAAAGATATATTAAGCATTGAAGAAAAAAAATTAGCACTGCAAAACGCTTTGCGTTATTTCGAGCCTCAGCATCATGCAGAACTTGCTCCTGAATTTTTAAAAGAATTATATGATTTCGGAAGAATATACATGTACCGTTTTCGCCCTCAATACAAAATGTATGCCCGTCCTATCGGTGAATATCCTTGTAAAACACCACAGGCAGCTGCTATTATGCTGATGATTCAGAATAATCTGGATTATGCTGTAGCACAACATCCACATGAGCTGATTACTTATGGTGGAAATGGAGCGGTATTTCAAAACTGGGCACAGTATCTGCTTTGTATGAAATACTTGTCGGAAATGACAGAAGAACAAACGCTTGTAATGTATTCAGGTCACCCGATGGGTTTGTTTCCTTCGCACAAAGAGGCACCCAGAGTGGTGGTAACCAATGGTATGGTAATTCCCAACTATTCAAAACCGGATGACTGGGAAAAATTTAATGCTTTGGGTGTATCTCAATATGGACAAATGACAGCTGGATCTTATATGTATATTGGCCCTCAGGGAATTGTACATGGAACAACGATTACTGTCTTGAATGCCGGACGAAAGATTCAAAAAGAGCAGGAAGGATTGGCTGGTAAACTATTCGTTACTTCAGGTTTGGGCGGTATGTCGGGTGCACAACCCAAAGCTGCTGTAATTGCAGGATGTATAGGTATTGTTGCCGAAGTAAATCCAAAAGCTACCCATACACGCCACTCACAAGGTTGGGTGGATGAAGTTTTTGACAATCTGGATGAACTCATGCTTCGTATCAAAAAGGCAAAAGCAGGTAAAGAAATTGTTTCAATTGCATATCAGGGTAATATCGTTGACTTATGGGAAAAACTGGATAATGAAAACATTGAAGTTGAATTGGGTTCTGATCAGACTTCTTTACACAATCCCTGGGCTGGTGGTTATTACCCAGTTGGATTAAGTTTTGAGGCTTCTAATCAGCTGATGACTGAAAATCCGATATTATTCAAACAAAAAGTTCAGGATTCACTAAAACGTCAAATTGCTGCTATTAATAATCTGACTTCAAAAGGAATGTATTTCTTCGATTATGGCAATGCATTTTTATTGGAAGCAGGCAGGGCAGGAGCCGATGTGATGAAAGCCGATGGTAATTTCAGATATCCGTCATATGTGCAGGATATTATGGGGCCAATGTGCTTCGATTACGGATTTGGTCCCTTCCGTTGGGTTTGTACTTCCGGAAAAACGGAAGATTTGGATAAGACTGATCTTATTGCCATAAAGGTTTTGGAGAGAATTTCTGAAACTTCACCAGTTGAAATTCAACAACAAATGCAGGACAATATACAGTGGATCAAGGGAGCCAAAGCCAATAAGCTGGTGGTTGGTTCTCAGGCCCGCATTTTGTATGCCGATGCTGAAGGGCGAATTGAAATTGCTACTGCTTTTAATCAGGCCATTCAAAGTGGTGAAATATCGGCGCCTGTTGTGCTGGGTCGCGACCATCATGATGTTTCAGGGACTGATTCTCCTTACCGTGAAACTTCAAACATATATGACGGTTCACGCTTTACTGCCGACATGGCCATTCAAAATGTGATAGGTGATGCTTTTCGTGGAGCAACCTGGGTTTCAATTCACAATGGTGGTGGTGTTGGCTGGGGCGAAGTCATCAACGGTGGTTTTGGTATGCTGCTCGATGGTACTGCCGATGCCGAAAGAAGATTGAAAAATATGCTTTTTTGGGATGTAAACAATGGCATTTCGCGCAGAAGCTGGGCAAGAAATCCCGAAGCTATTTTTGCCATCAAACGAGCAATGGAAGCTGAACCAAAATTAAAAGTAACTTTGCCAAATATTACGGATGATACTCTTATAAATAATTTATTTTAATAATATGAAATGTCCATCTCGCCAGAGGCGAGACCAAAAGAGATAATTATTTTATGGTCTCGCCTAAGGCGAGAGCGAAACTTGAATACAAACATTAGATTTAAATATTATAAAATAAACGATATCAGTTAATTAATAAAATATTAACAAATGAAAATCAAATATTCTCTTTTCTTTTTCCTGTTTATCATTGCGGGACAGTTAAAATCACAGGTTCTTATCGGATACAAGGGCTTTGACCCTTTATTTGTTGATTATACTGAAAGCGATTTACAAAAATTAAAGAACAGTACTACCATTTTCGTATTGCCAAAACAATTGACAGACTATGAAAAGGAAGTTGATAAAATATTTAAAGAAGTATGGACAATTTCTAAGTATGAAGTTATTAATTTTAACGAAATGCCCGAATATTTGAATAATGATAATTCCTATTCCTATTTTACATTGGATGTATTGGGTTATAAAAATGAACAAAACCCTTTTGCAAAATTTTATGATGTATATTTTAATTTATGGATGAAGGGAAATGCAAAGAATAAGAAAAAAATAAATACATCTTTTGCTCATATTGTAATGAGTCAGAATGAGGAAACGGTTGATATTTGCAAAGACATTTATGATAAGGATAAAAATGTGAATGCATCTAAATTATTGTATACAAAGGCTTCATTTGATAATTTAACTGCCGGATATTTTAAGGCTTATTTAACTATTGTAAACAATGTTTTATTAAAATCCGGAAAGAGTTTTTTTGGACAGATCGAAAATGCTGATCTCAAAAAACTGATTCCACTGGCAAAAAAAACTTTGTACATTCCTGATTATATATTAATTAAATACTCTAAATTTAAGAAAAAACTCGACGATAAAATAAATCCGGTTGAATTGATGGAAGATTATCCCTTCAAATGGGAGATTATTTCAGCTGATATTATAAGTGATAAAATACTGAATGAGAAAGAATCCTCTTATTTTTTAGTATACGTGATAGATGATGTTAGTAAAAATTATTTAATTTACAATAGCAATAATTTAGAACTTGTTAGTTTCGAAACCGATAATAGTTCAGGATTTTATGCAAAGCCAGATATCTTTAAGAAATTCGGTAAAAAAATAACAAAATCCTTAAAGAATTAATTGGTTTATCTGTTAGAATTAAAATTTTTATTTCATTGAAAAATTTGTAGAAAAACTCCTCAAATTAGAAAAAAATGAAAAATTTCATCATATTAATTGTAATCATAGCACTTTTCGGATGTGTGAAAAATGTAAATGCCCAAATGGACTTTGGTGCGAATGTTGGAGTGGTTTTGCCATTCAGGGAAAATAAAGCCTCAGTTTCATTTGGTTATGGATTCTCACTGGATTATAGATATTTCCTTTCCGAAAAATTTGCCGTAGGAGCTCATTTTGGATATTATCCGTTGAAGACAGGTAACAGTTCAATCATTCCATTGAATGCATCTATTGAATATCACCCCAATAATAATGGATCATCTACTACGTATTTTGGTTTTGCTTTTGGGATGATTCAGTCTAAATTTGATTATGGTAATGGAACCGAAAATGTTTATTCCGATTTTGCATTTTCTCCGCTAATAGGAGTAAAATATTCAATCAATGATAATTTTCAAATAAACACGAATACCCATTTCAACTTAATATTAAAACCCGATTATGTCGGAGTTATTGAATTAAATATCGGAGTTATTTATACTTTAAATAATTAAACAATAAGTTTATAATCAGTTCTTTTTAATCAATTTGATATTATTCTTCATTTTGAAAAGGGAAACATTTAAATAACTTATTTTAATTGCGTTAAATATTAGTTAAATCCATAGCTGTACTAAATTATGCATTACATTTGCATTATCTAAATCGGTTTATTAATTTAATTTTAATTTTTTTATGAAAAAAATCTTACTTAGTTTAGTTTTGAGTGTTGCTACTATTGGCTTATTTGCTCAAACAATAGTTGATACTGTTGCGCATAACAAGAAAATTGTGCTGGAAGAATATACAGGTATTCACTGTCAGTATTGTCCTGATGGACATAAAGTTGCCAATCAAATTAAAGCTGCTCATCCTAATGATGTTTTTATCATAAATATACATCAGGGAAGTTATGCAAATCCAGGAGCAGGAGAACCCAATTTTAAAACTTCTTTTGGAGATGCATTAGCTGCACAAACTGGATTAACCGGTTATCCAGCTGCAACTGTTAACAGACATGTTTTTTCTCCTGCAACAGTAACTGCTACAAGTACCAGGACTCAATGGGTTACTAATTCAGATGTTATTTTAGCACTGCCTTCTTATGCAAATCTTGGTGTAACTGCATCAGTTAATGTTCAGACCAAAGTAATGACGGTGTATGTTGAAGCTTACTACACTGCAAACGGTCCTGCATCAAATATGCTGAATGTTGCTTTAATACAAGATAATGTAGAAGGTCCTCAAGTTGGCGCCAGTAGTTATAACCCTTCTCAGGTTTTGCCTAATGGAAATTATAACCACGGCCACATGCTAAGACATTTAATTACAGGACAGTGGGGCGATTCTATTCTTGTTACTACTCAGGGAACTTTGGTTCAAAAAACATATACTTATACTTTGCCAGCAAATATTAATAGTGTTGATTTAGAATTAGGTAATCTCGAAATTGTTGCATTTATTGCACAGGGTAAACAGGAAATTATTACCGGTGCTGAATCCAAAGTAAATTTAACTGGCTTTTTAAATACGAAAGATATTTCAGTTGAAAGTGTTTCATCTTATAGCGAAATATGCGACGATAAAATTCAACCGACTGTTAAAATTAAAAACTTAGGTTCTGATACAGTTACTTCCGCTTCATTTACATATGCTATTAATGCCGGGACGCCTGCAGTTTATAATTGGACCGGTTCTTTATTGCCTTATTCATCTAAAGATGTTGTATTCCCTGTTATTACTTCTTTTACAGTTCTTGCATCAAATACGATTACAGTTTCTGTCGTAAATGTAAATGGTATTGTTGATCAAAATGCAACAAATAACAGTGCTACTAAAGCAAATATCCTAATGACAACCAATACAACAAATGGTGCAACAGGACATGTATTTACTTTTTTACAGGATAGATATGGATCTGAATCAACATGGAAGTTTTTTGAAGATGCAACAGGTACCGTTGTTGCTCAAGGTGGTCCTTATGCTGATTTAGCTGCCAACGGAACATTGGTTCATACCCATGATATTACATTTTCTGCTACAGGTTGTTACACTTTAATGGTTTATGATGCTTATGGAGACGGGATTAACGCCGGAACCGGTGCAGGTAATTATAATCTAAAAAATGCAGCCAACGAGGTAGTTGTTTCTTCAAATGGTGTATTTGGAAAAGAAGATAGAAAAGTATTTAATCTTTCTTCATTAGTTGGTGTGGAAGATAATGCTACTATAACTTCTTTAATTATTAGCCCTAATCCTGCTAAAAACAATGTTCAGCTTTCTCTCAATTTAAATGAAAGCAAAAACGTAAATGTAAGTATTTACAATAGCTTAGGTGCAGTTGTATTTTCAAGTAATAAAGGGCAACTATCTTCAGGCAGTCATTCTATTGATATTAACGTGAGTAGTTTTGCCAAAGGAATTTATTATCTGAATCTACAGTTAGGTGAAAACAATATTGCTAAGAAAATTGTCATAGAATAATACATTCTTCTGATGCTACAAAAGGAGGTTTCCTATTATGAAAACCTCCTTTTGTCTTAGTATTAAAAAACTAATTGAAAAAAGCATAAATACTTAGAAATTAGATGCGTTAAATAACAGTTAAATGTTCATACCTGCAGAATTATACCTTATATTTGCAAAAAATAGTATTTATATAAATAATAAGTAATATCAATTATTATGAAAAAAATTACATTCTTTACACTTTTAATGCTTTTTGTAGCAAGTAGTTTTGCACAAACCTGGGAGGCAGCACCTTCTCTAAAGAATTCTTCAACATCTACACTCAAATCTACAAATAGTATCTGGAGTTTGCAATTTGGAGTAAATATTGCAACCAAAGTTTGGGGACCAGGTACTGCCGGTATTGAGTCAGATGGTACAAATATTTTTGTTGCGAAATGGGCAAGTAATAAGTTTTATAAATTAACTACAGCCGGCGTTTTGGTTGATAGTTTTGCTGTAACTGGAACACCTGCATTCCCGGTTGGAACAAGCGTTCGTGATCTTGCTTATGATGGACAGTATTTTTATGGAGGATGTAATAACAATGTTATTTATAAAATGGACTTTACAACGCATACAATTGTAGGATCTATACCTTTGCCTTCAGGAATACTTGCACGTCATATATCTTATGATCCCACAGCCGATGGAGGCTTAGGTGGTTTCTGGGTAGGTGGCTGGTCTGATAATATTGTATTATACAGCCGAACTGGTGCTGTTTTAAATACAATGCCTGCTACCGCTCTTGGTGCATTTAGTGCTTATGGATCAACTTATGATAATGTGTCTCCAGGTGGTCCTTATCTTTGGTTGTATTCTCAAACAGGTTCAAATGGTAACGAACTTATTCAAGTTAATATTGCTACAAAACTCAAAACAGGTCTCGTTCATGATGTTTCTTCTGATATTACCGGACTTCCAGCAGGTTCGCTTGCAGGTGGCTGTTTTATGAAAACAAATCTTATCTCCGGAACAACTACATTAGGTGGTCTGGTTCAGGGTTCAGCTATTTGGGGTTATAACCTCGCATCATCTTATCCCCCAGTAATGGGTGTTTCTATTTTAAGTTTGGGTTTACCTGCATATTCTTTGGTTAACACTCCTCTTACTTTATCAGGTAGTATCAATAATTATGGAACAACTCCAATAACTTCATTTAATTTGAATTATTCAGTGAATAATGGAACAACCGTAACTCAAAACATTACAGCTGTGAATATTGCAACGTATGCAAATTACAGTTATTCTCATTCAACTGTTTGGACAACTCCTGCAACTCCCGGTACATTTACAGTAAAATTATGGGCTTCTAATATTAATGCAAATGCAACATTGTATAGTGATACCATCATTAAAGTAGTAAATACTGCTACAACGTTAGCATTAAGAAAAGTTGTTTTAGAAGAATATACCGGTATTCATTGTCAATATTGTCCGGATGGTCATAAACTGGCCAATCAATACAAAGCATTGCATCCTAATAATGTTTTCCTGATTAATATCCACGAAGGTGGTTATGCTACTCCAGGTACCGGTGAACCTGATTTTAGAACTGCTTTTGGAACAGCACTTGCTGCTCAAACCGGATTAACAGGTTATCCATCAGGCACAATTAGCAGACATGCCTTTGCTCCTGCCACAACCACAGCATTAAACAGAGGTGAATGGGCTGCTAAGGGTGATTTAATTTTAGCAATGCCAACATATGCTAATTTAGGCATCACCGCATCTGTAAATTTAACCACAAGACTTTTAACTGTTAATACTACTGCTGATTATGTTTCAAATGGTCCAGCATTCAATATGTTAAATGTTGCTTTATTGCAAAATAATGTTGAAGGTCCTCAAACGGGTGGTGCTACTTATAATCCAGGTCAAATATTGCCAAACGGAAAATATAATCATGGTCACATGCTCAGACATTTATTAACCGGTCAATGGGGCGATTCAATTACTGTTACTACAGCTGGAACTTCCAGGGTAAAAACATACACTTATACTTTACCAGCCAGTATCAATGGAGTTAATTTAGACATCAACAACATAGAAGTTGTGGCTTTTATTACTGAAGGAAAACAAGAAATAATTACCGCCGCTGGATATATGTTGCCTAATTCAATTGAAGAAGTGAATGCTATTACTTCAATCAATGTTAGCCCAAATCCTGCAAAAGAAAATATTAACCTTAATTTTAATTTGAAAGAAAATAAAACTGTTAATATCAATATTTATAATAATATTGGTGCAGTTGTATTTTTAAGTAATAAAGGACAACTTTCTTCTGGAAGTCATTCTGTAGATATTAATGTTAGCAATTTAGCAAAAGGCATTTATTTCTTGAATATGCAAGTAGGTGATAAAAATGTTTCTAAAAAATTAGTTATCGAATAATCAAATAATCAAAAATAAATTTGAGGGAAATAATCTCCCTCAGATTTATTTTTATATACAAATTTAAAATGAAAAAATCTGTTCTTATCCTTTTATGTTTGGTTGTAACAACATCCTTAATTTTTGCTCAAAATTTACAAATTTTCCATAACGGTATTTTGTTAACCCCAAATGAAGTCATTAACCTGACAGGTGGAAGCAGCGAATTGATGTTATTACCGTTAGATATTAAAAACACATCAAATTCAACGATGGATGTAAAAATAAAAAAAATACAACATAGTTTACTTACCGATTCTGAAAATTCATTTTGTTTTGCAGGATCATGCTATAGTCCTAGTACTTTGATTTCGTTGAGTGCTGCTGCCATTTTTGTAAACGGTGTGGATACATCCTTTGAGGCTGATTACAACGCTTATGGCGGTTCCGGTGTTTCTACTATTACTTATGTGTTTTTTAATACTGCTAATGTAAATGATTCTGTAAGTGTGGTTGTGAATTATTCAACCTCATTGGGTATTAATGATTTTGCGAAATCTGATGTGCATTTTTCGGACGCTTTTCCTAATCCTGCATCCAACAATGTAAGTTTTACTTATGCTTTGCCTAAACAAATTGCAACTGCAAAAATTGCAATTCGCAATCTTTTGGGATCTATGGTAACTGAAGTCGAATTAAATGAACAAAACGGTAAAAAGACTATTAATACCGGCAATTTAAAAGACGGTATCTACTTTTATTCATTGATAGTGAATGATAAAGTTTTTTATACAAGGAAATTGATTGTAAAACACTAGATGAGGTTGTAAAGTTTATAAAGTTCATAAAGTTAATATAGACTCAACACATTCTCCCTAAAATAACAAAAGCTCTTAATTTGATTAAGAGCTTTTTTGTTGTGTGAAAACGTTTAATGCCACATATTTTATTCGTGTAATTTGTGTAATTCGTGAATCAATTTTTTTTAATTTTAATTGTGCTTAGATTTTCTTTTTCCCTTTTAATAAAGAAGATTTTTGTCCACGAATTCCGCTAATTTGCAAGAATTAAAAATACTTTTTATTCATAATTTAATTCCAGGACGAGTACAAAGTCATATAACTTGATAATTGAAGAAAATCAATTAAGTGCTAATTTATCAACAGATCCTATTACTGGTATTCTAACTCATTATACTTACTTGCCAACTACACCACCTTGTTATGCTCCAGGACAAACCGTTTCGGTTATCGTAAATTCCGGAGGAGGTAGTCCGAATAGCTATCTGTGGTTTAAAGAAACACAATTGCTTAGTGCTCCAAATACCAATACCTACGCTACAAATACCCCGGGAGCATTTTGGGTACAGTTAAGCAATAATAAATATTGTTATAAAAATATCAATCCTAAACCTGCCGTAGTTAGCTTTAAGTATCCGGTACAGGCTATTATTACAGGCGTACAGGATGTCTGTGCTTATGAAACTTTTACCCTTAAAGGGCCAACAGGAACTGGACTAAGTTATTCATGGGTACGCAATCCGGGTAATATTTTTTGCGGAAATACACGTATAATAACCCAAAACCTGATGCAGGATAATTATACTTATACATTAAGTCTTTCTCAGGCAGGTGGCTGCTCGTCGGTATCTTCACCTTATCATGTAAATGTACATGCAATGCCAGTTGCTCCAACTATTAGTTTATCAGTAATTGATTGCTTAAGCTATATTTTACAGCTGGATGCTTATTCAGGAATTGGTTCAAACTTTAACTGGAGTAACGGACAAAACGGTTCAACTATACATATTACCCATGGTGGTCCATACCGAGTATGGATCAACGATCAGTATGGGTGTAAAAACTATGCCGATATCGATGTCCCCCTAGCTCCAAGTGCCTATTTCTGGCGCTTTCCGACAGGCTGTTATTCTTATTGTCCAGGTGAACTTCCCAAGTGGGTGGATGGTCCATCGCATACAAGTTTCAATTACTGGGAATGGCGTATTGCTAATAATGGGAATACATCTATTGTTAGCCCTAACAATAACTTAAATGGATTTGGTAGTAACTCTATTTGTAATCCATTATGGTTAGATCAATCTTCTTTGGGATCTGGTTCTGGTGACTATAGTTGGATATTGGATAATGGTTTGTGCCAGCAAGAAAGTGATTTCATGGTAGTTGATATGAAGGAGGAATGTTGTGATGTTAAAATATCTGACATTAAAATAAACTGTAATCCGCAAACCGGTAATTATGATGTAGTTATTAATATCGATAACAATACTCCCGGTTGTAATACTACTTTTTACAATTTAAGTATTTTAGCACCGGGTAGTTTAGTGTCAATATATAATTTTAATTCGCAAAGTCCGTCTTCATTGATTCAGGGTATTAACCAGATAATAGCTACTATTCAAGGGAACTCAATATTGGGTTCAACCAATACACCTGTAGTTATTAAAATTGAAACATTATGCAACAGTTGGGAACATTGTGTTGGTTATATCGATGCAATTATACCCGAATGCAAGTACGACTTTGCAATTAATAAATCAAATACTGAAGCGGAAACCATTTATATTTCTGATTTAAACCTTGCTCCTAATCCTGGAAATACTGAAGTATACATCAGTTATCGCTTTACCAATGATAATATAACGAATAGCAGAACTATACAAGTGTATGACGCAGTTGGTCGTCCCATATCCGATATAAAAATTGGAAATGCTAACGGAACTTACAAGCTTGATGTAAGCAGATATACACAAGGTATTTATTTTGTTGAAATACGAGAAAATAATAATCACGTACTCACCAAACGAATGCTGATAAATCATTAATTAATTTGTCCTTCTATCCCCCTTTCTATTTGAAAGGGGGAACTGACGGGGCAACTTTTGTATTCTTTTTATTGTCATTTAAGTTAAGTGATAATTCGATGATCACATTACAACTTTATAAACTTATACAAAATGAAAACAAAAATTAATTTTCTTATATTATTATTAGTAATAAACACCTCCATTCTCTACTCCCAAACTACTCCTAAATTCCAATGGGTAAAAGGCGGAGGTAGTCAGGGCAGTGCTACCAATTCGGGTTTGATGGAAAGCTGTAAATGGATGGGTACTGATTCCCGTGGCAATATTTATGGTATGAGTAGTGTTTTTTACAACAACATACAAATAGATACTTCTATCAGGCCAATAGGTTTTGGTAACGATGATTTTGCAGTATTCAGTTATCGCTGTGATGGCAGTATGCGATGGGTTAGGTATTTTGGGAATGATGCAAATGATGTGCCTATAGGTATGTTTACAGATAATGAAGGAAACAATTTTATTACAGGACAAGTGGTTGCAGCAAGTTTATATTTAGATACCCACTTTGGAGATAGTATTATTCCTTATGGTACAACAAATATACCTGCAGTTTTTGTTGCTAAGTTAGATAGTAACGGGCATACTACCTGGCTTACATTTGGCCCCTTAGCTACATCCGTTTCAAATGTGTACAATTATTTGTCAGTTCAGCCCGATAATCAGGGAAATGTCTGTGTTTTGACACAATTTAATGGTGCCATTACATGGGATTCATTTACTATACCTGAACAAGGCTATTATGTATTAAAATTCGATAAAAATAATGGATATCTTCTAGGAGTTACAAAATTGGATTTTAATGCAAATAGTAATTTTAGTTCAAAAAAATTGAATTATAGTATTGATAAATCCAATAGTATTTATTTGAATTATACATTTTCTGATACAATTAACATTGGTGGTACGGTATATCCTCCATCTCTATATTATAAATATTTTATTGCAAAATTTTCTTCAAATGGAAGTAATTTATGGAGTCGAGTATTTGGAGAAGATATTGTTCCTCCTGATTATATGCAAATAAGAAATGGTAATATTTTATGTGTTAATAATAATATATACATATCAGGAATAGCTCAAAATGGAAGCGTTTTTTTAGGCGATTCAATACATAATTTATATCCTGGTCAATATTCGCAATTTCCAGTATTACTTAAACTTAATGGAATTACTGGGAATTTAATATCTAAAAATATTATATATTCAACATTGTTTACAATACTCCGTTAAATTTTAAGCAGCAATTTTGCCAAATTCCAGTAGTTCTTTATATATTTTCTGATTTTTTGCAGTGTTTGGGTTAATAGCGAACCTGCGAATAAATTGATCAAGCATCAAAATGTTGTTAAATAA
>JBBRCQ010000064.1:0-18614 GCA_038204725.1 Bacteroidales bacterium | reverse complement strand
ACCCGAAGAGTAGAACGTATTACCATCGCTGCCTACTCCAAGAGCAAAGTAATTGTCCCTTCCGCGACCGGTCTTCACACCCGAAACACCGGAGGGTTGCAGGTGATAGCTCCCGCTCTGGTTAAGGGTACCCATAAATTCGTACACGAAATCAGTGAAGAATGCCCCCCTGTATTTGTTCCTGTAATTCAATCCCCATACACCATCGGGCATATTCTCCAGCTCGAGGCCGGAGCGGTCTTCATATGGGTGATTCCAGTAGAAAGTAAGGATATTGCCGCCGAAATTTTTCTCCACTTCAAGCGCATACATCCCGATTGAATTCCCTGCCGCATTGGTCTGATCAGAACCCGATGAATTCTTCCCCCCCCTTAACCCAAGGATATACCTTAGATAAGATGCTATCCCCGGCGTTGCGCCGAGTGTTCGCGATGTTCCTCCCCAATATACCCAGTGGTCGAGCCCTAAGGCAAAGCTCCAGTTATCAAGGTTCGCCTTTCCGTAAAAATATTTATGGTGAAGCATGGCGCCGGTCATATCCCGCCTGTCGGTTAATGTGTTCTCTTCGTAAAGCGCTTTCACTGTGAACCACTTTTTCCAGAAGAAGAAGAAGGGGATATAGCCTTTGGTGGAAAAGGAAACCCCAGTCAATGGACGTGCATTGCCAGACCAGATCATATTCCCGTTCGTATGCGAAAGACCGGCAAACCGCACCGAATCGCGCTTTGCCCCAATTTTTATCGCCAGCCATTTGTAACGGGCGCCTATCCACGACTGGTTGAGCTGAAAGTCTGTTTTACTGCCAAGGCCGGCGATCACCGTTGTGCCATAGTTAAAGTTCCATTTTTTCGTTGAACCGATGATCTCTTCCCGCTCGAAACCGGCACTTAGTAATTGGTAGTAAACGTTCTGAGAAGTAAAAGCGCCGTTCTGATTGCTGGTGAACCAGAAGGGGAGCGCTTTGCCTGTTGAGGTATACGAATTAAGACTGACATTAACGACCGGTTCCTGGGCAATCGCACAGAACGAAAATGCAATAATCAGAAGAAGTAGTACAGATTGCCTCATAGGAATAATAAACGCTGTAAATCGTAGTGAATTTTTCTTTTTGTTTTATGAATTACTCAGATTCAATAAATGACGCTCACCTTGAATTGTTAAGCGTTGCCTGAACCATTCCTAATTCAAAATTGAACATTGAAAATTGTCCATTTCTCATTTCTCCTTTCTCCCTTCTCCCTGTTCCTTTTTTCCCCATTGTTCATTTTTTCCAAAAAAATTGCCCATATAAACTTTGTATTCCCCACCAAATATCTCCTCCACATCCTGCAGGGTTCTTTGACCAGCCGGTAGAACCACTCCATGCCAATTTTGATGATCCATTGGGGCGCACGCTGAACTGTTCCTGCATAAAAATCAAACACGACGCCAATGCAGCAAAAATGGCCTGCTTTAAAACCATTAAAATGCTGGTAAGCCCATTCCTCCTGTTTGGGGGCAGTCATACCTATGAATAACGCTTTGCCTGATAAATTTTATAAATAGTAGTTTGCTTATAATATAAAAATTACTACGCGATTAGCATTAGTTTTTAATTCTCACATACATATCCCCAACCCGTGTATCAATAAACTCTTTTGTGATTATATGTTTTTTTATTTCTTCTACTGATTTCCAGACTTGTGATACAAAAACCATGCTCTCACCAATACTATAGTTACACTCAATATTTGGTGTATTCATTTCTATTTGCTCAACACACGCTATTACTTTATTAGTTTGTTCAGGAACAGTGTATTCAAAACTTATCATTTTTACAGGCTTTGTCAAACCTTTCAATACTTCTAACTCGTATCCTTCAACATCAATCTTAATAAATACTGGCAGTCCGTATTTACCGATAAGATTATCAAGGGTTGTCATTTCTACTTTAACAACTTTATTCCAATTATATTTTTTAAAACGATCAACCTTTACAGAATTAATCCATTCATCTGAAAAGGATGAAATTGTATTGACATTTGATATGTGAAATTCTCTAATACATTCACTTTCGCATAGTCCATTAGTAACGATTTCAATCTTTTTTCCAAATTTAGATTTTAAATATTTATAGCAAGCTCTTTGTGGCTCAATAGCAACAATTTTCGCTCCAATTGCTAAAAGTGGAATAATCCTATTTCCTACATTAGCTCCGACATCAAAACATAAATCATTATTTCTAATAAAAGTAGAATAAAATAATTTCCTTTTACCAATTTGTTTAATCTCTTCTTCCCTTCCTTCTCTTTGTATTTTACTGGGGAAATATCTCATTTTTAAATTTACAATTCTTAAAACCAGATACCCGCCCAAAATTCTTTTGATTGCTTCTTTCATCTGTAATTAATTTAAATGTAATTTTTTAAAACTCTTGTGTGTAATATTTTTGCATAATTGAAGTTTGGCAAATGTGCTCACGTTGTATTTATAAAATTAACGTTAACCATTCTTTTTTATTTTTTCCAAAAAAATTTCCAATACAAATTTCGTATTCCCCACCAAATATCTCCTCCACATCCTTCGGGGTTCTTTGACCAGCCGGTAGCACCACTCCATACCGATTTTGATCACCCATTGCGGGGCACGCTGAACCGTACCGGCATAGAAATCAAATACAGCGCCAATGCAGCAAACGTGACCGGCCTTTAACACGCTAAAATGCTGGTAAGCCCATTTCTCCTGTTTGGGGGCGGTCATACCTATGAAGAGCACATCGGGTTCGAAGCTGTTTACGGTACCGATCATTGCTTCATTCTCGTCTGCTGTAAACTCCGGCTTGTAGGGTGGGGACCAGGTTTGCACCTTTACATTTGGAAACTCCTTTTTTGCTCGCTCTTTAATGCTTGCCAGCGTAGCTTCGCTGCTGCCCAAAAAGAAACATTTACCACCCAACAATTGTAACCGTTTCATCTCGTAGAAAAACAGATCAGCTCCCGCAATTTTTTTGATCTTTTGGCCGGTTAACCACCTGGTTGCCCAAACCACGCTGATCCCATCGGGGATCAAAACATCACTTTTTAATAAAGCTTCCTGGAACAGGTTATCGGTTTGAGCAAGATTATAGGAGTGGGCATTGATGGTGGTGATTAATAATTTCCCATTTGGCAGAGTAGCTAATGATTCTTTATATAGTTCTGTTTTGCTTAAGTTTAAGGCCATTTCTTATTCTATTGGTTTGCAGATGGCGACAAAATCAATTGTAAAAAACAGAAATTTATTCTTCCGAAATGTTAGTATTTCAAAGCCAGCCTCGTTAAGCATTTTTCTGAAATCTTTTTCACCCAATAGCCACATGTAATTTTTTGCAAAATATTCCTTCCCTATTTTAGAATAAAAGTAGTTCCTTATTTTATCAGGAAACCAATGAAAAAAGAAAGTCATTGAATGCGTTTCAAAAGGGAGCCATCTGTTTGGAGTTGTGATAAGTAAAAGCTTGCTTATCTTACTGATTTCAGAAAGCCAATTTACTTGTTTTGTATAATCCCCCACATGTTCAATTACTGCATTGCTAAATGCGAAATCAAATTTTTTCTCAAATTGTGGAAATTTTTCTCCATTAAATTGAATGAGTTCAAAATTGGGAAACATCATTTTAAATTTTGAAAAATCTGCCTTTACACCTAAACAGGTTAGTTTGTTAGGGGCGGTGAACCATTTTTCAAAATAATTTGTTGTACCGCCCAAGGTTGGATCTACGCCAATATCAATAACGGTGTCGTTTCTTTTGATAAACGACATCGCAAAATCAAATTTGCGTTTTCTGTTTTGAGTAGACACCTTATCTTTTAATTGCCTAATATTTTTCATTTTTGGAAAGAATTAGTTGAAGAATATCCACCATTTTTTTTTCAAATATTTCGAGTGTAAATTCCTGTTCATATTTTCGTCGCCCTGCAGCACCCATCTGCTGGCGAAGATCCGGGTTTTTAATTAACAGTTCCAGTTTTTCCGCAAGGGCTTCGACATTCTTTTGCGGAACTAAATACCCTGTTATACTATCTTCCACTATATCAGGAATACCACCTTCATAAGTGGAAATAACAGGCAGTGAATAACACATTGCTTCCAAAAGTACCAGTGGAAAACATTCTTTAGAATAATAAGTCGGAAAAGCAAATATATCCACTTCGGAAAATGCCTGATTCTTTTCTACACTGTATTTTTTACCTTGGAAGAAGACCTGACTGGCCAAACCTTTTTTTTGAATCAAATCATTTAACCGGCTTGCTGTTACATCCCCTTCTCCGCCAATAAACACGCATTCGAAGGTTATTTCCTTCTTCTTTAATATTTCACATGCCTCCAGCAAAACAAACACCCCTTTTGATTCAATCAAATTGGAGAGAAACAATATCCTGACAATTTTTTCTGCCTCTAGTCTTTTGCCTTTTGTCTTTTGCCTCTCATCTGCTATTCCATTATTGCAAATATGCACTTTTCCTAGAGGCACAAATTGCTGTATGTCGGAATACAAATGT
The DNA here is from genome assembly GCA_038204725.1 of Bacteroidales bacterium. Classification (GTDB taxonomy): domain Bacteria; phylum Bacteroidota; class Bacteroidia; order Bacteroidales; family JACABE01; genus JACABE01. The sequence goes on along the minus strand of JBBRCQ010000064.1, from coordinate 14,094 downwards.
CGTGAAAGCAAAATTACCGCTGTATCTTTGAAAACATAGCGGTAACAAAGACGATTGATAGGGTTGTGAAGGTGCTGGCTAACTCCTTTATTATGCAGGTGATAAACCCGTTTAATCCTTAATAGCTTTAATAAAACCACAAGCAAGATATCTTTATAAAATGCTGTTCCCGTGGTAGTAAGGGCTAGATAACAAAGCTGTGGACGATGCTTTACCAATGTGAAAAATACCCTTAACCAGGTAACCACGAAACCCAAAATCTTTCTTATGCTGACTTTGCCTGATTCGGCAACATTTTGAGAAGCTAACAGATTAATATAGCGACAATCGAAATTTTTGTTGATCGTTTCGCTTACACGAATAGTCTTCCCTATAATAGACGAACCGTGTACCGGCGGCGGAAGATGTATTAGAAATAATATTTTATTATAATTCATGTAAACAAAATGATACTGGATTACACTAACATAATTTGATCAGATGTACCCATTGTGAATTGCCCAAGCCTGAATTCATTTTAAATAAAGAGGGTAAAGCTTGAATTAAATTAACCAGTACACCGGGTATTCGTATTAATTTTAGTAAATACTTATTATTAATCTGCTCGATTTTATTTTCAAAAGTGCCATTTTGTTGTGAATTTCTTAAATAGCGGTAAGTTATAAACTGTTTTGCCACAGATGTTAAACTAAATTTTTCGACTTTATGATCTTCAATCTTAAAGCCATACTGCTGTGCGATTACCTCAAAACATTTTATATTCCAACGACCAATATGATTGGGCGGCATATCTAATAGTGCACCATTGAGTTCGTTAAATTCAATTAATTTTGGATTGGGAACAGCGATAAAGAGGCTGCCGCCTTTTTTCATCAGCCAATTTAACTTTTGAAATAAAATATCTAACTTATCCATGTGCTCTAATACCTGAAACATACAGACTATATCGAAGGTGCCTTTTAATTCTATGTTTGATAAATTTCTAACATCATCGGATAAGCATTTAACTCCCATATTCTCAATCTGATTTTTTCCATATTTAGAAAATTCTGTGCAAAGAATATTTTCTTTCAGTAAAATTTTGTTTGCAATTCGCCTTATAAATGCGCCATTGCCAGCACCTATCTCCAATAGTGTAAGATCTGACTTTGAGAATTTGTTTAAGATATTATAGGTTAATAGGAATTCCCATTTCCAGGTTGGATAACTGGATCGGTCATAGGCAAGATCATAAAATTGACTATCACCTGCAATGTATGGATTGCTATAACAAAACCCACAACCATCACATTGAATAACTTCACATTTATTTTGCCCCCAAATACTTTCGATTTGAGAAACCAATTTAAAGTACTTAGTTGGGTGCTTTTCATGTAATACGAAGTGCTGAGCTGATTGATTGCTACTTGTAACCCACAAGATAGTTGCATCCATAGTGCCACAGACAGGACACTTGTTTTGCCTTGGAATTTGTTGATAATTCTGCATAATCTCTCGTATGATTTATAATTTGGATTTTTAGGTTTATCTTTTTAATAGATAATTAAGAATAAATAATATATTATTCTCTTTAAATAATCTCAATAACCTTTTTAAGTTGTGACCAAAAACATTATTGAAAGTTGTTTTATCTGCTACCTTATCTATTATTTTTTCCGGATGTATCAAGGGGAATATAATTTCAGTAGTTTCATTTATTTCTTTGAAAGAATCACGCAAAAAAGTATGTGTTGAGGAATCTCTGAAGCCCAAATTTAAAACTATATTGCAATTTGGAGTAATTACAACTCCATTATTTTTCCAAATTGAATAAACCCATTGGTAGTCCCATGTATTTTTTTCCTTCTTTTGTGTCTGTGAAAATGTATTTAACCAATATTTCTTTTCACATTTACTTTGAAAAACGTGTTCTATTTTGCCGTCAGCAATTACTTCTTCAAAATCACTCATTTCATAATTATAGTAGTTCCATGCCCTGCGCCAAGAAGCCCAGCCCCAAATATGTGGATAATAGGAAAAATAGTAACTTCCTGGACCTCTTTGAATGCCATTTTGAAAGTTATTGCCACCTATCAGCATTATAAACTCATCATCTTTGTATTTAATCAAAAGTTCTTCACAATACTGAAAAAAGGATAATACGGGTAAACAATCGTCTTCCAATATAATACCATATTCTACTTGGTCAAAAAACCAGGTAATAGCGCTACTGACGGCAACACCGCAACCCAAATTATCTTCTCTGAAAAGAGTTTTTAATTCACAATCCCAATCAACCTGTTCTATTATTGCTCTGGTTTGTAAACAATTATAAATTTCATCTTCTCTTCCGCTACGAGGTCCGTCTGCTGCTATGTACAAAAAATGAGGCTTAATCTTTTTTATTTGATCAAATACCTGTTGAGTTACACCTGGTCTGTTAAATACTAAAAACAGAATGGGTGTGTCGAAATAATGAATCTTCACACTTATTTTTTTTATGTATACACTATTTTTTTAGTAATTATCCTATTCTATCTTTCCATAATTGGGGTAAAATAGCCCTTAGATGGATAGTAAAAAAATGTTTGAGGGAAACTAGAAACCCATTATGGCGCTTATCAAAAATAAAAAACTCAATTGGATGATTGCCCAAAGGGCTATATAAATGTCTAAATCTTTGGAACAATGGAACACCATTGTTTCGCCATTTGGGATCTGTTTCGTGAGCAACACATTGCCCCAAAGTACTTGGCGCCAATAAATGGATGAAGCCTAACTTGGTTGCACGCATTCCGTAATCGAAATCCCCTAAGGCGTGATGAAAATGCATATCAAGAAGCCCAACTTTTGTGAAAATTGCAGATGGAACAAGAACAATGTTCCCATTGAAAAAATCACATAGCTGCCATTCTCCATTTGGAGTTAGTTTTGTATTGTAAAACTGGAAACCACTATAAGTAATATTTTTTAAATCACTTGAACAAGTTGCTCCTACCAATATTTGTTTCCCTTTTGTTAATTCAGCTTTTTGTAACAACATATCAAGAGCGAAATCAAATAATATTGTATCATCATTTAACCACAAATAATAATCATAATCATTAGTTTTTGCGGCAGTTTCCCATGCCAAATGCATTCCTCTGTTCCAAAACAGATTGCCATTGCCCTGTATAATATTTACTAGGGTATATTTTTCTTTTATAGCTTCACTTGTTCCATCGGTACTGCCATCATCCACCAAATAAACATCCAGATGATTGATTTCAGCAGGCAACTTGGCTTCAAACAGAGCCCGAAGGCAAGCCAATGTTTTTGTTTTTCGGTTGTGGCAGGTGAGGAGTACTGCAATTCTATAAAGGGGAACCATCTGAGTGCAATGTTTTGTTATATAAGTTTAACTGCTTTTTGTACAAATACCATTGGTAAACCTTTTCATACCGTTTGTCAAAGATACTGTTCACCCAGAGGGAGATAACTTTATCGCTCATTTGCCTGAATTTGACAGAAAAGCACATCGCTATCATCATCCATAATGTAAGGTTTGCAATATCAAAACGGTTAAAATCTTCAACAAAGGCAAAAGTCCAGCGGAATGCGACATATAAGCCAAGCAGTTTTATGAAAATACTATTTGATTTATAGATAGCCAAATAAGAAGCCCTCATAAAAACCAAAAGATAAAGCAATACACCGACAAGCCCTGTCCAGGTAAAAATATTTAAAATCCCGACTTCATTTTCATATCGCTCGTACCTGCCAGTACCTAAATCTTCGGCCATAAAATTACCAAACCAATCTGAGTCATTACCCCGTGCCGGAGTTCTGCCCCATAATACATAATTGTTTAGGATAGCTGAATTGATAACCTCTGAATATAGAAATGTACGGGTATCTGCTGTTAAACTTTCATCAATTGTGGGATCTGTCTTACTTTTCACAACATATTCTCCATTTAAGTATTCATCCATTCTGAAGACGTTGAATATCCCTGAAAGCGCCAATAGAAGTAAGATGATTGGAAGCAATAAAAATGTATACCTAAAAAACTTGATTGCTAGTTCAATTTTAATAAACTTTATGAACCCGAGCATACCAATGGATATTGCACAACCATATTTGATGACACTACTCCGTACACTAAGATCAGAAAAAATTACAAATAAGGTCACAAACACAATGATAAGTTTCCATTTATTTTTTAAAATTGGTATGAAAAGCGCCAATAAACTGATTGGTGCCATATAAAAACCTGACACATTTGAATCAGCTGAAATTAGAACTACCAGAAAAAGAGGTAGTGCATATCTTATCCAATAGGATAAAATTTTTTGTATAATGTTTTCGTTGGTGAAAATATAGATCGACAGGGGTAAAGCAAGCGTTAAAATACCACCTGTTAAATTTTTCCAGTCCCAATAATTTTCCGGAATAAACAGACCTCTGAAAATACAAATACCAACCCAGACCATATACCAATGTACATAGCGTAAATTAGAATTGTTGATCGTATCATAATAAGGCTTTATTCCTTTAATAAATAGAACTAGTATGATTGTACATATAATCCAGGACGTAAAGGTATTACCAATTGGCATCTCAGACCATTGATTGATAGAAATCAATGTGAGTAGTACAATTAAAACAGATAAAGTATTTTTTATGAAAAACATTACTTGTAAACTCCTAATTATTCATATCTGGTTTCCTTTTGACTAATTATTCTCGATTGTGTGTAGTCTTCTTCCTGGCTTCCATAAATAAAGATGTAGGGTCGTAAACCAAGCCATCTTTAACATCTAATTCATATTGACTCCAATTTGGAATATCACTTTCAAATGGATTTTTGACGGAAATATCTATAAACCCACAATCTTTAAGCAATCTGGCAAGAGAATATCTATCGTACATCCACATATGGATTTGACCTCCAAGTCTAAAAGTCCCAATTCTTGATGCTTCTGATCGTGGTATTATATTTTGATAAATTTTACGATAGAGATATCTTACAGCCTTTTTAAACATGGTAATCGAAGAGAATGATTTTTTTAAATTTTTAATAATCATATAATTATCTCCACTCAAATCGATTTCTCTAATGCTACTACCCATACACCCTAAACTGTCAATAACATAGTTCTCTTTAGTAATATTGTGGCGTTTTAAAAATTCAGCCATTTGCCCACCACTGTAATTTCGAACCGTTTGATCATACATTAAAAGTAAAATCCATTCATAGTTGGTTGCTGATAAATCATTTGGATTTTTAAGATTTTCATTTAAAAACTTTTTATATTCATCAACAATATATTCCAAATTGGGAACAACTACACGAATAATTCCATCTGTTTTTAGAACTCTAAAACATTCCCTGATAAAATCTTGTGCCTTTTCTTTAGGAAAGTGTTCTAAAACTTGTGAATGATAAACTACATCAAAAGAGTTTTCTGGGAATGGCACCCCATTAAGTAAATTAGCAGTAACAACATCCATTGAATCAGATGACATATCTAAATTGACCCAATTTTTATGGAATTTATTACCACAACCTACATTTAAATAATCCAATTTTTTCATGCTGTTTCCTTTTTTTAATATTAAACACAACTTAAGCGTCTACCAGCAGGCAGGGATTTTCACCACTAAACTGCATACGAGTTATTGTACTTCAAATATAATAATCAGTATATGCTCATAGGCCGGTATTTTTTTAATGTTACATTTGTAGTGTGAATGAACGAATTCAATTTAATGGGGTGAGTGTCTATTCCGATTATTTTTATCCCGGGAAAATTCATCAAAAACAGACAAGAAACGATTAGAAAAAACAGAATATGATGATATTGTAACGGCTAAACTACGGCAATTCTCATTTATTTGTCTCTTTTCCTCTTTGGTTTTGGATAAAAGTTTTAGAATTCCATTTTTCAAACCAATGATATCATACAAAGGAACGCGGTATCCTGTCTGATCATCAAAGATAAAATCTTCTGCATTTCCGGTTTCAAAAGCTACAACAGGCGTTCCGCACATCATCGATTGAGCTACCATCATCGGTCCTGCATCTTGTATTGAAGGTGAAACAAACACCTCTGCCATCTGAAATGCTTTCGGGAGAGTTTCGTGACTGAGATGTCCTAGTAAATAGGTATCAAACATAAACATTTTTCTTACCGTTTCAGGTACCTCGCCGGCAATGGCAATACATATTCCGGCACGTACCTGATCATTGAGTTCTAAATAAAGTTGTGATAATGCTTCTACTAAATAGGAGAGTCCTTTTCTCTTTTGTTGCAAAGTCGCAGATCCAAAAAAAATTACAGATTTATTCATCGGTATTGAAAAAAAAGCTTTCGCGTTCTCCTTGTTACCAGTGCAATAGTGATTCTCATTTACTACCACATCCAAGTTGAAAATAGGTTTAGAAGAATAGAGAAAGCTTTGTTTTGCGCGGGTATTCAGCCATGTATTTGATACTACGGCCATATTGGCTTTACTGAGGTATCTGGCCTTATAAAGTAAATTTTTATTCGTTTGATCGTTCAATTGGCTTGAATAGATACCGGGGCATTTACCACATCCGGTTTTATAGCCTTTGCAATCATTCGCATAATGGCATCCTCCTGTAAACTGTGCCATATCCACTGGCATGACAAACACTGGGGCTCCCGTTTTTTGATTAAGTTCATATAAATCTCTCGAATCTAAGAAACGATGCGGGAAGACGTACAAAATTACATCAACTTTTGTCTTTACCGATTTTAGAATTTTTTCAACTGCTATATGATTCTTTTTATCATGCATACTGTACATATAATAAAAAGGATTCCGTTTCTTAAATTGGTTGATTTTTCCTCCGATCCTCAATATTATATTTCGTATATAAGATTCTTTTTTTCCTCTGATAGAATATATCCCATCTTCAAACCGGCTATCATAATCCCTGGTGATGCAAGTAATATTGTGCCCACCTTTTTGCAAACTTTTAAATATATCAAAAGTCAAAATACCTGAGTTTGTATATAAATTTGTACCGGATAATAGTAGTATATTCAACTGCTTATTTGGCATTGTAAATCTATTTAGCAATTATAGAAAGACTTGATTAAGGCGACTATAGAATTAATCGTACTTTCGCTCAATTCAAAAAACATAGGCAACCGAACCAAGGTGTCGGAAAAACGATCCGAATTGGGCAAACTACGACCGTCATGTTTGCTCGCATAATAGTTACTACTGTGTAAACTCAAATAGTGAAAAACAGCAAGTACATTGTGCTTTTTCAAAAAAGCGATCAATCGTGTTCGTTCCTCAATATTATTGCAAACCAAGTAAAACATGTGGGCATTGTTTGAGGCATATTTCGGCAGGTCGACGAGTTTAAAATATCCTTTTTGCGCCAGCTCTTTTAGACCTGCATAATAAATATTCCATAATTCCTTTCTCCTTGCTTGTATCTGTGTTATGCTCTCTATTTGTGCCCACAAAAATGCAGATACAATTTCGGATGGTAAAAATGAACTACCTGTATCTACCCAGCCATATTTATTCACCTCACCTCTAAAGAATTCGGCCCTGTTTGTGCCTTTTTCCCAAATGATCTCAGCTCGTTTTACAAATCGTTCATCGTTAATAGCTAACATTCCACCTTCACCGGAGATAATGTTTTTGGTTTCATGAAAAGAGAAAGCAGCCAAATGGCCAATGGAACCCAAGGCTCGTTTTTCACCTGTCTTCGGTGAAATATAGTATGAGTCAATGGCTTGTGCCGCATCTTCTACTACAAACAGTTTGTATTTTTCTGCCAACTCCATGATTTTATCCATATCGCAAGCTACGCCGGCATAATGCACAGGGACAATTACTTTTGTTTTTTCTGTTATAAGCGATTCTATGCTGTCGGCATCCAAATTCGGATGATTAGAATAACTGTCAGCAAAAACAATTTTTGCCCCTTGACGAATAAAAGCTAAGGCGGACGAGACAAAAGTGTAAGATGGAACAATTACTTCATCGCCAGGTTGTATATTGCACAATAATGCAGCCATTTCTAAAGCATCTGTACAAGAAGTGGTTAGCAATACTTTTTTAAATCCGTATTGATCTTCGAAATATTTCTGGCACTTTTGGGTATAAAGTCCGTTCCCTGAAATTTTTCCTGAATATACAGCCTGGTAAATATAATGCGCCTCTTTACCAGTTAGGTAGGGCTTATTAAATGGAATCATATTTTACAGTTAATAGTTTTTTACAACCAAAAATGATAGATGTTTGTTACATTTTTTTCTTTCATGCCACATTTTTGATAAAATATACATGCTTGTTTGTTCTCTAATTGAGTTGTCACTTCGATCATAAAAATCCCAGCCTCTAAAAGATATTTATTTACAGCGCCAATTAATTGCTTTCCATATCCTTTATTTTGTGCTAAAGGGTCAACTGCAATCAAACCAATATCTCCATACTTATCTTTAATTTTAACAGTTACCATACCCGCTATTTTCCCCTGGAACTTTACGACAAAAATTTTATCAGCAATTTGTTTATTAACTGAATTCTCAATCCAGGTTTTATACAATCGTTTGAAATCATTTGGGTCAAATAAGGGATCTATTCTGAAACGAGAATATTTCCCGCTGATATATGATAGTTCTAATAGTTGATAATTAACATTATTCGAATCATATTCATAAACCTCACTTACATCTTTTGATTTGCCTTGAACATCACATGTAAATATTATTTTTGCATCGACGAAAATTCCACCCAATTTTGCTAGTGTTAAATTGTCTATCCATAAATTGCAATATCCAAAACAATAAACGAGTCGGTAATTTTCTGATTTTGCATATGCTAAAATTGTCGATAGTTCTTCTAATTTTTCATTGAGAATATTTATTTTCCCAATTTTGAAACCAAAGAAATCAGAATCCCATTGTAAATATTCTAAAACCATATCTATGAGTGTGAATAGCTATAATATTTTAAGATCTACCAATAACATCCTCCCTCAACAACTTGAGCTCTATAAGGTTTGTCTTCTTTACACGGTTTTACCCAATATTCATTCATTAGTGCAGCATAATTATATTCACTGTTGTAATTTATATCTTCCCATCTCTTGCCTCGAATTCCAAATAATAACTGCAAACTCCCACCCAAATGTACAGCCTTTTTGCCCTTCCGTTTAACATGAGCTGCTAGCGGGAACCCATATGCACCAGCTCCAATCAGACAAATGTCATAATCCGCTTTGTCGATTTCAGATTTCATATATTTCAATGCCTCAAACCAATCGATATAAGGTGTTTTTTCGCCTGCAAGACTTTGTACCGCTTTAATTGTCTTTAACTCAAACTTTGGTAACAGATTGTTCTTAAATAGTAATTCTCGCTTTTTATATTGTTGTTCAATTGTTTTGGCAAATGGATGGACTACTAATACTTTATTTCCTTCTAAGGCTTTTGTCCAAGGTAGATTGGACCAATAAGGATCCAAAAGAAGTAGTCGAATTTTTTTTGCGAAAATTAACTCATTTTCAAATATTTGTTCATCGGTTAACCACGACCCCAAAATATCTACTTCTGTGATATCGTTTAGCATTAAATTGCAGAACTGTTCAAATTTGTCAGCAATGGGAGGGAAAAAACCAGCAACATTAACCATGTTATCCAGGTTTGTTTTATTCCACCACCAAGCTTCAGATTTTCCGGTTATGTATGAAATAATATTTCTATTATTTTCCTTAACCCCTAAATAGGTAACTAAACAAAGTAATTCATTTGCACCAAATCGCGATATCATACACGGCTTGTCATCCATTAACGCCTCGTATATTTTTTGTGAAACGGAATCTGCATTCTGATCGCATATGGGCTTCGCCATTGCTTTTACATTAAAGCCTTTTGTATAGAGCTTGCGTAGGGCCTTGAGGGCGAATATAGTCAAACGGTTCATGTATTTATTTCAGTTTTAATAAGCGTAGTTCCATCCTATTTCTGACAATATTTGGAATTTTATTTAGCTTGTACTTTATACGTTTCATAAATGGTTTTGATGGAGCCTCATTAACAAAACCTCGTTTTGTAAAATCTATAACAATATCATGTTTATGGAACAATGGTACTGTTTCTTCATGCCAACGGCCTTGTATTATTCCCGTGAAAATATAAGGTATGATGTCAAAGTGATTCAGTTTTACATACTCCCTATTAACCTCTAAATAGTCACGCTCTAACAGGGCTGATCGTTTGGACCCAAATTCCTCAAATTCCCAGGCATCCTCATATTTACGTACTAAATCCAACAATTCCGATTTGTGCCACAATGCGGCCTGACAGGAAACACGATAGCGTTGATTAAGAGCAACTTTATCTAAATGATCATATTCTGACCGGCTTTCAGCTCGTACAGCCTGATCCGTCAAATGAATGCATTGGATATCAGAATGCTCCTCCATCATTTGAGCATATTTTTTAACCAGATCATTTTTAACAAAATCTTTTAAAAAATAGTCTTCCTGCATATATAGAATGACTTCATTTTCGATGCTATTTAACGCGCGGATGAGGCATTCACTCCATGTAATTTTTTTGTTCGGGGTGTTTATGTTGTTTTGTACCGATACTATATCTAATCCAGGAAATGTGAACACTTTGGTTTCTGTATTCAAATATATTTTGCCCGTATAATCAGGCCAATATTTTTTGAATAACGTAAAAAATGGTATCCAACAATCTTCAAAACTGTCGGTAGTGTTAACAAACAATGAGTAATTATTATGGATTATCATCTCTTTACTAATTCGAAAATTCCACATCCATCCCTACAAGTAAAATTTGATTTTATTTGCATTGTTGTAATATCTATATTTTCAAATAAATCACCCTTGTTATTCACATAGCTAAAACTTTCGATGATAAATCTAGGTTCCAACAATTTAATCAGATATCCTATATCAAATACCCTAAGTGCATTAAATTCAATTCTTTGCTTTCCTACTGGAACGGAAAAGTAAAATTTACCTTTACTTTTTAATATTTGATAAATACTTTCTATTGCTTTCTCATGCCCATAATAATCTATCGGATCGCCATAACGACCAAGTCCAAAGTGTTCGATCGCGTGTAAGGATGAAATTGAATCGCAATAATTAATTAATTCTTTTGGTAAGTTTAATAAATCGGCTTGTTTGAAGATAATGTTTTCAACCTTACTATCTTGATTTCGTATATCAAATATTTCAATTTCCCGAAATACAGCTATATGCGCAACAAAACCATCTGTTCTTGAACCAATGTCAATATGTTTTATGGGATTGTTTTTAAATATTTTTTTCGCAACAAGCAGATCCTGATGAAAATAATCACCAGACATTGTTCCTGATTGATCATTCCGTTCATGAAGGATTGGGTAGTAGTGTCCAAAAATAAATTTGGAATCATTTCCTTTTTGTTTTTTTATTAAAGAATAGTCATGAAGATAAAAGGGGAGACCTCTTAAAGTTGCAAATAAAACAAGCGGATCAAATCCAAATAAATTAAAAATTCTGTAAAGCCTTACCAGGCTGCGTTTTATTGTCTTATTCATATTTTCAATATTTTTTTAGTATTATCACTTATAATTTAATATATCCAGTTTACTTTCTTGAAATTTTTTCAAGCGTTCCTTTTAATATTTTCCAAATTCCTTCTCTCTCTGTTAAAGAAAATCCTAAATTCCAGATCATAATTAAAGAGGTTATTGCACTAATTGTGAAAACAAATAATAAACGAATTATTCCATCCGTCATAAAAAAAACCGGAAGTGCAGATATAAAGATTGTTATCATAAATGAACCCAAACATTTATATATTACGCTATCAAAATAATTTGAAATAGATAGACTACAATCTTTTTTGGCAAAATATAATGTTATTATTGCTCCTGCTATTGCATAGAATATAAATACAATGTAAATAAAGAAAGGGGGATAGTTAAATGAAAATAGGATATAGCTAACAACTAATGGTAAAAAATTCAGCATTGAATTGTAGATTTGATATTTTCGGATATTTCCAACTGCTGATATTGAAATGGAAAGTGTAAGAAAAAGTTGTTCGATGAGAATTCGAATAAGAAGTAAACGACAAAAGATAATTGTAAATTCAGGGACTTCTTTTAACCAAAATTTAAAAATCAAGGGCATTTCTATTAAAACCGGAATATGCAGAAACATTAATAAGAAAAAGGATATCTTACTACCCATAAAAGATGCTTTTAACATCTGACTACGATTACCTGCTCCTTCGTTTTTTGCAATCACAGGACTTAAGGCTTTCATCATTGTACCTGCAAATACCCCCAACTGCCCGCTAATCTGCCCGGCGACTCCTTGCGCGGCATTCACCGCTGTTCCAAAAAACACATTTACTACAATTCCTTGACCATAATTGGAAATCATGCTACTTGAAGAACCCAAAAGTGACCAACCAGCAAAACCAGACATCTCTTTTAATAATTTTTTATCGTATTGGGCTTTAATGGCTATTTTAGTTTCAGGATACTTATGGTGGCAATAGATTCTATTGAGGATGAGCAAAATGATGGATAGCAAAGCCATCAAAGCGCCATAGTATAGTAATTTGTCGGCTGATATAAAGGTAATATATAGGGCAATGGCCAGTTTTAGCACCGATTCAATTATTCCCAATATTGCATAAAAAAGCATATTCTCGTGGGCATTGAGCAGGGCATCGTAAGGTACAGAAATAACAGAGAACAGCGTACTAATGATCATAAACTGGTAAATCAGCTTGGCAGTTTTCAACCTGTCCGGATCTATATTTAATATCCCGTTAAAAAAGAAATAACCTGCAACTTCCAATAACAGGAAGATAACAAATGCGATGATGAGGTGCAAAAGCACACTCATATTGAAAATCTTGTTGATCTTATGAATGTCTCCTGCCCCCTGGGCAAACGACATAAACCTTTGGGTTGCTGCTGCCATGGAGGCATTCAAAAAGCCAAGCATCGCAATGGCCCCACCTACTACACTGAAAAGACCAAAATCTTTGGTACCTAAAGCAGCTAATACCAAACGTGTAGCGTAGAGCGAAATAAAGACAGTAACCGCCATCTTCGCATAAAGGATACCGGTATTCTTAGCTACCCGGTTGGCTGCCTGCATAAATTGATTTTAATTGAGATGGGTTTGTGAGAATTACTTTAAGAACGAATTGCACGAATTAAGACGAATTTTCACGAATTTACTCCCAATCATCGGTAAGGATTTGATTGGAACGGACGCCTTTCCCGATTAATGTTTGCTTAAATGCTTTGATCATTACAGGAGGGCCGGAGATAAAATAGTCACTGTTCACATTGGCTTCGTTGTGAATGGTGTCGATGTTTATGAGGCCGACTTCGTCTTCGAAGAACAATTTCACGAATCCCGAATCGCTTCCCGAATCCCGAATCCCTTTGGTCTCGGGACATCCCGAAAAATCGGGACAGGAAATCGCTTCGCTCTCGGGACGAATTACACAAATTTAAGCGGAGGATGGAAGAGGCATTGCAGTAAGCGGCCTCATTGTATTTGCATTTCTCAGAACCGTATTTGCGTGCTTTATAACCGTTCCTGCATACCACATAACGCTATTTGCATACCACATCATCGCATGTGCATACCACAGAATGGCGTTTGCATACTGCATAACGCTATTTGCGTACCACATAATCGTATTTGCATACCGCATAACGTTATTTGCGTACCACACAATGCCGTTTGCATACCGCATAATGGCATTTGCATACCGCATAATGGCATTTGCCTTCGGCATCAGCGCATTTGCATCCAAAAAGGGGGCATCCGGCGCAGGTCGTTGAGCGCTTGCACGCTATGGTATTCTGTTTATGTGAGGGCTCGTGATAAAAAAGGTTGAAGGATGATCTGATTTATTTCACATCCGTTTCCGGGGCCTGATTATCCGCTTTTTTTCCATTTCCCGGTTTAACCTTTGTCTTTCCACTATCGGGTTTGGCGGCCTTTCGTACCCGGTTTTTTAGATAGCTAAAAGTGTAATCTTTCAGTTTTGCAGGATTTTTATGCCTGTAAAGTATTTTCCCCACTTT
>JBBRCQ010000063.1:0-19190 GCA_038204725.1 Bacteroidales bacterium | reverse complement strand
GGGCCAACTGTAGCTGACTGTTAAGCCCGGTAAGGATCGCGACGGGGTTAACTGCACATTAAGTAGAGGCAACAGGCTTAATCCAACAATCATCAGCAACACGAAGATGATTAATATGGAGAAGGAGGACGGTTGATATTTGATCAAATGATGCAAGGAAAGGGATTAGATTAATTTTTAAAATACTAGAATTTGTTTGCGCATTTTCCGTAGGTAAAAATCTATTAATTGAAATGTCAACTTCCGATTTTAAGATTCTCTTGGAACAAAAAACTTTTTTTTTCTTAATTTTAATGACCGACAGATCCTACCGAATCCAGAAAATAAAAATTAAATCAGTCTCATTTCTTCTTAAAATAGCGTCTTTTAATTATAGTTAAATATTTATTTGTCAGCTCTGGCATAGCCATTTCAGGTACAAAAAACTGTTCTGCCTTCATGTCTTTATCTAAGATGAACATAAAAGGAGTATTAAATTTCTCCATAGGTAAGCCTAGTAGATTTTTTTTTTGAGTAAGAAAAACAGGTTTTTCAAAAATATTTTGAGGAAGCCTCATAGTCTCACTGTCATAAATTAGTACTATTTTTGGATTCGTTAAATAATCAACAAAATTTTCCTTTATTTGATTTGTTAAAAAGTCAACGCAAGCATTGCAATTAAACTCCGAGAACCTCAAAACTAAAACCGGTTCATTTGCAATAATATCAAATAATCTAAATGGAGTTTCTTCTTTATATAGCTCACAATCAGCAATATCGAGTAGTTCATTTTCATATATGTATGATAATATTTGATTTTGGAAAATACTAACATCTTTTTGTTTTTGATTGATTTCTTCCTCAATACAATTTGAGTGTTTCTGGAAAGTAAGTACGTATATGTCAAATAGCAATAATCCTAACAAGGCTATTACTAAAATTGCAACTATTAATTTTTTCATAGCTAATGTATATTTTCAAGTAGGTTTTTTTTGAAACTTAAAGTTAAAATTATCTGATTATCTGAGATATTAACTTTATCAATTATTTTTTGATTTGCTTCAGAAAACAAATCTTTTGGCATTTCTTTTAAATTTTTAGGTTCTATAAAAATAGCCAGCTTTTCTTCTCCCCAAAAAATGACTGGTGAAAGGTATATTGACTTACTTAGATTCCCTCTAAACATCAGATATTTTTGACTAATTTTATTATAGAGTAGTGTGGAAGGTTCGCCATTAAAGAAAAAATCCGTAAAAATATATTTATTATTTTCAATATTGTGTCGAAAGAGGAATATGTAATTATGAGTTATAGATTCCCAATTTTTTATTATATATTCACCTTTTGTCGATTTGATCAAATCTGATAATGGGGGGAGGTCAAATTCGAAATTGTATTTTCCAAAATCCCATTCATATTTTAAGATAAAATCATTTTCAACGACTTTATAGACCTTATTTGAAAATGCTTCAAAAAAATTAATTTCATTTTCACTCCGGTATAATCCATTTTCTGCGGCGAATTGTAAATTTTCTTTAACCCATAGAGGATATATATTCTTTATATCTAATATTTTATTACTTTTTCTGGAATAAAATACACATATATTGCTTGAAGAGTGGTATACGAAGAATATAATATCATTATTAATTATCTCTAACCGATTAACCGCCTTTAATTTATCATTTACAATTTCTATTTTTTTTATAAACCGTGCAAATTTGTCGTAAATATATAAGCTTCTGCCATCAACAAATTCAATATTATTATTATAGGGATTTATTGTAAAATCGGCAATATCAAGATATTGTCCAGGTCCTCTACCAACGTTACGTAACTTTCTTGAGAATCTTCCATTTTCATCGAAAATTAGAATGGCTTTTTGTCGATCGTCAAAAATGTAAAATTCATTATTCCAATGAATTACTTTATCAATTCCACTAATTAAGGATAAGTCATTGGTATAAAGTGGATTTATTTCAATTTTGCTGAAGACTTCATCCAGTTTAATTGTTTTGATTCTATTAGTATCTATGGAAATTATATTTTCTTTTTTCTTTGATTCGAAACATGAGACTACTAGAAGAGAGAGAAGAATATATATATAGATATTACGCATTGTGGTTAATTATTTAAATAGTTTAATAGAATAGGGGAATAGAAATTTGTTTTAAAATCCAAGTTGGATTTCATATCTAGTATTATGTCACTAAAAAAATACAGTACAACGAAAATCATATAACCTCGGCATATACTCGAGGTTATATGTAATTATGACAAAATAGAAATTATTCAGTACACGCACGCAACCTTAGCGCAATTATCGTTCACATTGCCAGTAGCATCACAACCATGAATAAACATCCAATAATTTACGCACCAGTATGCCTTATTCCCATCAGACTTATAACATCTTCCTTGACCGCCAGTACTACAAACAATTACAACTTCTTCGATATCAGTAGCAGAGGCATTTATAAAAGAACTCAAGCTTATGCCCAAGATTTTATTGTTCTTACTTCCAATAATACTCAAGTTAGTTACGAGTATTCCAATTACAAATATGCCTAGAATAATAGTTTTAATTTTTTTCATCTTATTTTGTTTATTTTATATGTTTAATATACCTAACCTGATATATCCTTTCACAGGCGTATGAACTCGTAGTTTCTATAATTGATTATTTCTTTATCTTTGTCACCTCACCTCACTTTCTTTTTTAGAAAAGGTGCCGGGCAGGAAGCGGTTGCAACTTGGTGGTTGTGCTTCCTGCCCTTTCCCTTAGAGTTTTATACTATTTTCTATTATTGTTCGTTAATAATTTTGTCTTCTCTACCTTTATTTCCAGAACAACTCTTATTCAAACTTCTTTTCCTAACTTCACTTTGGCCTATTATGCTGCTTCCCCTTTTTGCCCTGTGCATATGTGATATTAGGATGTACCAACTGCCTTTAATTTGGAATTGACCAACTAAAAATATTCAGAATTCCAAGTAGAACAATTATATTGATTGCATAGGAGGTTTCGTTGTCATATTTACAGAATTTAATAAAAGGTGAATAAGCAAAAGTAGTGAAGATGTTAGAGATAACAGTTTTTTTGAAGGGGTGTAAAAGGGTGTAAATTGGTTGGTTTTGCGTTTTTAATCGTTTTTTTCACCACAATAGTTCAGACTTCTCTCTTTTGTGTGTTTAAAATCGATTTTCAGTCGAGATAGCACAATTGGATTCATTCAGAATTTCATTTAATTTTTAGAGATCGAATCCATTTATTCAAAATGTTTTTCAGGTAAAACTGCTTCGTTTTTCTCAAAATCGTAGAGCGATTGGATCTTTAGGTTTAATAATTCGATTTTGTAATCGATCAACGACTGTGCATAGGTCATTTTTTTTGTTGAAAGCTGGTTCTGAAACAGGTTCATGTCCATGCTGGTCAAGTCACCGTTCGCATACCTTTCAAGTTTGATTCCATAGGTCAACTGGGCATTTTTTTCATTCTGCGCAGCAATATCAATCTGGTTCACCAGATTTTGAAGATTGCGGTAAACGCGGCGAATATCCACAGTTATTTGTATTTTTTGAACATCCAGGTTCAGATTCTGGGTTTGAATCACTGCTTCCTGAGCTTTGATCCGGGCTTTCCGTTCGCCCCAGTCGTAAAGCGGCAGATTGAATGAAAGCGAAACACGGGGATTGTTGGTTGGGTTATCGTATATATTCTGAAGTTCAGGGTTGTCTCCGCTAAGTCCGATCGATAAGTTCACATCTCCCCTGAACTCATTGATAGATTTGGTACGGATGAGGTCGAACTGCGAGGTTTCAACATCAATCTCCCGCTGACGCAATTCCATTCTTGAATTCAGACCAAATTCGATGGCTTTATTCAGATCAACTGCTACCGGGTTTAGTGCTACATCGGTCATCACCGTAATTTCGTCTGATATGTTCGTGCCAATGTATTGCTTAAACTGATCTTTGTAATTGTCTAGGGTCACCTGTGCATTCTGAAGCGATGATTTTGCGGTGGCAAAATTTAACTCGGCCTGATATAGTTCTTCCTTGGCCGAAATTCCGGCGCTAACCTTATTCTGTGTAATCTCATAACTTTTCTGTGTATTCGTAAACTCATCCTGAGAAATGCTTAAACTCATCTGTGCCAGATACACATTGTAAAAAAACTGAGTGACTTGTTTTTCGAGATTGAGTTTTTGCATCGAATAGTTTAACTGGGCATTTTCCAGATCTAATTCCAATTCTTTAATCTGGAGTTTGGTACGGTTATAGGTGAACAAAGGCTGAGCCACACTCAATGAAAGGAAGTTGGTGAATGCATTACTTTCCTGAGTATAGTCGCCCACGGTGCTGGTCTTGCTCTGATATCCAAAACGGTTAATCAAACTAATAGTTCCGTCGGTGGGCAGAATGGGTTGTGCAACCGTAAATGTTCCGAATGACTGAGCTGTTTTGCTGGTATACCAACTCGCATTGTAATTGTCAAACGACCGCGACTGATCGTAACTAATCGGAGTTAAGCCCAATGAGAAATTCGATTTAAGTGTGGCGTTCTGCGCTTTCAGTGTTTCCTGAGAACGCTCAAGGTTCAGCAACGAGCGGCGAATGTCGGGACTATTGTTGTTGGCTATTTCCAACGCGTGGTCGAGTGTCAGGATTTGTTGCGCATTTGCTGTAAATAAACATTGACAAAATACACAAAGTATTAGGCTTCTATGAATTAGTCTTTTAAAGTTCATTGGATTATTTATTGGATTTGTTTCATTGTCCGGTTCCATTTAATATCACTCAAATCGTTTGAAAACAGAATGAGCGATGCTTTGCCAACGATCAATTCTTCAGGTACGAATCCCCAAAAACGTGAGTCAATGGAATTGTGTCTGTTGTCGCCCATCATAAAGTAGTAGTTGTTTCGGAAAGTATAGGATATTTCAGGTTTCTGATTGACATACACAAGTCCATCTTTAAGATCAACTTGAACCTTTTCAAATTTTCGGAGGATATTTTGATACAACACATAACTATTCTCGTCGAGTCGTATGGTTGCGCCTGCTTTGGGAATATACATCGGGCCAAAATTGTCAATTGTCCACTTGAAACGGTCGTTATATGGAAAAACCCGTGGGATTGTATCATAAACAACGTTTACCTGTATGATCGAATCAATGGAGGGAGCTTTCTTTATTTTCAGAAACTGGATCGGTGTCAATGTTACTATACTTAGCTTATTATCAGAATTTTCATACCAGTAACATTGAATGCTTAAACTGTCGGTTAATTTTGAATAGGCAACCGGATTGTTGACGTAGAACAGAAATTTACTTTTTGAAAGTATTGGCTCCTGATCAATTTCCCCGTTTACCAGGGTTTTTCCCCTAGTAATTTTTAAACTGTCGCCAGGCAACCCAATGCACCTTTTAATGAAATAAGTCTTTTCATCATCCGGAAAATTAAAGACAAGTACATCATTTCTTTGAATTGATCTTTGTCCGCTTAAACGATTATAATTCCACCAGGTAGAATCCATTTCGGCTCGGGCATTCTTATTCAGATAAAAAATCAGGTTTATCCACGGAATTTCAAATGGCGATTTGGGCATTCTGGGTCCAACCTGAAGCTTATTTACCAATACCTTATCACCGGTGATCAGTGTATCTTCCATTGATCCACTGGGAATATTATAAATCTCGAATAGAAACACACGCAAAGAAATTGCCAGTATAAAAATTGCAAACAAACTAATTGTCGTCGAAACCCAACCCCTTTTCCTAATCAAAACAAAAAAGCGAAGTTGTGATAGATAAAGTATTGTAATACCACCGACAAACAGCAAACCTGTGGCAAGCCAGTATAAGCCCTGTACTGCCATGATTATGACCAAAGCAAGCAAGGTAAATATGTAAGATTTTCGTTTCATCGCTTGATTTTTGCTTGATTTCATTCGGTTAATCCACTTCACCTTTAATCTCTAAAATGGCAGGTGAGTTAGGGCCATTGTAAAAAACTTCAACAGTTTTATGGAAGATACCTGAATACGCTGCATCGTATTTGATTTTCAATTCTCCCTTTTTCCCAATGCGAATGGGGGCTTTTGTCCACTCAGGCACAGTACATCCACACGAGGTTTTTACATCGTAAATAATCAAGATCGAATTTTTAGAATTCGAAAATTCAAATGTACAGGTGGCTTCTTTTTTATAAGAGATCTTACCAAAATCGTACTTTTCTTTATCAAATTTAATGACAGCATCATTGTTGTTGGTGGTTGATGTACACGCAACCAACAGGCTAACAAATATTACGAACAGATTCTTTTTCATCCATATATGTTTTATTGAACCCCGTTTGGGGTTCTTGTTTTATATTTCATGCAGTCCCCGCACTTCGTACGGGGTTATTCAAATTAAACCACTTCGTGGTTTTGTTCAGTCAAATTCAACTAACGCGAAGCCTCAAACCTTTTTCAGACCCTTCAAACGCGAAGCCTCAAACCCTTCAAACTATATTCAACCCCTCAAACCCTTCAAACTTTTCCAATTGATTGGTATTCCCCATTTCGTCCGAAACATTGATATCTCTTAGTTCAGCCTAATTTCGCGGACGGTTTTGTTGCCTTCTTTTTTATGCTACCAATATTCCGCTCCTAACGGAGCTAAAATCCAATGCCATGATCAGCTCTTCCAACACTTCAAGCGTGAAGCCTCAAACATTTCAAACTTTGTTTCAAACGGCGAAGCCTCAAACCCTTCAAACCCTTCAAACCCTTCAAACTTTTTCAACATTTCAAACATTTCAAACCCTTTAAACTCTTATTCTTTTTCAGATAGTAGAAGCATAATGGCACAAAGTATAAACTGACAAAAGTTCCCAATATCATACTTCCGATCACTGCCAGCGCAAGCGGCTTCTGCAATTCAGCACCCAGGCCCGAAGTAAATAAAATAGGTACCAGTGCAAGTATCGCTGTCAAACTGGTCATCAGGATAGACAATAACCGACGGTGACCCGCGACAACAATAGCCCGCATCAACGGCATACCTTCCTTGAAAAGCTGGTTCATGGTTTCAACTTTCAAAATCGAATCGTTGATCACGATACCACTCATTACAACTATTCCGATCAACGACATCAGGTTTATGCCGGAACCTCCAATTTTTAATGCCAGAAAAGCTCCAAAAATATCAATCGGAACTTCCAATAACACAAGCATGGGGAGGGTTAACGATTCGAATTGGGAAGTAAGAATAAAATAAAGCAGGGCAAATGAAATCAATAGTATAATCATTAGTTGATTTGTCAATGCCTTATTCGAAAAGATACTTCCGCTAAAACTAAGTTCAAACAACCTATCCTGATTTACTATATTTTTTACTTTTTCAGTAATTTCGGGGACTTCATTCTCCGGTATGTCAAAATTAACCGGGTAATATTCCCCCTCTTTTCCGGCAACAATCATTTTTAGATCTTCTCCTTTGGTTTCCGAAATTAGATCGCGTACTGGTATCAATTCATCTTTATTGTTCCGGATAAATAAATCGTTGATTACCGATTGTATATCGCGTGGCTTGCCTCCTAAAACTACCGGTACAAAATTCTGGTTGTCTGTTATCAGGATAACCTGATTCTCGTTAAATGCACTTTGTAAGCGGCCATACACAGCGTCGAACGATACATCGTACAACAATAACCGCGCAGGATCAGTATGCAGTATCGTATATTCAGATAAAGGGATACTTTCAATGGGTTGATCGGGTAAAGCAGCTCTGATTTTTTTCATCGTATTCTGCAGATAGGCCACTTTGTTCGGGCCATAATCGTTCACTGCCCTTAATCTAGCAGTTAGTGGTTTTTCGTCGGAAGCAAAAATCATATTGAATATATTATCTGCATCGCGTGGCTGAACAATGCTTTGAGGAAAATTCTTTCGCAGATAAGTTTCCGCCATCCGGACCGTACTATCTAATTCCGCTGAATTTTTAACCTTCAGGTAGATTAGTGCCTCCGACGAAGTGGCAACACTGTTTTTATCCATCACAAACTGCTGCTCACCAATCATGCAGGTATTTTGAGCCAATTTATTTTGCAATTGTTCAATCAGTCCAAGTGTTCTACGTTTGTTTTCACTGATGTGCAAGTGTTCGTTCCAATCAACAGCAATCAACATTTCATCTTTAGCAATATTTGGAAGCCGGGTTTTATCCAAATCGAGGTACAGAAAATAAGCGCCTACTAAGAATGAAATAATGATTATACACGAAATAATCTGATTTCGCATTACAAACCGAAACCCTGACATATACAATACCTCAAAGTTTAGAAGATTAATCCGTTTCATGAATTTCAGCTCACGAACACCCTCTTGTTTTCGATAAAATAACAGATAGTAAACAGGAAGCAAGGTTACTGAAACGCCCAACGAAACAAGCAAACCAATCGTTACTGCCATGGCCTGATCATAGAACAATGCCCCTGAAATTCCACTAATGAAAATCAATGGGATAAAAACAGCACAATTGGTTAAAGCTGAACTAAGTAATGGCCGGAAGATTTCATTGGTTCCGCTTGCACAAGCAGAGTCTAAGATTTCTAGATTTTGGGCTTTATCGTTTGAGGCTTCGCCGTTTGAAGGGTTTGAGGCTTCGCTGTTTGATATGTTTGAAGGTTTGAGGCCTTGCGTTTGAGAGGTTTCTGTTTCTACCAAAGATTGTGACTGAGACTTTTCTTTAGAAAGCCGCTGCATTCTGATCCGCTTTCGATGCTGGGTAATGTTGTCAATAACGATAATCGAATTATCAACAGTCATTCCAACCCCTAAGATGATACCCGATAAAGAAATAACATTCAGTGAGATATGCAGGATGTAAAAGAATAACATCGAAACAACGAGCGATGTTGGGATGGTGATTCCAACCAGCAGTGGAGCCCTGAGGTCTTTCAGAAAAAAGAACATGACCACAAAAGCCAATGCAGCGCCCCAAATCAAATCCTGATATAGATTTCCGATTGAATAATCGAGCAATGTTGTTTGGTTTCGGGTAATGTCGAATTGGATATTGGGATAATCTTTTTCAAAACTGCTGATAAGATCATTTAATTTTGATTTCAGATTTGCCATACGCGCATCACTCTGCTTAATAACTGCAAAGATCACGGCATCTTTCCCATTGTGAACAACCATCCCTTTTTGCTTCTGAGGGTGTTCAATAACAGTGGCAACATCCTTCAATTGCAATAAACGGTCGTTCACCTTGATATAAATATCTTCAATGTCTTTCTTGTTTTGTAAGGTTGACGAGAACCGGATATTGTATTGGTACTGCCCATCACGAATCAATAAATTCCCAAGTTTTATGTTGTTTTTTTTGATGCTGTTTTCGAGGATTGCCTGTGTTATTCCCAGAGATTCAAGTTTTTGATTATCTACAAGAATTAATAGTTCAGAACTGACGGTTCCACTTACATCCACCATCGCCACCTCCGACAACTGTTCAATCCGTTTACAAATGACATTAGTCGCAAATCGACTAAGCTCAGTAAATTGTTGTGAAACGGGGAAAAGATCATTCGAACTGGTTTGAAGCTTCGCGTTTAAGGCTTCGCTGTTTGAGGGGTTTGAAGAGTTTGAAGGGTTTGAGGGCTTCGCCGTTTGAGGATCGCCTTCTGACTCCGGACTTCCGGCTCCGGCCTTCGGACTTTTCAAGGTAAGGTTTAGGTAAAAAACTGGTATGTCGGTAGCATTGGCCTTAATAACTTTGGGGCGTGATATTGTACGTGGAAGATAGTTCATTGCACGGTCAATCTTCTCGTTTACTTCGATAAACGCGTAATCGATATCTGTACCGTAATCAAATTTCAGATGGATAACCCCGTTTTCATTCCGGCATTCGCTGGTGATATCAGCAAGGTGGGCAACCTGCATTAATTGTCGGCGAATGGGTTGTACCACAGAATTTTCCAATTCACGGGCAGTGGTATTCTGATCGCTTACTTGTACTGTAATATCCGGGATATCAATATCGGGCATTAGTGACACCGGAATAAAATTCATGGCAAAGACACCTAGAACCAATATGGCTATGAATGACATCGTAACAGCTATTGGTCGGCGGATAAGAAATTTAATCATGGAATGATTTATTTGTACAAATGAAATGTTGAATATTTAATCGCTTGACATAATTCAACGTTCAATTATTTTGTGGTTACTCTGCTCTCATGCGCTAGGTTCAGGTTTCCTGAAACAATAATCGTGTCTCCTGCCTGGAGTATTCCACCTTTATCAGGATCAGCAATAACAGAATATGAATTGCTGTTTTCTAATGTGGTTTTTACGTAAACCCAAAATGCAATGCTATCTTTGGTACATTTAAATAACACTTCCTGATTATCGCGTAAAACAACAGCTGATTTGGGCACGACCAATTGATCTGGAATTTCTTTTTCAACCAATACTTTTACATTCATACCATCCATCAAGCCTCCAGGATTTTTCACCAAAGCTTTCACCAGGATTAGTCCGTTTTCATCAACCACAGGATTTATTTCCGAAATCTGACCTTTACAAATTGCATTAGTTGTGAACGGTACCACTTGTACTTCGTCGTTTAACCTGATGTCGCCTATTTCAGTTTCTACCATACGGAATTCAACTTCAAATTCAGAATCGTCAATCAAGGTACAAAAAGTGGTCCCTGCATTTACCCTATCGTACTGTTTTTGCTTAATGTTTGCCAATATGCCGCTAAGAGGAGCTATCAACCGGGTTGACTCTAAGTTAAAATGCGCTGTTTCGAGGTTTTGTACCGCTTCTGCATAACCCGATTTTACCGCGGCCATTTCATAAATATGAGTTGGTATAACCGTAGTGTCCAAGGTATTGTACCCTTGTCCTATCAATAAATTTTGCATTTCGAGTTTGGCTCTTTTTTGCAGTATTTGTGCATTGGCAAATTGTTGATCGAAAGTGAACTTGTTTAATGCAGCAATAAGTTGCCCGGTTTTTACATGATCGCCATTTCTGAGACTCAATTTTTCCAACTGTTCGCCTACACGAAACTGAAGATCACTTTTTCGCAGAGCAACGAGTTTCCCATTATTGACCAACTCTTTACGAAATAGGCCGTTTTGAAGGACGATGACTCCAACTGGGTTTTGCTGTTCGGTGTATTGGCGCTTTTCTGCTTTGGTGGCGCTTTCGTTAGGTTTAGTACCACAAGCGAATTGGATAAATGCAAAAAAAGCTAATGTAAAGTATTTCATGTATTTTAATTTGTATTAATTGTCAAGGGCAACTCCCATCCGCCGGCGTTTAAATGATTTTCTACCTAAGTCTGGAAAGCCTATTGTGACAAATTTTTTGGAATGGTTCGTTTTATCGGGTTAATTTTCAGTTTCATTAGAGCAATCCTTGTTGTTAAGTGATCATTTCTCTGATTCTTGCAGCACCCATATTTTGAGTTTTTAAAGTCCTGTTGTTTGATGAGTTTCACGATTGTTACTTAGACGAAAATATTTATCATAAACTGAAAGATAGTACTTTTCTGATAACTCAGGTAAAGTTCTATCAGGTACAAAGAAGTCTTTTACAATTAATTCTGAATCAATTACAAAAACACAAGGTTGACTACTTACTTTTTCGAAAGGTAATTTTAAGCTTTTGCAATGAAAAACATCGAATTCAAGATTATAAGTATTTTTAAAAACTTCTAATTTCCTTGAGTTATTGAAATTTGAAATTATGATTATGTTTTTAACTCCGATTTTTGTTGAAATATTTTTTATTATTTCTAATTCCTTTTCAATACATAAACTACAACCAGTTTCAGAATTATACACTATTAACTTTGGACCGGATTTGAATAAATTTTTTAATATGATTTTACTTTCATAACTATCTGTAATTGAAATATTTTGATCTATCTTAATATTTGAATTCATTTGGACATTTGATAAATTAGAACTTAAAGCTTCCTTATAACTTTGACAATCTAATTTCTTAGTTTGGCTTAATTTCAATTCTCCTCGAATATTAATATAAGATAATACTGTGGCTAAATTTATTAATATCAATACAGAAATGATAATGCGTAGAAATAATTCTTTTTTCATTGAAATATATTTATAAAGGCAATTTTTTAATAATGTGCTATTTACTTTTCTATTTTAATATTCTTCTCATCAAATATGTATATCTTAACAATTCCCTACTTTGAGAAATATTATTTAGAATGATTTTAATTTCTGAAGAATTAGTACAGGATTATCAGAAGCTTTAATGCTAGATATGAAATTGATTTCATTGACTGTTGGGTTTAGTTCTATTTTCGTTAGAATATTTTTTATCTTTTTCATACCCTCATCGAGGGTACCATTAGACTCCAAACTTTTTATTAGTAATTCTTTTAGTTTTTCCCCATTGGTAAAAGAGGAATTATAAACATTTTTGTAGTAATCAATGTTTGAAGGCTCGAAGTAACTTATAATAAAACTATCGCTACTTGCCATGATTTTTCCACCAGTCATAAGTCCGTACATGTCGTTAATGAATACATTATTGATTTTTAATATATTAGTTTTTTTTGAGTATAAGCACTGATATACCTTGCCCTTGTATATTAAAGAAAATATCAAATGATTGGGCATCTCAAAATATTCAGATAAATATGCATAATTCGATGTCCTAAGATCTTTACGGAAATTATTTTTGGGTCTATTGAAAAAATCAATTGGAATAGTATATCTCCCAAAATCAATTGCATATTTTTGAATACATGAGTCTGGGGAAATGCTAAAAATACTACTTGAATATCCGGGAGAGATTAAAACTTCGTTATTATTTTTGCTAAAAAAATTCATTCCACCTTTACTATAACCGCTTTCTTTACTGATTTTAAAGGCTGATTTCAAGATTTTACCTTTTTTATCAATTATTTGCATATTACTATTAGTTACATTTGACTTTTCATCAAAACCAAAATCATAATATATTGCAAATAAATCTGCATTTAACACTGTGAAAGAATTTATATAATACTTTAATTTTATTTCATCAATAAATTTTCCATCTAAACTATATGATAAAAGTTTTTTATTATTATTGTTATATATAATAATATTATTTGAGTATACATTAATAGCTATATCATTCGGCAAATCATATTCACCTGGACCTTTACCATTTTTCCCAATTCTATATAAATATTTACCATTTTTATCAAATACAAATACACTTTTACCTTGAACTTGATCAAGGATAAAATATTTATTGTCATAAAATAAAATTTTATCAATTCTTCCAATTAACGATTCTCTTTTTGTTTCTAGTTTAATAAATTTTATACTGTCATATAAATCTGAATATTTTGTGCATTCTATTTCATTTATATTTTTAATATTGATTTTTGTTTTAGGTTTTAAATTATAATTTGTTCCATTCTCCCGATCACAAGAAAACAATAGTAGTAAAAAAATCACCAATATTTTATTTGTTACATGCAAGTTCATTTTGTGTTGAATTAAATATGTACTATTGAAATTTAATAAATGTAAATTCATATATGATTATTTAATGACTGTCCAAATATGAATTGTATTTGGAACAGTCAAATTAATATTTAGATATCCATGTTAATGGATAGTAGCATCACATGAGGTATCGCAATTAACACAAGTACCTGATTCCGCATTGACACAAACTTTATAATGGCCTGCATATGTTATTGCGTATGGCGGTACTCCGATTGTTACATAGCAATCACCTTCTTTACATGTAGAACCTGTTGGAGGAACGCTTGATTCTCCTAAAGCATTGGTAATACTAAAGAAATCTAAATTAACGCTTTCCTGATTTTTGAAAACAAATAGAAAATTGAAAACCATTAATGTAACTACAATTAATGAATAGAAAATTTTTGATGTTTTTTTCATTTTAAGTGATTTATTTAATCTGCTGCCTCTTTATCTATTATAAGCAGAGATATACCAAACATAATATGTGAAAATTCCTATAGGAATTATTTAATGACTGTCCCAAATATTACTTTGGAACAGTCATTTTAAGATTTAACTTTCCATGTTAAACTGGACCAGCATCACATGGTCTATCACAGTCAGCAGATACACAAGTACCTGAATCTGCATTGCCACAATGTTTATAATGACCATCATAAATTATTTTGAATGGATCTACTCCAACTGATTCGTGGCAAACATCTTCTTTACATGTAGTACCTTTTGGAGGAGGATCTCCTTCAACAGCCAAAGCACTGGTGATACCAAAGAAATCTAAATTAACATTTCCTTGATTTTGGAAAACAAATTGAAAATTGAAAACCATTAATGTTACTACAATTAACGAATAGAAAATTTTTGATGTTTTTTTCATCTTTTTTGTTTTAAGTAATTTTTTTTAATCTGCTACATCTCTATCTTTTATAAGAAAAAATATAGCGTTTCACTCTGTAATAATATAAATTCATATATTTGTCACATCACCTCACTTTCTTTTTTTGAAAAGGTGCAGAACAGGAAGCGGATAACTTTTGTGGGTTAGGCTTCCTGTTCATTCCCTTCAGGTTTTTATACTATTTTTTAATTATTGTATTCATTTCTTCTTTTATTTCTTCAATTGCTGTCGATTCAATTTTAATATCTTTTCCAAGCAACTCTTTTGCAACCTTTATTGCTTTCTCTTTTTGCCCGCTACCATCGTATAATTTTGCCAACAAATATTTTGAATAAAAGCGACTGGGGTTCATATACCATGCATGGAGATATACCTGTTCCGCGTTGGTATTTTGGCTCAGTTTTTTGTAACTATCCCCCAGCGATGTATAAACTATAGTATTGGGGTAATATTTTGCGGCTTGTTGCAACACTTCAATAGCCCGAGTATGTTTATCTGCCATTGAAAGCGCTTTGCCGTAATTGGTTAAAAAATCGCCGTTGGTCTTTAATATCGGATATGCTTTTTCGTAATCTTCTAAACAGTCATCATAAATGCCCATGTTGTAGGTATCAAACCCATTTTTCCAATCAATATAGGCTGTTTTAACTTGTTGCAGTCTGTTAGTTGCCAGCCAAAGAAACCCCAAACAGCCAACTAAAAAAATTGACTTTAATGCGAAATGCAAAGGCATACTAAAGTAGATTGGGTGAAGTAAATTTTCTTGCCGTTTGAGGCTCAGTTCACCTGCAGAAATGGCCAGGGCAATAATCAAACATATTTTGATAGGTAAAATTTGTAGTGGGTAGGAGAATAAGCCAAATACTACAATTGAAAGAATGACTGAACGAGAGATGGTGGTCAGGCTATACATTTCTGAAAGCGTGTGAATTGTTTCTGTCGTTTCTATCGTTTCTGTCGTTTCTGTTCTTCCAATTGTTTCTATTGTTGTGGGTTTGAATGTTTGATCATTTGACAGTTTGAAGGGCTTTGTTGGGAGTTCGTTTGAAAAGATAGTTATAAGGAGAAGCAAAACCAGAAGCAGTCCAATAAGGCCATTCTCAACAGTAAGCTGTACAAATTCATTAAATGCGTAATTTGTATCACCGGCAACCATTGCTTCTTTGCTTTCAGGATTGTCGTTAAAATAGGCCGATTGATAATCCATATAATTTGCAATAAATCCATCAAACCCATGTCCCAGTATTGGTTTGTCTTTAATCATATCGGCGCTCACTTTCCAAATTAACCAACGTCCATCAGCCGAACCTTTTTTGAATTGATATAATGCTGCTCCTGCAATCGTAAGAAACGCAATTAGCAGGGCGAACGCTGTAAGCTTCCGCGCAAATGTTTTAAAATAAGGCTTAATCCGTTGAAAAACGTTAAACTTTACTGCAAGAAGATAAGCTGAGGACACCAAAACTGCCAGCCATGCTGCCCTGGATCGGGAGGCAGGAAGAACCAAACACATACTGATTATTGAAATCAAAGCTAAAGTTTTCATGGTGATATAATCAGTAGATATCGGTTCTTTATCCTGCTTCTCCGGGGAGGATTGCTTCCTGGATTTGTTATAGAAAAAATGGGACTTCGATACTATTTTATTGAAAGACGATTTAAGAATATCGATATAGACATTCAGCTTTAAGTACAATGGATTCTGCTTTGGTAAACTGAATTGCACGTTGAACAGATAAAACCCAAATGAGATTGGGAAAATGGCAGCAAGATAACCCGAATAGGGACCTGGGTTAAAAAAGCTGCCGGTCAATTTAAATATACCATGATTGGAAGGGTAATAACCCCACAATTGCAGATTGCCATAAATTGCCTGTATGCTCCCGGAAATAACAAGTGCGAGTAGAATATATTTTATATACTTCTGGTTTAATACACGAATAACCAGATAGAATATAACCAAAGCTATAAAGGTTAATATCTGAAGCTGATCGCCAGGATGCTGCCAATATGAAACTAATACCATCAAACTTAATACTCCCAGGAATATATCTATTCTTGTAATTTTAATTATTTGAATTTCCCGGGTTACTGTTGTAACAACAAGCATAACCGATAGATACCCCAGCATTCCCCACAAGAAACCGAATGCCTTGCCCGTTTGGGTTGAGTTCATTAATTCACTGCTGTTTAGCTGTGGAATAACTAGTATTATTAAAATTAATAATACTGGAATTAGTATCCTGATATGTTTTAACACCTTCCTCATAGAGGTATTCTATTATTCAGCAAATTCGAAAATGGTAAAGTCCAAAAATCCTTCTGATACTAGTTGTTTTTCAATTAATCCTTGTTAAAATTTAATCGTCGGATTAAAAGAAGAAGTCGATAATTGCAGAGAAACTCCAGTCTATGGGGAATAAGCCAAGTGGAATAGGGTCTGGATCTTTAGGGGGTAGATTATCTTCTCCTGTTCCACCATCTGCCATTGCTTGAAGTAAGCTTAGCGAAAATGGAGATTGTTTGTTTGAGTTTGAGTTCAACTTTGGGGAGAGACACACATTCATAAAAATCATGGCAATAACGATAATACACATAGCAACTTTCTTCATAAGAATAATCATTAAGTGGTGGATAAATATAATTGGTCAAAATAATCGCCATTGAATTGCCACAAACATAATGATGTTTTTGAAGATAAGTAATTATTTCAAGGGGTGTAAAAGGGTGTAAATTGAGGAGTTTTGATTTTATTTTTACTGTTTTGTACTTGCATTGCGCAATACCTCACTTCTTGGAGCGTATTTAAGAAAAGATTTGATGTAGAGAAAACCCATTATGTAGAGTGATAATATTACTCAAATCTTTTTAAAAAAAGATAGATTTCCGATGCATTATCCAATGAGAACTTATCCCGGATTCGTTTTTTAGCGCTTTTGATAGCATCCGGAGAAACCATTAGCAACTTTTCAATAATTCTATTACTTAATTTGAAATAGAAACACATGCAATATCTTAAATCTGTTGAATTAAGTCCAGATTCTTTCTGTTTGAATCTTTCGATCCAACCGGGTCGTAGACTCACGAAAATTGCTTCATATTCAAACCATGATGTAATTTCCTTCTTTTCAATTGCTTGTAGAAATTCTGATATTTTCGATGAATCATTATATTGAACTTTTAATTTCTCTAACTGACTTATCAGATCAGCATTTCTATTCTTATGCTTATCCAGCGAATGAAGTAAATTGCTAATCTGATCCTCGATCTCAATATTTTGAAGCTTTAAGATCGCCTGTTTATGTCTGCTATTTTTGATTAAGAACCAGAAAATAAAGACTATGACTATAAGAACCAAACTGACTACACTTAAAGTCAAAAGTGATTTCTGAACTTTTATCTTTAGATCCAACTTTTCCCGCTCCAATTCAGCATATCGGTAATGTGCGCCTAATTCCAATAATTGATTCTTTTGAAGCTCATTCATTTTTTTCTCTTTCAACATATGATCTCTTTCAAGCATACTATTTGCATTCTCATAATCGCCGATTCGCTTATATAAGATAGCAAGCAAATGAACACAATCAGATTCTTCTTGAGATATTTTTGATTCAACTGCTTCTTTCAAAACCTGGTTTGCAACTTCTATTGCCTTCTTATTATTGCCCTGCTTTCCAAATAGATAAGCCTGTGCATACTTGTATTCTAATTGTTGAAAGGGAGTAGGTGAATAGGAATATTTATAATTTGGAAAGCTATCATAGCGGGCCTGAGTTATTTCTGTGGGATTCTTTTTTAATCTTGTAAATAAATTGTTCAGCTCTATTTGATAGACTATTGGCCAACGGTGAGCTAGGATAAAAATAGTTTTAGCATGTTCACAATAAAGGAGTCTCAAGGAGTCATTTTTCTCAATTTGACCCATCGCAGCATATAGTAAGCCTTCGTAAAGCGGCTCCTTTATTCGTTCGGCATCTTTTTTTATTCTGTCAATTAATACTTTTTCATCCAGCAACAGATGCTTCGACATGCGTAAAATTCCTAATGAGGAATAAAACCTAAATTTTTCAAGATGATTCTTTCTAAAATAACCTTCACATTCAACATACAGATCTGAAGCATTTTTATCCAGTCTAAGATACTCAAATGTAAACGCACTAATTAATTTATTGATATGACTATGGTAATCGTCTTTTTGAATAAGAAAAACCTTTTCAGCTTTTTCCAATTCCGGGATGCATTTATCAAATTCTCCTTTGTAACTTTGAACCAGACCCCGTATGGTTCTAATTCTTGCCTGTTCATTTGGAGTAAAATTTGTCGTGTCAATTTTATTAAGCAAACTATCTAAATTTTCAGGATACTGAAGCATTCGGCTTTCAATATCGTCTAACGCTTGGCATCTGGGAACATTAGGACAATCATTCGTCTTTTTACATGCCATAAATAAAATGAGAATACATGCAACTCTAAAAAGTAATATAAATCTCTTATCCTGATACATATATGATGTATTGTATAGTTTCCGGTTGATCATTTGTCTCTTTTATATGTTCGATCAAAATTAAAATTATTCTTGGAAGTATATAGAATTTTAGGTATAGGCGTTTAGACATCCCAAGTTAATTGACTGATTGTAAACGAATAGGCTTATAATAAACCATCCTTCTTAGGAGTACATCGAAGATTGTCTCCATATTTGAACGTCTATTGTGCCTAAAATGGAACTCGTCAAGGTATCCTTGAAGTCGTTCTTCACTGCAATGTTGGTGAATTCCTCTTAGCCATCCCTTTA
>JBBRCQ010000062.1:0-19376 GCA_038204725.1 Bacteroidales bacterium | reverse complement strand
TCTTCCAACCGGTTCTGATTCTACTATTACAATTGCTAACCTTACATTCAGTGGTGGTTTGTATTGTGTGAAAGCATGGACAGAGCATCCTAACGCTGCAGCTATAGACAGTGTAGCTTCTAATGATACATTAGGCACTACCTGCTTTACCGCATGTCTGAATGGAACTTATACAATTGGTACTACATCCACAGCGAATACTAACTTTTTAACGTTTAATGCTGCTGCTTCAACTTTAAAAGTTGCCGGTGTTTGTGGAAGTGTTACTTTCCTGGTTGATACCGGTACGTATAATGAACAGGTGAGAATTTCTGAAATTGCCGGTGCATCTGCAATCAATACGATTACTTTCCGTTCTGTCAGCAATGACAGTTCAAGTGTTATTATTGAATTTGCCTCTTCACTTTCAACTGCTAATTATACACTGTTACTTGATAGTGCTGATTATATCAGAATTGAAAGAATGACGATCAAAGCAACAGGCGCTTCATATGGCAGGGTAATTGAATTAAGAAACGGTGCTACCTATAATATTATTTCAAACAATAGGTTAGAAATGCCGGTAACAACCAGTAGTAATTATGCAGGTATTTATGATTACAATACGCCTAATTTCTATAATAAATACCAGAATAATACGATCTTAAATGGTTATTATGGTATTTATACTTATGGTGCGAGTACTACTGTTTTAAAGAAAAAAACAGAAATTATTGGAAATAGAGTTTTGCAATCTTATTATTATGGTATTTATTCATATTATCAGGATTCTATTAAAATCATTGGCAATGAGATAAATTCATCTGCTGCTGTTTATGGTTTATATTCCGGATATAATCAAAATGCGATACAGATTTTAAAGAATAAGGTTATTCTAACAGGTGCAGGCACGCATTATGGTTTGTATGTATATTATTGTACCGGTACAGCTAGCGCCCATGGTTTGATTGCAAACAATATGATTGCATTATCCGGAGGAACAACAACCAGCACTGCCTATGGTTTGTATCCTTACTATTCTAATTATCAGGATATATATTTTAATTCTGTAAGTGTAACTGTTCCATCTCCTACCAATGGAAGAGCATTGTATCATTATTATGGAACCTTCCAAAACCTTATAAATAATAGTTTTGTAAATACCGGAGGAGGATTTGCTTATTATGTGGCATTACCTTCAGCAATTACTCAATCTGACTATAATAATATTTACACTACAGGAGCTATTTTAGGATATTGGAATGCAAATACCAATACATTAGTTGATTTGAAGTTGGCAAGTGGCAAAGATGCCAATTCTGTATCTGTGGATCCATTGTATACTTCTGCTACAGACCTGCATTTATTATCCACCGGTTTAAGTACGTTGGGAACGCCTATCGCAGGTATAACTGATGATATTGACGGCTTTGTAAGAGATGTTGTTCACCCAACTATTGGCGCAGACGAAGTTCCTTTGTTGCAACATGATGCAGGTGTTACTTTTATTAGTCGTCCTGCTGCTGTTGAAACAGAAGCCGCTACATTCCCTGTGAAAGTTGTTATTAAAAACTTTGGTACTGATCCTATAACTTCTGTACTTGTTACCTATATTTTGAATGGCGGCACACCAGTTGCTTATACTTTTACTCCAACTTTACCGGTTGCATCTTTAGATACAGTCTCCGTTACTTTCCCTGCAAATATGACAGTTGTTGCAGGAAATAACAACATTTGCGCATTTACCACTCTAGCTGGTGATATCAATACTTTTAACAACCAAATCTGTAAAAATTTCTGGGGTACACCATTGTATGATGCTCAATTGGCAGCTATTTTGCCGATGCCTGAAGGTTGTGGCTTAACAATGGATACTGTTAAAATTTTAATTGTAAATCAGGGAATCATGCCTATCAATGGTGGATTGACAGCAAGCTATAAAAAACTAAGCAACCCTGCTATTGTTACAGAAACTGTAAGTGCATCGATACCAGTTGGCGGAAGTTATACTTATACCTTTGCTACACTGGTTAATGTAGCTGTAACAGTTGCTGATTCTGCTTATTGTATCCAATCGTGGGTTACTTTAACCAATGATAATCTTCCTTACAATAATTACGATACAAGTTGTGTTAATTCGTTACACACACCTGTAAATCCAGTTACTACTAACGTAAGTATTCCTTATGCAACTACAGCATCTATAATTGCAACTTCATCTACCAATGATCCTTTAAAATGGTTTGATGTTCCAACTGGAGGTACTTCATTGTTCACTGGAAGTCCTTATATTACACCGATTTTGTTTTTAACGGATACTTTCTTTGTTCAATCTAGTACTTCAAGTTCATTCAGTGCAACTGTAGGAACGGGTACCTCTACACAAACCTATCCTTTCTATACAAACTGGGGTTATACAAGAAGTGCTTCTATTTACAATGCATCTGAAATTGGCGGATTTGGAATGATCAACGAATTTCAATGGAATGTAGCTACTACATCTACCTTAAATATTCCTATCAAAATTTATCTTGCACAAACTCCACAAACAGCAATGCCAGCTGATACCTGGGCTAACTTAATCAGCAGTGCAACCTTGGTTTATGATGGTACAAAATTATTTGATGTGTCAGGATGGAATGCTATAAATTTATCAACTTCATTCGATTATAATGCCAATAATCTGATAGTGCTTTGCGAAGCAAATGTCGGCGGTACCGGATTGTCACCAATTCCTTATTTTACGTATACTACAGCTGGTACTGCTTCTCATCAATATTTTTATGCTGACGGTTCTCCTCCATTAGGTACAGGTTTTCTTTCTACTTCAAGACCCAACATTAAATTAAGTGGAAATGTTGCCGGTTGTACAAGCCAGAGATTACCTGCAATCGTAACTGTTGGTGCTCAGCCTGCTTTTGATGCTAGTGCAGTTACTATTGTATCTCCTGTAACAGGTGTAAACCTGACTGCAAATGATACTGTAAAAGTACTTGTAAAAAATTATGGGTATTCTCCAATCAGCAACATTCCTGTAAAATTCAAATTAGGGAACAATACTATTGTGAGTGAAATTATTGCTACCACACTTGCTTCTGATAGTGTGATTTTGTATGCATTTAATCAAACTGTAAATCTAAGTTCTAACAATCAGCCAGATACATTTAAATTGGTAGCCTGGACTGATTTAGTTGGCGATCCTACACATCAGAACGATACAACTAAAAAAACAGTCATCAATCTGCCACCTGTTTTTTGTCCCTCTACTGCTACTTCTACAGGTGATGAAGATTTAGGACAGGTTATCTTTGCAGGTATTCATCATGGTAATTCATTACCGATATTGAACAGTCCTGCTGCAAACCAAATGTATAATAACTATGCTGATTCTGTTGGAATTTTGGCTACAATTCAGCCAGGTTTGACTTATCCTATTTCTTTAAGCGTTATTTTTGCAAATGGTTCTTATGTAGGTTTAGTAAATGCTTATATTGATTATAACCGTAACGGAATCTGGGATTTACCTCAGGAATTGGCTTTTACATCTGTTTATGATGGTATTTCAAATTCTACAGTTACCGGAAATGTTACGATTCCTTATACCGCAGTACCCGGGTTAACAAGAATGAGAGTTGTGGTGGATGAATCTGATCTTGCTCCTGCTTGTGGTACATATACCTGGGGAGAAACTGAAGATTATAAAGTAAGAATCATTCCTCCGATTCCTCATGACGGTGGTATCAGTAAAATTGGTACAGCTACATTTGTACCCTATACAAATCCTAATCCAGTAAATTCTTATTTCTATATTCGTAATTATGGAAGCGATTCTTTATCTCATGCGAATATAAATTATACAGTAAATGGTGGAATTGTAAATACTTTTGCCTGGACAAAAATACCTGCATTGCTTTCTCTTGAAATAGATTCCGTTCAGTTGCCTGTAAATCTGGTATTCGGAATGAATCATATTGTAGCTTATACAAACGGTATAGTAGGGGATACAAATTATCTGAATGATACTATACATGCTAATGCATTTAAGGAATTTTCAGCAAAACCGCCTTACACTGATAATTTTGAAGTAAATAAATACTGGTTTCCAACCGATACAGTAAATAGTGCAATTGCTACCAATTTATGGCAACAAGGTATTCCTTTATCTTCATCTCCTTCATTGAATGCTGTTCATAGTCCTGTAAATGCTTGGGTAACGCTGCTGAGTGGTAATTATCCAATAAATAACAGAAGTATTTTGTATACACCTGTATTTGATATTTCGGTTATGCTACCTGATACATTGAAATTCTGGCAATGGCGTCAGTTTGGGGCCGGTGCTTCCGGGCAGATTCAGTATAAGGATTACAATGGCGACTGGATTCCATTGGGAGACTCTACAGGCACGAACTGGTATAATTCAACCGCTACCAAAACATGGACAGGTATTGATACCACATGGAAGCTTTCTAAGTTCTGTATTAAAAATTTAGTGACTGCCGGTAGTCTTGGAACCACTGTTCAATTTAGATATATATTTGCTTCATTGGCAAATACTCCTACGATGAAGGGATGGGCGATAGATGATTTTGAACTTACGTTGGCCTCAATTCCTAATGATGGCGGTGTAACCGCTATTACATCCCCATCTGCTACTTCATCTGTTGGTGATATTGTTACCGTTATCGTTACTGTTAAAAACTTTGGTACCGATCCGTTAATCAATATTCCAGTGAAATATCAGGTTGGTACAGGAGCTATTCAAACTGCTTCTTTGGCAGGACCACTGGCTCCAGGGGCTTCTGTGAGCTTCTCATTCACTACTCAAACATTCCAGGTGGGCACTCAAAGTTATGTAATACGTGCCTATACTTCTGTTGTGGGCGATTTATATACACAAAACGACACAACTTTTAAACAGGTTACTGTAGTACCAGCACAAAATGATGTGGGCATCACCCAGATTGTTAATCCCGGTATTTCAGTGGGTATTGGTGGTACTTCTATTATTAAAGTGATGATTAAAAACTTTGGTATACAAACGCAAACAAATATTCCTTTAACCTTCAGGCGAGGTGTTCAGCCTCCGGTAGATGAGGTATGGATTGGTAGTTTGGTTTCCGGTGCCAGTGTGGAATATACATTCACAGCTCCGATGACAATTCCTTCAGGCAGCTCGTTTAGTCTGGCCGCTTATACAAAGTTGTCAAATGATGCTTATGTTTTTAATGACACCCTTGTTAAGTCAGTGCTTATCTGTAATATAGGTACACCGGGTGCTATATCAGGCTTGACCAATGTGAATCCAAACACCAATAATGTGATGTATAGATTTGCTAGTCCTGTAACCGGAGCAACATCCTATAACTGGTATTATTCCGGAAACGATGTGAATATGACTTATGACAACAATAATCACGATACAGTATACCTGAATTTTGGAACAGCTGCAACCAGTGGTACATTGTCAGTAAAAGCATGGAACGGAACTTGCGAAGGAAATGCTTCCATATTTTCTATTTCAACCATCCCTATTGGCATTCAAGATGTAATTGGAAGTGAACTCTGGTTAGGTCAAAATATGCCTAATCCAACAACAGGTTTAACAAATATTGAATACAAATTACCAACCAGCGGTGATGTTAAATTTGATATCATGACCCTTTTTGGTCAAAAAGTTTACACATTTAATAAATTTTTGGATGCAGGTAAATATTTTATCGACCTGAATGTATCTGATCTTTCATCCGGTATTTATTATTATTCCATCGAATTCAAAGGCAAACGTCTTGTAAAGAAAATGGTTATCAATAAATAACAGCATGATTCTCTTGAATTTCAAAGGCAGCTTTCGGGCTGCCTTTGTTTTTTTTAAAATATTTGATGAAATAATTTTGTTGGTTTCAAAAAAAATGCTACTTTTGCAGTCCTTTAAAAATTAGAGCAATGAAAAGAACGTTTCAACCATCAGTAAGAAAAAGAAAAAACAAACACGGTTTCAGAGAAAGAATGTCAACAGCCAATGGTCGTAGAGTATTGTCGGCCAGAAGAGCTAAAGGAAGAAAGAAACTTACTGTTTCTGACGAAACTTTCGATAAAAAATAGACTTGGTCTTTCGGAAATTTATAGTTTCTGAATGCATGATATTAATAAATAACAGTATGGATGATACATTCATACTGTTATTTTTTTTGTCAAAAAGAAGCCCTTAAAAAAGCTTAATTTTTTGGCAACCTGAAGTTTTTATAGTAATTTCGCTGCAATTATTAATATTCCCAATATGTCAATCAAAGTAAACAATATCACTAAATTATACGGTGAGCAAAAAGCATTGCATAATGTATCTTTTGAGATTAAACCCGGTGAAGTAGTCGGATTACTGGGACCCAACGGTGCCGGGAAATCTACTTTGATGAAAATAATTTCATGCTTTATACCTCCAACTTCCGGAGATGTAAGCATCTATGGCTTTGATATATTGGAACAATCCATTGAAGTCAGAAAAAGAGTGGGCTATCTTCCCGAAAACAACCCGTTGTACTTAGATATGTATGTAAGGGAATATCTCGAATTTATTGCCGGTATTCACAACCTGGGTGGTAAAACCAACGAACGCATCGATCTGATGATTGATATTACAGGATTGGAAACAGAATACAAAAAGAAAATCGGTGCTTTGTCAAAAGGTTATCGTCAACGTGTGGGTTTGGCACAAGCTATGATTCATGATCCTGAAGTATTGATACTGGATGAACCCACTTCGGGTTTAGATCCCAATCAGATTGTTGAAATCCGCAACCTGATCCGTAAAATTGGAATGGAAAAAACAGTGATGCTTTCTACACATATTATGCAGGAAGTTGAAGCCATTTGTCAAAGAGCCATTATCATCAATAAAGGTGTGATTGTTGCTGATGCTGCCACAGATCAGCTCTCTGACAAGTTTTTTAACCGCAGCATCATTACCGTTGAATTCGACAAGGCTTTCAATATTGAATTACTTAAAGCAATGCATGGTATTCAGAAAATAACGAAAATAAAGGAAAATACCTGGGAAATTGAATGCAGTACACAAAAAGATCTGCGACAGGACATCTTTAATTTTGCTGTAAAAAATCAGTTATCAGTACTTACCATTCATAAAGAAGATGAAAAACTGGAAAAAGTTTTTCAGGCATTGACTAAAAAATAGTGAGTACCTCCATATTCTGATATATCTGGACTTTCTGTCCAAAAGCTAATTTTGATACATTCTTTGTTTTTTTAATATTTCAAAAAAATAATTTAAAAAAACAGCTTTGGTTTTATAAAAATCATTACTTTTGCCATGTGGAAAGATTTGATTGCTTGCAACCACCGGAAAAAATGCTAAATAAGAATTCCTTTTCCTTTCAATCATATCGTTCCATTTATCAATTAGTTATTTATCTAAAAAATATAAAATGGGATATTTATTTACCTCCGAATCCGTTTCGGAAGGCCATCCGGACAAAGTTTCCGATCAGATTTCAGACGCCTTATTAGACGAATTTTTACGTCATGATCCAGAATCGAAAGTGGCATGCGAAACATTGGTTACAACCGGTTTAACCGTATGTAGCGGTGAAGTGAAAACCAAAGAATACATCGATATTCAGGGAATTGCAAGAGAAGCAATCCGTAAAATTGGCTATACCAAAGCCGAATATCGGTTTGATGCTGATTCATGTGGCGTTATATCTACCATCCATGAACAATCAAGCGATATCAATCAGGGTGTAGAACGCGAAAATGAAGAAGACCAGGGTGCTGGCGACCAGGGGATGATGTTTGGTTATGCCTGCAACGAAATGGACAATTTTATGCCCATGCCTTTAGAGCTTGCGCATGTTCTGTTACAAGAACTGGCCGAAATTCGCCATGATGGTAAACTGATGAAATACCTTCGTCCGGATGCCAAATCGCAGGTTACCATTGCATACAATGATAACGGAAAAGCAGAAAGCATCGATACTATCGTAATTTCAACCCAACATGACGATTTCGATTCCGCAGAAATGATGCAGGATACCATTAAAAAAGATGTGTTGGAAATTTTAATTCCAAGAGTATGTAAGGTGAATACTTTACCTGAAAATGTGAAAGAAATGCTGAAAGGCAAATTTACTTTGCATGTCAATCCTACCGGTAAATTCGTAATTGGTGGACCTCATGGAGATACCGGCCTCACCGGTCGAAAAATTATTGTAGATACTTATGGTGGAAAAGGTGCTCATGGTGGTGGCGCATTTTCGGGAAAAGATTCTTCAAAAGTAGATCGTTCAGCAGCTTATGCTACCCGTCACATTGCTAAAAACCTTGTAGCTTCAGGTGTAGCTGATGAAGTATTAGTACAGGTAGCTTATGCTATTGGTGTTGCACAGCCTGTTGGCTTTTATGTGAATACTTATGGGACTTCCAACGTAAAAGATAAAAATGGTATTCAATTAACCGATGGACAAATTGCAGAAAAAGTAAATGCAATTTTTGATATGCGTCCTTATGCGATTGTTAAACGATTTGGTTTAAAAAATCCAATTTTCCATGTCACTGCAAGTTACGGCCATTTTGGAAGAGATTATGCAAAAAAAGAAGTAGAAGTATATTACAAAGATAATGATACAAAATCTAAAATAATAGAAGGTAAAGAGCACTTTTATAAAGAAGTGGAATTCTTTGCCTGGGAAAAACTGGATTATGTTGAAATAATTCAAAAAGCATTTGGATTGTAATCAGGGTTTATACTATAAAAACAAAAGCCTTTCAGTAATGGAAGGCTTTTGTTTTTAGTATGAGTTGATTAGGATTAAAACGCCGATAAATTCGTAGCAATGGTGAAGAAATTAGACGATCCGGCTAAATGTTGAATAACATGGGCATAGCTGAAATAAAATTTGGATACCCTGAATCCGAATCCCCACGAAAATCCGACGGTTGACATGGCTGATTCCACTTTCATTTCCTGACGGCGTTGATAATTATAACCCAATCGTATATTGAAACTTCTGGACGGAACAAATTCTACACCCAATACCGCATGCCGCAATAAATTATCCCCGAATTTTGAAAATTTACTTTTCTCGATCAACTCTCCAGTTAACGGATCTGTTTTTACGGAAGGGTTCAACGGATCTTCAAAGGATAAATCCCACTTTTCGAGGTGATTCAACAACAATGAAAATCTAAAAGGAGCATGATTGAGCTTTTCAGAAAAACCCAATTGTATCTCGAAGGGCAAGGCTTCTCTGTTTCCTTCGGTATAATAAGAAAGTTGCCTACCAATATTTTTGAACATCAATGAAGTAACAAAGTTTTTATTATTACTTTGATAGCTCGCTGCCACATCCACTGCTATACCAAATGAAGAATAGGATTCAAGTGATGAAATGATAGTTTTTAAATTGCTGCCGATCGAAAAATTTGAATCCAATGATTTTCCCCATCCGATGTTTAAAGCATATTCAGCAGCTTTAAATGTACCGTATGTTTGACCTGTTGCATCAGTTTCAGTAAAAGTACCGTAATTGATATATTGTAAACTGCCAACAAAACTGCCGATTTTATTGAATGAACGGGAGTAGGCAGCAAATCCGTAATTAACATCTGAAAAATAATTGATGTAACTTAGTGCCAATGTATTGTTCATTCGTTTGGTGATCAATGATGGATTGGCAATGGCCAGCGTAATATCATCGTCTCTGATAGCCAAAAAATTACCACCTAAAGCAGCAATTCTGGCGGAATTCGGAAGATTTAAAAACTGATAGGTGCGACCACCTCCAATTTGAGCTGTAGTTGCAAGTGAAGAGAATAAAAATACGAAAAGTATGAAGGTTCTGAATGTTTTTCTCACAGATGATTTTTTACGATGTAAGTAACTATAACGCCTGTTGTCATCGTTTAGTATGGTTCCTTGAAATTTTATAGAAACAAGTTGCTATATTGTTAAAAAACTAAAACTCAGAGCTTCCTCATGATCATCAAACCATCCCTAAAAGGAAGCAATAAATTTTCAACACGTTTGTCATTAATTATAAACTTATTGAACTCAATAATGCCCTGGGTTTCCTTATCGTTATGCGCAGATGCTGTAAGTACTTTTCCGCTCCACAACACATTGTCAGCGATGATGATCCCACCTTTTCTTACTTTATCGATTACCAGCTCAAAGTAATGGATGTAATTTTCTTTATCGGCATCAATAAAAACCATGTCAAAAGTTTGTTGGATAGTTGGAATAATAGCTATGGCATCTCCA
This sequence comes from Bacteroidales bacterium, assembly GCA_038204725.1. Taxonomy (GTDB): domain Bacteria; phylum Bacteroidota; class Bacteroidia; order Bacteroidales; family JACABE01; genus JACABE01. The sequence continues at coordinate 9,124 of JBBRCQ010000062.1, read as the reverse complement.
ACGTAATGCTTTATTTTATTTGTCAATCCGGCTTTTTCAAAATATTTTAACGAAATTGCCTCCAGTTCTGCATTGATATCAATGGTGTGCAACATGCCGTTTTCCTGTAATCCCTCACACAATGCAATTGCAGAATAACCTGTATAAGTACCGATTTCGAGAATCTGCATGGGTTGTAACATGCAACTCAGCATTTCAAGTAATTTCCCCTGTAAATGACCCGAAAGCATGCGAGCTTGCATTACTTTAAGATTGGTTTCCCTGTTCAGTTGATTTAATATTTCGCTTTCAGGTGAAGAATATTTTTCTGAATAGGCTTCAATTTCCGGATGAATGATGCTAAACATAAGGCATTTATTTTGATTTATAAGATAAAAAACTTAACTGACCGGGATCAAATATATGATTGGCAATTTCCATGATTTCTTCTGCTGTAACTGCATTTATTTTAGTGCAAACTTCTTCAATCGTATCTACTTTATTGTAAACAAGATAACTTTTGCCGATGGAAAGTAATTCATTCAGATTCGACTCGTAAGCAATGGCAATTTGACCGCTGATTTGTTTTTTTGAATTGTGCAATTGATTGATGCCTAGTTTGATGGTGCGGAGTTTTTCCAACTCTTTCAACACAGTTTGGATTGCTTTGTTGTAAGTGCTGTTATCGGTACCAAAATAAATACTGAACAAACCTGTATCGGAGTAAGGTGTATAGTTTGATTCTACATTGTAGGAAAGTCCGTTTTTTTCGCGCAGTGCAATACTTAAACGTGTATTGGAAGCAGGGCCTCCCAGAATATTGTTTAATAAGGTTAATCCGGTCTTTCGTTCATCCTTTATTGGATAAGCCAGATTTCCTATTATGCAGTGCGATTGAAAGGTTTTTTTATTTTTTATGACAGCATTTGTTTGATAATTAGCAAAAGGCAATCGTTGAATGGTTCTTGTATTGGTTTCGAATTCAGAAAAATAATATTCAACAAGTTTTACAAGTTTTTTAAAATTGATATTGCCAACAGAGCAAATTACCATTTCGTTGGTGTTGTAATTGTGTTTAATAAAATCAATTAAGTTTTCAGGTTTAAATTTTCTGACAATAGCTGGAGTCCCAAGTATCATCCCACCGATAGGGTGATGCGCAAAAACCTGTTGTTCGAATTCATCTTGAATTAATTCGGAAGGTGTATCTTTATAGGAATTGATTTCTTCAATTACAACTTCTTTTTCTTTTTCTAATTCCTTTGCAGGGAAAGTAGAATTAAATACGATATCTGATATAAGTTCGAGTGTTCTGGGATAGTATTCATTTAGAAATGAAGCGTATACTGCCGTTTCTTCCTTAGTGGTATATGCATTTAAATCGCCACCCACACTGTCGAGCCGGTTTAAAATATGATAAGATTTGCGTTTTTTAGTTCCTTTAAAGATACAATGCTCAATAAAATGAGCAATTCCGTTTTCAGAAGTAGTTTCGTCGCGCGAACCCGTATTAATAATTAAACCGCAATGTGCTACATTGCTATTGACATATTTATGAACAAGGCGAATTCCGTTTTTAAGTTGATGGTATTGATATTCCATTAAGTAGAATTGAGTTATTGTGCAGTACGTATGCTATCGTCAAAAAAGATCCAAAACAAAGGTGTATAGCCTCTCAGATTACCTTTATCATCCAATCCTTCTACCATGGGGCAGATGGATAAAACCTTTTTATAAAATTTAAAAGTCTGAGTATTCAATGACCATTCTTCGATGAAACGTATTTTTAGAATCGATTTTTGATCAAAGTCAACCTTGTAAACCGTATCGTAATCTTCAAATGGTTCTGTTATTCGTTGCAATGTCACAGTATCTGTTCTGTGCAGTAAGTTGTTGAATTTCTTTTTATCGAGTGGATTTAAAAAGAAGTCATAGGTTTTTATTTTTCCTTTTGCCACTTCATCCAATATGGTTTTTAGAAATTTTTCCCTGTCAGTAGGTTCAATATTGTCTACCCACCAATCTTTTCCTTTTTCAATAGATTTTATAAATACATCATATTGAATTTTTTTTGTGATGAGCATATTGTCGGTAGAATCTGATTTTTTACTGGTGTCAGGATAAACCCAAAAAAGTGGTGAATCAATGGATGCTGTACCCTCTTTTTTTTCATTAACCAACACAGGGCAAAACTTTTTAATTTCTTTGTTAACCATTAAAGTGTTGGGGTTGAATGTCCATTTTTCATCAAAACGTATTTTTGTAATATTTTTAATGTTAAACAGACTGCTTATAAATACAGTATCAATGATTTGTTTCTTTTTACCGTTTTTTTGTAATTGAATGGTGTCAAAAGTAAAAAGATTTGAAATTACATTTTCCAACGTAACTGCTTTTTGGTTCATATTAACTATTTTTATCTTTTCCTCTTCAACACTATTGAATACAAAATTGATAAATTTATCTCTCTGAGGACCTTCTATGTTTTGTATCCACCAATCCAGGTCTCTGTTGGGGGATTTAATGGTAACATCATATTGAATTTTCTCTGTAACCAATTGCTCAGGAATTTTTTTATCCTTATGACATGAATATACCATAAAAATTGTGAGTATTAAAACCGGTAGTTTAATTGTATTCTTCATTGAATGTGAATTAGTTTTCCATTTTTACAAAACGCCCTTTGTATTTTTTATCTTTTGTATTGACATTGATAAAGTAAATGCCGTTTGCATGATTTGTAAAATCAATTTTATAATGATTATCCATTGATTTCGTTGTTGTTGTATATATATTTTGTCCTTCAAAAGTTAATATTTGAATAGTAGCATCTTGAAGTTTGGTTTCATTTAAATCAATAGTAAAGATACCAGTAGTAGGTGAGGGGTAAATTGTAAGTGGAAGTGATACTTCTTCGGTTTCAGCAATCGAAACAGGTGAATATAGCGGCGATTCCCACACACCTCTGCCGTAAGTGGCAACTCTTATTTTGTTGATAGAAGGTGAAATTTCTAATTCTCCAATGACTACATTGGGTAAATTGTTGGAATAAAGTACCCAATCTGTTAATAATGTGTCACGGTAATAGATACCAACATCCATTCCAACATACAATGCTTCATTGGCTTGGTTCTCGAGTGCAATACAAGTAGCTGGCAGATTTGGTAATGTTCCTGAATAATTTGTCCAGTTGGTTCCTCCGTTTCTTGATGTATATATTTTATGTCCGTTAGAATAACCTGAAAAAGTAATCCATAGTACTTCAGGGTTTGTTTTGCTGACTGCTATATATGTTATAGCATTTCCAGCAATACCCTGAGATATATTTGTCCATGTAATTCCGCCATCTGTGGTTCTGAAAATAATGTTATCAGACGCTGCATAAATATAATCAGGGTTTGAAGCTGATATTGCTAACGATTTTAATTCAACAGAAAGTGGGAAATTAGATATTTTAGTCCAGTTGTTTCCTTTGTCTATTGTTTTCCAAACATTATTATAACCTGCATAAATTGTATGGGGATTTGTTGGGTGAATAATATAGGGAGTAACCCAGCTGCCTGATTCCTGACCTGTTATGAATCCTGAGATGGTAGTAAAATTATTCCCACCGTCATCGGTTCTGTGAATGACTCCATTTGGAGTTGTTGTATAAAATATATTGGGATTTGTATAGTCAACCAGGCACTCCATGCCATCACCGCCATATACCTGATACCAGTTGTTATTTCTGTACAAATTACTTCCATTGTCCTGCCATCCTGTAAGTATGGTAGCGGGTTGAGTAAGGGAAATACTCATTTTGTAAATTTGAGCAATAGATAATGTATTGTTTTTGTCAGACCAGTTGGAACCGCCGTTACTAGTTGTTGAAATCCCACCATCAGAACAAGCAAATAAAACATTTGAAGGATTGTATTTAAGTGCATGTATATCCGCATGTACTTTAGGTTTTTGCCCACCCCCGTACCAGTGAGCATTTAAAGCCCAATTGATACCGCCATTTGTTGATTTCCATATATTTACACCACCAACATAAATTTCTTCAGCGTTGGTAGGGGAAGCCACAATAGCCAGATCGTACCAGGCTTGTCCGCCTGCTCCGGAACCATCTATAGACCAATCTAGTATATTAGGTGTTGTTGACCTGGTTGAAAAAGTTTCGCCACTGTTATTTGAACGGTAAACACCGGCAAAACCCTGATCAGAATAATTTCCGGCAACTAAGTAAACATAATTGGGATTAGCTGGACTAACTGCTAATTGAATTCTACTTGTATTTGTTATAAATGAAACTGCTTTGTAAAAAAAATCTTCGCCTCCATTATATGATTTATAAAAGTTATTATTGGTTGATGCGTATATAATGTTTGTATCGCCTGGTTTATAGGCCAAATCTACTGTCTTTCCCGATAATGTATTGTCCCAGGTGTCTCCTCCATTAAAACTCCTGAAAACACCAGCAGAGGTTGCTGCAAATAATGTTTTGGGATTTACCGGATTAATGATGATTTTAGTGATACTTCTTTGGCTTTCTACTAAATAATTAAGCCCGGTTGTTTGAAAACTCTGACCACCATTTGTGGATTTAAGTATGCCAATGGAATAGGTATCCGTTGCATCTCCATCTCCTGTGGCAATATATATGATTTCAGGATTGGTGTAATCAATAACAATACTTGATATTCCAATTACAGCCAAATTGTCTGTTAATGATACCCATGAATTCCCTCCGTTTGTCGTTTTCCAAAGTCCTCCACTCGGAGCGCCAATATAAATAATATTCATATTGGTTGGATGAAATGCCACGCAATTCAATCTTCCGGCATCACCACCATTAGCAGGAGGTGAAAACGGTCCTAAAGGCTGCCAATTAGAAGAAGTTGTTGATTTAGAAGCATTTTTGTTTTTATATTCGTTAAATGTTTTCCATGCAGTTTCCATTTCTATCCTTTTTCCTGTAGGATAAACACGGGGTTGCACAAAGTTTTCCCATCTTTTGTATTGTTTCCAGCCTTTTGATCTGCTAACTTCTTTGCCTTTCCAATAATTATTAAACGATGCCTGAACCTCCTTAAAGTTAATGTCCGGATTTTGCATTTTTTCTACCCATTCCTGTGCAATCGAAGGAATATAAAAGCAAACAAGTGCAATTATAAAGAATATTCTTCCTGATATGATTTTCATCTGTATGTTTTTCATTAAATAACTGAAGTGTTTAATGTTAGGTATGTTGTATTAATTAATCCTATTTTAATTTCGCCGATAGCCTGTCCCGATTATTTGGGAGAATTACTCACAGGTTTATTTATTATTAAAGGTATTCGTGAACTTCGTTTCGCCAAATAAACATCAATGCGTGTATTATAATTTCTCCTGGCTCGTTTCATTTGAATGATATGTAATTTTTTGCAAATTTATTAATAATTATGTTTCAATGCAAGATTACTTGCATTAAAATAATAAACGTAAGTTGCTGAAAATTATTATATTAATTAAATGTTAAAAAAAAATCTCTTTTGATAACATGATTTTGTGTTTGTTAATAGAGGATCAGTTTTTATCCAATGATTTAATTTTTAAAAATGGAGATATTTTGTTCGTTATTTTTAATTATTTTTGTAGCATAATCGTAGTCTGTTTTTGTATATTCTGCAATCATTACGTGTGAAATTTTAATCATTAAATAAATATAATATGAAAAAAAAACTTTTATTAATCAGCAATTCAACCAATGCAGGTGAAGATTATTTAGGCTGGCCACGACAAGCCATTAAAGATTTTTTAGAAGTCAATGGTATTAAAAAAGTTTTGTTTATTCCCTATGCAGGAGTGAGTGTTACTTATGATGAGTATACTGCAAAAGTCAATTCAGTTTTTGCTGAATTGGGAAGCAGTGTTTATGGTATTCATAATGAAGCAGATCCTGTTAAAGCTGTGAATGAAGCTGAAGCCATTGCAGTTGGAGGCGGAAACACATTTCATTTGGTGTATATGATGCACAAATTAAAAATAATGGAAGCAATTAAAAACAAAGCGCTGGATGGAACTCCTTATATGGGTTGGAGCGCCGGTTCTAATGTTGCCTGTCCTTCATTGAAAACTACCAACGACATGCCCATTATTGAACCTGAAAGTTTTAACTGTACAGGATTGATTCCGTTTCAAATCAATCCACATTATTTGGATGCAAATCCTGAAGGTCATGGTGGCGAAACCCGTGAACAAAGAATTGAAGAATTTATGCAAGTAAACAAAGATATTTATATTGTCGGTTTGCGCGAAGCTACTTATATACTGGTTGAAGGTAATACCTATTCACTTCATGGCAAACGTCAAATGCGGATATTTAAATATGGTAAACCTGCTTTTGAAGTTCAAGTAGGCGAAAATATTGATTTCCTGTTGAAATAGAACTTGTCAATACCCGAATTTTAAGAGTTACTTTCGCATGAAGAAAAATGTAGTCTCTAAATCCAAGAGTGAAATTCAACATCGTTTTCCTGACTTCAGGAAAACGATGTTGAAATACCTCACTTTTTACTCAACTGATTATTGTAACTATTAACCGGTTAGTAGTTACTGAAATTGCTAATAGCTAATTACGAATTGTTAACGCTAACTGTTTTGAAATGAGAAAGAATATTTTAGTTTTATCGACAGTTTTAATCATTACATTTCAGCTTTTTGCACAATCAAATGCTGATAATCAACCCTATTTGATCATCATTTCTCTGGATGGATTTCGATGGGATTATCCTGAACGTTATCATTTAGCTCATTTTGATTCCATTGCCGCAATAGGTGTGAAAGCAAAATCCTTACAACCCTGTTTTCCTACAGTTACATTCCCTAATCATTACAGCATGGCAACAGGTTTGTATCCTGAGAACCATGGAATTGTTCAAAATAAATTCTATGATACTGAATTGAAACAAACCTATAGTATAGGTGATCGCAATTCGGTGATGGATGCAAGGTTTTATGGAGGTGAACCCATTTGGGTTACAGCCGAAAAACAAGGTGTAAAAACTGCTGCTTTTTATTGGGTAGGTTCCGAAGCGCCCATTAAAGGAATTCAACCAACATACTGGAAGGTCTATGAAAATAAGATTCCATTCCATCAAAGAATTGATACTGTGATGTATTGGCTGCAATTGCCAGAGAAAGAACGACCACATCTGCTGCTTTTTTATCTGCCGGAACCGGATGGTATAAGTCATAGTTTCGGACCTTATGGTAAAGAAACCATTTCGATGGTAAATTATCTGGATAGTTTAGTATGGGTTTTTGTCAATCAATTAAAAAGTCTTCCTATTGGAAATCAGATCAATGTAATTATAACTTCCGACCACGGTATGTCTGAACTAAACAGTCAGAAGAATATTATTCTGGAGGATTGTATAAAACCTGAATGGGTCAGGGAAATATATGGTTACAACCCGGTTTATTCGATCATTGCTGCAGAACATTGCATTGATTCTATTGTTGGGTCATTAAAAAAACAACCACATTTACAGGTTTGGAAAAAACAGGATGTTCCCACCCGTTTTCATTACAGACATAATCAGCGTATTGGCGATATTGTTGTACTTGCTGATAGCAGTTGGAGTATTTCCCGTAAAAATGAAAAACTTCCTTTTGGTGGTACGCATGGTTATGATAACGAAAATATGGATATGCACGGTATTTTCTATGCTTATGGTCCAGCATTTAAAAAGAATTTTAAAAGAAATACGTTTTTAAATATCCATTTGTATGCTCTAATGGCTCATATTCTGCAAATTAAACCTGCATTAACGGATGGTAAGCTTTCTGAACTTGATAATATTTTAAGTAAATAAATCCATTGTAAATAAAAATGCAGATAAATGAATAAAAATAAAAATGAATTTATAATTTTGTTAAAAATATATACAACACTAAAAATACAAAAAAATGATAGATTTATCCACCAATTATATGGGCTTGGCTTTGAAAAATCCTATTATTGTAGGAAGTTCCGGGTTAACAAGTTCTGTTGAAAAAATAATTGAAATTGAAAAAAATGGTGCTGCAGCTGTAGTGCTGAAATCAATATTTGAAGAACAAATTTTACATGATATTAATAAATTCCTAAATCAGAACGATGATTCTTTTGCCTATCCGGAAGCATTAGATTATATTAAAAATTATTCGGAGCAACATTCGTTTGAAAGTTATTTAACTTTGATTAAAGATTGTAAAAAAGCAGTTAAAATTCCTGTTATTGCAAGTATTAATTGTGTATCTTCATCACAATGGACTATTTATGCAAAAAAAATACAGGATGCAGGTGCCGATGCACTGGAACTGAATATCTTTTTGTTGCCATCTGATGTGAACAACTCGAGTGAACAAAATGAAAAAGTTTATTTTGACATTATTAGTGAAGTTAAAAAACAAGTTAGTATTCCCATTGCTATAAAAACGAGTTTTTATTTTTCGGGACTTGCAAAAATGATGTTGAAACTTTCCTGGACAGGCATCTCCGGATTGGTTTTTTTCAACCGTTTCTTTTCACCAGATATTGATATCGACAATTTTACAATCACTAATAGCAATGTATACAGTCAACCTGGTGATATTTCCACTTCTTTGCGTTGGGTAGCCCTATTATCAGATAAACTTTACTGTGATGTTGCAGCTTCTACGGGTATTCACGACGGGAAAGCTGTTATCAAACAGTTATTGGCCGGTGCCAAAGCAACACAGGTTGTATCTGTTTTATATGAAAAAGGATTTTCTCATATTGGTTCGATGTTGAAAGAGTTAGAAGATTGGATGCAAAAAAACAATTTTCAGAATATTGAATCTTTCCGCGGTAAGATGAGTTACAAGAAAACAGGAAATACCCCTGCATATTTAAGGGTTCAGTTTATGAAACATTTTTCGGGAATTGAATAATTAAAAGAAAGCTGATCTTTGATAATTGAAATAAATTTATAAAACTTTAAAATCTAAAATCAGTTGAAAAAACATCTAATAAGTAATGAAAACAATATAATGTCGTATTTTGTAAATTCCATTTTCTCTTAATTGAATTCTTATAAAGTGAAATTTTTGATAAAATAGTTTTCATGAAATTAAATTTTTAAACTAATCATTTGATTCAATTCATATTTTA
>JBBRCQ010000061.1:0-19678 GCA_038204725.1 Bacteroidales bacterium | reverse complement strand
AAACGTAAATTGCTGGACAAACAAAAGAAAGGCAAAAAACGCATGCGTCAGGTAGGAAATGTAGAAGTGCCTCAATCGGCATTTTTGGCAGTACTTAAATTGGATTAAGTCGGAAGTTGAGCGGAAAGAAAGCCCGAAAGCTAAGCGATTCGGGATCGGAAGACCGAAGTCAGAAGGAAGTAGATAGTAGAAAGAAATAAGTAGAAAGAAGAAAGAATATAACAAGCAAAAAAAACCTGAGTTTTTCCAACTTCATTAAAATAAAAAAGCAGTATCATTACAATACTGCTTTTTGGTCGGAGAGATGAGACTCGAACTCACGACCCCTTGTCCCCCAGACAAGTACGCTAGCCAACTGCGCTACTCCCCGATTTCAGGTGCAAAATTAGTCAAAATTTTAACTAATCAAAATTTACATTCATATTATAATAGGAAATTTTGAAAAATTAATTTAATTTCGCAGTAGAAAATCAGTTTATAAGGATGACAGCTAAAAGTTTATAAAATAAGTTTAAGGAAGTAAATAAATAAAATTGTTTTAAAATTTAAAAATTGATTTTGTATTGCTGACAAACTTTTAAAAATAGAGCTTCTATTTTAAAAATAAAATGAAGGAATATGCTTTTTAAAGATATTATAGGACATAAAGAGATAATCAATAAACTCATACAAACCGTAACGGACAATAGAGTTAGTCATGCTCAATTAATTTTAGGCCCTGAAGGCTCTGGGAAACTGGCATTGGCAATTGCTTACAGTCGTTATTTGAATTGCGAAAACAAACTACAATATCCGTCCAATCATCCTTCGGGTTTACAAGGTGATGCTTGTGGAATATGTCGTTCATGCATAAAATTCAACAAGTTAATTCATCCCGATGTACATTTCGTTTTTCCAAATGCAACTACAAAAAAAGTTACGAAAAACAATTTTAGTGATAATTTTTTGACTGAGTGGAGAGAATTTTTAATTGAAAAAAACTATTATGTAGACCTGAATGAATGGTTTGAAAAATTAGGTATAGAAAACAAACAAGGATCTATAAATGTACGCGATTGCAATGAAATCAACCGAATTCTCAGTTTCAAAACCTATGAATCTGAATATAAAATAATGATTATATGGATGGTGGAAAAATTATACCATTCTGCTGCACCCAAGATTCTAAAAATACTGGAAGAACCACCCGAGAAAACATTGTTCTTATTGATATCAGAAAACCACGATCAGATATTGCCCACCATTTTATCGCGTACACAATTGATCAAGCTTTCAAAAATCAAAGATGATGAAATTTTGGAAAAGCTTACCCGGCATCAGGATATCGACCCTAAAACAGCTCAGTTTATTGCAAGTCATGCCGACGGAAATTATGCCGAAGCATTAAAAATATTAAATAATACTGAAGAAGAAAAGTTTAATACTGATTTGTTGATCAATTGGTTGAGAGGTTGTTATAAAGGAACTACCAATGAAGTGATAACAAAAACCAGTACAGTGGAAGGGCTGAATTCATTGGTGAGTACGTTGGCAAAAATTGGTAGGGAAAAGCAAAAAAACTTTTTAAATTACTCGTTAAAAATAGCCCGTTATTGTGTTTTGATTCATTTCAATCAAAATGAACTTGTAAAACTTTCGCACGACGAATCCACTTTTATTGCTAAATTTTATAAATTTATCAATTTTCAAAACATTGAATCGGTTTCCGAAGAATTAAACAAAGCAATTTACCATATCGAACGCAATGCAAATCCAAATATATTATTTATGGATTTATCGTTGAAAATGCACAAATTACTTAACAATAAAAATTAAAAAACACAGTTCATTCAAATGCAGCAGATTTATTAACTTTAAAAATGCTACTTTTGTACTTTGATAAATTACAAAATGGAAGATACAAAAAACAATGATATAAACAACAGTTTTCTAACCAGAGGCTGTTGTCATCCTATAAAGAATACAGAGAAATGTGATGAAAACACTTCTCATAAATGCTGTAAACTGGACGCATACAACTGGCTGAAAAAAATTGAGCAACCCCAAACGTACAAAACTTTTGATTGCATTGAAGTTAGGTTTAAAAATAGCAGAAAAGAATTCTATCGGATTACAGATGAAATTGAATATTTTGAAGGTGAATTTATTGCCGTAGAAGGCATGCCAGGTCATGATATTGGGATAGTTTCCTTAACAGGTGAAGCAGCAAGAATACAGATGCTGAAAAAAAACGTAAATCCTACAATTGATACCATCAAAAAAGTATATCGAAAAGCGAAACCAACAGATATTGAAAAATGGATCATCGCCGTTGAAAATGAGGACAAAACCATGGTGAAAGCCAAGAAAATTGCCTTTGAGCACAAACTCAATCTAAAATTAAATGACGTTGAATACCAGGGAGATAACACAAAAGCTGTATTTTATTATACAGCCGACGACAGAGTGGATTTTAGAATGTTAATTAAAACTTTGGCCGACGAATTTAAAGTCAGAATTGAAATGCGACAGATTGGGGTTCGCCAGGAAGCAAGTCGTTTAGGTGGAATTGGAGTTTGCGGACGAGAGCTTTGCTGTTCTACATGGCTGACCAACTTCAAATCGGTAAGTACCAATGCTGCCAGGGTTCAACAATTGTCGATGAATCCTCAAAAATTAGCCGGCCAATGTAGTAAACTTAAATGTTGCCTCAATTATGAAAGCGATTCCTATGCTGATGCATTGAAAGAATTTCCTCCAACAGATTTTATTTTAAGAACTACCAAAGGAGATGGCATTTTCAACAAAATAGACGTATATAAAAAGACAATATGGTACAACTATGCCAACGACTATTCCACTTTTTTCGAAATACCTATCGATAAAGTAAAAGAAATCATCAAAATCAATGGAAAAGGCGGAAAAGTAACCAAATTGGATGACTATACTGTCAAAAAAGAAACCAAGAAAGATTTTGAAAACTTCATCGGACAAGACGATTTAACCAGATTTGACTAAAACAATCTTTTATGTTTACTATATTAAATAAAATTTCGGTTTTTTTGATGATTGCTTTATTGACAGTGCTATTATACTCCTGTAACGAGCCTCCGGTGATTGACAAAAGCATGGATGTGAACGAAACTGCCTGGGATGTAAAGGAAAATTTAAAAGTAGAAGTTCAGATTGAGGATACGATTTCTTCTTTTGGATTTTATGTGAATGTAAGAAATACAACTGATTACAAATACAGTAATTTCTTTTTATTTATCAAAACCAATTTCCCTGACGGTGAAATTGCTATTGACACCTTGGAGTGTATTTTAGCGGATAATCAAGGAAAATGGTACGGAAAGGGAAATGGGAAAATTAAAGATAATAAAATTCTCTTTAAAAAAGCTGCCATCTTTCCAATGAAAGGAAAATATCTATTTGAAATTGAACATGCTATGCGGGAAAAACAAATTTCAGGTATCAAATCAATAGGATTTAGAATTGAAAAGAATAAAAACAATTAATAATTTTCTCTATGCCTAAAAAGTCTTCCGGAAATTCAACGAATTTCAAAATCTATGTAAAACGTTTTTGGATTTTCGTTGCTTCGGCGTTCTTATTTATAGTTTTATTGTTCACCATGTTATCATTGGGTTGGCTTGGATTTATGCCTTCTTTCGAAGAATTGGAAAATCCTAAAAGCAATTTAGCTTCAGAAATCATTACTGCTGACCAGCAGATTTTAGGAAAATATTATATCGAAAACCGTAGCAATACGCATTACAATGAATTGTCTCCGGCATTGATCAATGCCCTGATTGCCACCGAAGATGCCCGTTTCGAGAAGCATTCAGGAGTAGATATGCGGAGTATTTTCAGAGTTTTAGGTAAAACCATCATCGGTCGCAACAAAAGTTCAGGTGGAGGGAGTACTATTACACAACAACTGGCTAAAAATCTGTTCCCTCGCGACAAAAACCAATACAAAATATTAATGGTGTTTACCAAGCTTAAAGAATGGATTGTGGCTGCCAAACTTGAACGCAATTATACAAAAGAGGAAATTATTGCCATGTATTTCAACACAGTTGATTTTGGAAGTAATTCTTTTGGTATCAAGACAGCTGCCCGGACTTTTTTTAATAAAAATCCTGATTCGCTAAAGATTGAAGAAGCAGCCCTTTTGGTAGGTATATTAAAAGCACCAACATTTTACAGCCCTATCAAAAACCCTGAAAATGCAAAGAAAAGGCGTGAAGTTGTGTTGAATCAAATGAGGAAAAACGACTTTATTACCAGAGAACAATATGATTCGCTGAGGGCACTTCCGCTAGATATGACTGGCTATACACTTCAGGATCACAGTGCGGGTTACGGTACTTATTTCAGGGAATATCTACGCCTTTATTTGAATGAATGGTGTGAAAATCACAAAAAACCGGATGGGAGTAAATATAATCTTTACAAAGATGGGTTAAAAATATATACAACCATCAATTATAAAATGCAGAAATATGCCGAAGAAGCAGTTGCAGAGCATCTGGGCAAAGATTTGCAACCTGCTTTTTACAAACATTGGAAAGGCTTGAAAAATGCTCCTTTTTCACAACTCACTGACGAAGAAATAAAATCAGTATATCAATCTTCCATGAGAACTTCTGACCGTTACCGTCGCATGAAAGAGAACAATGCCAGTGAAGAAGAAATTCTGGAAGCATTTAACACACCGGTTGCTATGCGCGTATTTACATGGAAAGGCGATAGAGATACCATCATGACACCTTACGATTCCTTAAAATATTATAAATGGTTTTTGCATACCGGGCTCATGTCGATGGAACCTCAAACCGGTTACGTAAGGGCTTATGTTGGTGGTATTAACTATAAACATTTTCAGTTCGACAATGTAAAAGTAGGGAAAAGGCAAGTTGGTTCTACGTTTAAACCTTTTGTATATACCCTGGCCATGCAGGAAGGAGAGTTTTCACCATGTACAGAGGTACCGAATCTTCCTGTGACTTTTGATTTGGGTGACGGAACCACTTGGACACCACAAAATGCGGACGATAAACGCGAAGGCGAAATGATCACACTGAAATGGGCATTGGCTAATTCGGTAAACAATGTTTCAGCCTATTTAATGAAACGCTTTTCGCCAGCTGCTGTAATTAACATGGCCAGAAAAATGGGTATAACCAGTCCTATTGACCCGGTTCCTGCATTATGTCTGGGCACTCCCGACCTTTCGGTTTATGAAATGACAGGCGCCATGAGTACTTTTGCCAACAAAGGCGTTTATATAGAACCTATTTTTATTACCCGTATCGAAGATAAAAATGGCAACGTCATTGAAAACTTCATCCCTAAGCAAAAGGAAGCCATGAGTGACATTACGGCTTACCTGATGACGGAACTCATGAAAGGAGTTGTTGAAAGCGGCACAGGAGCACGATTGCGCTACAAATTTGGTTTAGATGCGCCAATTGCCGGAAAAACAGGTACAACACAAAACAATTCAGATGGCTGGTTTATGGGTATTACACCTGCATTAACCACTGGTGTTTGGGTTGGCGGTGAAGTCAGATCCATTCACTTCCGCAGCATTACCCTTGGACAAGGTGCCAACATGGCATTACCTATCTGGGCTCTATACATGAAAAAAGTGTGGGCTGATAAATCCCTCAACATTCCTAAAAACAATTTTGAAAAACCATCTGTAGATATTTCCGACAGAATTGATTGCAAAAAGTTCAACCAGGAAATCAAAAACGAAGATAAAGAATTTGATTTTAGTGATAAATATTGATTTAGTGAACAGTGAACAGTGAATAGTGAATAGTGAATAGTGGATAGTGGATAGTGAATAGTGGACAGTGATTAGTGATTAAGTTATAGTATATACATAAAAAAGCCCGACAATTATAAAATTGTCGGGCTTTTACTTTTTATTAAATAACCTATTAACCTTTATAAAATGGCATTTTTACCACTTTGGCTTTCAATAATTTTTCACGAATCTTAACATAGATTTCTGTTTCAGATTTTGCAAACGGAGTATTGATATAACCCATCCCAATATTGATACCCAATGATGGTGCCATTGTCCCTGAAGTTACTTCACCTATTACATCACCTTTTGCATCACAAATTTCGTAATGTTGACGAGGAATACCTCTGTCGATCATTTCGAAACCTACCAGTTTATGTTGAACGCCGTTTTTCTTTTGTTCCAATAAGATATCTTTATCAACAAAGTTTTTAGCATCTGTAAATTTGGTAATCCAGCCTAAACCTGCTTCAATAGGAGAAGTAGTATCATTGATATCATGACCATATAAACAGAATCCCATTTCCATGCGCAATGTATCGCGGGCACCCAATCCGATAGGTTTGATACCAAATTCTTCACCTGCTTCATAAACTGCTTTCCATATTTTAGCTGCATCTTCGTTGGCCATGTAAATTTCGCAACCACCCGAACCGGTATAACCTGTTGTTGAGAATATTACATCTTTTACACCTGCAAATGTAAGTTTTTTGAAAGTATAATATTCCATGTCTTCAACTGAAGTATCGGTTAGTTTTTGCATGGCTTTCAATGCCAATGGACCTTGTATAGCCAATTGTGCAATTTCGTCGGAAGCATTGTACAATTCTTTTCCGATTTCCAAACCCATTTCCTTTGCTTGTTGTAAACACCATGCCCAATCTTTGTCGATATTGGCTGCATTTACTACCAGTAAATACGTTATTTCATTGATACGATAAACCAACAAATCATCTACAATACCACCTTTGCCATTAGGGAAACACGAATACTGAACTTTGCCATCAAACAAAGCGGATACATCATTGGAAGTAACTCTTTGAATAAAATCAAAAGCTTTTGGCCCTTTTACCCAGAATTCGCCCATGTGCGATACATCGAAAACACCTACTGCTTTTCTAACAGTATTATGTTCTGCAACTAAACCTTCATATTGAACAGGCATATTGTATCCTGCAAACGGAACCATTTTAGCTCCCAATTCGATGTGAAATTTTGTAAATGCTGTAGTTTTCATTGATTTGATTATTATTTTATGATGAATGATCTAAAAATTTGAGAAAACAAAGGTATAAAATATTCTACAACTGAAGATGGTTTTTAAAGATTTTCCGCTAAATTAAAAAAAATGAAAGCATAATCCATTGAAAGCAATTATTAAAAATTAGTATGCCTTTCTCATAAAAAAATGGATGATTTCGGATTCTACGATGAGATTTAGCAGCTAATTTCACTGTAAGATATCAACTTTGTATTGTTTTTTCTTTACCTTTGTTTTTTTAATTCATAAAAAAAATTCACTATGTTTTTTTTCAAAAGAAATACGCCATCCTGGATTATTTTAATAATTGATATCGCTATTTGCTTATTTTCAGTTATTCTGGCTTTTTTATTGCGTTTTAACTTTTCCATCCCATTGTCTGAAATGCTCGATTTTCCTATAGTACTGGGCATCATCCTTACAGTGCGTCTTATCAGTTTTGTGATAACCCGTTCATATATCGGAGTTATCCGCTACACAAGTACCGAAGACGCTTTACGCCTTTTCCTTATCCTTTTTTTTGGAAGCATCTTTTTTGTAATCGTCAATTTGTTTACTTATTATATGCATCAACATATATTTATCATCCCATTTTCAATCATCATCATTGATTTTCTGATAACTACCTTCGTGATGATCGCTTTGCGCATGATGGTAAAACTTGCCTACGCTGAATACCTGAATCCAAATCGCGAAAAAACCAATGTGGTTATTTTTGGAGCAGGCGAAGCTGGTGTAATTGCCAAACAGGCGTTAGACAGAGATGCCGGTTCTAAATACAAAGTGATTGCTTTTTTTGATGATAACGAAAAAAAAGTGGGCAAAAAACTTGTTAACATCCCTATTTATCCTGCTGACAAAATTCCTGAAATTCTTTCCACTAACACAATAGCTCACATGATTCTTGCGGTTCAGAAGATAAGTACTTCACGCAAACAACAACTTATAGAGACATGCCTGGCAAATGATACAAAAATATTGAGTATTCCTCCGGTAAGTCGATGGATTAATGGAGAACTCAGTTTTAAACAGATTAAAAAAGTAAAAATTGATGATCTGCTTGAAAGAGAAGTTATCAATCTCGACAAACATAAAATCAGTACAGAACTTGCCGACAAAACCATACTTATAACAGGTGCCTGTGGCTCTATCGGCAGCGAAATGGTTCGTCAGATTGCGGCTTTTCCACATAAACAAATCATCATTATCGATCAGGCGGAGTCACCATTGTACAATCTGGAAGTAGAATTGGCTGAAAAACATAAATCATCTCACTTTGAATTTATTTTGGCTGATATCAAGAACGAAACACGAATGCGTAAGATATTTGAACATTTCAAACCCAATTTAGTATTTCATGCTGCTGCTTACAAGCATGTTCCGGTTATGGAAGAAAATCCTTATGAAGCTGTTACAACCAATATCAGAGGGACCAAACTGCTGGCCGACCTTTCGGTAGAAATGGGCGTGGAAAAATTTGTGATGGTATCTACCGACAAAGCTGTCAATCCTACCAATGTAATGGGAGCCAGCAAGCGTATTGCCGAAATGTATGTACAAACATTGAATCAAAAAGGAGTTACCAAATTTATCACAACCCGTTTTGGAAATGTATTGGGATCCAATGGATCGGTAATCCCATTGTTTAACGAACAAATTTTAAAAGGAGGTCCTGTAACGATTACACATCCCGATATCACCCGCTACTTTATGACCATTCCCGAAGCCTGCCAATTGGTGCTAGAAGCAGGAAGTATGGGTAAGGGAGGAGAAATCTATATTTTCGATATGGGTGAATCGGTTAAAATTGTTGATTTGGCTAAAAAAATGATCAAACTCTCTAATTTAACCCTCGGCAAAGATATTCAGATTATATACACAGGATTGCGTCCTGGAGAAAAGCTGTATGAAGAACTCCTGAATAATAAGGAAAACACCATAGCCACCCATCATCCCAAAATAATGATTGCTAAAGTAAGAGAATTAGACGAAAAAATATTCCCTGTTCAACTTGCGGAACTCTTAGCTTTGATTGCCAATCAGGATAATTTTGAACTCGTTAAGAAAATGAAAGAAATCGTACCCGAATACAAAAGCCAGAATTCGGTGTATGAAAAACTGGATGTATAATCTTATCATCTTTACATCTTCAAAAGGAAATCAAAAATATTGATCATTAATAACCACTCAACCTGATGAATTTTTAAAAATAAAACCAATTTATGCAAAAACATCTACTAAAAATACTAACTGGTTTTTTTTCAGGAGTAATTATCTTACTCATCCTTAGAAAATCATCCGATGAAGGCATTCATTTTGAGGATTTCATTCCAATTATTGCAGTAATTGCCATTTTTACATATCAAAATTATAGGATTATCAGGGATGAACGGAATCTGATTAAAAAGAAAATGAATGCCATTAGTGAAAATTATGTTTTTGCGCATGATAATCTGCTAATTTCTAAAAGCGAAAGTGACAAAAATATCATCATAGTCAGAAATGATTTATTCTAGATAGATATAAAACAAAAAAACAATTATAGTAATGAGCATTTACTGGAAAGCCTGATCAACGATTTCAGAAAACTATCTAAAGCTAACAAAACAATGAATGAAATACTAAAGGATAAAACCATGGAATTTTCATTGATTGGTAATATTAACTATGATGCTGATAAGATATTAATTCAAAAGAAAATAGCATACAAAGATTTGAATAGGTTATAATTGTATTAAAAGAAGCAATTGCTTAGTTTGGTTTTCTTATTAATAAATACAATTGCTAAAGTGTATTTTGTCATCGAAAATGACTACTTTTGCGTAAAGAAAAATTCATTCTCTATTCAGAAAATACAACTATTTAAAAGCACTAAAAAAGTATTTCCTGATTATTATTTTATTTGAATATTTTTAATTGTAACAACATCATATTAATTCGAACATCAACTAATAGTGCAATATCTGCACTAAAATTTAAACCATATTTTATGAAAAATTTTATACTCCTTTTTACAGTATTAATTGCATTGACAATCAATACGAATGCTCAATGGACATTACAAAACAGCGGAACCACAGCTGAATTAAAATCCGTTTATTTTACAGATGCCAATACAGGCTACACAGTGGGTCTTGAAGGAACCATTTTAAAAACTTCCAATGGAGGAACGACCTGGATTGCACAAAACAGTGGAACTACTACAATATTAAATTCAGTTTATTTCACCAGTGCAACTACAGGATATGTTACAGGTGGAGGTGGAATAATTTTAAAAACCACCAATGGTGGAACTAATTGGACTCCATTAACAACAGGGACTACAGAATCGTTGAGAGGGATTTATTTTACAGATGCCAATACAGGTTATGCAGTGGGTGGTTATTCTTCAGCAGGCGGTGGTGTAATTTTTAAAACAACCAATGCAGGATCAACCTGGACAGCACAAACCAGCGGTGTAACTACCTGGCTTAATTCAGTCTATTTTCTGGATGCCAATACAGGATATGCAGTGGGTGGTGAAAGCACAGGTGGTAGAATTATCAAAACTATTAACGGAGGCACCACCTGGACGGTTCAATCCATTCCAACCGGTTATGCGATGTATTCAGTATATTTTGCCAGTACAAGTACAGGTTTTGCTATTGGCAACAGTGGAGAAATTCTTAAAACAATCAATGGCGGTTCCACATGGTCACAACTTAACAGTGGAATTACAGGTGTGATGTATTCTATAACGTTCGCTCCTAAAGGAAGCGCTACCATTGGTTATGCAGTAGGCTGGAACGGGAAAATACTGAAAACAACCAATGGTGGAACCACATGGGCTAGTCAACCAAGCGGAACTACAAGTACTTTAAATGCTGTTTTTTTTACAAGTACAACAACTGGTTTTGCAGTAGGTGCGAATGGTAAAATTTTAAAAACAACCAATGGTGGAACTTTAGGAATGGAAGAAAACAGAACTGAAAATCAATTGAATATCTTCCCTAATCCTGCATCAGATTATATCAATTTAAACATGGATCAAAACATCACTTCCGATATGAAAATGAATATATATACCATTTCCGGAGAGCTTATAAAAACCATCAACCTGAAAAACAAACAACAGCAAATCAATATTGAGGAACTGAAAAGCGGAATGTACACTGTTGAAATTTCATCAGAAAAATGGTCAGGACAACAAAAACTTATCATTCAAAAATAATATGGTTGATTAGTTTTATATAACCAAATAACTTTCTAAAGACCTGAAAATTTACATTTCAGGTCTTTTTAATTTTATAGGATGCGCTTGGAAACGTTGATTCATCGAAAAAATTCCATTATTTGTCAATGACTGAAAATTAGTTGTATTTTGCAAAATCTTATCTATATTTATTGCAGATGTAAAATCAGCCATTTAAATTTTTTAATTTTTTAATAAAAATGAACTTTCGGATTAAGATTTTTGTTTAAAGATTTTGATAATTAAACTCATTTAAGAATCTTTAAAATAAAAAGCCATGAAAACTTTACTAAAAATTTTTCTAATTACCATTGTATTAACTGCATTTTTCCACACTTCTTTTGCAACCATTGTTGAAAAAAAATTGAATTATATGGCTGGTAATACAAATATGGTTGGTTACTTCTATTATAATGATGCATCAAAAGTAGTAATGCCTGCCGTTATTATTGTTCATGAATGGTGGGGATTAAATGAATATCCCCGGATGAGGGCCAGGATGTTTGCTGAAATGGGTTATGTTGCTTTCTGCGCTGATATGTATGGCGAAGGAAAGGTTTTAGACAATCCGGTAGATGCCCAGGCTGCTGCCGGTGAACTTTACAAAAATCCAGATTTATTAAAGGAAAGATTCAATGCAGCTTATCAATCGGTAATTAAATTTCCCATGGTTTACAAATCAAAAGTTATTGCGGTTGGATATTGTTTTGGAGGTTCTGTTGCTTTAATTGCTGCCAACATGGGAGTTCCAGTTCAGGCAGTTGTTGCATTTCATGCAGGACTTGCTGATTTTAAAGCAACTCCAGAAATATTAAATACAAAAGTATTGGTATTGCACGGCTCTGCCGATGAATTTGTAACCGCTAAAGATGTCACCAATTTTAAAAATGAAATGAATAACATCAAAGCAACTTATACTTTTAAAGAATACAAAGGTGCAACCCATGCCTTTACCAATAAGGCTTCTACTGAAATCGGCGAAAAATTCAAAATCCCGATTGCTTACAATGAAGCTGCGGATAAAGCTTCCTGGACGGACATGGTATTATTTCTTGAAAAATACAATCTCAACAAATAAAAAAAACACTATATGAAATACAATCTGTTAGGAAACTCCGGTTTATTGGTTTCAGAATTATGTTTTGGAACGATGACCTTTGGAGGACACGGTTATTGGGAACGCATAGGAAACTTATCTTTGGATTCTGCCCAAAAATTGGTCGATAAAGCCATTGATGGCGGTATTAATTATTTTGATACCGCCGATGTATATTCTTATGGAAAATCAGAAGAAATCCTGGGGAATACTTTACATGACAAAAAGAGAGATAACATTGTAATCGCTACAAAAGTCAGAGGGAGAATGAGTAACGAAATCAATGATGTGGGTTTAAGCCGACGGCACATTATCAGTAGTTGCGAAAACAGTTTAAAACGCTTAAAAACGGATTATATCGACCATTACATTGTTCATAGTTTTGATCCATTTACTCCATTAGAAGAGACCTTAAGGGCATTGAACGACCTTGTGAGACAAGGCAAAGTCAGATACCTGGGATGCAGCAATTTTTATGCATGGCAACTGATGAAAGCATTGGCCATTTCCGAGAAACTAAACCTTGAAAAATTTATTACGCTTCAGGCATTTTATTCATTAATTTCAAGAGATGTTGAAACAGAATTAATTCCATTGCTCGAAGATCAGGGAATGAGCATTACTCCCTGGTCGCCATTGGGCGCTGGATTTTTATCAGGCAAATACAAAAAAGGCGATCATTCTGCTGAAGGAAGAAGAAATCGTGAAGAGTATAATTTTATTCAGATTGATGAAGAAAAAGCATTTGGCATTTTAGATAAAGTTACTGAAATAGCTCAAAAACACGATGCAACACCGGCACAGATTTCATTGAGCTATCTGTTGCATAAAAAACCAGTAGCTTCGGTAATCATTGGAACCAACAAAGAAAGTCAATTAGAAGAAAATTTAAAAGCTGTGGATATTAAATTGTCATCGGATGAAATTGAAATACTGGATAAAGTGAGTGCTCCTCCCCGCTCCTATCCTAAATGGATGCTTGATTTTAACAAAGCAGACAGATTAAAAAGTACAGCATTTATAAAACCGGTTTCAAAGAAATAACAGTCTTGCTTTCTTATTATTTATGATTATTTAATATGCTAACAAATTCAATTGAAAGCATTCTTAAGATTTTATCAAAAATAGTTAACTTTTTTATTGCTAATGTTTTAGTAATATGATAATTTTAATTTTAATCAACTGAATGAGTTGTCTCAATAAATAAGCAAAAAGGCAAATCGATTCAAACTGTAATATGATTTAACAATTGAATGAAGAATACCGATAACTCTGTTTTACTCTTCGACGGCGTTTGCAACTTATGCAACAATATGGTGCAATTTATCATTCAAAGGGATACTGCTGCAAAAATAAAATTCGCAACTTTGCAATCTGATTACGGGCAAACAATTTTAAAAAAACTAAATTTACCCACCCATCAATTTGATACACTGGTTTTTATAAAAGGTGATCAATACTTTTTGAAATCATCAGCTGTATTGCAGGTATTAAAAGAAACCGGAGGTATTTGGAAACTTTTTTACCTATTGATTTATGTACCAGTTCCACTGCGTGATTTTGTATATAATTTTGTTGCCAAAACAAGATTCACCCTTTTCGGCAAAAGAGAAAGCTGTATGTTACCTTCTGAAAATACTAAAAAAAGATTTTTATCGTAATGATATCTGTAAAATTGGCTTCACATTAAACCTAAAATCATTTACATTAATTTGATCAAATGACTTTGAAGAAAAAAGCTTACCTTTGCTAAAATTTATTATAAATACAGGTTATTGATATACTGCTATTAGCGTTCATTAAAAACCAACAAAGCAATATGAAAGTAATCGGTATCGACATTGACAAAACAAAAGCAATTTTTTATGCGCTTGAAAAAGATGCTGACGGAAACTATTCCAATATGACCGGCATCTTAAAAAATATTACGCTAAACGACGACACTGACAACTCAAAAGTCAGAGAATTTCAATCAACCATCTTTTCTTTTTTTGAGAAAATCCAACCGGACAGGATTGCAATACTCAAAAGACAGACCAAAGGACGCTTTAAAGCTGCACCATTGTCGTTTAAAGTAGAAGGACTTATTCAATGTTACCCAAAAACTGAAATTGAATTTTTACCACCTACAACAATTACCGCATATTTTAAAAAGAACGAATTCAATTTTCAATATGAACATAATTATCAGGAAATGGCAGCTAAACTTGCCTATTACCTGTTATCAGACAAATAACATATCATCAACTGAAATCCATTTTATGCAATTGGACTTTGGCTCAATAAAACACCAACCTTTATACATCAAACAAATTTTCACAATGAACTATCCCTCAATACTTTCAAATTTCAATATTACTGCATTAAATGAAATGCAGCAATCATGCATGGAAACGATACCCAAACCAAATGATGTCATCCTCATCTCTCCCACAGGTTCAGGGAAAACACTCGGTTTTTTACTTCCGGTTTTGCAATTGCTAAAGACAGATCATATAGGAGTACAGGTATTAATATTGGTACCTTCCAGGGAATTGGCCCTTCAAATAGAAAAGGTATTCAAACAAATGAGCACTAACCACAAAATAAGCTGCTGCTATGGTGGTCATTCTGTGCGTATCGAAGAAAACAACCTGATTATCCCACCTGCAGTTTTAGTAGGAACTCCCGGCAGAACCGTCCAGCACTTACACCAGAAAAGCCTGCAGCTGAACCTTGTGCATACCTTAATTTTGGACGAATTTGACAAATCTCTTGAGTTGGGATACAAAGAAGAAATGGAATTCATCATCAAACAATGCAAAAAGCTAAATAAGCGAATTCTAACTTCGGCTACGGCATTGGATGAAATCCCTAAATTTGTCGGATTGAGTAACAGTGTTGCCATCAATTACACCAATAAACACCAACAATTAAGATCATCGTTAATTTTAAAATCAGTGAATGTTGGAGGTGAAGATAAGGTAAAAGCCCTCATTCTGCTGTTAGGCAAAATCAACACCAAACCATGTATTGTATTTTGCAATCACAGAGAGACTGTTTCACGAATCTCAGACCAATTGAGCAACCTTAAAATTGAGCATGGATTTTATCATGGAGGTTTGGAACAAATTGACAGAGAAAAAGCATTGATAAAATTAAGAAATGGAAGTGTTAATATTTTAATCACTACAGATCTTGCGTCTCGTGGGCTGGATATACCTGAACTGGAAGTAATTATTCATTATCACCTGCCTCCAACCGAAGAAATAATGATACACCGCAATGGCAGAACTGCAAGGATGAACGCCAATGGAACAGCCTATTTTTTAATGGATCAAAAAGAATATTTACCAAAATTTCTCGATACAAAACCAGAGGAAGAAATCTTACCAAAAAAACTTGTTTTACCCGATTCCAATGAATGGAAAACCCTTTATATTGCTGCTGGCAAAAAGGACAAAATAAGCAAAATGGACATTGTGGGAATGCTTTTACAAAAAGGAAATCTTCAGAAAGAAGAATTGGGTAAGATAGAAATCTTGGATCACTCTGCATATGCAGCTATCAAGTCCACCAAAATTTCACATACAATTGAACTGATCAGAAATGAGAAAATCAAAAACAGAAAAATAAGAATGGAAATTGCTTCCTAACTTTTTTGTTTTTTCTCATTCATAATCAGATTGTTAAAATTTCATCAACTTTTATTTTAATTACTTCTATTTAAAAACGCATTAAATACTTTGTAAATTAAAAATAATTATTAAATTTGTTAACGATTTCAAAAAGTGGAGATCAGAAACCACTTTAAAAAAGGGACTTTGCAGCAAAGTTATAAAAGTAAGAATCGTTAAAAAACACAAATTTATGAATTGGTATTTACAGGTACTTAAAAATTATGCTAATTTCGAAGGCAGATCCAGAAGAAAAGAATATTGGATGTTTTTCCTCTTCAGTACGATCTTTACGATCTTTGCTGCAATATTGGATAATATTGTAGGAACTACTTTTGAACCATCACCATAAGGATTATTCTATATATTATATGCACTGTTTGTTTTAATACCTTCATTAGCATTAACCATACGAAGATTGCACGACACAGGTAAAAGCGGCTGGATAATGTTAATCGGTATCATCCCTATTATCGGAGCCATCTGGTTACTGGTTTTAGTTTGCACCAACAGTTCTACTGGTGCCAATAAATATGGAAACAATCCAAAAGAACCTGAAATACATCCTGAATTAAACCTTTATACAGAATAATCTTATTTTTACAATAATTTAATTAAACCGCTCATTTTCAAGCGGTTTTTTATTTTTCCAGATGAATAAAAAAAGGATAAACAATGTATTATTGCATTAAAAATTGTATGGACTGAATGCAACAAGGTTGCATATTCTATTCAAACGTACTCATCAACCAAATTTTCACTTTTTTCAAGTATTATACAATTATTTAAAAATAAAAACACATTATGATTTTTAATTTTATACTTTTGATAGATGAAATATTATCAATTAAACTCAGATTGAAAGAAGTTTGAAACTAAATAATCCTACAATGACCAAAAGAGAAGTCAGAAAACTGGCACAACAATATATACAACAAGGTAAAACGCAGCATCAGACTTATTCAGCTATTCAACGGGAATCTGACATATCTTACCTTGAAATCGCAGAAATTGTAAAGGCAATCCCTACACTTGAAACCAAAAGGAAATTCAAAACACTCAACAACGTCCTCATCGGTGCTTTAATAGTTACCATTATTTTTGAATTGGTTACTGGATTTTTCGCTTCAAGAACCATTAACATGGAATGGGATATGATTATTATTATTTTGATATCTCCTTTGATTTATCTGTTTTTACTCTGGGCTGTTGTAACATTTCAACCGAATGCACAAAGGCTGGTAGGTATGTTTTCATTGGTTATTGTTTTTCCATACTTTCAGGACATTGGAAAAGAACCGCTTGTATTTATTGAATTTTTATGGCTGATATTACTAACAGGGTTGGGTTTTTATTTGCAAAAAAAATTAACACCCGGATATATTTCTTTCAGGGAAAAACTTACAACCATCAACGGCGAAGTAACGATGAACAATGTTGTTGTTTTCAATGATTGTGAACAAAAAAGCGATCTTTAAATAAAGTTACAATGTTTTGTTCATTCTGGCTCCGGCTTCTATACACCAGAGTAATTCATCGATAAAAACTGCAGCTCTTTTACCGGTAGCAGTTTCATCGGTAGGATTTCCATTTTCGTCAAATGAAGTAATTACATTAGGTACAGGAAACATTGCAGGAACCGTCCATGCATGCATTTTCCACAATACAAACTGAAGCGAAGTGATAACTTGTGAGCCTCCAAAATTCCCATCCGAAACTGTAGCTATGGCAACAGGTTTGCGATGCCATTCATCATACAATAAATCAATGGCATTTTTCAGACTGCCGGGATATCCGCCATTGTATTCGGGAGTTACAACCAAAACGCCATCCGCATTGCTAATACTTGCAGCAAATTCAAGCATTTGAGAAGTTGGTGAAGGTTGGCGACGCAAACGTTCGTCAAACAACGGAAAGTTATACGAATTCAAATCCTGTATTTCAACAGTTGCCAATCTTTTGCTTTCTAAATAATTCTTAAAATACAGTGCAATTCGGTTACTATTCCTTCCAGTTCTAATACTGGCTAATAGAATACAAATATGTGGCATATATTTATTTTTAAGTAGTTTATTTGAATCTCTATATTTTATCTCATTTCATATAACGCCCAATTACCTTAGATGTATTAATACAAAATTTCAACTATTTTGTTCACGGGAAACAGTTTTTTACCTTAATAACAGTGAAAAATGATACAATATGAATGGTTAAGGCACCAAATTCCAAAACACTATTTCACCAAAAAAGCCAAAAGCAGATAAAGTTATCTTTTCTGAAAATAAATCCCGGTGGTATATTTACCGGCAATCCTCAGAAAAGAACTTATTCTGCTATTGACCAATTATTTTAATAAATAGTTTAAAAAGTACTTATAAGTTGATTCTCAAACCTATATTAATTCCGATACTACCAAACGGAAATTTTTCAAGGAGTTGTTTGTTGGGTTCAGAATCAGGGGATGGATTACCTTGTTCTGTAGTATAAGCATCCACAAAAACTATTTGTCTATCTTTGGTTGTCATGGATGACAACTTATCGGCACCGTTAAAAGTAGCTTCTGTTACTTCACCTTTGGTAGGTGCATACGATAAATTAATCATGTTCAATTCACCAAAGAATGACAACATATCATTAATATTAAATAAAACACCAACACCTGCACTTAATCCTAAAGCCAATCCACCATTATATTTTGTAGTCTGTAACCAAACATCTCCATCGTCATTGTCATTGTATTCGTAAATGATAGAACCTGTTCCAATCACCATTCCAAATTTAGCATAAGGATTAATGTTATCAAATCCGGCTGCAATCACCAAAGATGGATTGAACCTAACCATATTTGAAGAGAAAGTATAATCTGTTGTACCATTATTATAGATATCCCGAGTTGTTGATTTGCCACCAATCAGGTAGGAGATGCCTAATTCAGCACCAACATTTTTGTTAAACATATAACCAAATGCACCCCCAATATTTATTCCTTTACCAAATGACACATTTACCTGTTCATTAGTAGTAAAAGCACCCTGTCTCGTCTG
Source organism: Bacteroidales bacterium (assembly GCA_038204725.1). GTDB lineage: Bacteria > Bacteroidota > Bacteroidia > Bacteroidales > JACABE01 > JACABE01. The sequence goes on along the minus strand of JBBRCQ010000061.1, from coordinate 590 downwards.
GTTATAGAAACCTGATACATTTTGAGTACTGCTACCAAAACTATAGCCTAAATTGAGATTAATATAGGCACCCTGAGCAGAAAGCGTTTGAGCCATCAATCCGATAACGACTATCATCAACCATTTTTTTAAATTTGATTTTTTCATTTTCTAATAATTTAAGGTTTCCTACTCTTTGGCTTTTCGGATTACGCCCCGTTTTTTTAGTGGTTGCTGATCTCCACTTTTTGAAGAAATTTAAAAATAATATGACACAACAAAAGTAATCCCAATAACAGACGATTGTTTTACATAATTTATTAAAAGATTTATATAGTTCACACATTTATACAGTAAAGGAAGCTATCTTACTGCGAAAAAGACTTATTATTAAAGTAAAAATGTCAATCAAGGATTGAACACAATAAGAGAAAACCTTGATTCACAGAATTTTTTTAATATTTCTATGGTAAGTAATATAAACAATATAATGTCGTATTTTGAAATTTTCTTTTTCTCTTAATTGAGACCTTATAATGTGAAAGTTTTGATAAGATAGTTTTCTTGAAATTAAATTTTTAAACTAATATTTTAATTTAATTCAAATTTTA
>JBBRCQ010000060.1:0-19947 GCA_038204725.1 Bacteroidales bacterium | reverse complement strand
ACAGCACGGTTGTTAAAAGTAATATTCATTACCCAACTAATAACTCGCTCGTTTGGGACTGCATTCATGAAAGCCACCGATTACTGAGCCATCTCAAAGAAGAGGTTGAAGCGCTTTCATTTATCGATTATACCAAATCAGCAAAAAGTACCTATTTCAAGATCAATGTAACCAAATCAAAAGATAAACAGGTAGATCTATTTATTAAACAGTTGATTACATTTACGAAAGCGATTAATCAGGTTTCTTAAATATCGTTTTCAATAAAGTAACAAAAAGCCTTAAAAATGTTGCCTCCAGCCTCAATATGGAAACGCGTTTAAAGAAATGGCGAAGTGGTATTGAAGCCGCTATTTCAAACATCAAACGGGGCTTCGACCTGAGGATTTGTAAATGGAAAGAATTTAAACATTTCAAAGCAAAGGTGATGTGGAGTGTCCTGGGTTATAATATCAGGGTACTCACTAAATATGACATTGTCCCGAATAACTGGACTTGCCTGAAAAGATTGAGAGAATAGCAATTTTTATTACAACACTTTAATTTGAACGCCCTACTGGTTGCTATTATGTTATTTAAATTGATTAATTGAAAATACTGAAGCATTTTTTCAAAAGAAAAAACCAAAAAGCAAAAGTTTGCACGCAAATCATCATCAATTCAGCGGGAAAATAAAATGCTTAGGTCAATAAAATCAAAATAAGCTGACTTTACAGACAGACTCTAATTACTGGAGGTATAGGTTCACCCTTTACGAAAAACCATTCAAATTAACAAAGGCTTAATTAACACTTTAAAATTTGTTTCTGTGAAATGCATAATTAAATCTTAAATGAAGATACTTATTATCACAGCATCATTCCCTCCTGAGCCTCTAGTAACAAGTATTTTATCTCACGATATTGCCAAAAAATTGGCAGAGAATAATGAAGTTATTGTTCTTTGCCCCAAACCAACAAGACCTTTTGGAATGGATTTTGGCCTTATTAGCATTCATAATGATCAATCAGCGTATAAACGAATACAATTATTTTCATATACATCGCCACAGTTTAGTTTATTTGGACGATTCAGGGAATCATACAGTATCGGTAAGGCCTGCCAATCTTTTATAACTAAAAATCATTCAAATATCGATGTTTTGTATGTCAATACGTGGCCGCTTTTTGGCCAGTATTTTGTAGTTCGAACTGCGAAAAAATTTCATCTTCCTGTTGTAATTCATATACAAGATATATACCCTGAATCGCTCCTTGCAAAAATTCCATTCTTTAGAAATTTTTTTTTAAAACTGTTATTGCCTATTGACAAGTACATTCAGCAAAACTCTCTTAAAGTCATAACTATTTCACCGAGCATGAAATCGTTGCTTGTTAAAACAAGAGAGTTGGAGGAGGCAAAAGTTGAAGTTGTATTTAATTGGCAGAATGAAGATCATTTTATTGAATTTAGAAAAAAAAAAGTAATCGCACTAAGTAATTCTCATTTTACCTTTATGTATCTTGGAAGTTTAAATATGACTGCTGCAGTTCACATTTTAATAATTGCATTTAGCAAAGCTGGTCTAGCGAATACCAGGTTAGTGATTGCAGGAAATGGCCCAGAAAGAAGCAATTTAATGGCACTGTCAAAGGCTTATCGAAATACGAATATTGAGTTCTGGGAAGCTCAAAAAGAGAGAGTTCCTGAGATGCAAGATCAGGCAGATGTTTTACTGCTTAACTTAAGTAAAGGAGCCGCTCAATTTGCTATGCCATCCAAACTACCAGCATATTTATTTTCTCAAAAACCTATAATTGCTTCTGTCGATGAGGATAGTGATGTTGCAAGATCGATAATTACTGCAAATTGCGGATGGGTCGTTCCACCTGAAAATGTAGAGCAACTAGCTAAAAAAATGCGCAAAGTAACTTTAATCCCCTCAGATCAACTGAAAATTTATGGAGAAAATGGATTTAACTTTGCAATGAAAGATCTTTCAAAAAAAACAAATTTACAAAAAGTGGTTTCAATTATCGAAAATTCGATTAGATTTTAAATGCCTAAATATGCATAATTTAAAATAGCAACTATTAGAATGAGATTTGATTAATTAAATTAAAAACCTATGATACTAAGATTTGCAAAATCATGTGACAGCAACTCCTTGGCTAAACTGCATCTGGATTGCGGAGAGCATCAACCAGGAGGGTTCATGTTCAAATTAGGACTTCCCTTTTTAAAACTATATTACAAACTGCTAATAAATGAAAAAAAAAGCGTTATTATAGTCGCGGTGGATGAGGGGGGAAATCTCCTTGGATTTTGCTCTGGAACAATGACCGCGGAGGAACATCTCAATAATATGAAAAGAGACCGATTCAGAATTGGTTTTTCTATATTACCGGCTATCATAAAATCACCTAAGATTTTAACGAATATTCTGGATCGTGAAAAATTTGTTCTCTTAAAAGACGGATCTATTCAGTTTGGTGTTATCCGTGGTCCGAGAATTGAGTATTGGGCATGGCGGCATACCGAAAAAAATAACATGTCAATTCCTCTTCTTAAGACCTGGCTAAAAGTAGTGTTCGAACTTGGCGTAAATTCTGTAAAAGCAGAAGTCGATACAGATAGCAAAAATCTACTAACTGTTCATAAATTTTTAGGAGCTAAAGTCATTGAAAATCTATATCTTAAAGATGGAAGAAAACGAGTTATTATTGAGTATACAAACGAAAATAAAAAATTATGAAAATGCAAAAATTAAAATTTCACTTATCAGACTCAAACCTTTTCATATAGAATCAAAATTAAAAATAATAACAAATTCGAGGATAATTTATTACAAAATAGATGACTATTTTAACCTAACAAAAATACATATGCAAGCTTTTCTGTGGTTCTTTTTGTCATCCTTTGGATGAAATTACTAATTTCTATTTTGATTTAGCCTTCCATAATGATAAGTGGATCGTTGTATGCACTCTATATAAAAGGAAAGATTCAATTATTAACAAATATTTATAGTTAAGCAAATGTTAGAAGTTATGACAGACTGATAACACTCAGGTTTTCATTGTAATGTAAAGAGAAGAGAATATGCAAGGCATAATAAAAATATTCGAAAAAAAGGCAAAGAAAAATAGGCGCAAAAAAATTATTTCGAAAACCAACTTTTATAAAAATGTAAGGTCCTATTTTATTATTACAAATATAAAATATTTATGATTATATCATATTTCCGAAAAGAAGAATGTGTAAACTCATTAATTACCTGATTACTTATATGTAATCTAAAACATTCTTTGTATGCAATTTTAGGCTACATTGAAATACTATTTCTATAATTACATAAAATCTAAATATCTGATTTATGCTTAGTCCAATTTGCTAAAAAGAAAATTAAATAGTAATCACTACTTAAAAAGGAAAAAGGTTTCTAAAGTACCTTTTCTACAATGTATGAAAAATAAAAACAAAGTATTAGTTCTTGGATATTTTGGGCATAAAACCAATCAATTAGACGGACAAACTGTCAAAACGCGAAATGTTTACGAGTTGCTCAATTCAAAAGGGGAAGATATAGGTTCTGTAACCTATTTTGACACACAGCAGTTTCAATATTCCAAACTATCATTTTTGAAAATGTTATTAGCTATATTGAATTGCAGCAAACTTATTTATTTACCAGCTCATCAAAACCTGAAATACATTTTCCCTCTAATTTTCATCATCTCAAAACTAAAGAAAATCGATATTATTTACATTGTCATTGGTGGATGGTTGACTGAGTATCTGAAGCCCAAAAAAATGCATATTAAAATGCTTTCAAAGATCAAAAGTATACTCACCGAAAGTAACCAGTTGACTGATAATTTAAGAACAATATATAATTTCAAAAATGTCCTTACATTCCCAAATTTCAGGATACATGAATTTAAACCTTCGTTCCGCCAAAATTCGGATGTCTTTAAAATTGTTTTTATGGCAAGAATTTTTCGGGAAAAAGGTATAGACACCGTTTTTAGGCTTGCAGAATATATTAATAAAAACTACTGGAATAAACACACAATTAGTATTGATTTCTATGGTCCAATACAAGAATATGATTCAGACTACTTCTTTTCAGAAATTGAAAAATTCAGTTTTGTTTCATACCAGGGTGTCTTAGAGCCCGAACAAATACATTTAACGCTTGACCAATATGATCTTCTTGTTTTTCCGACAAGATTTCCAGGCGAAGGTTTCCCTGGTACAATTATGGATGCCTACATTTCAGGTATTCCTGTGATTATTCCCAATTGGCGGTTTTTACCAGAATATGTTAACAATGGATTGTCAGGGTATATATTTGAACTGGATAAAGAAGAAGATTTTTTTTCGTATATCGATCATCTTTATAACGACAGAGCCCAGCTACTTAAGATGAAGCATGCCGCCTACGAAAAAAGCAAGGAATATTCATCAGAGTTTGCGTATCGTATATTGAAGAAATACTTGGTAGATTAATCAAATAAAGGTTGCATTTATAAAAGTAAAACTGTCAATGTACTGAATTAGTGGATTTATTGTTTTTAATAAAAAAACAGATCTGGCTATTCTGGAAAGAATGAACAGGACTCTTGTTCATCGTGGACCAGATGGTGAAGGATATGAGCTATTCAAAACTGACTTTGCGGATATAGGTTTAGGACAGCGCCATCTTAGCATTATTGATCTCACGCAAGGCAGAAGCCAGCCACAGACATACAAATCACTCCATATCACTTTTAATGGTGAAATTTACAATTACGCCGAGATCAAAAAACAATTAGAAATAATTGGTCATAAATCTGTCAGTCAAAGTGATACGGAAGTAATGTTACATGCCAATTATGAATGGGGCAGCTTAGCATTGCAGCAGTTTATTGGCATGTTTGCTTTTGTGATCTACGATGAAGCAAACCAACAACTGTTTATTGCGCGAGATAGACCTGGTGTAAAACCAGTTTTTTATTACTGGAATGATGGATTATTCCTATTTGGTTCCGAGTTAAAAGCATTATTGCAACATCCCAAATTCAAAAAAAGAGATTAATATTGATTCAGTTGCTGCATTTCTACAATATAGTTATGTTCCAACACCGCATTGTATATACAATAACTGTCATAAACTGAATCCTGGCTAATTTCTTGAATTTGATATTATTCATAAAACCTTTAAAAAAAGACAATATTGGAATATATATGATGCATATAATAAGCCTCAAATGAAGATTGGCCTTTCTGAAGCCATTTCTGAAACAGAAAAATTTTTAACCAATGCATTTCAGTACAGGATGGTCAGCGATGTATCGGTAGGAGTATTCCTAAGCGGTGGTTATGATAGTACATGTGTTACTTCAATTTTACAGAAAGATAGAACTGAAAAAATAAAAACATTTACAATCGGCATGCCGGATATCGGACTAAATGAAGCACCTTTTGCCAAGGAGATCGCGGCACATTTAGAAACAGATCATTCGGAGTTTTATTGCACTGAAAAAGAAGTGCTTGAAATTTTACCTCAAGTCTCTTATTATTATGATTAACCTTTGGCTGACAATAGTGTAATTCCAACAATGCTTTTAAGTCGTATAGCCAGGGAAAAGGTGACAGTAGCTTTATTAGCAGATGCAGGTGATGAAATTTTCTCAGGATACAACAGATACGACTATGCCGAAAGATATGGAGAAAAGCTTCAGAAAATTACTCTTGTTTTGCGCCGAAGTTTGGCTGCCCTAATGGAAATGGTGCCTGCCAGTTCAATTCCTATTTCAAATCGAGGGTATTACTTTTATCATCGATACGAAAAACTTAATGGTTTTAAAAAGTCCTTCTGAGAGAAATATTTTGAAGAGTATTATTCAACAATACAATGACACAGAAATCCTCAATCTATTCAAACCTGAGGTTAAGCGATTAACCACTGGATTTGACAATACGGAATTAGAAAAGGAAAACTATTCAATATTAACGTCTATGATGGCCATGGACTACCAGACTTTCCTTGTTGATGATATTTTACAGAAAGTAGATCGGGCAACAATGAGTGCCAGTTTTGAAGGTAGAGATCCATTCCTTGATCACCATATTATTGAATAGGTGGCAGAGCTTCCAATGTGCTATAAATACTACAACGGAAATAAAAAGCTAATTTTAAAGGAGATTGTCCATCAGTATGTTCCCAAAAAGATGATGGACAGGCCCAAAATAGGTTTTGGCATACCAGTCAGAAGTTGGTTACAAAAAGATTTGAAACCACAGGTGTATATGTATTTGGATGAAAAATATCTTTTAAATCAGAACATTTTTAACGAACAAAGAATTCTTCAAATAAAGAATTCATTTTATCAAGGCCGGATGGAATGGACAGATAAAATTTGGAATCTATTAATGTTTCAGATGTGGTTCGATAAATGGATGAAATCCTCCAATTGAAACAATCGAATTTATATCGCGTATTCCAAGACAAAAGATTTAAATTTAAGGATAAAAAATAATAAACGATTCTATTAACTATTTGATATGAAAGAACAAATACGTGATTTTGTTTGCAGAACGACCTTCAGCGACCCAAAAAAAATCAATGATGGTACGCTTCTTTTTGATGAGGGAATCTTTGATTCAATGGGACTTCTTAATCTGATCTCATTTCTTGAGGAAGATTTTAATGTTAAAGTGGCCGATTCGGAGCTGGATGCTGCCAATTTTGGATCAATCAATGCTATAGCCTTATATCTCGAAAAAAAACTAAACTAGGGGATTATGTGTGGAATTGCAGGATTTATAGATTATGGGAAATCTTTATCTGAAGTAGCAGGTGAGCCTATACTGAACAGAATGATGACCCGAATAAATCATCGCGGACCAGATGATTGCGGGTTATACCTTGAATCTGGAATGGGCATGGGTAATGTCCGACTTAGTATAATTGACCTTTCGGGTGGCGATCAACCTTTATCCAACGAAGATGAATCATTATGGATAGTCTATAATGGTGAGGTCTTTAACTATATTGAACTGCATGATGATCTGGTAAAAAAAGGGCACAGATTTAAAACACATTGTGATACAGAAGTAATCCTTCACATGTATGAGGAATATGGGGCAGAAGCACTCCACTATCTGAATGGACAATTTGCCTTTGCCATTTGGAACAACAAAAAGAAAGAATGCTTCTTTGCTCGCGATCGCGTTGGAATCAGACCCTTATTCTATTCAAATATTAACGGCACACTTGTGTTCGGATCTGAAATTAAATCTCTTTTTGAGTTTCCAGGAATTACAAGGCATTTTTCGCCTGAAGCATTAAAAGAAGTATTCACTTTCTGGACGACTCTCTCACCTCGTACGCTCTTCGAGGGAGTTTCAGAGTTACCACCCGGGCATTGTGCCTGGTATAGAAATGGGCGTTTGGAAATAAAAAAATTCTGGTCGCTTAAATATGCTACCACTTCTACACTGTTTAACGGAACTCCTGACGAGGCGCTTGATCAGTTCAAATATCTGTTATCCGATTCAGTAGCACTGCGTCTACGTTCCGATGTTCCCGTAGCAGCTTATCTGAGTGGTGGATTAGATTCAAGTGTAACAACGGCATTGATCAAAAAAGCGGCTCCAGGTCATTTAAATACATTTTCCATAGGGTTTGCAGAAAATGTATTCGACGAAACGAAATATCAGAATGAGGTCTCACAATATTTTCAAACAAATCATAAAAGCATTGTCTGCTCAGCATCTGATATTGCGGATTGGTTTCCAAAGGTAGTATGGCATTCAGAAATTCCTTTATTAAGAACCTCCCCTGCTCCAATGATAGGACTATCAAAATTGGTACATGAACATGGAATTAAAGTTGTAATAACCGGCGAAGGAGCGGATGAGGCATTAGCAGGATATAATATTTTTAAAGAAACTTTAATACGGCAATTTTGGGCCAGGCAACCTCAATCAAAAATTCGTCCACTTTTATTGAAAAAGTTATACCCTTATCTACCCAATATAAGTCAGGCTAGTCAGGGAATGCTGAGGATGTTTTTTGGTTACAAGCTAGAAGAAACTGATTCACCAGTATATTCCCATTTATTGCGATGGCAGAACACAAGCAACATTCAGAAGCATTTTACAACTGATTTGAATGAACATCTGAAGGATTACAATCCTATCGAACAATACACCGAAATGATCCGACCGGATGTAGAAGGAATCTCTTCACTTGCAAAAGCTCAATTAATAGAAACCAATGTTTTTATGTCTGGCTATCTGCTTTCTTCTCAAGGAGATCGCATGGCAATGGCAAATTCGGTTGAGGGTCGTTATCCTTTTCTGGATTACCGCCTACTGGAGTTCGCTGGTTCATTGCCAGATGAATTCAAACTGAAAGGAATGAATGAAAAATTTCTGCTCAAAGAATTGATGAAAAATGAAATCCCAAAATCTGTTCTAAACAGGCATAAGCAAGCCTACCGGGCTCCAATTCTTGAAGCTTTTATAGGTACAAAAGTCCCAGATTATGTCAGCGATATGATTTCTTGTGAAAGCTTAACTGCCAGTGGTGTTTTCAATCCTAAATCAGTAAACAATCTAATCACTAAAATCAAAACAGCTTCTTTTCCATCAGAGGTAGATAATATGGCTTTAGTTGGAATATTGTCAACTCAGCTACTATTCAATCTGTTTATCAAGGATTTCAGACCGCTTGCCGAGCGGGAAATATTAAAAGGCAAGGTTAGAAATAAGTATCGATAATGTCTACTTGAAGGAATAAGAATAAGTGATTGGAAAAGGTAAAACGGATTTTGCAAATTTGCGTTTCAGTTCAAAATAAATCTTCGTATAAATAAATTTAGATTCTATAAAAACCAACTCTTAAAACAAGATAAATAAAATAAACAATGGAAAATAAGAAACAATTTTCACACACTATCATTCATTTATATGATATTGAAACAGTTGTAGATAGTATCTGCACCAAACTTAAGGATGATGTTATTCATGTTCTGCGTCGTAAAGGCGGTGTTGTTGGGATTAGTGGGGGTATTGACTCTTCTGTAACCTTAGCTTTAGCGGTTAGGGCTTTTGGAGCAGACAATCTGATAGGAGTCATGTTACCTGAGAAAGATTCAAGCCCCGAAAGTAGGATGCTGGCACAAAAGCTGGCTGACAAGTTTGGTGTTAAAACGGTTGTGGAAGATATAAGTGCAGCTCTCCAGGGATTTCAATGTTACTCAAGAAGAGACGAAGCTGTAAAACGGGTTATTCCTGCATTTAATCCTCAAACCGATAAAATGAAAATTGGAATTCCTACGGAAATCATTGAAAAAAATCTGCCCCCCATTTTTCATGTTACTGTTATATACTCTGATGGAACGCATGAAAATAAGAGGCTTCCAGTCAATGAATATTTGCAGATCGTAGCTGCCTCAAACTTCAAACAACGATGCCGGATGTCCATGCTTTACTATTATGCTGAAACCCTCCATTACGCAGTATTGGGAACGCCTAACAAACATGAAGTTGAGCAGGGTTTCTTTGTCAAATATGGCGATGGAGGTGCTGATGTAATGCCAATCGGAGATTTGTACAAAACTCAAGTCTACCAATTAGCCCATTATCTCGGGGTTCCCGAAGAAATTATCCGCAGAACCCCAACAACAGACACCTATTCTGCTGAACAGACACAGGAGGAATTTTTCTACCAACTACCGTTTGAGCAGATGGATCTGTTGTGGTACGGTTGGGAAAATGGCTACGAACCTTTGGATGTTGCACAAGTTCTGGGTTTCCCTGAAGACTTAGTCGCTAAAAATTTCAGAAATTTTGAACGGAAACAGAAAACAACGGAATATCTTCGAAATTCACCGATTCGTGATTATGATTTTTTTAATTAGTTTCATATACTATTTTGATTTAAAGACAACCTAATTTTAAATGTTTATACCAATTGTATACCTGTAAAACATGAATATATCTGATTACCTGCTCGAAAATTCTTCCAGCCTTGAGAAAAATTTAGTTCTTGGGCCTAGGGAATCAAAATCATTTAAGTCTATTTCGGAAGAATCTGCCAAACTGGCCAACTACTTAAGAAATAAACTAGGACAGAACAAGAATATATTATTGGTAGCCCAAAATAGTGCATTTTTCATTGTGTCATATTTGGGAATCTTAAAATCTGGTAATATTTGTGTTCCATTGAATCCAGGAATAGAAAAAGATGGTTTCGATTTTATTAAGGAGAGAACAAATTCAGAAATAGGTTTTATTTCAGATATTGTCAAAAACCGACTTAATCCCAATATTGAATGTATTAATGAATATAATATTTTCGAAATCATCATAAGTGAAAGTCAATCATTGGCATTGGAGCCGGAATTTGACGGAGAACGTATTGCTGAAATTATCTTCACTTCTGGATCAACTGCTTTACCCAAGGGGGTGATGTTATCACACAATAATATTAAAGCTAATACAGACTCAATAGTTCAATATCTTGACATAAATGAAAAAGATATCATGATGGTAGTACTGCCGTTTTTCTACTGTTATGGCCTTTCATTGCTTCATTCCCATATCCGAGCAGGTGGTTCATTAGTTTTAAATAACAACTTTATATTCCTTGGATCGACTTTTAATGATTTAAACAAATACGAATGCACAGGGTTTGCGGGTGTTCCAAGCCATTTCCAGATAATGCTAAGGAAATCAGATCTTTTTAAAAATACAAAATTCCCCTTTTTACGTTATGTTACGCAAGCGGGTGGAAAGCTGCACAATGCATTTATTAGAGAATTTGTAGAGTCCTTCCCCAAAATTATGTTTTTCGTTATGTATGGACAGACAGAAGCTACTGCAAGGCTCTCCTATCTTCCATCAATTATGTTAAAAAAGAAGCTTGGTTCTATCGGAATGGGAATTCCGGGTGTCGAGCTAAAAGTAGTTGACGACAAGGGCATGTCAATTGTTCCAGGCGAGACAGGAGAAATTTTGGCCCGCGGAAAAAATATAATGTTAGGTTATTTTGAAGATCCGAAATCAACCGCTGAGACTATCCGAAATGGCTGGCTTTATACCGGAGATTTGGCGACTATTGACGAAGATGGTTACATCTATCTAACAGCCAGAAAAAAAGAGATTATCAAAGTAGGGGGTAAAAGAGTTAGTCCCAAGGAGATTGAAGAAGTCATTGTAATGATGGCAGGAGTAATTGATTGCAGTGTTGAGGCTATAGATGATGAACTGCTCGGTGAAGCCATTAAAGCTACGGTGGTTATTAACGAAAGCGGGAAAAAAATAACTGCTGAGGATTTAAAACAGTTCTGTGGCTCAAAACTTTCAAGTTATAAAGTTCCTTCATATGTTATTTTCAAAGAATCAATTGCAGTAAATTCGACAGGGAAGAAAGTAAAACCGATTTAGAACCATTTCTTTAAAATTACTATAACAAAGAAACAAAAAGCAAAAAACATTTAAGAACAGTTACATAGTAAAACAATAATTAATATATCAGATTAATTAACAGCGTCAAAAATCAACATGATAAACTCGTTCACATTTTTAAGTATTTATAAAAAAAACTATTGGTAATTTTTAAAGAAATCTAAAATGGAATTATCTACTGATAAATAATGAGTTATCAATTTTAGAGTGTAACTGATTAGCCATACACTACATTGAATTCATTGTACTGAAAATCAATAGCGACAATTTTGGCTGACTAACGTTAAAAATTATTTAATAATATTTGAAACTTTATTTGACGATCCGAGTATACAACAAAATAGTATTGAAAGTTTAAATTAAATTCTATGAAAAATTTCTTTTTATTTGGGGTGTCTATACTTTTAGTCTTGAATTTCTCTTCATGCAGATCAACAAAAAACATGAGGTATTTTCAGGATCTGAGTAGTGAAGTGCAAAATGGTAAGCCTTCAAAGGCGCCTGATTATTTGATCAAAGCTGATGACAATTTGTATGTTGATGTACAATCAATGAATCAGGAAGTAAGCCAGCTATTCAGTACATCAAAAACAAGTGGTTATAGTGGAGGAACACAATCGGAGTATGGCCAGGTGTCCAGCCAATATTTGAATGGCTACCAGGTTAATAAAAGAGGTATGATTTTATTACCAGTTATAGGTGAGGTAAACGTTGCAGGGCTAAATGAAGAAACCGCCAGAGATTCTGTACAGAAGAGAGTCGGGGAATATTTTAAAGATGCAACCGTTAAAGTGAAAATAATGACCTACAAAGTAACTGTTTTAGGTGAAGTGAGAAATCCAGGTGTCTATTATAATTATAATAAAAGCATGACGGTTCTCGATGCGCTGGGATTGGCAAGCGGGACAACAGATTTCGCCAGTTTAAAAAAAGTACTTGTGGTAAGAACAACAACAACCGGAAGTAAGAGTTATCGTTTAGATATGACCGAAAAGAATATGATGGCTTCTGATGCATTTTATCTGCTTCCGAACGATGTATTATATATTGAGCCAGACAAATATATAAACAGCACTCTTAACAACACGAAATTCTCATTGGCTCTTGCTGCAATATCAACAACCATATTGATTCTGAGCTACATAAACAAATAATTGATTTCAATCATCATAAGATTATGAGACAAGAAGTAGATAATATCATATATTACCCAAAACAAAATAATCAGTTCGATTATAAAAAATTTCTATCCAGTATTATCCGTGTTTGGTACTGGTTTGCAATTTCCATATTTATTGGGATTTTTGCAGCATGGATGTACATACACTATATGCCGGCAGAATACAGTATTCGTTCCTCACTAATTGTTAATGAATATGAAAGCGGCATCAAGCGGTTAAGTTTATCACAAAACAATCCCTATGAACGGAATATAGACGTACTTGGTCAGGATCATGCAGGAAGAATTAAATCACATATGCTTAGTTTAAGTACGCTTCAAAGTCTTGGCTGGAATGTTTTCTGGTATCAGAAAACTCCCTTATATGACAAGGATCTGTACGAAAATGAACCCTACAAACTTACTTTATTACCCAACAAAACAAACCTGACGGATATCAATGTCTTAATTTCAGAACTTTCTGATTCTGAATTTCAGGTCGATGTAAATTCTGATTTGCCCAATCGAAACATTCGGGTAAAGTTCACCGCCAAAGGAAAATTTGGAGAACCATTTGAAAATAGTTATTTCGGTTTCACAATTGAAAGATTGGGAGGAAGGTTAGCCCCCGGCAATAAGATTTATTTTGAGATCAAGAATTTAAATAATCTAGCTTTAGTATACCAAAAAAAATTGACGGTCATAACGAGTGAAAAAAAACCGGATTTAATGGAATTGATTCTGATTGAAAACAATGCTCAACGTGGTGTTGATTTTTTAAACAGACTTGAAAAAACGTATATTGAATATGGTCTTGCGGAGAAAAATAGAGTAGCTGAGAATACAATAAAATTCATTGACAGTCAATTAAAAAGTGTAACAGACTCCCTTTCAGATTCAGAAAGCCGATTTACAAATTTTCGCTCCAGGTCTCAAACATTAGATCTTAATCAGGAAGGCGGAATTGTAATGCAAAAACAGGGAACATTGGAGTCCGAAAGAGCCACCATCGAAAGCCGACTGGATTATTTGCGTAATCTCAGAAATATAATGAATGATTCAAAACAGATGAAACAGATCGTGGTTCCATCCGTTTTTGGAATCACCGATCAAACGTTAAACAATTTAGTGGCCAGATTAAGTGACTTGTATAGCAGACGAACAGTTCTTTCATTTTCCGCTCAGGAAAAGGCCCCTTCTATGATATTATTAGACAAAGAACTGCAACTCACGCATGCTATGTTAACCCAAAATATAGAAGCACTGCTTTCAGCTACAGAAACAGATTTGCGAAATCTTAATCGTCGTGTAGGCGGATTTAGCTCTCAGTTATCACTTTTACCCAGAACAGAGCAACAATTAAGTTCACTTAAGCGTAGTCTTGAACTAAATAGTGAATTGTATACTTATCTTTTGAAAATGAGGGCCGAAAGTGCAATAACCTATGCGTCAAATCAACCAGATGTAAAAGTTTTGGATCCTGCTCGAAATGAAACGTCGAAACAAACAAGTCCAATTTTAATAATCGACTACATATTTGGATTAATGCTTGGCTTTTTTATTCCATTTAGCATTTTTGTATTAAAAGACCATTTTAGAAATTCGATTCAAACAAAAGAAGAGGTTAGTGAACTAACGAAGTTACCGGTTATTGGCACTATTATTCATAATAGGAGTAAAAATAATCTTGTAGTCTTTGAGAATCCTCGATCAAATATCACTGAGTCCTTCCGGCTTCTGAGAACCAATTTAAAGTACATTCTTAGCGGGAACGATAAAAAAGTTATTGCTGTTCAATCAACTATTGCCGGGGAAGGAAAGTCTTTCATTTCCATAAATCTTGCCTCCATATTGGCTATGAATGACCTTAAAGTATTACTCGTTGGAGTCGATATGCGTATGTCGAGTCTTCACAGAATTCTAAAATCAGACAATAAAAAAGGACTTAGCACTTATCTTAGTAACAAGGACAAATTTGGAGATATCATTGAAACA
The DNA here is from genome assembly GCA_038204725.1 of Bacteroidales bacterium. Lineage (GTDB taxonomy): Bacteria > Bacteroidota > Bacteroidia > Bacteroidales > JACABE01 > JACABE01. Next base: position 5,351 of record JBBRCQ010000060.1, on the reverse strand, counting down.
ACCGCGATCAATAATCTTAGTTATATCACATCGGGACCTGTGCCACCCAATCCGGCTGAATTGCTTGAAAATGGATCCTTTGAACGTTTTATGGAAGAAGCCAAATCAAGGTTTGATTATATAATACTCGACAGCCCACCCGTCTCATTGGTGACTGATGGAATTATTACCGGACGCCATGCAGATATCAACCTTTTTGTGGTGCGTTTCCGATATAGTAGCCGAGAATTGATCAAGATTATAAACGAGCATGATAATAAAAAAACGCTTCCTAACCTGTTCCTTGTTTTAAATGATGCAACGAAAGAAAATTTCATCGAAGGAAATTACTATAACAACCGGAACAAGGGTTATTATGGCAAATAAACAAAGAGGGTTCCGGGTAAAACAATTAACCCGGAATCTCCTTTCCCAATCAGATTTTTGCAATTGAAATCGTATTAAAATTTGAGATATTTATTTATTTTTATATAATCAGATCTTCAACTTGAATCGCCTTTTAGTTCTCATGTATTTCAAAAACTATTTACTTATTCTAAAAACAATACGCAATTAATTATTATTGCAGATTGTGCCTGAAGTAAAAGATTCACAAAGCCCAAGTTTTTTCAAATCCAGCCTTATTGATATACCCTAAAATAACTTTTCCAATCTTACTTTACAAATGCCCTATTCCGTTCGGATGTTAAACGAATAGTATTCATGAAAGTAAAAATCTTTGATGACATTTCCATGTATGACACCGAACTTAATTTAGTTTAGTAAAAAAAACACAAATAAATTTTAGAGCGATATTTTTATATTCGCAGAGGAACTCTTAAATCAAGAATAAACACTTATACCTAATAATGAACATAGATATATCCCTTATGTATCATGATGTATTTCACAATGATATAAAAGAAAGTGGATTTCAGAACACTGGCGCAATACCCTACAAAATAAAAAGTGTTGATTTTGAGTACCAGGTCAGTATGATAGCAAGATACTATGAAGCAAACAACCTTGATAAAAACCGCATTGCCCTCACATTCGACGATGGCGGAGAATCATTTTACTCAATCATCGCACCAATTCTTGAGAAACACGGTTTTAAAGGTTATTTTTTCATTACAACCAACTGTATCGGAACTCAGGGATTTATGAACAGTGTACAAATCATCGATCTTCATCGCCGGGGCCATTTCATAGGCACTCATTCGCACACCCATCCCAAAAACATTGCTGAGCTACCATATGCTGAAATAGAAAAAGAATGGACAAATTCGGTTGAGATACTAAACAATATTATATCAGAGAAAGTAAAAGTAGCTTCAATCCCAGGCGGATTTTATTCCAGGCAATCGAGAATAGCGCTCTTGAAAAACGGAATAGAGATGGTATTTACTTCTGTGCCTACAAAAAAAATAAAACATGAAGATGAAGTTCAGTATATTTTAGGACGATTCACGATAAAAAATGGAATATATAATGAGTTGATAATAGAATTATTGAAAAATAATTCGGTACGTCAGTATTACGAATTTGTAAAATGGCGGGGATTAGCATTGATCCGTTCGCTGCTTGGAAATAATTATTACCTCATCAGGGAAGTCCTTCTCAAAAACCATAAATAATATGAAGATTTCAGTAATATGTCCAGTCTATAATGAGGAAAAATACATAAGTAACTGTATAGATTCTCTATTGAAACAGGATTTTGAATGGAATGACTCGGAAATTCTGCTCATTGATGGAATGAGTTCGGATAATTCAAGACGAATCATTGGAGAATATATAGAAAAATATCCGTTCATAAGGCTGTTAGACAATCCCCAAAAAATAACACCGATTTCTCTAAATATTGGCGTTCTGGAGGCCATAAACGATATCATTTTCCGCATCGATGCACACACAACCTATCCTCCAAACTATTTTTCAATCTTATCAAAGCATTTAGTTGATTTAAAGGTTGATAATGTAGGTGGAGTTTGCAGGACACTCCCAGGCGGAAAAGGGTTAATCCCCGAGTGTATCGCAAAAGTAATGAGTTCAATTTTCGGAGTTGGAAATTCCTTCTTCAGGATCGGAGCAAAAAAAATAAGGGAAGTAGACACAGTCCCATTTGGATGCTTCAGACGGAGTGTATTCGACCGTATCGGACTCTTTGATGAAGAGTTGATCAGAAATCAGGACGATGAATTCAACGGTCGGATTATTAAAAATGGGGGTAAAATCCTTCTTATTCCTGAAGTGGTTATTGAATATTTTGCCCGGGATAAAATATCAAAATTTTCAAAGATGTTCTATCAATATGGTTTCTTTAAGCCACTTGTCAATCAAAAACTTGGTACCGCATTAACAATTCGCCAGTTCTTTCCCCTCGTTTTTGTTTTATTACTAATATCAGTATCTTTTTTCACCGCATTTCAACTATTTGAATATCAGATTTTACTGCTAGGCATTTGCTCTTACCTCATTCTGGCTTTTGCATTTGCGATCAAAGAAGGAGACAATATCAAACAAATATTGCTTTTGCCAGTTCTCTTTTTTATTTTGCATATTAGCTATGGCTGGGGATATCTTAGAGGAATTATCCGATTTGTCATTCTGAGGAAATCAGACACTAATGTTGAGATTAACAGGTAATAATTTATTGAATAATGAATCTCCCTGCCGCAAGCGGACGGGGTATCATGATTGATTATTTATATTATTTTTCGCCGCAAACGGCGGGGAATTTACCCAAAGAGATTAAAAATTGGATTTTGCATCCCAAACTTATGTAATCAAAACAGTTTCAAGGAAAATCTATTTCCATGTTTGAAACAGAAAGCCTCTTACCTGGATCGTAAAAGGCTTTTTTTATTAAAATATACAAAGCAATACAAAAATTATGATGCGATTTAAACTCTGCTTCCCATTCTGAGAGCATTCGTTTGATGCACAATAAAAACAGATAAAAATGATTGGTCATACAGAAATTGCCGAAGCTCTTTTAATTAGGAGAATTGAAGAATCTTTTTTGGAACTTTTCTCTCAGGGGAAACTAAATGGCACTGTACATACATGTGTTGGTCAGGAATTTTCTGCTGTTGCTTTTTCTGGTCAATTGAGTAAAAAAGATTTTGTTTTTTCGAATCATCGTTGCCATGGTCATTATATTTCTTATACAAAGGATTATCCTGGATTACTTGCCGAACTGCTTGGGAAAAAAACCGGCGTATGTGGCGGTGTAGGAAGCAGTCAGCATTTGCAGAACGGGAACTTTTATTCAAATGGGATACAAGGAGGAATAGTTCCGCTGGCAGCAGGGATGGCGTTGGCAAATAAATTACAAAACAATGGTAATATTGGCATTGTCTTTATTGGCGATGGCACATTAGGGGAAGGAATTTTGTACGAAACACTAAATATTATTTCTTTATGGAAACTGCCCCTTTTAGTAGTATGTGAAAATAATTTCTATGCCCAATCCACATTTCAGAAAGACAACCTCTCAGGCAATATTTTAAAAAGAGCAGACGCATTTTCAATTAAAACATTTGAAAGTAACACATGGGAAATTGAGGACTTATTTATTATGGCCAAATCATCCATCGAATTTGTACGAGAGAATAAGGAACCAGCATTTCATTTAGTAAATACCTATCGTTTAAATCCTCACTCAAAAGGCGATGATGACAGGGATCCCAAGGAAATAAATAAATATAAAGAGAAAGATTTTTTGGTTCAGCTTTCTAAAGCAGATCCAACAACGTATGAAAAATATTTAAAAGATATCAACGCGAAGATTAGTGTAGCGCTGAAGAGTATATCAGAAGAGGAAGAGTTATCATTATCTGGGTATTTGGGCGAAAAACAGACCGAAAATGCAGAAAAATCATGGAGTCCAATGCCTGTTATGAAAGAAAGGCAAGTCACACTTCTAAATAAATTTTTTGATGAAACCCTCATGACCAATAAAAAGGCAATTTTTATTGGCGAAGATGTCAAATCACCGTATGGAGGTGCCTTTAAAGTAGCAAAAGGGCTGTCTGAAAAATATCCGAGCCAGGTTTTTACAACTCCGATAAGCGAGGCTGCCATTACGGGTATTGGAAACGGACTTGCACTGGGCGGTTTTAAGCCAATTATTGAAATTATGTTCGGTGATTTCATAATACTGGCACTCGATCAAATAATAAATCATGCTTCCAAGATACATCATATGTATAACAGGAAGGTCAGATGTCCAATAGTGATCCGCACGGCAATGGGTGGAAGAAGAGGTTATGGGCCTACGCATTCGCAAACCTTAGATAGGTTTCTAATTGGCATTGATAATGTCAAAGTAATAGCCTTAAACACGTTAATCAATCCTGCTACTATTTATAAGGCTGTTCATGCTGAAACTGATCCGGTTATTGTAATCGAAAACAAATCTGATTACGGAAAATTCATTGGTGCGGTCAAGGCCGTCAACTATCGTTTTTTGGTGAATAATGACAGATATCCTGTTGTAAAAATCAGCCCTTTATCATCAAAACCAAACTTAACAATCGTAACATATGGCGGAATGGTCGGTGAAGTTGTCGATAGCTTGGCTGGTTTGTTTTACGAATGCAATTTCAAGCCCGAAGTTCTGGTTTTGTCAAAGATAAATCCGGTAGATTATACTGATATTGTTAAATCGGTCGGAATCACCGAAAAGATAGTCGTTATTGAAGAGGGAAGTAGTATTGGCGGGGTAGCAAGCGAAATTATTTCAAGTGTAGCAGAACTAATCTCTTTTCCAATAAGCAGTCTAAAAATCGGAGCATTATCTGTTCCTATTCCATCCGTCAAATCCTTGGAAAATCAAGTCCTTCCAAGTAGTAAAATCATTATTAATGCAATTAAAGAATATTTCAAATGAAACATCCATGAGAAGGATTTCACACAATGGAGCATGAAAATATCGCTACCTTCGAGTCAAGTTTAACTTATAAAGTGATATTATGGCAAAAGAAGATTTAATAATAGAACAAGTCGTGGATAAAGGCTTTGGCATAGGTGTTCACAAAGAAATGATGATGGTTACCATCATGGGCAAAGGAATAAAAAAGCAAACCCGCGAATTCAAAACCTTTACCGAAGATTTAGAATCATGTAGGCGCTGGCTAGAGGAACAAGGAATTACACAAGGTGCAATAGAAAGTACCGGAGTTTATTGGAAACCGGTATTCAATATTCTGACAGAGAGCTTAGAGCTTAAATTGGTGAATGCTAGACATATCAAAAATGTACCTGGTCGTAAGACCGATGTTAAGGACAGCGAATGGATATGCAAATTATTGCTTAGCGGGTTGTTGAATGGTAGTTTTGTTCCGCCGGAGCTAACGCGGGAAACA
>JBBRCQ010000059.1:0-23261 GCA_038204725.1 Bacteroidales bacterium | reverse complement strand
TGATTTCTCGTATCATAACTGATCCAATTGTTTGGTTTGACATATTTATGTGTTTTAATCAACACATAATATAACCAAAATCATCTAATAAAAAACTGTTCAGTTTGCTCCGGAATCGGGTGTACAGTTTGCTCCGGAATCGGGTGTACAGTTTGCTCCGGAATCAGGTGTACAGTTTGTTCCGGAATGGGGTGTACAGTTTGCTCCGGAATACCCAGCAAATTACAAACTTTAAAAAAATGAGCCCATTGAATGAAAAAGTGAGTGAAAGGAATTTTTGAAAAAAAATATATAAATACTATAATTGTGATAATTATGTAACATTTTATAAATGTGAATTTGTAATTTTGTGCTGGTATAATGATATTCACGGTAAAATTTAAAAAATGGAAAAAACTGTTCAATCTCCTCAAAATGCTTCAAATTATCTAGAGAAAGCTGCAAAATATTATAAGCAAGCAGCAAAATATCACAAAGAAGGAAACCATGAAAAGGCAAAATTTAATATGCTTAAGGCACAAGATTGTACAAAACTTGCCTCTGAATCCTAAAAATTAAAATTAAAAACAGATTGACCCTCAAAAAAATCTGATTTCTATCTTGATCAGACCAAAAAAATTAAGCTTCCCAACATACAAAGGTATTGTATAATGATTTTTATTTAAATATCATTTTATTAGATTTGAGCAGTGTTATCATTTGCATAATTAAGAAGGATAAATTATAATATCGAAAAAACACTCCTCGTATCAAACATTTTTTGTAATGCCTTATCATCCCTGAAATGTGTGAATGATGTAAGTTATATTGAAAATTATGTAATACGTTATTTTCATAATTAATCATCTTTTAAGAAAGATAAAAAAGGCAACAGTGTTTTAAAATGTTTATCTTTGCAAAGAATAAGAAACTTCAGCTTAAATATTGCTTATAAATTCATTAAATCTTATATTTGAATTGAGCAAAATGATCCATTTTATTTAGGCAATAAAATTATAAATATTAAACCATACGCCTTTGAAGCTATATATCAAGTACATGGTAAGTAACCGTTGCAAAATGGCGGTGAAAGAAGAGTTAAGAAATTTAGGATTGCATTTCATCGTAGTTGATTTAGGTGAAGTGGAGATTATGGAATCCATTACTGTGGCACAGCGGGAACAACTGAAAGCTGCTTTATTCGAGTCAGGGCTTGAATTGATGGATGACAAGCGGGCAGTTTTGATTGAAAAAATTAAAAATGCTATTATTGAAATGGTTCATCATTCAGATGAAATCATCAAAACAAACTTTTCTGATTATTTAAGTGCAAAGTTAAATCATGATTATACGTATCTGGCCAATTTATTTTCTGAAATACAGGGAACTACGATTGAGCAATTCATCATTTCTCATAAAATAGAAAGGATCAAAGAATTGATTATTTATGATGAATTGACCATTACTGAAATTGCATGGAAGATGAATTACAGCAGTGTAGCACATTTATCCAATCAGTTTAAAAAAGTTACAGGACTTTCGCCTTCTCATTTTAAACAGTTGAAAACCAAAAGAAGAAGTCCGATTGAAGAAGTTGGAAACTGAAGGATTGAAGATAAGCTTAGCAGAAAATAAATAAAATGGAAAGAACAAAGTCGCAAGAATCATTATACGCCAGCAGTCTGATTGAAGCCAGCCTGGATCCGTTGATTGTTATTAATGCTGAAGGTAAGATTACGGATATGAATCAGGCAAAGGTTGATATTACCGGTGTTGAACGTGATGGATTACTAGGGACTAATTTCTATGATTATTTTACCGAGCCCCAAAAAGCGCAGGAAGTATATCAACAAGTATTTGCAAATGGATCTGTTATAGATTTTCCACTTACATTTCGTCATATAAATGGTAAACTAACCGATGTGTTATTCAGTGGATCGGTTTATAAAGATAAGAATGGAATTGTGCTGGGTGCAGTTGTTGTAGCCAGAGACATTTCTGAACAAAAATGGGCCATTGAGTTGCGAAATGCCAATAAAGAACTTGCTTTTCAAAATGATGAAAAAGGGAAACGTGCTGATGAATTAGGAATTGCCAATAAAGAACTTGCTTTCCAGAACGATGAGAAAGAAAAACGGGCGGCAGAATTAATCATCGCCAATAAAGAACTTGCCTTCCAAAACGCAGAGAAAGAAAAAAGGGCAGCTGAATTAATTATTGCCAACAAAGAACTTGCCTTTCAAAATAATGAGAAAGAAAAAAGAGCCAATGAATTAAGTATTGCCAATAAAGAACTTATCTTTCAAAACGATGAAAAAGAAAAACGTGCGGCAGAATTAATCATAGCAGATAAAGAACTCGTATTTCAAAACGAAGAAAAAGAAAAAAGGTTTACTGAAAATAAAGAACTGGAAGCATTCAGCGATGCATTAAAATTATCATCTCAATACACGTTGAGCCTTATTGAAGCAAGTCGTGATCCATTGGTTACAATAAGCCCCGAAGGTAAGATTACTGATATGAATCAGGCAACAGTGAATATTATTGGTATGACGCGTGAAAAACTCACCGGTACCGATTTTTTCGATTATTTTACCGAACCTCAAAAAGCGCGTGAAGTTTATCAGGAAGTTTTTGCAAAAGGTTCTGTTGCTGATTCTCCACTTACATTGCGTCATATGGATGGTAAATTGACAGATGTATTATTCAACGGATCGGTTTATAAAGATGATAGCGGAAATGTATTGGGTGTAGTAATTGTTGCCAGAGATGTAACAGCCCAAAAAATAGCCTCTCAATATGCAAGAAGCCTAATAGAAGCAAGCCTTGATCCACTGTTTACAATCAGCACCGAAGGTAAAATAACCGATATGAACAATGCATCGGTAAACATTACAGGAATAACGCGTGAGAAATTAATTGGCACTGACTTTTTTGATTATTTTACGGATCCTCTTAAGGCACGTGAAATGTATCTGGAAGTTTTTGCTATAGGGTTTGTGACTGATTATCCTTTAGTTATAAGGGATTATAAGCTGACTGATGTGTTGATAAATGGCTCCGTTTATAAAGATGAACAAGGACATGTATTGGGTGTAGTGGTAGTAGCAAGAGATATAACCGATCAAAAAAGCATAGAAACTGAATTAAAAGAAGCAAAAGTATTTGCTGAATTGGCAACATTAATTGCTGAAGAAGCAAAAATAAAAGCAGAGAATGCAACACGAATTGCCGAAAATGCTGTAAAAGCCAAACAGCAATTTTTGTCAAACATGAGTCACGAAATACGCACTCCAATGAATGCGATCATTGGATTTACAAAAGTGGTTTTAAAAACTGAACTTTCTGCAAAACAAAAAGAATATTTAACTGCTATAAAAATGAGTGGTGATGCACTGATTGTTCTCATCAACGATATACTTGATCTTGCGAAAGTGGATGCCGGGAAAATGACATTTGAGCAAACCCCTTTCAAAATGGCATTGTCCTTATCAGCCATGCTTCATTTGTTTGAAACTAAAATCAGGGAAAAGAATTTAGTGTTAATTAAAGAATACGATTCCAGAATTCCTGAAGTATTGGTTGGTGATCCGGTACGATTGCACCAGATTATATTAAACCTGGTGAGTAATGCAGTAAAGTTTACAAACAAAGGGAAAATTATAGTAAATGTCCGATTGTTGAACGAAGACAATGAGAAAGCAAGTATTGAATTTGCAATTACAGATACAGGAATTGGAATAGCGGAAGAAAAATTAGGAAAAATTTTTGAAAATTTCCAACAAGCATCCAGTGGGACATCAAGATTGTACGGAGGAACCGGATTAGGGCTTGCAATAGTGAAACAATTGGTAGAAGCTCAAGGAGGAACTATTATTGTAAAAAGCATAATTGAGGAGGGATCTACTTTTAGTTTTGTATTGAATTTTCAAAAATCAAAAGGTGCAGTTGAATTAGAACCTGAAATAATGGAAATTGATAAGGAAATTAAAAATATAAAAGTATTGGTGGCTGAAGATATTGCACTCAATCAATTACTGATGAGAACCTTATTGGATGAATTCGGATTCGAATGTGATATTGCAACCAATGGGAAAATTGCTGTAGAAAAGTTGCAGACAAATACTTACGATATTGTATTAATGGATCTGCAAATGCCTGAAATGAATGGATTTGAAGCTACAGAACACATTAGGAATGTAATGAATTTAGGCATACCCATTATAGCATTAACAGCTGATGTTACCACCGTTGATTTGGAAAAATGCAAATTTGTAGGCATGAACGATTATATTGCAAAACCAGTTGACGAAAAAGTACTGTATAGTAAAATAGTAAGTTTCGTCAAAAAACCTTTACTTATGATCGAAAATAAAATGATTGTAAACGGAGATGGTGTAAAAATAAAATATACCGACATGGAATATTTAATCCGCCGTACCAAATCAAATCCTACTTTGATGATGGAAATGATATCATTGTATCTGGAGCAAACTCCACCTTTAATCAATGCAATGAAACAAAGCTTGCAGGCGAAAGATTGGAATTCGTTGCATGCTGCCGTTCATAAAATGATTCCTTCATTTTCAATAGTAGGTATTCATATTGATTACGAAAACATGGCAAAAAAAATCCAGGAGTATGCAAGCACCCAGCAACAGACAGAAGGGATTTCCGAACTGGTTTTACAGCTTGAAAATGTTTGTTTAAAGGCATGTATAGAATTGGAAGAAGAATTTAATACGATTAAAAACACAAAATCATGAAAAACGATCATAAAGTAAAACTATTTCTTGTAGATGACGATGCGTTGTATCTAAAATCATTAGAAATTGAATTCATAGAGCACGGAAAATTTATTGTAGAAACCTATGCAACCGGTGAATTATGCCTTGAAAACATATCACATCAACCCGATGTAATCATTTTAGATTATCAGCTTGACGGAATTACAAAAGATGCTATGAATGGTATAGAAACACTGGATAAAATAAAAGCCTTCGATCCTGATATTCCTGTAGTAATGCTTTCGTCACAGGATAAAATTGAAGTAGCCATTAACTGTATGCATCATAATGCTTTTGATTATGTTGTAAAAAGTGAAACAGCGTTTATCCGTCTTGAAAAAATAATCCCTGCTATTTTCCGCTTCAAAAAAATGGAAAAGGAATTAAAGTGGTATATGGAAAGAATGTAACTGAAACTTCATTTACAATATGAATCCTACCTCTAGATTTTTAAAGTGATAAAATAAGCAAACTGAATAGGAATATATTCAAGACTTAACCCAATTTTATAAAATAAAACAACCGATTAGTTCAGAGAGAGAATATTTTCGCTTAAAATGATAAATAAAGACACGTCTGAACTCGAAATTTCAATTTTATTGGAAGCTTTTTATCATAAATATGGTTATGATTTCAGGCAGTATTCCCAAGCGCACATCAAGCGCAGAATTATGAACAGGATAGCGATGTCGGGATTGGAAAATATTTATCAATTCCAATCGAAAGTACTTAATGATGATATTTTTGCTTCACAATTTTTGCAGGATCTTTCAATAACAGTAACAGAAATGTTTCGTGACCCTGGATTTTATAGGTCAATTAGGGAAAATCTTGTGCCAATATTAAAAACTTACCCATTTATAAAAATATGGCATGCCGGTTGTTCAACTGGCGAAGAAGCTTATTCTATGGCGATTGTTCTGAAGGAAGAAGGTTTATACGACCGAACTACTATTTATGCTACTGATTTTAATCAACTTGCTTTAAATAGTGCCAAAGAAGGTATATTTCAGAATAAAAAGGTAAAAGAATTTACTGCCAATTATCAATTATCGGGAGGTAAAGAATCTTTATCAGACTATTATATTTCCGATTGTGATAATGTAATCATGAATCAATCGCTGAAGAAAAACATAGTATGGGCCAATCATAATCTGGTAACTGATAGCGTATTTGCAGAAGTCCACTTGATATTATGCCGGAATGTGCTGATTTATTTTAATAAAGACTTACAAAATAAAGTGCAACATCTTTTTTATAACAGCCTGATTAAAGGTGGAATTTTATGTCTGGGGTCAAAAGAAAGTTTAATTTTTACCGACATTTTTGAAAAATACACCGAAGTTGACAAGAAGCATCGAATCTTTAAAAAGAGATATTAAAAAGAATGAAATATGAAGCAATAGTAATAGGCGTTTCCTCGGGAGGACTGAATGTGATGAAAATCATATTTGCACGCTTACCAGCGGATTTTAAAACTCCGGTTATTATTGTACAACATATTAGCTCACGGTCAGAAAATCAATGGATACAGCTTTTAAATGATAAGAGCAAACTGCATATCAAAGAAGCAGATGAGAAAGAAAAAATTGAAAAGGGTAATATTTACATTGCTCCGCCAAATTATCATTTACTCATCGAAAAAAATAAAACTTTTTCATTAACAGTAGACGAAAAAGTAAATTATGCGAGACCATCGATTGATGTATTGTTTGAATCGGCTGCCGATACTTACAAAAATAAATTGATTGGAGTGATACTTACCGGTTCAAACAACGACGGATCCAATGGTTTAAAAAGGATTCATGAATGCGGAGGCTTAACCATTGTTCAGGATCCGCAAACAGCCGAATCTGACTATATGCCTGCTTCTGCAATAGCTGCAATTCAACCTGCTTATATATTATCCCTTGAAGATATTATAACATTATTGATAAAAATTGACAAACAAAATTAATACACACTCATAAATTGTCCTTCTCACGCATGGCGAGTCGGGACTCAAAGAAATGATTATATCATGATCTTGTAAAAGGTGAGCGCGAAGATTTAATAAAATATAAAACAATGAAATAGGCATAAGTATTATCCCAAAATTTCGTGACAAAAAAAAATGATCACGAAACTTCGGATGACTTATTCCATAAGACCAGTAATAAAATAATTAAAATAATAACACATGAAAATAAACCTTAAAGGCAAATTAATCGCAGGTATAACTATTATTTTAGTTTTATTTATTTCAATGTTGTTTTTTATGACCAATAAATTGTCAGAATCAAACAATCGTCTGAAAAATATTGTAGATGTATATTCCCAAAAAGTAAATCTCTCCCATGAAGTAATGATTGCTGTGTTGAATGCAGCCCGGAATGAAAAGAACATTATTCTTGAAAAAAATAATATTCAAAAGGAAAATTCAAAAGATCAGATTTATCAGGCGTTGGAAGTTATCGATGATAAAACATTTGAGTTAGAGGAATTGGTTGACGAAAACGGTAAAATTATATTAAACGAATTTAAAGCCATTTATACCACTTATAAAATTCATCTCAATGAAATTATTACATTAGCGATGAACAATGATGATGAAAAAGCTTTTAAAATTTCTATCGAAAGTGGTTTGAAGGAAAGAGAAGAGGCTATTAATCAGTTAAACCGACTGATAGACAAGAATGAAAAAAGTATGGTCATTGCAAAACAAGAAAGTAGTGAAGCTTATGCAATAGCTATTAGCTTAATTGTTGGTTTGATTCTTGCAAGTATAGTAATTGCCTTTATTATTTCCTATTGGATAATTCAGAGCATTACCAAACGAATTTCAGTAATAGCAGTTGAAGCCGATAAAATTGCAAGTCGTGAGTTTGCAAATTATAAGCTGGTAGATGATATAAATGATGAGTTAAAACCAATTTTTCTTTCTCTGTTAAACGTAAACGAAAGCTTTCGTGATGTAACTGAAAAAGCTAACAATATTGCTTCGGGTGATTATTCCATTGATTTTACACCACGCTCTGACAAGGATATATTGGGAAATGCATTAAACAAAATGACGCACTCATTGCGAGAAACCACTGCCGCAAATGAAAAATACATTTGGCTTACTACAGGGCAAAATCTACTCAATGGGAAATTAAATGTGGTTCAGTGTATTGAAGACCTTGCAAATAATACGATAAGTTTTTTATGTACTTACCTGAAAGCTAATGTAGGCACTGTTTATCAGCTTAATACAATCGACAATACGCTGGTGCTTTGTGGTCAATATGCCTTTTTGTCGTCGAAAGACACCAAAGAAAAATTTGCATTAAATGAAGGTTTAATTGGACAGTCAGCCTTAGAGAAAAAACAAATTTCTATTACTGATGTAAATGAAGATCATCTACGCATTACTTCGTCTGTTCTCAATGCCAAACCAAAGCATTTACTTATTTCTCCTCTGTTGTTTGAAGGGAAAACAATAGGTGTAGTTGAAATAGGCCGGCTTACTGATTTTAATGAAACAGAAATAGAATTCATCAATGTTTCTATGGATATAATTGCTATAAGTCTAAATTCAGCAATTGACCGTATTAAAATTTCTGAATTGCTTGACGAAACTCAGGCTCAGAGTGAAGAACTTCAAACACAACAAGAAGAACTTCGGCAAATAAATGAAGAACTTGAAGAACAAACACAAAATCTGAAACAACAGCAGGAAGAATTGCAGATTTCGAATGAAGAACTGGAAGAACAAACTCAATCGTTGGAAGTAAAAAATCATGAAGTAGAGTCTGCCAAAAACAACATCGAACAAAAAACAAAACAATTGGAAATAAGCAGCAGGTATAAATCGGAATTCCTTGCCAATATGTCGCATGAGTTAAGAACACCGCTCAATAGTTTGTTGATACTTTCGAAAGATTTAGCAGATAACCGGAAGAAAAATCTGGATAGTATACAAGTGGAAAGTGCAGAAATAATTTATAAAAGCGGTCATGATTTGCTTGTGTTGATAAATGAAGTGCTAGACCTTTCGAAGATTGAAGCCGGAAAAATGTCAATAAATGTTGAAAACGTTTCGCTTCGCAATTTTTCAGACGATCTCATTCGTAATTTTAAACATAACGCTGAACAAAAAGGAATAAAACTTACCTGCCAATTGGTTGAAGATTTGCCGGAATTCATTCGCACTGATTCGCAACGTTTGAATCAGATTATGAAGAATCTTTTGTCAAATGCCATAAAATTCACCGATATTGGAAGTGTAAATATTAAAATTGACAGATATTCTGAGAGCATGCTGATCATAACTGTTACCGATACAGGCCTTGGAATTAACGAAGATAAACAAATCGATATATTTGAAGCTTTTCAACAAGCAGATGGAGGAACTTCGAGGAAATATGGAGGAACTGGATTAGGGCTTTCCATTTCGCGCGAACTTGCTAAACTATTAGGTGCTGAAATTAAAGTAAGCAGTAAGCTACACGAAGGTTCCACTTTTTCTGTTTTACTTCCGTTTGAAATCCATCAGGAAGGGGAACCGGCCAGTAAGCGTTCATTGAATGGACATGGTTTGTCGTTACTAAGAATTGAGAAAGAGAACAAATATCTGAATTATCCCTGCATTGATGATGACAGAGAAATCATTAACAATGACGATAAAGTAGTTCTTATTATAGAAGATGATCTCAGCTTTACTGCTGTTCTTTTAAAACAAGCCAATGTTAAAGGATTCAAATGTCTGACGGCATCTACCGGAGAGGATGGGCTTATACTTGCTGCCAGGTACAAGCCACAGGCAATCATTCTGGATATGGGCTTGCCTGGTATTAAAGGACAACAGGTATTGTTTGAGTTAAAAGCAAATCCATCTTTAAGGCATATTCCAGTACATATAATTTCGGCCAATGAACCAACACTTGAACCAATCAAGGAAGGTGCTATCGAGTATTTGATGAAACCGGTCGATAAAAAAGAGCTGGATGAAGCATTTAGCAGAATTGAACATTTTGTCAGCCGAAAATTAAAAAATCTGCTCATTATCGAAGATAGTGAGAATTCCAGAAAAGCAATACGAATACTTATTGGAAATGGCGATGTAAAATGTTTTGAAGCAGCAACCGGAAAAGAGGCATTGGTGCTGTATCAGGAAAATCATATAGATTGTATAATACTGGATCTTGGCTTGCCCGATATAAGTGGGTTTGACCTTATCCATCAACTGGAAAACATAAAAGGGCATAATATTCCGCCAATTATTGTTTACACAGGCAGAGAACTTACAAAAGACGAAAATAACGAGCTTCAGAAATATGCGGAAAGCATCATAATTAAAGGTGTAAAATCAGAAGAACGATTGTTGGATGAAACCGCACTTTTTCTTCACCGTACCATCAGCAATCTTCCGCAATCAAAGCAATTAATTATTAATTCTATTTATGATAAAGAAGCTTTTTTTCAAACGAAAAAGATATTATTGGCAGACGATGATATGCGGAATGTTTTTGCATTGTCCAAGGTATTAAAAGAACGCGGAATGGAAGTGTTAATTGCTGAAAATGGAATCATTGCATTGGAAATGCTCGATATACATAATGATATTGATATGGTATTGATGGATATAATGATGCCTGAAATGGATGGGTTCGAAGCAATGAAGCGAATTAGGTCGCAGGAAAAATTCAAAAGCTTGCCTGTAATTGCTCTTACTGCCAAAGCCATGAAAGATGATAAACAAAAATGTATTGATGCCGGTGCAAACGATTATATCACAAAACCAATTGATCTGGAACGCTTGCTTTCGTTGATGCACGTATGGTTAAGTAAATAATATATAACGATAAAGACAAAATTGTTTGTTTAATTATTCAGATACTTTTTAGAAAAGGTGTTACGAGATACTATAAAAAATCAGAAGAATAAATCTATTGAAATGGAAAATAATATCGGTGTAAAAATTTTAATGGTTGACGATAAGGCAGAAAATTTATTTGCCCTTGAAGTAATTCTTTCCAACGAGAATTATCAATGCGTGAAAGCCAGTTCGGGTTTGGAGGCGTTAAAAATTCTTCGCCACGAACAAGGATTTGCAATTATATTGATGGATGTTCAAATGCCGTTGATGGATGGATTTGAAACTGTTGAATTAATTCGCCAAATAGAAAGGCTTAAGCATGTTCCGATTATTTTTCTGACAGCTAACATGGATACTACCATCAATGTTTTTAAAGGTTATCAGGCTGGTGCAGTTGATTATATGATTAAACCACTTTCGGCTGAAATATTAAAGGCAAAAGTGTCAGTTTTTGTTGACTTATATAAGAAAACCCATGAATTATTGGTTCAGAAGGAACAACTTAAAACGCTTAACATTGATTTAACCGCACAAAAATCACTTTCCAAATATTCGCTGAGTCTGATTGAAGCAAGTAATGACCCTTTGTTCGCAATTAATGCAGAAGGGAAAATAACGGATATGAATAATGCATCGGTGAAAATAACAGGATTATCCCGCGAGCAATTAGTTGGAACAGATTTTTGTAATTATTTTTTAGATCAGCAAAAGGCAAGTGAAGTTTATAAGGAAGTTTTTGCTAAAGGATTTGTGGCTGATTTCCCCCTCACGATTTTTGATGGCCATCTTAAGAATATATTGTTTAATGGCTCTGTATATAAGGATGAACAAGAAAATGTACTGGGTGTTGTGGTTGTAGCAAGAGATGTTACCGACCAGAAAAGAATAGAAAGAGAATTGACAGAAGCGAAAGTATTTGCCGAATTGGCCACTGAAATTGCAGAACAGGCAAAACGTAAAGCCGAAAAAGCTACACGAACAGCAGAAAATGCAGTAAAATCAAAACAGCAGTTTTTGTCGAATATGAGTCATGAAATCCGTACACCCATGAATTCTATCATTGGATTTACAAAAATTCTACTGAAAACAGATCTGGATGCCAAACAAATGGAGTATTTGCAAGCCATAAAAATGAGTTGTGATACATTGATAGTGCTCATTAACGATATACTTGACCTGGCAAAAGTAGATGCCGGGAAAATGACATTTGAGCAAACTCCTTTCAAAATGATGCTGTCTTTAGCAGCCATGTTCCAATTGTTTGAAGCTAAAATCAGTGAAAAGAATTTAGAATTTGTTAAGGAATACGACTCCAATATTCCGGAAGTACTGTTAGGCGATCCTGTTCGTTTGCACCAGATTATTTTAAATCTATTGAGCAATGCCGTAAAGTTTACCAACCAGGGAAAAATTACAGTAAGTGTTCGTTTGTTGAGTGAAGACAATGAGAAAGCATCTGTGGAGTTTTCAATTAAAGATACCGGAATTGGTATCGCAGAAGAAAAAATAGCAAAGATCTTTGAAAATTTTCAACAGGCGTCAAGCGGTACTTCACGATTGTACGGTGGAACAGGTTTAGGACTTGCTATTGTAAAACAATTGGTAGAAGCTCAGGGTGGAAGCATCAGTTTAAAAAGTAAAATGGGTGAAGGTTCCATTTTTAGTTTTGTATTATCTTTTCGGAAAAAAATTGCTGAAGCTGAATTGATAACTGAAATAGAGGAGGAAGTAATTGAAATAAAAAATGTAAAAGTATTGGTGGCCGAAGATATTGCCCTCAATCAATTGCTGATGAGAACAATATTGGATGATTTTGGTTTCGAATGCGAGATTGCGGACAATGGTAAAATTGCTTTAGAAAAACTAAAAACAAACGCTTACGATATTGTTCTGATGGATCTGCAAATGCCCGAAATGAATGGATTTGAAGCTACAGAGCATATCCGGAACATTTTGAATTCCGACATCCCCATCATTGCTTTAACGGCTAATGTAACTACCGTTGATTTAGAAAAATGCAAATTCGTCGGTATGAATGATTATATTGCAAAACCTGTTGATGAAAAGTTATTGTATAATAAAATAGTTAGTTTGGTCAAAAAAAATAATACTGATTGATGTAAAAAAATATAAAAAGTGAAAGTTAAATTAATTTGTCTTTAGCCTGTATTTAAGATACTTACAATTAAATAGAATGTTTAATTGATGCAATTTTCATTGCATTGGATCTAAAACTGAAATATTTCTGTAAAATATGTTGAAATATTTAAAATAAATCTTACTTTTGAATATTAAATTATTTGAGTCAGGTTGATTTTTGATGAGGTAAAGCATAATGATGAGGTAGATATAAAATCGTTTTATGAATGGGTTTAATACTTCGACTTCGCTCAGTACAGGTTTTTTAATTTTGAAATATTTCGCATGAATGTTCCCTGAAAGGATTCCTTGGGAGTCAAATATTTAGAGAAATACAAATTACTCAATTTCATTGATCTTACAACATGTCTTTAGAACTTAAAATCGTATAGTAATTCATATTGATGATTGTAATAATTTTCTGATTGATTAAAGTTTAATAAGATGCATTTGATTGAACGTCATTTATTTAAATAAACCTACGGGCAATAGATAAAGTAATAATACGTTCATAATAGATAGAAGAAATAAAACAAATAGAATAAAAATTGATTATTAAGTTAAATTTTTGATTAAAAAAGAATACTATGCAAGTAACTGTGAACAGAAAAAAAATTGTATTTTCTCCTGATCCTAGCAGGGTAATTCCCCGTTTTTTATATCTGAATGACGATAGGTCTGCTGATATCATCAGAAAGGTATTAGCGATGTCAGAAAAAGATGTAAATATTGCCATGAGCCAGTTGTTGAGGGGGTATTCACGTCGTCACAGGAATATCTCTAAAATATTTCAGAAAAGTTTTGCCAAAATGGCACCCATTTTTGATAAAATTGAAGTAAACGAAGAAGATCTTAGTGCAACCCAACAAGCATTGATAGGTTCTTATTTTACAATGGAATATTCAATCGAATCTGCTGCTTTTTTCAATCCATCTGTAGTTGAACACCCTGATCAGTCTGAAATAAGATTCGATGAAAAAAGGGTTATTTTTAGTTTCCGGGCTACCGGTGAAGGGCATATCTCATCTATTGTTTTTAGAACAGGAATTTTAGACAAACATAATAATCTGAGCATTGAACCAGTAGGGAAAATGTTGGCCGAAGCAGATGTAATTAAACGACATATTTACAATAAGAAAAATTTCAAGGATAAACTTGCAGAAATGCATGAGCAATCAAATATTATTGCACCTGATATTATTGAAAATCTGAATAAAATAAAGGATAATGGGGATGTTAATGCACCTGCTATTATAGATAAACAGAACGAAAAGGAAAATAAGGTTATTGCTGTTAATCCGGGTTTTATTTTAAATAAAATGGGTGATGATTTTACCTATGGAGAATTGATGAGACATCTTGATGTAGCAAGAAAAGATCCTAAACTTACAGAAGATCATAAAATATTAATCAACCAAATGATGTGGCTGGCTTCTTCTCACTACGAAATACATTTTTCAATTGATTCTGCTATTTCCGAAAGAGTAATTTTCCCCATTTCAGCCACTGAACAAAAAGGAATTGAAGACGCTCGGTTTGTAAAATTTACGGATGATAATGGGGACATAACCTATTATGCCACTTATACTGCTTACGATGGTATCGCTATATTACCTAAGTTAATTAGCACAAAAGATTTTTATGATTTCAAGATTTTACCAATAAATGGAGAAATTGCTCAAAACAAGGGGATGGCACTGTTTCCAAGAAAAATTAATGGGAAGTATGCAATGCTATGCAGGATTGATGGTGTAAATAATTATATCGCCTATTCAGATAGTATCAATATGTGGCGTGAAGCTAAAATGATTCAACAACCTGTATTCCCTTGGGAATTAGTACAAATTGGCAATGCCGGATCTCCTATTGAGACAAAGGATGGTTGGCTGGTTGTTACGCATGCTGTAGGTCCTATGCGTGAATATTCACTGGGAGCTTCATTGTATGAATTAGAAAACCCTGAGAAAGTAATAGGAAGACTGACGACTCCATTAATGGTGCCTGATGAAAATGAAAGAGAAGGTTATGTTCCGAATGTAATTTATTCTTGTGGTTCAATGATTCACAATGATGAATTGGTAATCCCTTATGCAATGTCCGATCATTCTTCTACTTATGCAACCGTTAATCTTAAGGAAATAATGGATGTACTAATGTCTCCAGATTCCATTGCTAAATAAAGGTTGGGGTAAGTTTTTTATTATTTGAGTTATTCTGTTTAAATGCTAAATCAATTTCTGCTTTTGTTTGATTTTTAATGTATTTGCAAGTTTCAGATTGTTGAAAATATAGTAGTATAATTGCAAATAATTTTGATCTATTTACATAATGTGTGAATAGTGTAACTCTTTTCCAATATTATATAACTCTTTTCCTGAATTTACATACTACATTTGTATTGTGAATGTTTTTGACATTTTCCTGAATATATTGCTGATATAGAGGAACTTTGTAAAACAGATCAATCTGAATTTCTCAAAATTTATAAATATTACTGACATAAACCTATACCAAGGGATGGGTTGGGGATTATATAATGTGAATAAAATGGAAAAGTTAATTGTATTTATAATCATTGCTATAAGTAGTGTAAGCTTGTTTGCTCAATCAACTTCAGCTACATTGCAAAAGAATGCACAAGTTGGAACCCCTGAAATAAATGCCGGACAACAAGCACCAATAGATGGTGGTTTAAGCATTTTGTTGTTTTTGGGTGCAGCTTATGGGACTAAAAACATTCTTAGGTTTAAAAAAAATAACAAACGCAACTAGTTTTGCAAAAAACACAAACTGTTTAAATACAGGCATTTATTAAAAAAAGGTGTGAAATTTGCAACTTTTATCTAATATTATGTAACACTTTGCTGAATTTATTCTTGCAAATTTGCCAAGTGATAATAAAGTCACATCTTAATACAAATGCTATGAACTTTAAAAAATTTTTGCCAATTACAGCAGTGCTGTTAATTGTATTAATGGGAAGTTGTTCAAAAGATCAGGATAATAATTTATCTTCCAAAACATTAGGGGTTTCTCCGGTAGAAAATTCAACTGATAAACAACTTAAAGCTTCAGCATTGTCAGTTGTTAATCTTGGAGTTGCAGGTGATTTCGCAATTCTTTCAAAAACAGGTATTACCAGTGTATATAAATCTTCTATTACCGGCGATATTGGAACCAGTCCAATCACAGGTGCAGCCATGGTAGTAAATTGTACAGAAGTAACAGGTAATATATTTTCAGTTGATGCTGCCGGTCCTGCATGTATAACAACCAGTGCAACCATGCTAACCACTGCCATACTTAATATGCAAGCTGCTTATACAGATGCAGCAGGACGTGTAAATCCTGATTTTCTGAATTTAGGTGCAGGAGATATTGGTGGTTTAACACTTACAAAAGGGTTGTATAAATGGACAAGTGCAGTTGTGATTCCTACAGACTTAAAAATTGCAGGTGGACCTAATGATATTTTTATATTCCAGATTTCAGGAACTCTTAAAATGAGTTCAGCTGTGAGAATTACCTTATTAGGTGGTGTGCAGGCAAAAAACATTTTCTGGCAGGTTACTGATGCCGTTACTTTAGGAACGACCAGTCATTTTGAAGGAAATATATTGGGACAAACCGGTATTAATATGCAAACGAATGCATCTATCAACGGAAGGATGTTAGCTCAAACTGCAGTAACATTACAAATGAATACTGTTGTAAAACCATTATAAACCCATTTCAAATCAAGATTTATAAAAGAGGCTGCCACAAGGTGAGCCTCTTTTTTTTGTTATGCTGGTATTCTTAATTGTATTTGAGCCAGTAAGGCTTTTTGCAACATTCCTTTTGTAAATAAGAAAAAGACGGTTTAGGATTGAAAAACATTGTTTAAGCATTTGTAGCAGGTATTAAATTGGTGTTTTAAAAAAAAAGAATATTCAACGTGTGAAAGATGTAACTTATTCCCAGTTTTATGTAACAGATTCCAGAAAACAAAAACTCACCTTTGTAGTATAATAATTTATTCAAAGAATAATACCAATACAATGAAAAAGAAAAAAATAGTAAGCTTCCTTGCCATCGTATCGATAGCATCGGTTATATTAGTTTCAGCATGTAAAAAAGATAAAATTGAACCAACAACAAATTCAAATATAATACCTCTGCAAACCACAGTTCAGGCGATTGATCCACTTATAGGTACTGCTGACTTTGCAGTTCTTGCAGGTTCTGCTATTACCAGCACAGGATCAACCACAATTACCGGCGATCTGGGACTAAGTCCCGGTACTTCGATAGGTGGTTTTCCTCCGGGGTTTTTAAATGGCATCCAACACATCAATAATCCAATTGCGAATCAGGCAAAACTTGATTTAACTGCAGCTTATAATGATGCTGCCGGAAGAAGCTGTACTGATATAGTAACTTTGTCGGGGAATATCGGTGGTCTTACACTAACTCCCGGACTTTATAAATCAACTTCATCGCTTGCAATATCTTCGGGTGATCTTACTTTTGATGCAAAAGGAAATGCGGGTGCTGTCTTTATTATACAAATTGCATCCTCACTTACTACAACATCAGGACGTAAAGTTATTTTAAGCGGAGGTGCATTGGCATCCAATATCTTTTGGCAGGTAGGCAGTTCTGCAACTTTTGGAACGACCTCTACTTTTAAGGGAAACGTAATGGTAATGCAATCCATCACTTTCAATACTGGCGCATCACTCGATGGAAGAGCATTGGCAAGAACAGGAGGAATTACCATGGCGGCTAATACGATTGTAAAATAATAGAATAAAGTGATTTCAAAATAAATAAAAGAGTGTTGCTGATTTAGCACACTCTTTTGTTTTATGATCCGGTAAGTAATTATAAGTGAATAATGTATTTGATTATTTTTTTAAATAATGGAACACGTCCTGCAATTAATGAACATACCATTGTAGTGTAAAAACTTAATCATTATTAAAATTAAAAAGCACTATTGAACTTATAATAAATGTGCTTTTTCAATGACTTAAGAAATGTGTGAATATCGTAAATTTTTTTTAAAATTATGTAACGTTTTCGTTGCCATTTCAATTTATCTTTACATCCATATTCTTAAAATTAAAAGATTATCCATAATCAAATTTTGATAACCTGAAAATGTTACATTAGGATATTCTGTCCTCGAACCTTTGATACATTTATAAATAAGCAATCTAATCAATAGAATATCATTTATATAAATAAGATTACACATATGAAAAATTTAGGAATTTTTATTATAATAATCGGTTTAGGATTGACCATTTTTACTACAATTACTATTTTTACGAAAGAGAAAGTAATTGAAATTGGGAATACAGAAATTTCAAGGAACAAACCACATAAATTGGATTGGTCACCACTTATTGGCATAGCAGTCATTGGAGTTGGGGCGGTTGTGTTATGGCAATCAAATAAAAAATAGGTAAACATTTTTATGCTAAATACTTTCCATACAAAGGTTTCTCTTGATAAGATGAATAAAGAATATAGGAAGTATAACACCAAAAAGGTTGCAGAAATCCTTTTTTTACATGGGAATTCAATGATTATCCTCAGATAGATTATTTTTATTGAATGAAGCGGAAAATACATTACTAATGATTCTGAATGATTTGGAAAACGGGCAGCTTCTCCCTTAAAATATACGAAACCATGATTATAGATGAACAACTGACTTCAATTTTAAACAAAGTAATTTTCCATATTGGTAAAAATCCATTTACACTCAAATCCTTGATTGTTTTGGTTGTGTCTCTTATAGCTTTGTATTTGATTACTTCCATAATAAGGAAAATATTGGTCAAACGCGTTTTTCCTCGCTATAAAATTGATATTGGTAAAGCAGAATCCTTTGCAACTATTATTCGTTATATTATTGTCATCATAGGCTTGATGGTTATCATGAAAAACAGTGGAATTGACATCAGCTCATTTGGGATTTTATTTGGTGCCCTGGGTATAGGTATTGGTTTTGGTTTGCAAAGTATCAGCAATAATTTTATTAGTGGTATCATCATTTTGTTTGAAAGACCAGTTAAAATAGGTGATAGGATAGAAGTAGACGGAATTGCAGGAAATATTGTAAATATTTCAGCACGTGCTACCACCATCCTCACCAATGATAACATTTCCATCATCATTCCCAATGCTGATATTGTCAATTCAAAAGTAATCAACTGGAGTTTGAACGACAATATAGTGCGGTTCAATTATTCTGTAAGCGTTTCATATAAAGAAGATCCTCAGTGTATTAAAAAAATATTGCTCGAAATTGTTGATGAATGTGATGCCGTATTAAAAGATCCCCCTCCGAATGTGTTACTTGAAGAATTTGCTGACAGCAGTCTTAATTTTAATCTGCAAGTATGGACAAATGAATACAGTACTCAGCCCAAAGTATTAAAGAGTATACTCTATTACACCATTTTTGAAAAATTCAGGCAACTGAATATTGAAATTCCCTTTCCTCAACGCGATTTACATTTTATTTCAGAAACAGAAAAACCGGAAAAAGTGATTGAAGAGTAAGTGTTTTGTTTTTAAGATAAAATCTTTTGCAGTTATTCCATATTAATTTAGCTTGAAACTCTTTTTTTGGATGCATTGAAACATTTTTAATTAACATCGATTGAAATTAATAGTTTGTTCGGTCTTTGTTTTAAAATTAATTTCATTGAATAACTCATAAGCTGTTAATAAAAATTACTTTTTGTATATTTTTAGGTTTTATTTCTGTTTGTAGTTGTTTCTAGCGGTATATATGAATTTGTTGATCTATTCTGTGGAAGCATATAGTTGTTTGCTTTTTATAATATACTAAAAATCAAAAGATTAAAAATGTGTGAATAATGTAAATTATTTTTAAAATTATGTAAAGTTTTAGCATTCATTTGAAGTACTTTTAGTCTATAATATTTAGCATGCCAAATTTAGGGAAAAGTGAATATATGATTTCTGAATCAACCTATAGCATAATCATTAGTTGTAGTGTTATACGATTTTGAAAATGTAAACAGTATAGCATCCATTTTTTAAAAATTAAGAGATAGCTGAAATAAAAGTAAAAATGAATTTTAATAATGAAAAATATAAAGAAATTAGGTGTCTGGTTGGATCATTCAAATGCACAACTGATGGATTTAACAAATGATAGAATAGTTACCAACGAAATTGTGGCATTGTCATTGCAACAGGATATCAACCAGGGATTGAATAAAAATGAAAACCTGTATCAAAAAGAAAAGCATCATCTTTCCGATTATTATAAAAAACTTATAGATGCGATTAAAGAGTATGATTACGTCCTTTTATTTGGTCCAGCAGAAGCCAAAAAAGAATTATCTAACTTGTTGAAGGACGATAATCATTTTGATCATATTAAAATTGATGTAAAACCTGCTGATAAAATGACAATACCACAAAAACAGGCTTTTGTTAGAGAATATTTTAATACATTCATATAATTAAAATAATTAATTTTAAAAGCAATAGCTGTAATGATAAATAATAAAATACAATGAAAGAAAAACAATTAAATGTAGCTTGTATAGTTGCACATCCTGATGACGAAACCTTATGGGCCGGTGGAACGATAATGAGCCATCCGTCGTGGAAATGTTTTGTTGTTAGTGTTTTTCGTGGGAATGATGCTGATAGTCCGGAAAAATTCAAAAAAGCATTAAATTTGCTGAATGCAGCAGGTGTGATGGGTACAAATTGTGATTCACCTGAACAAATGATTCCAGATGAAAAAGAGCTGAAGCGAATGATACTAAAATTGTTGCCTCCCATCCATTTTGATATCATTATATCACATCATCCATCTGGTGAGTGTAAAGGTATTGCTATGAATGAAGCAGTTGGTAGAGCTGTAATTAAGCTTTGGAATACCAAAAAAGTATTAGCTGATGAGCTTTGGAACTTTGCTTATGAAGACGGGAACAGTGAGTATTACCCGGAAGCAATAAATCCTGCTTCAAGTCATCATATTCTATCCGAAAAAATTTGGATGAAAAAATACAAAATTATTACTGAAACTTATGGTTTTGGTGAAGAAAGTTGGGAGGCTGAAACAACGCCTCGTGCAGAGGCGTTTTGGAAAACTAATAATTTACTTCATGCTAAAAAATGGCTGCTTCCATCCGAAAATGAAATAATATAAAAATAGAGCCCATAAAGCAGAATGGTAAATCGATTTTTATTAAAAAATAGGTTTATAGTTAGTTTAATGTAATGATTCCTGATAAATTGGGAAAGTAAAATTTGAAGGCTTTAATTACGTAAAGGTTAACTTTTTAAAAATACACCCTTTTAATATTCTAATAATCCATGATGTTTTTCTCATTGTGTTAATGAACGGAAAGATTGTAATCATTTTTTTAGCAACATCTTTTTTATCCACCCATCAGTTTATGCTCAATTTTTTTTAGAATACAAGTGATATTTGTTTTGGGTATGCAAGGATAAAGTGTGAATGATGTAATTCTTTTCATTAATTGTGTAATGCTTAAGCGAATCAATGATCATACCTTTGTAGTGTATGGAATTTATTCATATATTAAAAAAATAAAATTATGAAAAAACGATTAATAAATGTATTAACAGTAGTAATATTTATTTTAATACCTGCATTGAATTTTGCACAGGCACCTCCATTAGGAACTGCGGCAAATTTTGTGCTCTTTTCAACAGACGGCGCTGTGAGCAATTCAGGGATTTCGCATCTAACCGGTAATGTTGGAACTAATAATGGTTCCAGTACTGCTTTCGGAAATGTAGATGGTGTAATGCACGATGGTGATAGCACAAGTGCACAATGTGCTGTTGATTTATTAATAGCATACAATTTGTTGAATAGTGCGGTTCCTGCATTCTTTCCAGCACCTTTGCTTGGAAACGGAGATACGCTTATTTCAGGTGTTTATTTTATATCCGCTGCAGCTACATTGAATTCAAATCTGATATTAAATGCACAGGGGAATTCAAATGCTGTATTTATTATAAAAATTCAAGGTTCTCTCTCAGTCAATGCAAATTCTGCAATTAAATTAATCAACGGGGCACAAGCATGTAAAGTATTCTGGTGTGTGGAAGGATTGGTTGAAATGGCCTCCGGAACTATTATGAAAGGAACTATAATAGCAAACAATGCTGCAATTATTATGAATACTGGTGTTTCTCTGGAAGGAAGAGCGCTTTCTACAGCTGGTGCTATTACTGTTGACGGAGTATTGGCTTATACACCCATAGGTTGTGGGAGCCCTTATTTAGCAGGTCCCATTGCTCCTGAACTTGGTGTTGCCGCATGTTATGCTATATTTTCTGCCGATGGTGCAGTAACTAATTCAGGAATAACAAATGTAGTTGGCGATATTGGCAGCAATAATGGTGGTGCTTCCGGTTACGATCCTTTGTTGGTAACAGGTAACATTCATCCTATTCCTGATATTTCTACTGCACATTGTGCAACCGATTTGTTGATAGCATACAATTATGTAAATGTATTGCCTTCTGATATAGAATTATTATATCCTGCACAGTTTGGTAACAGTCTGGTGCTTACACCGCATGCTTATCTTTTGAACGGAGCTGCAACCTTTACCGATACATTGTTCCTCAATGCACAAGGCAATGCAAATGCAGTTTTTGTAATTAAGATAAACGGTGCGCTTTCAACTTCTACTTATTCAAATGTAGTTTTGATGAACGGTGCACAATCGAAAAATGTATACTGGAAAATTGAAGGTGCTGTAAGCATTAACAATTATTCTATTTTTAGAGGCACCATCATTTGTAACAATGGTGCTTTGGGAGCATTTAATACAGGTGTTGAATTGGATGGCAGATCGCTTACAACTTCAGGAGCTGTAACAACAACAGCAATGAGTGCTGTTGTTCCTGTAATTCCTTCCAATTGTGGAAGTGTAGGAATTGCATCTCCGGATGCATCCAGTGAGTTAGAAAGCGTAACTTTTTATCCAAATCCGTTCAGTGCAATTATAACCATAAAAATTATAAATGCATCCAAAATAAATAAATCTGATGTAAGGATATATAATGTTTTAGGAGAAGAAGTTGTAAATACAATCGTTACTAAACAGATAACTACTATTCATACAGATCATCTTCCTGCCGGAATTTATTTTTATAAAGTGAATATAAACAACAAAATTACCCAATCAGGAAAATTGATTTCGAAATAAAAACAATTAAAGTAAAAAGCCTACTGCACGAGTGTAGTGGGCTTTTTTGCATTCAATGCATTTAGATTTAATGTGTGAAAGATGTTTATCTTTTCATTATTTGTGTACACTGTAAATTTTGTTCGTTTTCTACGAATGTAGCTGTAAGTAATGTGAAAGATAAAATGTCGTATTTTAATTATTCGCTTTTTTATTTATTTTTTACTTTTTGCTTGATCAAAAAGTAACAATCCCGAAGTTTCGGGATAAAATCCCTGCGCAATACAAGTTATAGCGAAATAAGCA
>JBBRCQ010000058.1:0-23493 GCA_038204725.1 Bacteroidales bacterium | reverse complement strand
TTGGTCTGTCGTGATAGTCATTCTTAGAAAATTGTTGAATAATCTACTAAGGTAGTGATTATCAACGACATGACCAAATTTATTTTAACTTATTTTACTGAATATCAGAAATTTATTTAATTATTTAACGGAGTATTGTGTTTAATGAAGTAAGGCAATTAGTTTATAATAATAACACAAATATGATAATAGGAAGTGGTTTGGGTAACCGTGTGGTTATAAACCAATCTGATACAATTAAGCCATTTGAGGGAATATATGGTAAGTCTTTTCCATATATAATAGAAATTGACACAAATCTTTCTCATTTTAACTGGGGTATTGCTACAAAAGTAACAAGCGATTTTACAATTATTGAATCACTTAAAATAGATTTAGCAGGAAATATATACGCCGGAGGAAGAATAGGTGATAGTATTTACAATAGTTTTGGAGTAGGCATGCGTAGCCATGGCGGTCCTTCCGATTTTTTTATTGCCAAAATAGCTGCTCAAAACAATTGCGATTGTGCTCTGGCTATTCCATCTATGCAAATTATAAGCCTCAATAACAAAATCCTTACTGTAAAAGGCAACGCCACTGGCTTAACTGACAGCCTATACTGGAACTGGGGCGATGGCAGCAAAACAAAATACATTGTACAAAACACCAATGTAAGCCATACCTATACTATAGGCGGTAATTATAGTGTTTGTTTAAAAACGTATAACAACTGTGGCACAAAAGAGGTCTGCCTTCCAGTAAACAGCGTAGGCATCGAAGAACAGGATCTTAAATATCTGAATACTTATCCCAACCCGGTAAACAACATGCTAACCATAGAAAACTTCTACCAATGTAGAATGCAGCTTAAAATATTCAGTATTACAGGCAAAATTTTGTTTAGCAAACAGTATGATGACTATACAACTAGCATAAATATGAGCAATTACGAAAGAGGAATTTACTTTGTGGAAATAATTTTGGAAGATGGCAGAAAAACAGTGAGGAAGGTGGTTAGGGAATAATTTGACTTTGATTTTGACTTTGTGCTCTATAAGTGTATATGATTAAATAATGACATAATAATTATTCTTGCATGTAAGTTTTTGTTAATTTAATGAGTGCTAAAAAGCAAATCATTAAAATTTAAAAATTCGTGTTAAATTTTAAACCCCACACTTTGCAAATCATTCCAAAATCCAGGATATGATTTTTTAACAGCATCCTTGCTATCGATCTCAATTTCTCCTAAAAGCATCGCCAGAGGCGCAAAACTCATAGCCATCCTATGGTCGTTGTAGGTATGAATGGTTTCTCCGAATTTTAATCCTGATCCGTCTATTTTTAAAGTATTACTGCCGGCAATGGCTTTGCAACCCATATTGCCAAGTTCAGTCTCTAATGCTTTGAGACGGTCACATTCTTTAATGGTAAGACTTTCCAGCCCTTTTAACTCTGCTTTAATGCCAAGCCCTGCACAGCAAACCGCTAAAGTTTGAGCAATGTCAGGGTAGTCGGTAAAATCAAATGAAAATGATTTGATCGTTGATTTGCTTTTTGTAAGTAGAACGCCATCCTTCAGGAATTCTGTTTTTACACCAAATTCCAGAAAGATATCTTTGATGATCGCATCTCCTTGCCAGCCTGAATTTGTCAGTCCATTCAGCTTTATTTCCGCCTTGTCCGAAAATGCAATCATTTCGTACCAATAGCTTGCAGCACTCCAATCAGATTCAATCAATATATTTTTAGGCTGAAAAGGCTGTTTTTTTATCACAATACATTGGTCAGCATAAGTATGCCGTATGCCAAAATATTCCAGCATATTCAATGTCATTGCGATATAAGGTTTTGAAACCGCTTCGCCTTTAAAAGATAAGCACAAACCGTTTTCCAGAAATCCTGCGATCAACAGGACGGCAGTAATATACTGACTGCTGGTGTTTGCCTCTATGCTTGCATTTCCTCCAGACAGCTGTTTTCCTTTGATTAGTAGGGGAGGGAATCCAATATTTCCGGTATAGGAAATGTCGGCACCCAATTGAGAGAGTGTATTCACCAATCCTGCAATAGGCCGTTCCTTCATCCTTTCGGAACCATCCAGAGTCCAGATGCCTTTTCTTACAGACAACAAAGCCGTGAGAAACCGCATGGCAGTACCTGTATTGTCAACAAAAATTACATGATATAAAGGATTGAGTGGTAAAACCCGGATCTCCTTAAGTATATTATCCAACAAAATACTATCGTCAGCCAACGAAGGACGGATGATTGAAAAAGCATCATCCGCAAGGAAATTGAGAATCAATGCCCTGTTGGTAATACTTTTAGAAGCAGGCAGGTTAATTTCCCCCTTAAGAATTTTATGCGCAGGATTAAATTGGATAGTTGTCAAAACTTATTGTGTCTTAGCGTAAAAAGAAATGCCTTCAGCAATCAGGCTTTCATCACAATCGATATCAATGATGGATTTGCCAATTTCTGAAATTAATGTAAAATTTAATCTGTTATTTTTGTTTTTTTTATCTTGTTTGATAATATTTATTAGTTCAGGGATGATGGATGGATCAATAGTATAAAAAGGAAACAAAGTACGGATATAATTGTATATAAGGTTTGCCTTTTGCTGATCCAGTCCATTTTTTATAACTGAAAGATAGGTTTCGCAAATCAAGCCAATTGCAACTGCTTCGCCATGTAACAATGGGCTTTTGTCGTTTGATAACGAATAACTTTCAATGGCATGACCTATTGTATGACCGAAGTTTAATATTTTCCGTATACCTTTTTCTAATGGATCCGTATTTACAATGTTGCTTTTAACTTGAACTGCTCTGTAAATGATATCCTGGTTATTTAAAATATCTTCAGGTTGAATGGTTAACAACAAATTCCACAATACAGCATCCATGATGAGCGCATGTTTTATGATTTCAGCAAAACCTGCATACAGATCTCTTTTGGGTAATGTTTCTAAAAAGGAAGCATCAATAAAAACAACTTCAGGGTTTAAAAATACACCCAATTGGTTTTTGAAACCTTGGTAATTTACGCCGGTTTTACCTCCGATAGAAGCATCAACCATTGAAAGCAATGATGTGGGGATGTTGATATAGGGTAAACCTCTTTTGAAAACACCTGCCACAAAACCACCCAAATCGCTGACGACACCACCCCCTAAATTCACGATCAGCGAATTTCTGTCTAACGTCATATCGGTAAATGTTTTCCAGATGTCAATGGCATAATGTATACTTTTACTTGTTTCGCCACTTTTTATTTCAATAATTTTAGCAGTTTTGAACGACGGTATACTCATTATTTTTGGTAAACAATGTAATTTTGTATGTTCATCCACAATCACAACAATCTGTGAATAAGCTTTGATTAATTGTTGAAATTGTTCAAAATCAAATGCATTTATTTCTCCAATATAAATTGGATAAGGATTTTCTATAATTTTTGATATTTTATTCATGCTTTTGCAAATTTAACATGATTTTAAGGACGAACCCACAAAATATAAATTATTTTTGTATAATTAACAAAATTTGTCAAATGCTACAGTTTAATGATACAAAAATTGCTTTTTCATCAAAATCTACTTATGATTTAAAAAAAGCTTACTGGCTTTTTAAAACGATAGAAAAACCATGGGTTGTGAGGTTAGGGGATAAAATGCTTGCTTTTGCACTTACAGCAAAAATTCCAATAAGTTGGATGCTGAAACCTACTATTTTCAGCCATTTTTGTGGCGGAGAAACCATCGCTGAATGTGAAAGTACGATAGCTGCATTAGGACAACATCATATTGGATCAATACTTGATTATTCTGCTGAAGGCAATCAAAATGAATCTGATTTTGATTTTGTTATGCATAAAATACTGGAAGTGATCGAAAAATCAAAATCAACTCCATTGATACCCTTTGCAGTTTTTAAAGTAACAGGAATCGCCCGCTTTGAACTATTGGAAAAAGTAAATGATGATAAAGAGCTTACTCCATCCGAAACACACGAATTTAATAAAGTATTGAACAGGATTGACACTATATGTAATGCGGCGTATAAAGCACAATTGCCGGTGATGTTAGATGCAGAAGAAAGCTGGATACAAATTGCCATTGACAGTATTGCCATTGAAATGATGCAGAAATACAATCATTCAAAAGCTATCGTATACAATACTTTACAGATGTATCGGCATGATAGAATCGCATTTTTATTACATGGTATTGAAGAAGCTCAAAAACACAACTATTTTATCGGTTTAAAATTAGTGCGAGGAGCTTATATGGAAAAAGAACGGGAGAGAGCAACTATAAATGGTTATTCTTCACCCATTCATACAAATAAAGCTTTGACAGATGATGATTACGATAAAGCCATTAGAATTTGCATGGAACATAATTCTATTGTATCTGTTTTCGTAGGAAGCCATAACGAAAAAAGTAATGAACTGTTAGCAACACTGATCAATCAATACCATTTTGCAAAAGATGATAAAAGGTTTTATTTTGCACAACTCTATGGAATGAGCGATCATATAAGTTATAATCTGGCTCACGATGGCTATAATGTGGCAAAATACGTTCCTTTCGGTCCCTTAGTGTCAGTAATGCCTTATTTGATCAGACGAGCTCAGGAAAATACTTCAATTGCCGGACAAACCGGAAGAGAATTAAAGTTGATAAAAGATGAATTAAAAAGAAGAAAACTTGAATAATTTAAAGGTTTTCATACCCGTTATGCTGATTTTTTTTTGTACTTTTGCAAGCTGACACTAAAAAATTGAAATTTATTCAACATGCATAATAAAATATTAATTATCTCATTATTAGTTTTTACTACCTTTTCATTGATTTCTTGTAAATGCCAGAAAAGCGGGAATCAAACTGTAAAAAATAACAACCACCATACACCCGAAACCGTTAGTGCTCTAGCCCCGGTAATAATTTACAAAACCACTTCCGATTTTTATTACAATGTTCCAGTAATATTGACCGACGACAAAACCGACATTGTCTCTTTTCCAGATATTAGCGATGTATATTTTAATGGGAAATTGGCTTATCCTACACGTTTGGAAAATGGATATTTGCTCGATAACAGAGGAATCGGGAAAAATGTTGCTTTCTTGAATATTACGTATGAACAATACAGCAAATTAGCTGAAACACCCACCAAAGCTGAGTTGCTAAATAAGATTCTGGATAAAAATCCTTTAATCGAAATTTATAATTGCAACTTATTACCTAAAAATAATATTCAAATGTTGAATGAAGCCATCAAAAATGGCATCCCAACCAGTTGTGAAAACCTTATAAAATAATCATCATCAAATATTAATTAAATAATTATTAAAAATGAAAAATAAAAATACATTTTTTATTTCACTGTTTTTTGCATTTATGCTATTGTGTCAATTGTCTTATGCTGAGATAATTAGCGTTGAAAAGGCACAATTGGTCGCTAAAAATGTATATTTTGAGCGGTTGAGTTTAGTAAATGAAGAAGTTACTTTTAAAAGCATTAAATTTAAGGATGCAATTGTGATTAAAAGCAATTCATTACCTATGTATTACGCATTTAATTGCATCTCTGGTACAGGTTATATAATAGTTGCCGCCGAAAGCAATGCTATGCCTGTACTATCTTATTCATTCGAAACTGATTTTAATGCTGACAACATGAATGAGGCTGTGACTGAAATAATGGAAAACTATTTAAATGAAATTATGATTATCAGGGATAAAAATCTGCAAGCAGATGATGTAATCATAAGTGAATGGGCAAAATACAGTGTTGTAAATTTCCAAAAATCAGTGAATGATATTACAACTGTTGGACCCTTGTTAAAAACTAAATGGAATCAAAGCTGCTATTACAATACATTATGTCCATCTTCTTCCAGTGCTCCATATGGGTATTGCAGTCATGTTCCTTCAGGATGTGTTTCGATAGTGATGGCTCAAATAATGAAATACTGGTCGTTCCCTGCAACAGGGCTTGGTTCAAATGCATATGCATCCATGGGAAATCATAATGTGAATTTTGGTGCTCAAAACTACAATTGGGCTGCTATGCCTCTTGAACTAACTACAGAAAATGCTGAAGTGTCTAAAATTATTTATCATGCCGGTGTTTCCGTAAATATGAATTATACTCCAAATGGGTCGGGTGCAGCAACTGCAAATGCTGTTGAAAAATTTAAATATAATTTTAAGTATTCGTCTGCTGCACAATATGTAACCAAAGGTACTGGTGCAAATGCAATTATTGCATGGGATATT
This sequence comes from Bacteroidales bacterium, assembly GCA_038204725.1. GTDB lineage: Bacteria > Bacteroidota > Bacteroidia > Bacteroidales > JACABE01 > JACABE01. Next base: position 17,219 of record JBBRCQ010000058.1, on the reverse strand, counting down.
TTAATCCGTTCCAATTTAATTGATGGAAGACCTGTGATTTACAGTGGAAGAACTACAAGTGATGCAGGTCATGCATTTATTTTAGATGGTTTTCAATACCATGAATACTATCATATTAACTGGGGTTGGGGTGGAAATCATGACGGTTATTTTTACCTGAACAATTTAAACTCAGGGAATGGAAATTATTCGTTGGAACAATCAGCCATTATAAATTTGTATCCTTCAACGGTAACTACATCACCTTTGGGCATTGAAGAAAGTAATCTTGCAAGTGGCGTAAAAATAGCTCCTAATCCCAATAACGGAAATTTTTCGTTGTTGATCAACAATGCTGTAAAAGGAAATATTACAGTTACAGTGATGGATATTGCATCGAGAGTTATACTTAAAAAAACGATCAATAAACAATTGGATATTATTACTGAAGAAATGATGCTTCCAGAACTTACACAAGGATTTTATTACGTTGCAGTTGAAGGCAATCAATTTAAATCTGTCAATAAATTTATTGTTAAATAATTAAATATAAAATAAAATGAAAAAAATAATATTTTTATCGATACTATTTGGAACGTTGTTAACCTTCAGCAATTGCAAAAAAGAGGAAAAACCTTTGATTCCTCTTATTCCATCCTCAGCAAATGTAACGGTTTCTCTCAGGAAACTGGCGAGTGAACCAGCAGCGATCAATTGTAATGGATTATCTGTTGAATTACATACCAACTCACTGTATACTTCAAAATTTAAAAGCGTAATTTCAGGTACTTCAGGTGCAGCTTCATTTTCGGCTGTTCCTAACGGTAAATATTACCTGATTGCATGGAAAGATGTAGATGGAAGTAATAGTTATTCAGAAAATGATTTGTTCGGATTTGTGGAAACTCCAGTCATTATTGAAGGTGTGATTAAAAGTTATGTTATCGACATCTATGTTCTCTAAGAAAAAATAGTTGTAATTATACTAAAAAACCTTTATTCAATTTTTGAATAAAGGTTTTTTTATTAACGCATTGCAGCCATTAATAAATCAATATCCTGAAACGGTAATTGATATGTTTCGGAAATATATTTATTTGTAATTGTACCATTGAAAATATAAACGCCCTGCCGAACGCAGGCATCAGATTTCAGCATGTTTTCAACTCCACTCGCTTCACCGATATTGAGAATAATAGGTGTAAAACAGTTGCTTAGAGCATAAGAGGCAGTCTGAGGTACTTTTGAAGAAATATTCGGAACACAGTAATGCGTTACACCATGTTTTATAAAAACAGGATTTTCATGTGAAGTTACTTCTGAGGTTTCTACACATCCGCCCTGATCAATACTAACGTCAATAATAACAGATCCTTTTTTCATTTGTTTTACAAAATCTTCGGTTACGATACATGGTGTGCGGCCATTTTTGGAATGTATGGCGCCAATTACTACATGGGCAGTTTTTAAAGCTTTAAGCAATACTTTGGGTTGGATGATAGAAGTAAAAATTCTTTCATTCAGATTGTTTTGCAATCTTCGGAGTTTGTAGATTGAATTATCAAATACTTTTACATAAGCACCTAAGCCTATAGCAGCTCTGGCTGCATATTCGCCAACTGTACCTGCCCCAATAATAACAACTTCGGTAGGTGTGATACCGGAAATGCCACCGAGCATTATCCCATATCCAAATTTTAAGTCACTTAGATATTCCGAAGCCAGCAGTATGGATGTATTCCCTGCAATTTCACTGATCGAACGGGTGATGGGGTAGGTGTTTGTATTATCTTTTATATATTCAAAGGCAAGTGCAGTTACCCGTTTAGATACCAGATCCTTAAAGTAATCGTGGCCTCTATTGGCAATATTCAATGCAGAAATGATTGTTTGTCTTGGTTTTAGCATATTCATTTCGGATGCATCCAATGGTGCAACTTTTAAAATAATATCTGCTTTAAAAATTTCTTCGTGGTTGTGTAAAAGTGTTGCACCTGCATCGGCATATTCAGCATTTCCGAAATGTGCTGCTAAACCTGCTTCATTTTCTACAATAATTTTATGACCATTCGCAACCAGTACACTTACTGCTTCAGGTACCAAAGCAACTCGGTTTTCATTTTCTATATATTCTTTAGGGATACCAATTGTTAGAGAAGTATGTTGCCTTTTAATTTCAAGCGTTTCTTCCTGAGGTAATATTCCTTCAGCATATTTTACAAATGTACCTTGTCTTTTTTCCATAGGTTAATTTTTTTCGCAAATGATAATCCTATTTTCGTTTGATTCATATTTATCAATCTGAACTCTTACGAAATTTTCAGGTAAAAGTTCTGTGATTTTTTCGGACCACTCTATAAAACAATAATTTCCACTAAAAAAATAATCTTCATAACCGATATCAAATGCTTCTTTCACGGTTTTTAAACGGTAAAAATCAAAATGAAAAATACTTTCATCTTCTATTGTATGGTATTCATTCACAATAGCAAATGTTGGACTACAAACGATATCTTCAACATTTAAATAATTACAGAGTTCTTTGATTAAAGTTGTTTTTCCTGCTCCCATTTCACCGAAAAATGCAAAAATCCTTTCATCTTTATAGTTGTCAATAATTTTCTTAGCGATTTGAGGGAGTTTTTCCCGGGTTGTATCTTGAAAAGTAAGATTCATGTTTTAATTAGTTTGTTATTTACATATTCAAAGGTAACCAATTTTCTGCAAGAAATCTAAAAAAGTTAAAAATACTTTAAGTCAAATAAGTACTCAGAATACGTTAGTTTTCCAATTTCGGACAAGTATTATTTGTTTTTTAATGTAATAACGGGTATCAGCATCTCTTCCATCGAAATGCCACCGTGCTGAAAAGTATTCAGATAATAGCTGACGTAATAATTATAGTTGTTTGGATATGCAAAAAAATCGTTGCTATGGCTGAATATGTATGAAGAACTTACATTTAGTTTCGGCAAATAGGCATCTTGAGGGTTTTTTATTTCAAAAACTTCTTTTGGATTGTAATCCAACATTTTTCCTATTTTAAAACGTAAATTGGTATTGGTGGTTTTGTCGCCTTTTACTTTTATTGGGTTGTTTACTTTTATGGAACCATGATCAGTGGTTATAACGACATTTACATTTTTTTCTCCTAAAAATTTGATGATATCAAATAAAGGGGAATGTTCAAACCATGAAAGCGTTAAGGAGCGATAAGCTGATTCGTCATCAGCCAGTTCGCGGATGATATCCATTTCGGTGCGGGCATGAGAGAGCATGTCAACGAAATTATAAACAATTACGTTGAGTTTATTCTTCATTAAATTGGGAAGATTATCAACTAATTTCCTGCCGAAATTTAAATTCAGGACTTTATGATAAGATGTTTTAATATCAAATCCAAATCTTCTTAAATATTCATTCATTAAATCAGGTTCAAACTGATTTTTGGTACCTTCTTCATCTTCATTGAGCCAGAGTTGTGGGTATTTTTTTTCAATTTCTGAAGGTAAAAGACCTGCAAATAAAGAATTACGGGCATATTGTGTAACTGTTGGAAGGATGCTGTAGTAAATTTCATCTTCTTCAACACGCAAATACTCTTCTATGCTGGGCTGTAATGTTTTCCACTGGTCGTAACGCAAGTTATCAACTACAAGTAAAAATGTAGGTTTGTCATCTTTAAGTAAAGGAAAAACTTTCTCTTTCAGAATAGTATGAGATTGAAGAGGTTTTTCGTTGTTTGCAGGTTTCAGCCAATCTGTATAATTTCGTTCAATATATTTGCAAAATTGTTGATTGGCTTCATTTTTCTGCATTTTTAAAATTTCAATGATACCTGGATCCTGAGATTTTCCCAGTTCTAATTCCCAATAAACCAATTTTTTATAAACGTCTATCCATTCTTCAAAATTTATTCGCCCCGAAACATCCATGCTTATTTTACGAAACTCCTGTTGGTAGGAGAAACTCGCTTTTTCACTTTGCAATCGCTTGGTTTCCAGATTTTTTTTCAGACAAAGTATGATCTGATTGGGATTTACGGGTTTAATTAAATAATCAGATATTTTTGACCCGATGGCATCTTCCATGATCGATTCTTCCTCACTTTTGGTAATCATCACTACCGGAATATTCGGAACGATGTTTTTCATTTGAATCAGTGTTTCAATACCGGATAAACCCGGCATTTGTTCATCCAGGAAGATAATGTCCACATCATTTGATTTAACTAAATCTAAGGCTTCACCTCCGCTGTTTGAAGTGATTACATTGTAACCTTTTGCTGTTAAAAACATTACGTGTGGCTTTAATAAATCAATTTCATCATCCGCCCAAAGTATAGTTATTTTGTCTGCCATTTTAAATAGTATTTTGTTGTTGTATAGTGAACGTGTAAAAGAAACATTTGTTATAAACAATCTGAAACAAAATTACTTAAAAAAATGGCAGGAATTTTAAATTTTATCACCATGAAAGCACGAAATTTTCAGGAAATTCTCTAAAAATTTCGTTATTTTGCAAAAAATATACAAAATGAATATTCTACTTTTAGGTTCCGGAGGCAGAGAACATGCCCTGGCTTGGAAAATAAAACAAAGCAAAAAACTCAAAGAATTATATATAGCGCCTGGTAATGCAGGAACTGCATTGTGTGGAACCAATGTTGCACTTGAAATAAGTGATTTTGAAAAGATAAAGCTGTTTGTAATTGAGAAAAATATACAGATGCTTATTGTTGGGCCAGAAACACCTCTGGTTGAAGGAATTCATGATTTTTTTCTGGCAGATAAAGCAATTCAGCACATACCAGTCATTGGTCCACAAAAACCCGGTGCCATGCTGGAAGGCAGCAAAGATTTTTCTAAGAAATTCATGTTGAGACATGGAATTCCTACTGCAGCGTATAAAACATTTACCAAAAACCAAATCCTGGACGGAGAAGTTTTTATCAATTCATTACAACCGCCTTATGTTTTGAAAGCTGACGGACTGGCAGCCGGGAAAGGTGTAATTATCACCGAAAACCAGGGAGAAGCAGTACAAATATTAAATTATATGCTGGCTGATGCTATGTTTGGAGAAGCTTCTTCAAAGGTAGTGATTGAAGAATATTTAAATGGAATAGAACTTTCTGTTTTTGTAGCTACCGATGGAAATTCATATAAGATATTGCCTGTTGCCAAAGATTACAAACGGATAGGAGAGGGTGATTCCGGTCCAAATACCGGCGGTATGGGTTCGGTTAGTCATGTTCCTTTTGCCGATAAGGCATTTATGCAAAAAGTAGAACAGAAAATAGTGATACCAACCATTAACGGGCTCAAAAAAGATAGCATTCCTTATAAAGGGTTCATTTTTATAGGATTAATGAATGTTAAAGGTGAACCTTTTGTAATTGAATACAATGCCCGCCTGGGAGATCCTGAAACCGAAACTGTAATCCCCCGCATCAAAAGTGATATCCTTGATTTGTTCGAAGGAATTGCCAATGGAAATCTTTCTGAAAAACAAATTATTTTCGATGACCGCACAGCTGTTTGTATAATGTTGGTGGCCAATGGTTATCCTGAAAGTTATGAAAAAGGGAAAGTTATCAAAAATCTTGATAAAATAACAGACAGCCTTGTATTTCATGCCGGAACCAAGACCGATCAGAATGGAAATGTTGTTACAAATGGAGGTAGAGTGATTGCAATCACATCTTTCGGTAAAACCATTGAGGAAGCCAAAACGATCTCCTTGAAAAATGCAGAAATCATCGATTTTGAAGGAAAGTATTACAGAAAGGATATTGGGAAGGATTTGATTAAAGGGTAAAAGTCGGGAGTCAGAAGTCGGAAGTCCGAAGCCGGATCTCCTTGTGAGCGAGTGTCTCATTTAAAGGATAAATGAAAAGGACCACACTTCGACTTCGCTCAGTGACCACACTTCGACTTCGCTCAGTGACCACACTTCGACTTCGCTCTATGTAATTTTTTTTTTTCGGACTTCCGACTTCGGACTTCCTACTTAATAACCAAAACATATATGCTATACTTACTGCTTTCAATCATTACATCTACGGCTATTTTGGTTTTGTTCAAAGTGTTTCTAAAATATGATATTCATATTTTACAATCAATTGTCATCAACTATATTACAGCTGCTACACTTGGCTTTGTAATTCAATGGAATTCATTTACTGTAAATGCCGTTATGCATGAAAGCTGGATGCCTTATGCTGTTTTAATCGGTTGTATTTTCATACTTACGTTTCAGATGTTTGCTTTTTCATCGCAAACAGCCGGTGTAGCTATCACTGCAATTTCAAGCAAAATATCGGTGGTGATTCCTGTTTTTGTAGGTGCTTTGTTATATGCCAACGAAAGTTTAAGTTTGCTGAAAATACTGGGCCTTGCATTTGCAATTGTATCATTTTTATTGGTATTTAACAACAATGCAAATATGAAAATCAATCCCCGATTTATCTTTTTGCCCATTATACTGTTTCTTGCCAATGGATTGAATGATACCATGATGACGTTTGTGCAAAGAAAGTTTGATGGTTTTAATACCATGCTGTTTATCAGCTTTATTTTCTTCTTTTCAATGATAGTTGGTATCATCTGGCTTGTTATTAATTTCGTTGCATTCCGGCAAAAAATACACTTTCGTAATGTGATAGCCGGTATACTGTTGGGGGTTTTCAACTTTTTGTCTACATATTATTTTTTCAGAGGGGTAGCTGTAGTCGAAAGTGCTGTATTTTTCCCGATTATGAATGTGGGAATTGTTAGTTTATCAGCTTTAACCGGATATTTTGTGTTTAAAGAAAAATTAAATCTGATCAATTGGATTGGAATTCTAGTGGCCATGGGAACCATTGTGTTTATTGCTTATTTGTAAAATTGCTTATTATGATGTTTGACGATACTTATAAAACTATAAAAACCCGTTCGGAAGGAATTTACAAAGAAAAAGGCAGTAAATTTATTGCAGTGGCATTTCCGGTAACTACCGAAAATGAAGTAAAAGAAGCTTTGGCATTGTTACGGAAAGAATATTATGATGCTCGCCATCATTGCTATGCTTATATTTTAGGTTTCGACAAATCTGCTTATCGTACCAATGATGACGGAGAACCGTCAGGTACTGCGGGTCGCCCAATTCACGGACAATTGATGTCGAAAGATTTGACCAATACCCTTGTGGTGGTTGTTCGTTATTTTGGAGGCATCAAATTAGGCGTCAGTGGTTTGATTAATGCATACAAAACGGCAGCTAAAGAAGCCATTGATGCTTCAGAAATACTTGAAAGCATTGTTTACGATATCTATGAAGTTACTTTTGATTATTTGCAAATGAATGATGTGATGAAGCTATTGAAAGATGAAAACCTGCATCAGTTCAATCAAAAATTTGAAACCATTTGTAGTTTGCAATTTTCGGTTCGTAAAAACGATTCCTCCCGCCTGTACGAAAGTTTTTTGAAAATTGAAAATATGAAGATTACGTATGTCAGGACAGAATAATACGATATTGTAAAATAATTTTTTTATTATTCCTCCGCCACTGCTCCGCCTTTAAATAGCAAGGATTTGTATTTTAACGAAGGTGAAGGAATAAAATCTCCCAGACCTAAACTTTCCCATTTTTCATCCACTGCTTTTATAGTGTCATCGTCCACCACCACCACATTGGGCCAGGGACGTTTGAAATTGTCGTATTCGAGGGTTTTGCGTGTGCCATCAATGACTAAAACAGAAAGCTTTTCGCCATCTTCATTCAATGGTAAGAAGGCATCGCGTTCGGGATCAATGTTATTGGCAAACAACCAAACCACATCTTTAAAGTCATTTAGTTTTACATTCTGATCCATCCAGATGATGGCTTTATAACCGCTTACCAGACCTTCTTCGAGGAGTTGCATCGTTAGTTTGCGAATCACACCTTTGCGTTTCTTGCTAACCGTTAAAAGCAGAAATGGTAAACCTTCGGTATGCAAACTCCGTATGGTTTTAATTTCAGGTAATAGTTGAAGTATTTTTTCTTCATTAAGTTGAGGAAGTTTGTTGTTATTGGTATCTGCAAAACTTTCTTCAGCTGTCTTTACTGTAGCATCTATTCCTAATTTACTGCCAAATGCAAAGCGGGAACTGGAATGATCCAATACATCCACAGGACCTTTAGAAAAATGGATGTCCAGTGAAGGTGACGTGTTCTGTGCGATTGCATTGATAACAGTTGCATAATTATGAATGTCGGTATCGCCATCTGTTATTATCAATATTTTGTTAAACATCATCTGTCCAGCACCCCACAAGGCATTCATTACCTTTATAGCATGTCCGGGATAATCTTTCTTTATTTTAACAATTACAATGTTGTGAAATACCCCTTCAACAGGCATTGCCATATCAATAATCTCAGGCAACATCGCCATACGGATGGGTGTAAGGAAAATTCTTTCGGTAGCTTTGCCGATATAAGCATCTTCCTGAGGTGGAATGCCTACAATCGTAGCCGGATATATCGCATTTTTACGATGTGTAATACAGGTTACATGAAATTTTGGATAATAATCCTGAAGTGAGTAATATCCGGTATGATCACCGAAAGGTCCTTCAATCTGAAGTTCTTCCATGGGATCCACATAGCCTTCAATCACGAAATCAGCATCGTTGGGCACTTCTAAATCGTTGGTGATACATTTGTGTAATTCTGCCTTTTTCTTGCGCAGAAAGCCTGCCAGCATGTATTCGTCTACATTGTCCGGTAGTGGGGCAGTAGCAGCATATGTATAAGCAGGATCGCCTCCCAATACCACACTTACTGGCATTTGTTGGTTCAACTTTTTATATTCATTGTAATGGCGAGCTGAATTTTTGTGCAAATGCCAGTGCATACCGGTGGTGTTAGTGTCGAAAACCTGCATGCGATACATCCCTAAATTGCGTTTCCCAGTCAATGGGTCTTTTGTAGTAACTACCGGTAGCGTGATAAACGGACCACCATCGTGAATCCAGCAATGAAGAACCGGAAGTTGGGATAAATCAGGTTGCATCAGAATAACTTCTTGGCATTCACCTTTACCTTTTTTAACTTTTGGCATCCACGAAGCAATATTGCCCAGCATCGGCAATATTTTAAGTTTATCCGTAAAAGAAGCTGGAGAAGCTGTTAACTGAATAAATATTTTTTCAATTTCACTGCCAATTTCATCTAAATTATCCACACCCAAAGCCAGGCACATTCTTTTGTATGAACCCATAGCATTGATTAACACAGGAAATTGAGTGCCTGTATTTTCAAATAAAAGCGCTTTTCCTCCTGCTTTTGAAATTCTGTCGGTGATTTCAGCAATTTCGAGATGAGGCGAAACAAATTCTTTAATGCGAATCAACTCTCCGGCTGCTTCAAGTGTTTGTATGAAATGGTGAAGGCTTTTGTAAGACATGTGTAGGTTAAAGTAAAAAGTTAAAAATTAAAAGTAAAAAGTCGGAAGTCGGAAAAAAGTGACACTTCGACTTCGCTCAGTGACCACACTTCGACTTCGCTCAGTGACCACACTTCGACTTCGCTCAGTGACCACACTTCGACTTCGCTCAGTGACCACACTTCGACTTCGCTCAGTGCTCATTTTTTTTCTTCGGTCTTCGGTCTTCGGTCTTTGGACTTCCGGTTTCAAAACCAATTATTTTCCAAATTCAGTTCTAATGGTAATATAATCGGGATAAGGGAAAGTCATATTGCCAACAACTACAGATGGTTTTGCCTTGAGCGCGATGCGACTTGGTTTATTGCCGGCTCCTGCCAGATTTAATCCGAAATTAATCATTGCAGTGGATGATTTGCCGGTTAATACTTTATGGAGATCAAACGAAAGGGTTAATGGCATGATTGTGCTTTGATTGTTGGGTAATACTTCAATGCGTCTGTCCAAATTCCCTCTGGTCATTTCGATATCATCAATGATTAAAATCCATTCCATTCCATTCATGATCGCTTTTTGAGTATTTGGATTTCTGACTTCAACGTTCAGAATAAAATCCAATGGAAACTGATTGGTGACAGCTGCAGCTGTTAGTTTTGCAGCGTCAATCATCGATAAATCAGATAGTGTCTGGATTTTTTGAACATTTACTCCTGCCAGACGGATATTATCAACGGTACTTAGACGGAAATCGCATTTCGCGAAATTGTACATACTCGAAACTTCATTTAAAACATCACAAGAGGATAGCATTACAACGAATGTCAAGATGATTATTTTTACTTTGTTCATATCAGTAATATATTATTCATAAAAAGATTTTGATAGTTATATAATTCAATCATTTTAACAAAATGAAAATGAATTAGTTTCTTGCATTCACAATCATGCCGGCAAAAATAAGATTGCCATCCTCATAAATGGTGAGGTAATAATTACCTTTGTGCATACCATTGAATGAGATTTTAAACATACTTAATCCGTTTTGAACGTTCGGGTATTCCTGAGAACTGATTTTTTCGCCCATACTCCCGAGCAAATCACATCTGAGATTAGCAGAATGCTCAAGTTTTATTTCAACATCCACGTAATCGGAAGTTGGATTGGGATACACTTTTACCTTTTCATTGCCGGTAGCTTTTCTGTTTTCGGAAAGATTTACTGCATTACAAGTATTAATAGCCTGATCAAATCCATGAACTGTTGCAGGTTGATTGATATTCCAATGCATCGTCTTATCGGTAGGACAAATAACTGCATAGGTTGGGAAACCAAAAGCGCCAATTTGAGCTTCCAATAAATTTATCAAACTATCTCCTAATCCTTCGATACCGGCACATTGAAAGTGTACATTGTAATTACTTATAAACTGATTGATGGCATTGTTGCTGTCAGCATTTGAAATGCCCCAGAACACTACATTGCTCTGATTGTTGGTAAATGACAAATAAGCAGAATCAATTATAGGTGTATTGCTCAGGCAGGGTCCACAAGTTACCTGAAATAAATCCAGCACAACCGTTTTGCCTTCACTTAAAGCTTTGTATAAGTGCAAGGTATCGTTTGTAGAGGTTATAATTTTAAAATCAGGAGCCAAAGGAATGGTTACATTCTTTTGAGCATAAATGTTTATAGAAACAATTGAAATTATGGAAATTAGAATATTTTTGAACATGAAATACTGCTTTTCGTTGTTGCTTTGACAAAGATAAGGATTAAATGGATAGTATGGTAAGTCATTCTGGATTTAGAACAACTTTTCACTTTTTTTAACACTGTTAATGAACTAACATACTCATTTTCTGAGGATTGTTTTTTCTTGCTAATTGCTGGAATGTAATCATTATAGTTCCAAAAAGTTTTATCTTAAATTAGTGGAATCCAGATAAGACATAATTTCAGCATCATTCAACGCATCAAACCATTTGATCTCTTCATAGCGCCGAAACCAGGTAAGCTGACGTTTGGCATATCTACGACTGTTTATTTTTATTTTTTCGATGGCTTCTGATAAGCTGTATTTTTCTTCCAGATATTCGAAGAGCTCTTTGTACCCTACTGTATTTAATGCATTCAGCTCTTTAAAAGGAAGTAATTTTTTTACTTCATCCAGTAAGCCCATTTCCAACATTACATCCACACGATGATTGATTATATTGTATAGTAACTCTCTGTCACGTGTCAAACCTATTTTGACTATATTAAACGAACGGGGTGCTTGTTGATTGATGCGTAAAGAAGAGTAAGGTTTTCCGGTAGTAAGGCAAACTTCGATGGCACGCATTAGTCGTTTGGGGTTTGCAAGGTCGACTTCATTGCAATAAACAGGATCAAGTATTCTGAGTTGAGATCTCAATGCATCAATCCCTTCTGTGGCATATAATTTTTTGATATCTTCCCGCAATTCTTCTTCAGGATCCGGCAGTTCGTCAATTCCTTTGCAAACAGCATCAATGTATAAACCTGATCCTCCGATTAATACTGCAGTATCTTTTGTCGTGAATATTTCTTCCAGACAATGCAATGCTTCTGTTTCGTATTTTGAAACGTTGTAAGTATCTGTAATGCTAATATTTCCAATAAAATGATGCTTAGCCAATGATAATTCTTCAGGGGAAGGACTGGCTACACCGATATTGAGTTCTCGATAAAACTGACGGGAATCTGCTGAAATAATTTCGGTGTCAAAATGCTGAGCTACCTTTATCGCCATAGCGGTTTTGCCCACTGCTGTAGGGCCGATAATTACGATGAGGGTTTTATTTCTTTTAGTATCCATTATTGTATAACTCAAATATAATTTTGTTTTTATTCAACCCTTACAGGGATTTTTAACAGGTCAGGGGTTTAATAATTTAGCCTAAATTAATTGCTTTCCAACCCTGACAGGGTTCCTAACCCTGTCAGGGTTTTTTTAATAACTATCCTACTTTAATTAACTTTCAACCCTATCAGGGTTTTTTTAATAACTTATCCTATTAATTACTTTCAAACCCTGCCAGGGTTGATTTGTGTTATTTTACAATTTTCAATCCCAGTTTTTCTCCTTCTTTCAGCATCAATTCCCGGGCTTCATCGCGGTCGTTGTGAATGATGCCATCCATTATAGCATCCTTGATGATGTTTTTAATCAGCCCAATCTCTTTGCAAGGCTGTAAACCAAATGCCTGCATAATGTCTTCCCCGCTGATGGGTGGCTGGAATTTACGGACCCGGTCTTTTTCCTCGATTTCTTTCAGTTTTTCACGGACAATTTCGAAGTTTCTCAGATATTTCTTAACCTTTGCGGTATTTTTAGAAGTAATATCTGCTTCGCAAAGCAACATCAGATCTTCCACATCATCTCCGGCTTCAAACAACAATCGTCTCACTGCAGAATCAGAAACGATATCTTCAGCCAGCACTATCGGTCGTAAATGCAGTAATACCAGTTTCTCAACGTATTTCATCTTTTCATTCATCGGCAATTTTAAATTGCGAAAGATGCGTGAAACCATTTTTGAACCAATAAATTCGTGTGAATGAAAAGTCCATCCGATGCCTTTTACATATTTTTTGGTCTGAGGTTTTCCAATATCGTGTAAAATGGCTGCCCATCGCAACCAAAGATTATCAGTATTTACAGATAAATTGTCTAAAACTTCCAGCGTATGAAAAAAATTGTCCTTATGTCCTTTGCCTTCAATGTATTCAGCTCCCTTCAGTTCCAGCATTTCAGAAAAAATGAGTTCGAGTAAGCCGGTTTCCATTAGTAATTTAAAACCTATGGAAGGTTTTGGAGATAATATCAGTTTGTTGAGTTCTTCCATCACTCTTTCTCCCGAAACAATCTCAATACGATGTGCATTGCGGGTGATGGCTTCCAGGGTTTCATCCACAATATAAAAACCCAGTTGAGAAGCAAAACGGATGGCACGCATCATGCGCAAAGGATCATCTGAAAATGTAATGTCAGGGTCGAGCGGAGTGCGGATGCGCTGATCACCTATATCTTTTATGCCTTCAAACGGATCGAGCAGTTCACCGTAATCTTCTTTGTTCAGGCTGAAAGCCAATGCATTGATGGTGAAATCGCGTCGGTTCTGGTCATCTTCCAAAGAGCCATCTTCTACAATGGGTTTACGCGAATCAGTCCTGTAAGATTCCCTGCGGGCTCCTACAAATTCAATTTGCCAGTTTTTATGATCGTAATAATAATGAAACATTGCAGTGCCAAAACTTTTGAAAATATTTACACTGATATCTTTACTGATTTTTTGTGCAACTTTTTGAGCAAGTTCAATCCCACTTCCTATTACAACAATGTCGATATCAACAGAAGGACGCTGCATGATGATGTCACGAACGTATCCGCCAATAGTATAGCATTTTACATGCATTTCATCAGCAACTTCTGCTATGATTTTAAAAACAGGATGATTTAATTCGTTTTTCAAATACTTTGATATTTAATGCAAAAGTAGTATAAATATAGGAATTATTACGAAAATTGCTATTTTGAAACCTTGAGAAAGCAAGAAAAAGCAAAATAATATTAGATTTTTAATTGTGGAAATCGTATAAGTTTGTATGTTTGTTAAAAATTTAAAAAGATCCCTAGGATGAAAACTAACTTACAAAAAAAATCCGTCAATATTTACATGATTTTCTTTTTTGTAGCAGCTGGTATTATACTGCGATTGTTATGGGGCAACGATATGGAATGGAAATGGGACGAACGATTGATGTATATTGCAGCATTGGATATAGCCAATGGTGGTGGGTTACCTGCAACAGGGATGAAAAGTGGTGGAGGAATTGAAAATCCGGGGTTGAGTATGTGGGTGTTTGGGTTGATCGCTAAAATTACTACAAATCCTGTTGGAATGGTTAGAATTGTTATTATTTCGAATATACTCGCTCTGCTTGGTTTTTTAACATTTGCTCTAAGGAAATTTAAAGATAAAGACCGCGTGATATGGCTATGGGGAATTGCATTGGCAGCAGTGAGTCCAACTGCCATTCTTTTTTCCAGGAAATTATGGGCACAGGATATTTTACCTTTTCTTTCATTTTTAATCATACTAGGTCATCAATATCGGCATAAACGATGGGGCGCTTTTTTATGGGGTTTTGTCGGTGCACTTGCAGGTCAGATACATATGAGCGGTTTTTTCTTTGCTTTTGGGTTATTTGCATTCACTGTATGGTACGATTATAAAAACAAATTGAAATCGAAATGGATGTTTTGGATCACAGGTAGTGTAATTGGTGCTATTGGTTTGATTCCTTGGTTTTTGTATTTAATAAACAATGCAGGAGCATCTAAACTCAGTATATTGCATATTTTCCAATTTAATTTTTTTATTTATTGGTTCATCGATCCAGCCGGTCTAAATATAACCTATTCGTTGCGTGAATCCATCAAACAATTTGTAATGTGGCCATCAATCAATGGAATCAATACTTATCTTATTGCTTTGATACATATAGGATTAATAATTATTGCCGGATGTACTATTTCAGGTATTTATAAACATATCAAAAAAATGATTGATTTAATTCGGCAAAAACAATTTTTAAAAACGATTGCAAGCAATCATGAAACAAATTTCTTTTATTTAATGGCCATTTTATTGGGATTAGGAATATTGATGACGCTGAGTTGTATATGGATACAGCCACATTATTTAATAATAGCCTTTCCGCTTCCATATATATTTGTAATGCGGATGTTGTATCCAAGAATAAAGTTAATGATGGCCACTCTTGTATTGCAGTTGCTATTATCCATCGCTTTCTTTAGCTTTATACATCAAACTCGGGGAACAACAAACAGCGACTATGGCAAGACTTACGAATATAAGATCCATCATGATCAGTTTTTAAAGTAAAGTCAGTTTGAAGCTGAATATTGCTTCTTTGAACTTCCATTTTGAAGGGAAAATTCATAGAAAAAACTCAATAATAAATTCTATTTTATTGCTTGTTAATCTAAAAATCTGTTGTATTTTTGACGCGTATTTTAAAAAGAAAAAACAAGTTTAAAAAACCTAAAAAATATGGGAAAAAGAACAATTGTAACGATGCCTGGTGATGGTATCGGAAAGGTAGTGCTCTCCGAAACGCTCAGAGTACTGGAAGCAGCTGGTTTTGATGCTGAATATGTGAATGGTGATATAGGTTGGGAATTCTGGTGCAAAGAAGGCAATCCATTGCCTGACAGAACCATTGCTTTATTGGAAAAACACAAAATCGGATTATTTGGTGCAATTACATCAAAACCAAAAGATAAAGCAATGGCTGAATTGGCTCCTGAGTTAAAAGACAAAGGATGTGTATATTACAGTCCGATTGTTGCAATGCGTCAACATTTTGCCATGGATATATGTATGCGTCCCTGTAAAACTTTTAAAGGCAATCCTTTGAATTTTATTCGTCGTGGTGCCGGTAATACCATTGAAGAACCCAAAGTGGATGCTATGATTTTCCGTCAAAATACTGAAGGATTATATGGTGGGATAGAATGGACCAATCCGCCTGATAAAGTGTATGATGCATTGTTGACACATCCTAAATTCAAAGAAAATTTCGGATGGTGTCCAAGAGAAGAATTGGCGGTTTCGACCCGTATTCTTACTAAAAAATATTGTACCCGAATAATTAAAGCTGCTTTTGAGTATGCGAAAGAAAACGGATATAAAGGAATTACCGTTTGTGAAAAACCAAATGTAGTTCGTGAAACTTCTGGAATGATGCTTAAAATTGCTCAGGAAATGAGCAAGAAAGAATATCCAGGAATTGCTGTTTGGGATACCAACATAGATGCACAAATGATGTGGTTGACAAAAAATCCTGAAGATTACAATGTTTTGGTGGCAAGTAATATGTTTGGTGACATTATTTCAGATGGTTTTGCAGGATTAATCGGAGGTTTAGGATTTGCATGCAGTGCTCAGTTTGGCGAAGGTGGTGTAGCCGTATTTGAACCAACACATGGATCTGCTCCAAAATATGCTGATTACGAAACTTCAATCGTTAATCCAATTGCTATGGTAATGTCGGCTTGTATGATGCTGGATTATTTAGGTGAAAAAGAAATTTCTGCTAAAATTCAAAAAGCGATAGCTGAAGTGGTAGAAGAGGGAAAAGTTCAAAGTTATGATATGAAAAAACTTCGGGGTTCTCAAGATGCAATTCATCAAGGTGCAGCTTCCACCAGTCAAATGGCAGATGCTATTATTGCAAAACTGTAAAAAGAATTAAAACAATAAGTGAAGGACGGGGCTTGCTTCGTCCTTCTTTTAATTTGAAATTGTGTCTCAAAGACAAAATTTACGAAGTTTTATTTTAAATTAAGTAATATGCAAACTTTAATGTCGTATTTTGAAATCTTTGCTTATTTGTTTTTTCTCATACTTTTTTCTTGAAAAAAAAGTATGCAAAAATTCAAGACTTCATAGAATTTACTTCAAAACTACGCATTAAAACTCCCTGCGCAATACAAGTTAAAGCGATATGAATATTTATACATTTATTTACTTATGAACTTCGCTTTACTGTATTGCTTGCCAGTCCCACCGCTATTTTAAATGCTTGTTTTGTAACGTAAATTCTAGAATGTCGATCCTTCTTCGTAGCAAAGCGAGCTTAATAATTTACAAGACTAAAATTTGAATTGAATGGATGCAGTTTTTTAGTGAATAACTTTTAAATTTTATTTTGTTACGTTTATAGGATTTCAATTATGAGAAAATGAAAATTTAAAAATACGTCATTATATTGT
>JBBRCQ010000057.1:0-24476 GCA_038204725.1 Bacteroidales bacterium | reverse complement strand
TATAAAAATGAATTAAGCAAAAACCCAATGAGCGGAATAACGGATTTAGTTCTAATAATACCAGCGTTTACAGCAACATTAACAGTTGAATCAGTAAATTCCGCAATAGATAATTGTACGGTAAATGATTTAAAAAAATGGAAAAAAGAGAACTTGTGTAATTCTCTTTTAGCAAAAAGAAAAACAACATTTAAAAATAAAGAGGGGGAATTTTTAAAAAAAAGATCGGTTATTTAATTCACCCCACCTGTCAGGGTTCTTATAACACACATTCAAAATAAAAAAATTTATGTTTAATTTATTGCTTTGTGAATTTGGAATATATTAAATGCACAAACCATAACTTTCAAATCATATTGGTCCAATATCAAATTACTAAAAAAAGCTTGACACATTTTTCTGAAGACTCCCCTTTCAGAAGAAATGAAATGTTTATTTAAATAATTCAGCATGCGAAGCTGTTCTTACAAAAATGCTATTCAGAATCACAAAAACAGTCTCAACAAAAACATCCTCTCTAAGAAATAATCTTACTTCCTCCAAAATATTCTTACATATAATTCAAAATTATTCCTATTGTCAGTTCAATGGTATGGTTTTATATTTGTGCTCTAATAAATATATTAAATATGAAAAGAATTGCAAACCTTTGTTTACTGTTATTATTCACAGTATTGTCCACCAACACATTGAAATCGCAAACCACTGCTGAAACAGATTCAACAAAAGCAAAACTGACATTAAACATCAGTTCTGATTTTGTGAGTAGTTATGTATGGAGAGGCAGTGAATTCGGAAATTCTCCGGCTATTCAACCTACATTGTCACTAACATACAAAAACCTTGAAATAGGTGGCTGGGGTTCAGTCGCTACCAACAGTACATACAAAGAAATTGATTTGTATGCAAAATACACTTACAAAAAATTCGCCATCTTATTTACCGATTATTATGTTCCTTCTTCAAACGGAACCTCTACTTCACCCAATCCCGATTTTTTAAATTATAAAGACAAAACAACTGCTCATTCTTTTGAAGCTTCTTTAATATTTAAAGGTGGCGATCAATTTCCTTTGTGGATTCTCGGTGGTGTTTTCTTTTACGGAAATGATAAACGCTGGGGATATGATGCAAGCAAAGATATTGCAGAAGATACCTATTATTCATCTTACATTGAAGCAGGCTACACTTTTACCATACAGGAAAACAGCCTGGATGTATTGTTGGGCATCACACCCACATCAGGAGCTTATGGCAATAAAGCCGGTGTTGTCAATATGGGATTTGCCGGAAGCCGTAAAATTAAAATCTCTGAAAGTTTTGAATTACCTGTAAAAGCATCCTTACTATTCAATCCACAGGCATCCACAGCATTTTTTATCTTAGGAATCACACTTTAATCATCAATATAAATCATTTAAATTATATCAATTATGTTAGACACTGGATCTACAGGATTTATGTTACTGGCCACATCGCTGGTAATGCTTATGACACCGGGCCTGGCCTTTTTTTACGGAGGTATGGCAACCAAAAGGAATATTTTAGGTGTTATGATACAAAGTTTTGTATCAATGGGATGGACCACAGTATTATGGGTCATTTTTGGATATTCGCTTTGCTTTAGCGGAGGCGAAGGCGGTATTTTTGGTAATTTTGACAAGGCATTTCTAGCTGGCGTTAATATGGATAGCATGTACAGCAACGACAAAATACCTGAATTTGTATTTATAGCCTATCAGATGATGTTTGCCATTATCACTCCTGCTTTAATTACCGGAGCTTTTGCCAATCGTGTTACTTTTAAATCTTATTTTATTTTCTTAACCGTTTGGCAGATTTTCGTGTATTATCCTTTTGTACACATGATTTGGGGTGGTGGAATTTTAGCACAATGGGGTGTACTCGACTTTGCAGGAGGTATTGTAGTCCATGCAACTGCTGGTTTTGCCGCTTTGGCTTCTGTATTTTATGTAGGTGCCCGCGTGGATAAAAACTCTACTCCTAACAGCATTCCATTGGTAGCTATCGGCAGCGGTCTGCTATGGTTTGGCTGGTATGGTTTCAATGCCGGATCCGAAGTTTGTGTAGATACTATTACATCACTGGCATTTTTAAATACTGATATTGCAGCTTCTTTTGCAACGGTTGCATGGTTAGCTATTGAGTGGAACCGTGATAAAAAACCGAAACTGGTAGGTTTATTAACAGGAGGAATTGCCGGATTGGCAACCATAACGCCATGTGCAGGCTTTGTACCTTTATGGGCATCTCCATTCATAGGTATTGCAGCAGGTACAGTGTGTTATTGGGCCGTACAATTCAAAAACAGAATGAAATGGGATGATGCACTGGATGTATGGGGCGTTCATGGTATTGGTGGCGTACTTGGAACTGTATTGTTGGGTGTATTTGCATCGAAAGCAATCAATCCTGCCGGCGCTGATGGTTTGTGGTTTGGAAATACCAGTTTCTTTGGAAAAGAAGTAGTAGCCGTAGCTATAGCCTCAGCTTATGGATTTATCTTTACCTATATTATGCTGGTCTTAATAAACTTTATCACTCCGGTGCGTGTATCCGAATCCGATGAAGCCATGGGACTTGACCATTCCATTCACGGAGAGAAAGCCTACGATGAAGGGGTGCTGTAATATTAATACAATAACTATGTATAGCTGTTTGACGATGTTCAAACAGCTATAATCACTCAAAAAGCGCAGCATCATTTATACTCAAAATTATTTTCCTGACTGTCAATAATGCTGAAGTTTTTTTTATTGAATTGTTTTTAGCAACGGTTTTTTGATTC
This sequence comes from Bacteroidales bacterium, assembly GCA_038204725.1. Taxonomy (GTDB): domain Bacteria; phylum Bacteroidota; class Bacteroidia; order Bacteroidales; family JACABE01; genus JACABE01. The sequence goes on along the minus strand of JBBRCQ010000057.1, from coordinate 21,667 downwards.
TTTCATCAACCAAAAAGGTTTTATCAAAACAGGTTTTTCTGCATTTTTTTTGCACTTTCCAAAAAGCTTAAAAAGAAAAAAAACTACTAAGAAAAGCCCTGATTGAAAAGAAGATATCATAAGATTAGCTACTGCTATGATTTTTTTTTAAAAGTTTATCAAAAATATCCCTATTTTTGACGGCTTGAAAATAATCAATCAGCAATGAACATAAAGCGAATTTTTATCCTCCCTCTTGCAACTACAATTGCACTCTTATTGAGCCCTTTAAACTCTTTCTCACAACAAGCCGGCATCAACAATTTCTCCTCTTTTCTGGAAGTGGATCAGTACAATCGTGCCATCCATATCATGGCCATGTTGCTGCTGGGGTTTGGCTTTTTAATGGTTTTCGTCAAAAAATATGGTCGTTCAGCACTCACTGCCACCTTGTTACTGGTCAGTGTTTCTATTCCCATGTATTTTTTAATCTGCGACAGCGGAATTTTGGCAGAAACCGAAGGTGAAATCAAAAAACTGATATTGTCGGAATTTGCAGCGGCAAGTTTACTCATAGCAGCCGGAGCCGTCCTGGGGAGACTGAAAATGCATCAGTTTATCCTACTGGGTATATTATTTATCCCTTTTTACATGGTGAACGAATGGATCGTTCTTGAAAATGGGATCGGACTGATGAAGGGTGCCGTTGCAGATACGGGCGGATCTATTGTCATCCATACTTTTGGGGCTTTGTTCGGTGTTTCGGTGGCCATTTCGATGACAACCAAAAAGGAATTGACACAATCCATAGAGGTAGATGCCAACAGCGACAGGTTTTCAATGCTGGGAAGCATGGTGCTATGGATTTTCTGGCCCAGCTTTTGCGCCGCACTGGTGCCTGTAGAAGCCATTCCATCCACTGTTGTGAATGTCTTTCTCGCTTTATGCGGATCTACACTCATCACTTACCTATTATCTTTAAAAATCAGAGGGAAAATTAATATTGCCGATATTGCCAATGCAACCCTGGCAGGGGGCGTCGCCATCGGTGCCACCTGCGACCATGCAACCCATGGGGAAGCATTTATCATTGGTATTGTTGCAGGGGCAATATCCACCATAGGATTTGCCATCATCAAAGACAAACAACAATCCTTCCTAAAGGCAGTAGATACTTGCGGTGTTTCAAATCTACACGGCTTACCTGGTATTTTCGGTGGTTTGATTGCCATCCCCATCGTAAGCGGTTTGAATGCAGGCAGCCAATTGCTGGCAATTTCCGTCACCTTAATCATTGCTGTTGCAGGCGGTTTGCTCACCGGTAAAATCATTTCTCTTTTTGGGCGCAGAAAACAAGCCTATACCGATAGTGAAGAATTTGAGGATGCTGAAGATTAGCATTTTTATGCTCAAAAGACGCTTTAAGATGGAAAAAATGCATTGGTATTTTTAAAAGGTCATTGAGTCCAAATAAGTCTGAAGTATATAATTTTTAGAAAACCCGTTGTGTTTTGATAACGCAATGGGTTTTTTAGTTTAGAAAATTGATGAATGTAATACTTATTGCCTCGATTTTACTTACTTTTGGGAAGCCATTTAAAACTCAGCCATGCGAAAAATAACGTTGACCGGAAAAATCATCCTCAGTTTTCTTTTAACGGGAATTAGCATCATTATCATTATTGCATCCTATGCGCTGTATGCTTCTTACGATGCTTTGCTTCCTTTGAATAACATACGAAACAACATCATAATTATCAGTATTTTATTGGTATTCAGTCTATTTGTTTTTGCTTTTTATATTTCTAAAAAAATAACACGTCCTGTAGAAAAATTAAAAGATGCTTGCATTAAAATAGGAAAGGGTGAGTTTATTGATCCACTTCCTGTTTTTTCAAAAGACGAATTAGGCGAACTTACTGCATCTTTTAACCTTATGATGAGCTATCTAGAACAACAGAGACAGGAATTACAAAATGAAAGGTTGTTGAGACTGCAATCTGTAATTGACGGTCAGGAGATGGAACGTCAGCGACTTTCGCGTGAATTGCACGACGGATTGGGTCAATTGCTGATTGCCATCAAACTACGTTTGGAAAGCCTGATGTTTACAGATCGGGCAAAACTATTATACACTATCGACGGAATTAAAACTTTATTCGATAGTACCATTGATGAAGTAAAAAGGATTTCCTACGATTTAATGCCATCGGTATTGTATGAATTTGGATTATCGAAAGCCATTCGGAATTTGTGTGAAGACATTGAAAACAGAACTCATATTGCAATTGCTGTTACTTTTGAATGCGATTCAGATAAACTGGACAAAGTTATGAAAACTTATCTTTTCCGCATTGTTCAGGAAGCCCTGAACAATATTGTGAAACATGCTGAAGCAACCCAGGTAAACATTTCACTTCAATTGATCAACAACGAAATTCACTTAAATATTAAAGACAACGGAAAAGGCTTTGAACTGGAAAAACAATTTCAAATCATTAAAACCAATGGGTTATACAATATGCGGGAAAGAGCACACTTGCTAAATGGTTTTTTCGAAATTAAGTCGATTCCTACCAAAGGAACATCCGTCGATGTAAAAATATCACTAAATTAGTCTCTTTACAGAACCCTTTGAGTTAAAAATCGGAGCTCTTAACCCATGGATTCATATTTGGAATAAACTGAAACCGTCGGATTCCTATTTTATTACTTAATTTTAATTTATATACGATAAACAAATTACTTATATTTGTATCAAATTTAACACCTCCTCAAAATGCCTGATATTAAAATAATGTTGATTGACGACCATCAGATTGTAAGGGATGGCATCAAAGTCTTACTCGAAAGCCTTGGAAATGTAAAAGTAATTGATGAAGCATCCAATGTTCATGAATTGTTGGAAAAACTGGAAACTGCACAACCCGATATTATTGTCACTGATATATCGATGCCCGACATTTCAGGTATTGAGTTGACTAAGATAATCAATAAGAATGAAAAATATAAAAACATCAAGATATTGATACTCTCGATGTATACCACCGAAGATTATGTTTTCAACGCTATTAAAGCCGGGGCAAAAGGCTATTTGCCCAAAAATACGAATCGTAATGAATTATTTGATGCAGTGAATACAATTTACAATGGAGATGAGTATTTTAGCGAATCAATCTCTAATATTATTCTTAAAAACTATATCAAAAAAGTAAAATCTGATGAAAATGGTGAAAAAAAAGAAGCCTTAAGTATTCGTGAAGTTGAAATATTAAAGCTTTTTGCACAAGGAAACACCAATCATGAAATTGCTGATAAATTATTTATTAGTATAAGAACAGTTGAATCTCATAAAAATCATATTATGCAAAAACTTGCACTAAAAACCACAGTTGACTTGATAAAATTTGCTATTAAAAATAAAATTGTGGAGATATAAAATATAGAGAATTCTATAAATTAATGTTAGTTCGTCAGTTTGTAAGATATAAAATAAATAAAAAATATTTTATATTTAAATAAATAGTGAAAATTTAATGTAAATTTGTCTTCCATTCAGCACATATTTAACGAGTTCTAAATTGTGTCTAAAAAAGTTTAAAAATAAATTTTTAATAAAAAATAAATTCCTATGAAAAAAATTATACTATTTTTAATTTTTATAATTTGTTTTTTTATAATGAATGCTCAACCTTTAACTGGAATAAAAACAATTCCGGGTAATTATGCCAGCATTCAGAATGCTATTGATTCATTGAATACTTACGGTGTTGGCACAGGGGGCGTAAACTTTCAAATAGCTGCCGGACAGGTTTTTAACTTAACTTCTAATACTTTTGCTTTAAAGATAACAACTTCTGGCACAATAGCAAATCCAATAGTTTTTGAAAAATCAGGACCGGGTGAGAATCCGCTACTGAATATTACAGGAGGTTCAGGTACTACTGATGCAGGAATCTGGCTAAACAGTGCAGATTATATTACTTTTAACGGAATTGATATTAAAGATGCAGGTTCGAGCACAAGCAATTATCTTGAATATGGTTTTTATTTATCGGGTTCTTCAACAGATGGGTGTAGTCACAATACATTTAAAAATCTTTCTATCAGTTTAACCCAATCAAACACATCTGCATATTGCATTTATTCTGTTTCATCAGCAACAGTTGCATCCGGTAAAAATTCATCCAATATTATTCAGAATGTTACGATGAAAAGAGCCATTCGCGGAATATATTTTATAGGAGTAACAGGTTTAGAAGATGAAGGAAATACAGTTCAAAATGTTTTAATAGATTCACTGGGAATATCTGCTAGTTCTGCCGGACAGGCAATAACAATGAGTTATCAGGATGGAGCCTCGATATTGAATACTGTTGCATCCAATTTAACAGGTAATGGTATTTATGGTATTAATATGTCTAACTCTATGAATTTTACAATACAGGGAGATACCTTAAGAAATCTTACGAATGGTAGTTCTGCTGCTGTTTATTGTATATATTTTACGAATTCTTCCGGTAACAATCTGATAAAAGGAAATGTAATTCAAAACGTTTCAAGCAACGGAGGTGGCATTAATTGTATATTCAGACAACTTGGCACCTCAACTAACCAGATTACTGAAAATACAATTTTCAACATTGTTGGAAACTTTGTTTCAGGACAATTATTCGGGATACTTGCCAGGGATGGTACAGCAATTGATTATATTCACAAAAACACGATTTATAATTTTACATCAGCAGGAAATATTGGTGCTATTGCAACACTTTATACAAGTGTTACAACAAACACCGAAATAATTTATAACAATTTTGTTTATGATTTAAAAGGACCAGCTACTTCTTCAACATATATTATTGCAGGATTCTATTTTATGGGTGGTACAATAAAACTTTATTATAATACAGCATATATAAATTACACAAGTACTTCAAGCACAAATACATCAGCAGCATTATATATTTCTCCGGTAAATGGCGCTACACTTGAAGCTATAAATAATATTCTGATTAATACAAGCAATGTCTCTACCGGTTTAAGAGCTGTTGCTTTCTGGTGGGTAGGAACATCCTTAACTAATTTAAATACAACAACAAATAATAATTTATTGTATGCAGGTACACCTTCAACAAAGAATTTAATATATTATAATGGAACAAATTCTGACCAAACATTAGCAAACTATAAAACAAGAGTTTCTCCCAGAGAGATTGCTGCTGTTACGGAAATGCCACCATTTATGAGTATCGCTCCACCTTACAATCTTCATATAAATTCAACAATCAACACATTAGCAGAAAGCGGCGGACAGCCAATAAATTCATATTTAATAACAACTGATATTGACGGAGATATCCGTTGGGGAAATACAGGATATTATGGAAACGGAACGGATCCTGATATTGGTGCTGATGAGTTTTCTCTTGTAAAAACAGATGCAGGTATTACTGCATTTGCACCTTCTATTGATACGATATGCAGTGGCAATAAACCTATAAGTGTAATTTTAAAAAACTTTGGCCCTCAGGTATTAACTTCATCCAAGATCAACTGGGTAGTGAACGGTGTACAGCAGGCAATTATGAATTGGAGTGGTGTATTATTAGCCAACGCTTCTACAAATGTTACAATTGGGAATTATGATTTTATTGCAGGCAATGTTTATACTATTCAGGTTTACTCATCGTTTCCGAATTATTCAACAGACACTTTCCCATCCAATGATACCATTTTTAAAGCAGGTATTTATGTTAAACAATCACCATCAATAACACCTGTAACCTCAAGCTATTCGATATGTGCAGGTGATAGTGTTCAGCTGCAGGGTACTATAACAGGAGGAAGTCCTTTTACTATAGTCGTTACCAATGGCAGTACTAATTTAACATTTACCGGGCTTAACTCCGTAAATTTTGCGAATTATGTAAATCCATCATCCACATCTGCCTATTCCTTTTATTCAGTAACCGATAATACTGGATGCAGTTCGAGCAATACAACAGTCATGCTTGTTACGGTAAATCCGCTGCCTGCTGCAAATTCAGGAGGTAACATATCTATTTGCAGCGGAATATCCACCACATTAGGAACTACAGCAGTTTCAGGGAATACTTATTTATGGTCACCTTCATCAGGATTGAACAATAACACTGTCAGCAATCCGATTGTTACACCTGCATCCACTACAATTTATACGCTAACAGAAACTATTACTAACACTTCATGTTTTAAACAAAACCAGGTTATAGTTACAGTGAATACAAAACCTGTTCCCAATGCGGGTTCAAATCAAACCATAGCTTCTGGAGGAACAACTACACTGCTGGGTTCTGCCAGCGGCGGTTCAGGCTTTTATTTATATCATTGGAAACCTGCTGCATTATTTATAAATCCAACTATAGCACATCCCACTACGAATGCCCTTACTATTTCTACTGTTTTCACACTTATTGTAACTGATTCTTTAACAGGATGTATTGATTCAGCTTCTACAACAGTTTTAATTTCGGGTGGGATTTTAAATTCCAATGTTTCTGCTACTCCGGCTGCAATCTGTTTAGGTACACAAACGCAATTACTGGCTTTAGCTTCAGGTGGCAGCGGGAATTATAATTACAACTGGTCTTCAGTTCCGTCCGGATTTAGCGGGAATGCCAGCAATCCAATCGTTTCGCCATTAGTAACAACAAAATATTTTGTAACTATCAATGATGGTACAAATAATCAACTGGACTCTGTTTTAATAACGGTTTATCCAAATCCGACTGCAGCCATCACACCCGCAACTTCCGCAACATTCTGTCAGAGTGGCTCAGTTGTGCTGAATGCCAATACCGGAACAGGACTAAGCTACAAATGGTATAAAGACAATGTGCTGCAAACACCGCAATCTTCTTACTATACTGCAGCAATTGGTGGTTCATACGTAGTAGTAATCACCAATGGAAATAATTGTACTGTTTCTTCATCTGCTGTCATTGTTACGGTAAATCCAAATCCTACTGCCAGTTTTACGATCGGAGGTTCATCCACTATTTGCCTGAACGATTCAGTACTTTGCACAACCAATGCAGGTATAGGATACACCTATCAGTGGATGCTGAATGCAAGTCCTATTAACGGAGCCATTAATCAAACTTATTATGCAAAACAGTCAGGTTTACTATCTGTCGTTGTCAGCAATAGCTATCCCTGTTCCACAACTTCATCAGCCCAAACAATTACAGTTGTAAATCCGCCAACAGCTAGCATTACACCATTAGGACCTACCAATTTCTGTTTCGGAAGCTCATGTACACTAAGTGCCACTTCAGGTACAGGTTATAGCTATGTCTGGTTAAAAAACGGTGGAGTTATAAATGATTCAGTGGGTTCAACTTTTACTGCAACTACAGATGGCTTATACAGGGTTAAAGTAATTAATTCATCAGGTTGTTTTGATACTTCTGCAGTTCTTGTAATAACAACCATTGCAGCTCCGGTAGCTAATATAAATGCAAGCGGAAACACAACATTTTGCCAACCGGATTCTGTATTACTAACTTCAACTACCGGGACAGGCTATTTATATACATGGAAATTAAATGGAATTACAATTCCCGGGGCATCAGCTTCTACATATTATGCCAAAACTACAGGGAGTTATAAAGTTGTCATTTCCAATACGAGTTGCACAACCACATCCAACGCCATTGCTGTGATAGCTTATGCACTACCCGTTGCAATAGTTGCACCTTCAGGAACGGTTTCGTTCTGTTTGGGAGATTCGGTTTTCCTCTCAACATCCAATGGCAGCGGTTATAGCCACCAGTGGTTCAGGAATAATATAGCAATAAATGGTGCAACATCTTCTTATATATTTATTAAAACTGTGGGCTCCTATCATGTGGTCATTTCTGTTGGAGGAGGCGCTTGTTCTGCAACATCAGCTCAGGTTATTGCAACAATAAATACAATTTCAGCAACCATAGCTTATACAGCTTCTCCTTATTGCAATAATATTACTTCTGCTCAGAATGTAAGTTTAACCGGTACTTCGGGAGGAACATTCAGCTCCTCATCCGGATTAAGCATGAATGCAACAACAGGTGCAATAATACCTTCATCCAGTTCTGCAGGCACTTATACAGTAACTTATACCATTGCTCCTTCTGGAGGATGTGTCGGTTTCTCAACCTCAACTTCAGTGACAATAATTTCGCTACCGGCAGCAGCAGGAACAATTACATCCAATCATAATGACACTGTAAATGTTGGTGAAACAAATGCTGTATATAAAGTTCCTCCGATTGCAAATGCTACCACATATATCTGGTCATATTCAGGTAGTGGTGCAACATTTGTTCCTTCGGCTACAACAACAGTTGACAGCGTAAAAATCAATTTTGCGGGTAATGCCACATCAGGTAATTTGACAGTAAAAGGACAAAACAGCTGTGGTGACGGTTCAATATCTGCAGTTTATCCAATAAATATTTCAACTGTTGGGATTAATGAAAACTTTAATGCTATAAATTGTCAGATTTACCCCAATCCAACTTCCGGTTTAATTACAGTTACTATTAATGGAATCAGCGGTAGTATGGATTTACAGATAATAGATATTGTTGGTAAATTAATTTATGGAGAAAAACTAACGCTAAAAAATCAGGCAATTATTAAAAATTTAGACTTATCAGCTTATCCTAAAGATATTTATTTAATTAAGCTAAGTAATAAAAATACTTCAAAAGTTGAAAAACTAATAATAAAATAAGTGTACAATTTTGTTTATTTTAAAGGAGGTTTTCAAATATGACAACCTCCTTTTTTAATTTATATACAAACAATTAAATATGATAGAATACTATGTGAATTTACATTCTTTGCTTGTTCTTATTTTTTTAACAGATTCAAATTTGTATCTAAAAAAAACTATTGTCAGGCAAAAATGTATTGGAAACATAAAGATATATTTCAGTTTAAATTACTTTTACTAAAACCAATGCCTTATCCGCTTTCCTTTTAAATCAACATCTTATCTTTTTTATACAACAAAATATACCTATTTATTTTATTATGAGCGCAATAAAGACTACTTTTGCAAAAAATAAACCGGTATTATGACTTTTAACGATTTAAACCTTAACAAACCATTATTAAACGCCCTCAGCGACCTTGGATATACCCAACCTACAAGCATACAGGAAAAGGTATTCTCAGTAATGATGTCGGGAAAAGATGTTGTGGGGATAGCACAAACCGGAACAGGAAAAACAATAGCTTACCTCCTGCCCTGTCTGCGTTTATGGAAATATACAGGGGATGGACAACCACAAATCCTGATTATAGTTCCTACCCGCGAACTCGTGGTACAGGTAGTTAAAGAAGTCCATAAACTTACCCCTTACCTTAACATCAAAGTAGAAGGTGTTTACGGAGGTGTAAATATCAATCCACAGATTGACAGGGTGTATGCAGGCTGCGATGTGTTGGTGGCAACACCAGGACGTTTACTTGATCTTGCATACAAAGGTGTTTTACGTTTAAAAGGAGTTAAAAGACTTATTATTGATGAAGTAGACGAAATGCTTACGTTGGGTTTTCGGCATCAGTTGGTCAGTATCATGGATTTACTACCTCCACGTCGTCAAAATTTAATGTTTTCGGCAACCATGCTGGATGATATCGACAAACTGATTCAAACCTTTTTTAACAATCCACAAAAAATTGAAGCTGCTCCCACCGGTACACCTTTAGATCAGATTATTCAAAAAGGTTACAACCTTCCTAATTTTTACACCAAGGTTAATTTTCTTACACTCTTATTGTCAGAAGATAAAGAAATGAGCAAAGTGTTGGTATTTGTTTCTACCAAAAAGCTGGCTGATCAATTGTTTGATCAAATGGAAGGGAAATTCTTCGGTCAATTGGGTGTAATTCATTCCAATAAAGCCCAAAACCACAGGTTCAATACTGTGAGACAATTTCACGAAGGAGCTTATCGTGTCCTGATTTCAACTGATATTATGGCCAGAGGTCTCGACATTTCTGAAATCACCCATGTTGTTAATTTCGACACACCCGAAGTAGCCGAAGACTACATGCACCGCATTGGTAGAACCGGCAGGGCAGATAAAAAAGGTATTGCAATCACATTTATACTGGATAAAGATGCTGAAAATCAGGATCAAATTGAAACGTTGATGAATTGCAAAATCCCAATGGAAGCCTTACCCGAAAACCTGATTATTTCGTCAGAACTCACTGAAGATGAAATGCCAAAGGTTATCATGAAAAATGTACTGGTAAAACCACCCAAAGTTAATGAAGCAGGGCCTGCATTTCATGAGAAAAAAGAGAAAAACAGAAAAGTTTACAACAAGATCAGACATAAGGATAAAATGAAACTCAAATACAAAAAGCCTATAACCAGAGGACAAAAGAAGTAGAAAGGTTATTTTTGGTTATTGAGTTATTAAGTTAATGAGTTATTTGGTTTTTTTTGAAATGTTTTTTTTGTTTCTTCAACATCTTATCTATTTTTTATTATTTTTGCATTAATAAGTATATATTTTAATTAACCTTTATTTTTATTCATTTAATAAATAAACTTTATTATGGAAGATTTTGAAGTTATCGAAAACAAAAGCACTAAAAGTATAGCTGCAAATGCTCTAAATTATGGTGTTATAGTTGGATTTGCCATGTTGGTATATGGTGTAATCCTTTATGCATTTGATATGTCAATGAACCGTATTTTACCAATGTTGGCTTATATACTTTTGATTGCCGGAATGTATATTGGTAGCGAAAAATACAAAACGTCCTACACTGATGGCTATCTCTCCTATGGGAAATCGTTCCGTTCCTGTTTTTTGATTGGTCTGTTTGCTTCTCTTTTATTGGTTGTTTGGAATTATATATTCTTTGAATTTATTGACAAAGGAATGGCAACACAGATTTTGAATAAAGCTCAGGAATCAATGCTGGAGAGTAATCCAAACATGTCTGAAGACGAAATGAATATGGGGATGAAATATGTAAAGATGTTTACAACGCCGGTAATGATGTCAATAATGGGACTCCTTTATAATTTGTTTTTCTCAGTAATTTTGGCTCTAATTGTTGCTATTTTTGTTAAAAAAGAAGAACCCGTTATCATATAGTTTTAAGAATCTAAATGCCTTTAATTACAAAACATTTTTACAAAAGCTTTACTGCACTATCACTTCTTTATGGATTGATTTCAGCTATATTAATGGCTTTACTTACACTTATTTTTTATTACGCAACAGGTTCGGGAAATACGCCTGTAATAATGTGGAATTATTTACTTTTTGCTGCAACTATGTTTTTAGGTGTAAGAGCTTATCAACAAGAAATTGTAAAAGATGTTATTTCATATAAACAAGCTTATATTTCCGGAGTTTTTATCGGAATTTCAGCTGCTTTCTTTTTTGCTGTATTTATGATAAGCTATTCAAAATTTATTGATGTCGAATTTATTCAAAATTTCATCACTGTAAATTCAGCTAAAATGGGAAAGAGTATTAAAAATGAAGAGCTTACACGTCAAATTCAATACATTACACCCGTTACCATTGGATTTTACGCTTTTGGTCAATTACTGCTGATGAGTCTGTTTTTACCTTTATTGATATTTGTTTTTTTCAAACATAAAAAAAAATAAAGAAAATCAGACAGACTAGTCACCTAATTAACCATTCCCGAATAACAATTTCTAACTCATACTTCGTAAGAAATTGCAGCTCGGGACTAAGCTAAAGCTTAGTAACCAGTAACCAGTAACCAGTAACCAGTAACCAGTAACCATTAACCATTAACTAACCAACATGGATATTTCAATAATTGTACCTCTTTTCAACGAAGATGAATCATTGGGCGAATTGGCAGCCTGGATAGATAAAGTGATGATTGAAAACAAGTTTTCTTATGAAGTCATCATGGTTGATGATGGGAGTAATGACAACTCATGGAAGGTAATCGAAAGCCTTTCAACTCAAAACGTAGCGATCAAAGGCATAAAATTCAGAAGGAATTATGGAAAATCAGCAGCATTAAATGTAGGGTTTGAAGCCGCTAAAGGGGATGTTATTATTACAATGGATGCTGATTTACAAGACAGTCCTGACGAAATCCCTGATTTATTCCGCATGATCAAAGAGGATAATTTCGACATCGTTTCCGGATGGAAAAAGAAACGTTATGATCCTTTTATGAAAACCATACCTACTAAATTTTATAATTGGACTACACGAAAAATGTCGGGTATCAAATTACACGATTTCAATTGTGGATTAAAAGCATATAAACAAGATGTAGTAAAAAGCATTGAAGTATATGGAGAAATGCATCGCTATATTCCGGTAATTGCCAAATGGGCAGGGTTTTCAAAAATTGGTGAAAAAGTAGTATCCCATCAGGCCCGGAAATATGGTGTTACAAAATTTGGTTTAGACCGATTTGTAAAGGGATACCTCGATTTAATTTCCATTACATTTGTCTCCAAATTTGGTAAACGTCCCATGCACTTTTTCGGCTTAATGGGTACTTTGATTTTCATCATTGGATTCTTTGCAACTACATGGTTGGGAATCGTAAAATTATATGCATTGTATCATCACATGAGAGCTCCTTTAATTACCGATAGTCCTTACTTTTACATTGCCATTGCTTCCATGATTATTGGTGCGCAATTATTCCTGGCAGGCTTTCTGGCCGAAATGATTGGAAGAAGTTCTCCCATTAGAAATACATATTTAATTGAAAAAAGAATTGATTAATAATCTTTAGAAATGCGAATAAAAGAATCTATCCAACAATCTATTGAATTGAAAAGCAAACTGCTGACAGATGAGCATTTGTTAACGATCATCCGTGAAATTGCAGATGAAATTATCAAAACATTTAAAAATGACGGCACCGTACTTTTTTGTGGAAACGGTGGAAGCGCAGCAGATGCCCAACATCTTGCAGCTGAATTCTCGGGTCGTTTTTATTACGACAGACCTCCTTTAAATGCAGAAGCTTTGCATGTTAATACGTCTTATATTACAGCTGTTGCCAATGATTATTCTTATAATGAAATATATGCCCGCCTTGTAAAAGCCAAAGGAAGAAAGGGCGACGTTATCGTAGGAATTTCTACTTCCGGCAATTCTGCCAATATCATAAAAGCTTTAGAAACAGCAAATGAACAAGGAATGATTACGGTTGGTTTTACAGGGGAAAGTGGTGGTAAAATGAAGGAAGTATGTAAATACCTTATCAATATTCCTTCCAATGATACACCCCGTATTCAGGAAGTGCACATTTTAGTTGGTCATATTATTTGTGAATTGGTCGAATCAAGTCTTTTTCCAAGATAGATGCAAGATTTCACAACTAAATTGAACAAAAACTGGACACTTTTTCTGGACAGAGACGGAGTGATCAATCATAGATGGGTTGATGATTACGTTAAATCACCGGCTGATTTTCAGTTTTTACCGGGTGTATTGGAGGCATTGCAGATTTTTAATCAGCTATTTGGCACCATCGTTGTAATAACCAATCAGCAAGGTATTGGAAAAGGATTGATGTCAGAAATGGATCTTCATTCCATTCATGAGTTCATGATTCAGGAAATCAAAGACAATAATGGAAGGATAGACCACGTTTATTATTGTCCTGATTTGAAAGACAGTAAAAGCTTTTTACGAAAACCTAATATTGGTATGGGTTTGAAAGCAAAAAAAGATTATAAAGAGATTAATTTCAGAAAATCAATAATGATAGGCGACTCGATAAGCGATATGATTTTCGGGAAAAGGCTGGGGATGAAAACTGTTTTTATTTCCGACCAACACACTCATGCCCTACAACATCCTGAATGGATCGATTATGTGGCTTCTTCATTATTTGAATTTTCAAAAATGCTGAAAATTTAATGCTAAAAAATCATCTCAAAGACTTCTCAATTTTAACAAAATACTTTATGAAATTTATACAATTTATAAACGCTTTGAACTATAAAAGAATAATTCTGTTTTTTATTGCTTCCCTTTATTTTTCAACAGTTTTGTTTTCGCAACAAGCAGCATACACTTTAAACAAAACCGATAAAGCAGGTAAGAAACAAGGTTATTGGAAAAAAACTGATGAGAAAGGCATTTTAAAATATGAAGGTTATTTTGTAGACAACTATCCCACCGGTGAATTTAAATATTACTATGAAGATGGAAAAATAAAAGCAATTTCAAAGTTTTTCGAAAGAGGATTGCGTTCTTTTACGTTAACCTATTTCCCAAACAGTAAATTAATGTCGGAAGGTTATTACATCAGTACTCATAAAGACAGCACCTGGAAATATTACAACGGATATGATGTCGTGATCAAAGAAGAATTTTATCGTGCCAACTTAAAAAATGGAGAATGGAAAACCTATTATGAAGATGGAAGTTTAACGGATAAAATGAACTGGAAAGATGGAAAAAAAGAAGGAAAGTGGGAACAAAATTATTCGGGAGGCACCTTAAAAACGCAATTTATAAATGATAAACTGGAAGGAAATTATCAAGTATATTCTCCGAACGGTTTATTAAGAAATCAAGGGAAATATATAAACAATTTAAAGGAAGGTCTTTGGTTTTGGTACAACGATGACGGTTTACCCATTAAGAAATATGTTTACAAAAAAGATAGAATTATCAGCAAAGAACTACTTGTTTACGAGAACAAGAAATCTATCGGAATAAGTTTCGACAGCATTGCCTATGTTTATTCTTCTGCCGGTATCACTTATATTATGAAGACCAATTCCAGTGTCATTAAAACCAACCAAAAATTCAATGTTACCATCGATATGTTAGGAATTGATAATTTTATACTTATCAATAAAAATTTCTTTGCAAATTATGCTTCTTTAAAAGGAATCTTACCTTATGAGGGAGGATTATATAAAGTTCAGTTATCTATACAACCCAACTTTGATGTAATCACAGAGGAAGAAAGCTCTAAAGCATTAAAAGCTATATTCCCAGATGCAGAATAACTTGAATTAATTCTAACTAAAAAAATTTAAACGAATGAAAGTCATTCGTTTAAATGAGCGTTCATTTAACCTTAATTTCTGATTTTCTCAGCTACCAAAAATCTGGCCAGCGAAAAACTACAGGTAAAAGCAGGTGAAACAGCATTTAATAAGTGAAGTGATTTGCTATCGCCTTCTACTACAAAATCCATCTCTAATTCAAGCGTTTTCTTGTTCAGCAATTGTGCCCTGATACCCGGTTTCATCCATTCATTAAACAAATCTTCATCCACCTTTTTCGTTAATTTCTTCGCCAGGTTTACAAAATGTTTTCGATTGTATTTTTTTATTTCATTGATGGCAAGTTTTCTGAAATTAAATGAATTTGTAAAAAATAAGATCGCTTCATAATAGGTAATTTGCAAAAACTCTTTTAAATTAAAATTGCTAAACCCTTCATAATTTTCTCTCCAGAATGCAGGGATAGAAGTTGGTCCTATTTTAATATGATTATGTGAAGTAATCGTATAATGAACCCCTAAAAAGGGATTCAACAAATTGGGAACAGGATAGATATTTGTATGAATAGGCATATCTTTTCCACTGTATTTCAAATAAATACCTTTAAAAGGAATGATAATACGGTCTTTTGAATAACCATAATCACGAGCTATTACATCTGCATAAAGACCTGCAGCATTTATTAAAAATCCTGCTTTAAATTTAAATTTGTTGGTAAAAATATAATCTTTGTCCTTTTTAATATATTTGGTATTAAAATAAAAATCTATTTTTTGTGTAATTAATATTTCTTTTAACTTTTGGCATACTTCTGTGGGATCTACACTGGCAGTTGTTGGTGAATAAAGTGCTTTTTTGTAGGTAGATGAATTGGGTTCAATTTCAAAAAGTTCCTCTTCATCAATTAATTTAATGTCCACACCATTTTGTTTACCTCTCCGCTCTAACTCATACAATGCTTCCAATTCGTTTTCGTCACCGGCAACAACTACTTTATGACATTCGTTCACAAATATCCCGTTTTCATGGCAGAAATCCTTCATGATTTTATTTCCGTCAACTGTAAACTTTGCTTTTAAAGAGCTGGATGTATAGTAAAAGCCTGCATGTAACACACCACTGTTTCTGCCACTGGCATGTAGTGCAACATCATTTTCTTTCTCTATTATTGCGATGCTTTTCTCGGGATATTTTTTACGCAGTTCATATCCTATGGTTAATCCCATTATACCCCCACCAATAATCAGATAATCATAATCTTTTGAATTTTCCATTCTTTATTATTTGTTATAGAAGTTAATACGTTTAAAACCCCATTTTTGAACATTTGTTCAAGCTTGGGATTTGAAAGACAGAGAGAATTACTATTCAACGTCAAAAATACTAAAATAAACTTTCATAACTGATTAAATATTTTTATTCGAAATATTACTATTGATAATCCTAATTTTAAACATAGTTTTTCCTCATAAAATCTTACAATATTATGCTAATGCTACATCAAGTAACATCATGATTGCAAATCCTAACATTGCTCCAATTGTTGATAAAACCAACGCAGGCATCCATGTCACAACCCCACTTGCTTCTGCTATTTCGATCGATGGTTTTAACAATGACCAAAAACATGCTGTAATCATTACTCCAGATGCAAAACCCAGCATTGAATTGAGTACCTTTTTGTTAATAGTTTTAAAGAAAAAACCATGGATGCGCCGAAGGCTGTGACTCCCCAGATAAAAAGTGTAGCCATAAGAGCTAACAATACAGGATCATAGGCTTTCAAACTATCTAATTTCATTGTTTAGAAATTTTACAATTTAATTTTCCTAAACCAATTTATTGATTTAAAAATAGTAGATATATTTATTTATCTTTTTTTTAATAAATAACGAATGAATGTTTAATATTGTTTATCATTTAAATTTATTAAAAACAAACATATTTTTTAAACTTTATCAAACCTCATTTTTTTTTATTATTTAATTTAAAAAGAAAGGAGTCAATTATGAAATATATCTTAAAAGTAAAAATCCCAAACACACATGGAAATGAATTGATGAAGGATCCTCAATTTGGCATGAAGATGCAGAAGATTCTTGAAGAAGTGAAGGCTGAAAATGCATATTTCACAACTTTAGACGGGCAAAGGGCAGCTTATATTATTGTAAATATTAATGATGTTTCACAAATTCCAATGGTTGGTGAACCATTCTTCAACTGGTTGAAAGGTGATGTCGATTTTCTACCTGTAATGACACCTACTGATCTTCAAAATGCAAGTAATTACATTCAGGATTCTGTTAAAAAATGGGGAAACTAACCCAATAATTGGAATTTAATTTTTACTGATTTTCATTGAAAGATGTGTAAAAACATCTCTTAAATAGCTGATTTTACACTTCTTTCATTTTATTTATTAAATCTCTTTTTTATAGCTGCAACTTAATTTTGAAAAAATCAATCAACCAGTTATTTAAAAAGTTCTAAAAATAGAAGATTACATGCTCAATTTTAAATTTTATCAAAAATATGCTATTATTATTTAATTAACGTTTTAAATAAGGGTAAAAAGGTTGAAAGAGATTGATATGGTAATCATGGCTACTAAGGTAAAAGATTGAGAATAAGGTATTATTAATAAAAGATAAATCATTAAAAACACAACAAAAAGCATTAGAATTAGCTAACAGAGGTAAAAAAAGCCAAATTTCCAAAACCTTATTTCAAATTACAAACTTTAGTAGAAATAACAACAAATATTATTAAACCTTATTCCCTTATTAACAATACCAATCAAATGTAGAATCATCGCTTACCTGCAGCTAGGATTGTGGCAAATCGATTTTCATTTTTAATTCATAAGATTCTTAAAATCCTAATTGGATAAAATTATACCTCATTATATTAATCAAGTTATGTAGTATCTAGCTCTTTTAAAATCATTAAAAGTTTACTTCAAATGTGTTTATTCTCCTAAAATAAGTTTATGGACAAACTTTTTCCTATCCATCTGAATATTCAATAAATAAGTGGCAACCGGTAATTTTCCGGGATTTATTTCAAAAGAAGATGCCTTAAATGAATCGGCATAAAGGATTTTGCCGCTTAAATCGCTGAGTGTAAAATGGATGAATTTTAAACCGATATTTCTGGTTTCAATCCTGATTTTATTGGAAGTTGGGTCTTTAATTATTTTTATATCATCAGAAGTTTGATTAACATCGATACCAATTGTATTCTCAATAACAGAATAAATTGTACCGCTTGTAAGTCCTGCAATATATAGTTGTCCTTTAGCATCTTCACCAAAAGTACTGAAATTGTTTCCAGGGAAATCACCAAAAACTTCCATTTGCCAGCTCCCTGAATTATTGTGTAATGTCCAAATCCGATCCGTACAATAATCTGTAAAGAAATAATAACCATAATAGGCAGATGAAGGAATCCCTCTATAAACATATCCTCCAGTCACAGAACATCCATCACTATGCGTATAACTATGCACAGGAAACGTTAAGGCAGATGAAGCAACACATCCTGTATTATTAAAAACCTGATTCCCTTCATAACATCTCCAACCATAGTTTTCGCCCCCGGTGGATGCTGCCGGCTGAAAGTTTATTTCTTCAATTGCATTTTGTCCAACATCTGCAATCCAGAGATTTCCTGTTAGCCTATCAAAACTAAATCGCCAAGGGTTACGTAGACCTATCGCCCAAATTTCTCTCAATGCAGTTGCATCATTATAATACGGATTTGTTGTTGGAATTGAATACGGGCTTCCCTGATTAACATCAATTCGAAGCATTTTTCCAAGATATTGGGATTTATTCTGTGCCCTATTATCTGGATCACCTCCTGATCCTCCATCTCCAAGACCTATATACAAATAACCATCCGGGCCAAATTTCAAATCTCCACCATTGTGATTACTAAAAGGTTGGTATATTGTCAACAATTTAAATTCACTCATAGGATCGGCTATATCAGGATTCGATAAACTTACATTAAATCTTGAAATATGGGTACTATCCCCTACTCCAATATAATTCACATAAAAATATCCATTTGTTGAATACTGAGGATGAAATGCCAAACCCAAAAAGCCTTGTTCACCTCCAAAAGTAACTTTGTTGTGAATATCCAGATAATAAGGGGTTATCAGGTTCCCAATTGAATCAACAATTTGTATATATCCTGATTGATCTACTACAAAAAGACGGCTATCTCCGGCATTGGTTATGCTAACCGGATTGCTGAGACCCGTTGCAAAAGGCACCATATTAATGGCAATTTGTGCGGTTTGACAGCTTGCACTGAATACTACAAGCATGAAATACAATAACAACGTCATTTGTTGAAGCGTTTTCATTTCACGAAATTTAATATGTATTTATATTGTTCATATTGAATACTTAACAATATTAAATTTAAATTGTTTAAACAATAAAACACAAAATTAAAGGTTTATAAAAAGAAAAAAAACAGGCTGTCAAAATTTTGACAGCCTGTTTTGTAAATATATCAGAAACGCAATTACGTTCTAATTTGTTCTTCCTGGATACACTTTAATTGCTTCTTCCAAACATTTCATAGAAGCTTTTAAATCATCTACATTAAGAACATAACTAATTCTTACTTCATCCATTCCTTTACCTTTTGTGGAATAAAAGCCTGTTGCAGGTGCCAACATAACGGTTTCGTTGTTGTAATCAAAATCTTCCAACAACCATTGACAGAATCTATCAGCATTGTCGATCGGTAAACGAGCAACTGCATAAAAAGCGCCTTTTGGATTAGGACAAAAACATCCTTCCATTTTATTAATGGCTTCTACAACAACATCACGGCGTGTAACATATTCTTTGATCACTTTATCAAAATATGACTGAGGAGTATCACAAGCTGCTTCTGACAAAATCTGTCCGAATGTTGGAGGACTCAATCGCGCCTGGGCAAATTTCATTGCAGTGGTCATTACTTGTTTGTTTTTAGATATAAAACAACCAATACGAACACCACAGGCACTGTAACGTTTGGATACAGAATCCAGTAAAATAACATTTTCTTCGATTCCTTCAAGGTTCATGGCTGAGAAATGTTCGTTTCCATCGTAACAAAATTCACGATAAACTTCATCGGACATTAGGTATAAATCATGTTTCTTTACAATTTCTTTTAAGGATTGTAATTCTTCTTTCGAATACAAATAACCAGTTGGATTATTTGGATTACAGATCATGATTGCTTTGGTTTTAGGAGTGATGAGTTTTTCAAACTCTTCCATGGGAGGTAATGCAAATCCATTGTCAATAACAGAAACAATTGGTTTTATGACAACACCTGCTTCATTGGCAAAGCCATTGTAATTGGCATAAAAAGGTTCCGGAATTATAATTTCGTCACCCGGATCCATACAAACCATAAATGCAAAAATGATTCCTTCTGAACCCCCATTGGTTACAATAATATCATTTTCGTTGATATCGATATTGCATTTTTTATAATATTCAACAAGTTTTTTACGATAAGATAGAATACCTGCAGAATGGCTGTATGCAACTACTGTAATATCAGTATTTTTAAGCGCATTCATAGCTCCTTCAGGGGTTTCAATATCAGGTTGTCCAATATTTAAGTGATATACTTTACGACCTCTTTTTTTTGCAGTATCAGAAAATGGAACTAACTTTCTGATAGGTGATTCGGGCATACTTTTACCTTTTGATGAAATTTTTGGCATCTTTGATTAATTTTGGATGTTAGATAATTAAAAATCCCGTGGAAATATTTCCAACGGGATTTGTATAATATAAATTTTAAAAAATCTTAGTGACTAACTGGAGTTGTACCGGGATTAACCGCTTTTTCCGGCATTTGTTCTGTTGGTTTTGGTTCAATTTTACCTGTAATTTGCAAAACCACTCTGTCAGTTTTGGCATTGGACATAACTGTAATCTGTTTGCCTATCATACCAATACGATTTGTATCATACTTTACTTTGATGGTACCTTCTTTTCCCGGCATAATGGGATCTCTGGTCCAACTTGGGACTGTACAGCCACAAGAAGAAACAACATTGGAAAGAATCAACGGTTCTTTCCCTGTATTTTTAAATTTAAAATCGCAATTTCCATCAGCACCTTGAATAATTGTACCATAATCATGGGTAGTTTTTACAAAATGGATATCAGGACCATTAGGATTTTGTGGAATTGCTGCATCCTGAGCATTAACCGTAGTAAATGCTAACGCAAACAAAACGATTGAAAAGATTACTTTTTTCATTTTTTTTTAGTTTAATTTTATAAATAAAGTGAATTTAAGTTTTAAAATTTAGCTTACAAAATTATAAATAAAAAAATTACAAACATAAATTTTAATAACTTTTTTTTATCACAATTTTTATGCCAATGGATTAAAAAAATACAAAAATATATTAATTCCTATGCTTTTTTATTTTTATTTCAAAAAAGTTACAATTTGTAGTGACCTTTTAGATATTAAGTAATGAAAACAATATAATGTCGTATTTTGAAATTTTCATTTTCTCAAAATTGAAATTGTATAAATGAAAAAAACGAAAATTGAAAAGATATTTATTAGAAAAATGCTTCCATTCAATTCAAATTTTAGTCTTGTAAA
>JBBRCQ010000056.1:0-24480 GCA_038204725.1 Bacteroidales bacterium | reverse complement strand
GCTTATCGCTTATCGCTTATCGCTTATCGCTTATCGCTTATCGCTTATCGCTTATCGCTTATCGCTTATCGCTTATCGCTTATCGCTTATCGCTTATCGCTTATCAAAAAAAGCATCAAAGTTACCACAAAAAAACCAATTATCTCTTTCCAAACGATTTTTAGATTACAATTTTTTTAATAAATTGTGCAAGACCAACTTAAGCATGGTTGGCTGTTATTAGATTAACCTTGCTAATAACACTACAGCCAAACCTAAGGTAGTTGAAGTTAGGTTATTAATAAAATTTAAAAAAATGGAAAAAATAAAATTTTACATTATACCCCTGAAATGGCGGTTTATAGTATTAATATTAGTAATATCAGGAATAACTTCATTTAAAAGCTATGCACTTACAATAAATGGAAACGATGTGGTGTGTAGTGGTAAAGCGGAGATTTATACACTTGCCGGAACAACCCCCAATACAGTTTATCAATGGGAAATTTATAAATTGTATCCGAATGGAACCCAAACTTTGTCAATAGCTAATACATTGACTTTGTTGGCTAATAATCAGGCAAATATTCAATGGCTTGAAACAAATTGGTATTCAGGATTTTTGATAGTCGTTACCGGAGGTGGTCAGACAACTAGTTTTAATGTATTGGTAATGCAAACACCAAATCCATATATTACAACCAACAATAGAGTAGGTTGTCAGGAACCATTTTTTGGAGATGAAGGTTATGGAGCTGTCATCGTGGATGATAAAGACGGTTGTATTAATGTATGTGAATATTCAACGATAAACTACACAGCTCATGGTCAATCTGGAAGTTATTATGTATGGTCTGTAACAGGGGGTGTGTTCTCCAATGGATTAACTTTTATAAGCGGTACTCCATAC
Organism: Bacteroidales bacterium; assembly: GCA_038204725.1. Lineage (GTDB taxonomy): Bacteria > Bacteroidota > Bacteroidia > Bacteroidales > JACABE01 > JACABE01. The sequence continues at coordinate 23,591 of JBBRCQ010000056.1, read as the reverse complement.
TCTCCTTATGTAGCCATGAACAACGTAACCGTTATCTGGGGGCCACAGGGGCCCGGAAATATAACAGTAACTGAACATAATAATTTTATTGTTAATTGTCCGTCATTACCTAAATTAGTTTGTGTAAATATTATCGAAACACCCAACGCATTTTTTACTTTTGATAATGAAGCACCTGATTATCCTACTGATTTGTGCTATGATATCTGCATTAATCAAACAGTTCATTTTGTTAATTTATCAACAGCAAGTATTAATTCGCCTATTGTATCTTACCAATGGGATTTTGGGGATAATAGCTATTCGCAGTTGGAAAATCCTTCGCATCAATATACCGCTGTTAGTCCAACGGGTTCATATACAGTAACGTTGAAAGTAACTAATAAATGCGGATGTACTCATACATTTCAGAGAACAATCTGTGTAATTGAACAAGAAGGACTTATTATCCAATGTCCATCAGTAGTTTGTGAAAATCAAAATGCAATCTACCGTACCGAAACCAATTGTAGTCCTTATACATGGACTGTAACTGGTGGACAAATAGTAGGACAGGCTGATCCGGAAGTAACCATTTTGTGGGATAATATAGGTGTGGATGGGTTTGGATACGTTTCATTAGATGGTAGTAGCTGTGACGGAGTATGTCCATTTACAACCACTATAAAAGTTCCTGTTATACAAGCTATAGGAACAATTGAAGGACCGGCAGATATATGTATTGATAAGAATTATAAATACACATTACCTGCATGGCCTGCGACCAATTTTGTATGGAGTTTTATTGGAAGTAATGGAAGTACTTTTATGTCAAATGAAGAAAATAGCCATGAAGTAGAGATCAATGCAGGAAGTAGTACAGGCAGTTTTTCTCTGAAGTGTACTTATGTAAATACTATAACTAATTGTTCGGGAATAGCAATTATTGATATAAATGTAACAGACGAACCTGTTATAGTAAATCCTCCAGAAGAAATTTGCGTAAATAATGCCGGTTTAGGTCCTTTGGTTCTGAATACTTCCTATGCAGATTACATAATTTGGACAGTGAAAAAACCCAACGGGACAAATTATATACAATCAGGTTCAGCGGGTTCATCTGTAATAAGTATTCCTGCTACTACATTTGCCAGTCCGGGTTTATATATTATAAAAGCCGATTACACATCGGGTATATGCGATCCTGAAGAAATCCGAATTAAAGTTAGAGATATACCCCCAGCTCCAACTTCTATTACAGGCACTAATCCGGTTTGTGTGGGATATCCTTATACTTATAATGGAGATTTGTTGCAGGGGACTACCCTGAGTTGGGCAGTTACCGGAGGTGTCATTTCGGGTAGTAATACCGGCAATTCGGTAACGGTCGTCTGGTCGGGTAGTGGAACATTAACTGCATATCGAAGCTGGGAAAATTTACCGGGATGTACCTCTACGGGTTATCCCATGAATATTAATCCTATTGTAATTTCAGGTACCATAACTCCACCAATCGAAACTCAATGCGAAGACGGAAGTTATATATACAGTATTGCAACCAATTATCCACCTGAAACCTACGAATGGTCAGTTTTTCCAGCTAGTGCCGGTAGTATTAGTCTGGGACAGGGTACAGCCGGTTGTTCCATAACCTGGAATCATATTGGAAATACAACTGTTTCTGTAAGATGTAAATTGGTTAAATGTGCAGCTGTTTATTATATTAACCAGACAGTTCAGGTTTATGGATCACCAACTTACACTTTAACGGCTTCACCCAATCCTGTTTGTTCAGGAAGCAATGTTAGTTTCAGTTTAAGCAGTTCACCTTCAGGGTTCCCCGTTGGAGGTGCTAATTATAGCTGGATTTTTGGTGATAATACAACAGCTGCAACTGCACCTGTGGCAACATCACATACCTATTTTAATCACAATAGTTCCAACAGTACCTACCCTGTAACGCTTACCATTTCCAACAGCGGTTGTGGCAATGCAGTGGCCACTGTGTTTACCTCAGTTGAAGTAAAACCTTCACCTGTTGTAAATATTTCTCCGGGAATAGGTCAGATGATTTGTACAAATAATGGGATTCCTGTTCCATATACCATTAATCTTACTTCTTCTGTTTCCGGTACGGTAAGCTACCAATGGTATTATAATAGTAGCATTATTACAGGTGCAACAACATCAACACATACATTGACTAATAACAGTAATACACACGACGGAATTTATACGCTGGTAGTAACAGCTTCAAATGGATGTACAGCAACTTCTAATCAGTTTGAGCTGACTTATCATGAATGTTCTGGAGCATCTTCCTGCACTCCGCTTGGCACCTGGGGTTATCCTGTTCTTACTCAAAATGCATCTGTTTGCCGTCAGGCTCAATGTTCATCCACTGTGACTGGTTCAACCAATATCTGGACCTACTCTTGGGGAGAACCGGCAGAACCCGGTTATACCGGCCTTGTTAATGGTAGTAATACAATGACTTCTTCCCCGGTTTATGGTTTCGATAAACCCGGATTATACTGGATATACGAAAATATTCATTATAAAAATGCAGCTGATCCGACTAATTCTGCCAATCCTTGTATAATAAGCGGGAAGATGCAGGTAATGGTGCCTTTGGTTGCCGATTTTACTATGCACGTAGTTTGTAACGCAAATAGTAACGGTTATGTTATGAACCTAAAGGATCATTCAGTTATATATTATTCGCAATCTTTTAGTAACTGGGAATGGTTTATTGATGGTGTGTCTACTTACTACACACAGGATGTAAATACACCTTTTGCCATTTCTTCTGGCACACATTCCATTAAGCTAAAAGTAACCTTAGCTGGTGGTCATTTTTGCGAAACTACCCAAACAATAGTAGTACCCACTTTGCCTGTTGCCAATTTTACGGTTACTTCTTCCGATCCACTTTCAGGAACTTTAAATCCTCCTTTTTCAAGTTGTTCGGGAAATGAAGTGTTTTTCAACAATAGCAGTTCCGTTATGAATGATTTGGTTATGCATGTATGGACTTTTGGAGATGGTACTAGTTTGCACCTGAAGGAAGGGGGTAGGGTTTATTCAATTTCATATCCAGTATCTTTTCCAGTTAATTTAACCGTTACCGATAAATACGGTTGTATCAATACTGTGACTAAAAATATTTCGATATTGAAAAATCAATTGTCATTTAATCAAGATCCAAATAATCAATATACTCCAAATTCGCAAACTGTTTGCCTGAATCAAACAATAGCTGATATTTTACCCAATATGCCGGTAAATCTCCAAACACCTCCGTTTATTCAACAGTGGTATTTTGGAGTTAATATGCTTGGTGTAGCCACAACAGCAGCTACAGTTAATGATATAAAATTGAATAATGCCAATGCTTCGGGTGCTTATTGGGTAAAAGTTACCGATGCCCGTGGCTGTTATATCAATGTAAATCCAACGCCTGCCAAAGTCAGCATTAAAAGCGCACCTACTGCTATTATCGAGGGCAAACATGATTTTTGTTTAAATGATAATGTTAAGTTCAAAGCAGTTACAGGAGCCAATCCATCCGATGTTACCTGTAACTGGGTCAGTAATTTTGCGATGCCGGTATTTAATTCTCCCACTTATTCATTTGTTGCAAGTGCTGTAGGTACATTTTATATTAAACTTACTGTAATACAAAATTCAACGGGTTGTATAACAGAATCGGCTTTATATTACTTTACCGTACATGACTTGCCTTCACCTGCAGGCATAGGTGTAAGCCCGGTTGATTGCAATATATATCAATTGCAGTTACATGCATACACTTCCGTTTCTCCCGCTTATTTTAACTGGAGCGACGGGCAATATGGGCAAACAATAGATGTTTTTCATGGAGGAGCTTATCGGGTGTGGCTTACCGACCAGTATGGGTGCCAAAGTGTAGCTGATTTAGAAGTGGCAGAATCCCCGGAAACTTATTTCTGGCGTTTTCCCACTGGTTGTTATACCTTTTGCCCCGGAGACCTTCCTAAATGGGTGGATGGTGATAAATACCATCTATTCGACCGATGGGAATGGTATTTCAACGGTAGCGGCAATATTATTTCGGATAATGGAATTAATACAAATCTGGGATACGGTAACAACCCTTATCTTGGAAGTGGCGCTAACACTATCAGCGATCGTTTGCTGATTGATTTGCCTTCAAATGGGATGGGTTCAGGCGATTACAGCTGGATGCTCGATAATGGACTGTGCTTTAAGGAAAGCGGGATTATGAATGTTAACATACTTGAATCCTGCTGTGATATAGATATGAGTGAAGTTGAAGTGAAATGTATCTCAAATGGATTGTATTCACTGCAGTTTAATATGGACAACAATACACCAGGCTGTCCCAATGCATGGTATAACCTTACGGTTATTGATCCTTCCACAAATATGACCGTTGGGAGTTTTACCTATACTTCTCCTGCAGTGCTTAATCCGGGATTTAATGCTATATATGCAGAATTTCAGCTTCTGCATTATGTTCCTAATGCAATATTCAAATTGAAAGTCTTTTGCAACAGTTACGAAACCTGCATCGGATATAGGGAAACAGATATACCTGAATGTGGTGAGTTTGGTGATTTTTATAATCCGGAAAAATCAGGAAAAGCGATATTGGACACCGAAGAGAACGCCCGACTGCATATTATGCCCAATCCGGCTGATGCACAATTAACCATCAAATACCGGTTTAATGCTACAAATACATCCGGCAAAAAATTGCTGAAAATATTTGATGCAACCGGCCGACCTGTAAAAGAGATCATTCTGGGAAACAATAACGGTACCTTAACGCTAGATGTAAGCTATATTGCCCAGGGTATCTATTTGATCGGATTAATTGATGAAAACAAACTGATACTTACAAAACGATTACTGATCAATCACTAAAGAAAACTGTCCCCAACCCCCTTTCCTTAGGAAAGGGGGAGTAAGGGCAGCTTTATTGTAAATAAGAAATGTCAGTTGGATATTAGCAAAATTAGAAATTAACTAATTAGAAATAGTTAATAGTTAATTGGAAAGTAATCCATTCCTATATTTAAAATCAATAATTTAATAACAAAAAAATGAAAATAAAACAATACATTTTAATAATAATCATCCTTCTTTTGACCTCTTTTCTGCATTCCCAAACTACCCCTCAGTTTCAATGGGTAAAAGGCGGAGGCAGTGCGGGAACTGGAGGGAACGTTAATCCTGCAATGGAAAGTTGCAAATGGCTGGGCACCGATGCCCATGGCAATATCTATGGAATGAGTAGTATTTTCGATTACGGAATACAGATAGACACTTCTGTAATACCAGTCGGCTGGGGATACGACGATTTTGCTGTATTCAGCTACCGCTGCGATGGAAGTATGCGATGGGTCAGATATTTCGGTTCTTCTCTTATGGATTATACAGGAGGAATGACGGTTGACCTTGATGGGAATGTCTTTGTATCAGGACATGTTGCCATAGGAAATTCAGGTTTGAATGTTGACGGTCATTTTGGTGATACTACAGTTTTGGGTAGTACTTCTTATAATAGAAGTGCATTTATTGCAAAATTAGACAGTAACGGACATACAGTTTGGTTAAGTTTACCGGGAGCAGCAATAAATAATATATGGTTAAAATTTTTAACTATGGAATCAGATAATCAAGGCAACCAATGTATATTGGTAAGGTTTTATGAAAGTGGCTCCTGGTGCAACTATACCATACCTGAAAAAGGATTTTATGTAGCGAGGGTTAATAAAAATAACGGGGATATTATGGATTTGACCAAAGTGGAGTTTAATATTTCAAACAATAATGAAATTATAGATTTTAGTATGGATGAATTCAATAATTATTATTTGAATCTACTAGTTGACGATACTGCATTTTTTGGAAATAATTTTATTTTTTCAAATATTTTTGATACTAATCCATATATTAATTATTTAATATTAAAATATTCACCTTCGGGAAGTTTTGTATGGCACAAAGCACTTGGAAGTGATTTTGTTCCAGGTTATGAAAAACAATTAATTGGAAAAACAATTATTAAGAACAATAAATTATATATATCAGGATTTACTTATAACAATATGGATATATTTGGAACTATTGTTAATAATCCATATTTATTACATCCCTTAAATTCGATTCCAATAATAGCTTGCTTTGATAGTAACAATGGAAATTTTATAAAATTAAACTATTTATATTTAAATAAATACACGAGAGAATCAGTTATAACTGTTTCTGATAAAGTTTATATGGCAAACATTACTTCAGGTATGGTATGGTTGAATCAAGCAAAGACAGACACCATTAAACCATACGGAGGCGAATACAGTAAAGCATATCCATTTATTGTTGCTATTGATACCAATCTTAATCAGTTTGAGTGGGGTGTAGCTACAAAAGTAACAGGAGATTTCACCCGTATAGAAGCCTTAACGGTAGATTTGGCCGGAAATATCTATGCCGGTGGCAAGGTTACCGATAGCATTTATGATAGCTTTGGCTCCGGCTACCAGGCCATAGGTGGCAGCTCCGATTTTTTTATTGCTAAAATTTCAACCCATAACGATTGTGGTTGTATTAAATCGCAGCCCTTTCCGCAATTGCTTGGTATTAACAATAAAACTGTAACCGTAAAAGGTACAGCTACCGGTATAGCCGATAGTCTCTACTGGAGCTGGGGTGATGGCACTACTACCCCATATACTGCTCAAAATACAAATATTACACATACTTATGCAACCGGAGGTAATTACACTGTATGCCTGCATACCATTAACTACTGTGGAACAATGGATAGTTGTCTTTCGGTAAACAGCGTGGGTATATACGAGCAGCAACTTATTTACCTTAATGCTTACCCTAATCCTGTAACCAATAATTTTACCATCGAAAATCCCTATCAATGCAATATGCAATTAAATATATACAGTATTACAGGCAAACTGCTTTATAGCCATACTTATGAGAGTTACAGCACTACAATAGATATGGGTATTTACGAAAGCGGAATTTACTTCATAGAAATGATACTGGCAGATGGAAGAAAAACAGTGAGAAAAGTGATAAAACAATGATTACTGAACTGATATGAAACTAAGTAATTACTAATCGGGAATAATAATTACAAGTGAACGTAAAACTTCGAGTGATACGTTCACTTTAACCAACTTCGACACTTCGACACTTCGACACTTCGACAAGCTCAGTGACCGAAGCTCAGTGACCGAAGCTCAGTGACCGAAGCTCAATAACTCATCAAATCACCCGATTTAAACTTCCAGCCAATTCCTTATAATTGTCACTCCTCCTTGTGTGATAAATGATTCGGGATGAAACTGCAGTCCATGAATATCAAATTGCTTGTGTTTTATACCCATAATCTGCTGCTGATTATCTACTGCAGTAATAACCAGCTCGTCAGGAAAACTATCAGAACTTACCAACCACGAATGATATCTTGCTGTGATAAAATGTGATGGCATATTGTTGAATAATTTATCCTCGCCTGTTAGGATCGTTTCGCAAGCCATTCCATGCATAACATTTTCCATCTGTACCAATTTTGCTCCAAAACATTCAGCAATAGCTTGATGTCCTAGGCAAATACCCAGCATTTTCTTTTCAGAAGCATAATGTCGGATCAAATCACACATGATACCCGCTTCTGAAGGTATTCCAGGTCCGGGTGAAAAAAGAAAACGATCAAAATTTCCGGCTTTAGAAAGACTTATTTCGTCGTTTTTTACAATCACAAAATCATTTTCACCGCATTGTTCAATCAATTGAACAAGGTTGTAAGTAAAAGAATCGTAATTATCTATTATTAAAAGTCTGTTTCCCATTTTGAATGGCAAACCTACAAAAATTATTAACATTATACAGTCAAAAATCAAAAAAAATTACTAGGTTTGCTTATTATTATTTAAAGCATGAACCAACCAAAAATTAAGGTATTATTTATTTCGTCATGGTTTCCCAACAAAGAAAACCCTACTGTAGGTAATTTTGTTGAAAAACATGCAGAAGCTGTTTCACTTTATGCTGATGTTACAGTTCTTTATGTTTGTTTCAGTGCATTGATAACTGCAAAACAAGAATATGTTTACGAAAAACACAATCGCCTGGATGTGCATATTATTTATTTAAAAAAATACAAAACTTTTATTCCCTTTATTACTTCAGTTCTTAAATTTTTCCGTGTTCTTAAAGCATATCATATTGGCTTTCAGAAAATATACAAGAACAGTAAACCTGATATTATTCATGCAAACGTTTTGATTCCAATAGGTCTGATTGCCTGTTATTTTAAACTGATAAAGAAAATCCCCTATATTATTACAGAACATTGGACGGGGTATTTACCACAAGATGAAAATAAACCAGGCTCTTCCATTCTTTTTTATCGGTATTTTGCCAAAAAAGCAGCTTTTTTAGCTCCTGTTACCCAAAACCTTGCTGCTGCAATGCAGGATTTTAATATATCAGGAAATTTTAAAGTAATACCGAATGTAGTTGAAGTTAAGTTGTTTGAAAAAAAGAAAGTATCAACAGCAAACATAAAACGGATCATACATATTTCGTCGTTGGACGACAAGCAAAAAAATATCAGTGGAATACTCATTGCTATCCATGAAATGGCAAAACACCGAAATGATTTTGTACTCGAAATAATAAGTGATGGGGATTTTGAACAATATCATGAAAAAATTGAAAGATTGGGAATTGTAGATAAAATTATTTTTCATGGAAAAAAGAATACAGCAGAAGTTGCAGCCATTCTTTGTCAATGTGATTTTTTATTGCTTTTTAGTAATTACGAAAATTTTCCCTGCGTAATTGCTGAAGCAATGTCGTGTGGATTAGCTGTGTTATCTACTGATGTGGGCGGAATAGCAGAACATGTCAACGAAAACAATGGTATTTTGATTGAATCTCATAACATGGAAATGTTTATGGACGCACTTCAAAATATGCTTAACAACTGTAGAAACTATGATGCAGATAAGATAAGAGCTTATGCTGAAAATCATTTTAGTTATGAAATAATTGGCAAACAATACTTTGAAGTCTATCATTCAGTTTTAAACAAAAACAATCAACAATAGTGCTCAATAAAATTTTTAGTACTTTTTCAGTCAAACTTGCTGCAGCAATCTGTAATTTGCTGATTGCCATTATCGTTTCACGGTATTTGGGTGCTATTGGCAAAGGAGAGCAAAGTATTGTATTGACAACTATTTCATTTATAATTATATTTGTGAACATTGCCGGAGGGGCATCTCTTGTTTATCTGGCACCACGTTACAAATTAATTCACTTGATTTCTCTTTCTTATGTATGGAGTTTGTTTACAGCTGTTGTTTTTTATGTAATCCTTTATTACTCAAAAATTGCACAAAGCAATTTTGTTGGTCATATTTGTTTGCTTTCGGTTATCAATTCTTTTGCAGCTATCAATTCAAATATATTATTGGGCAAAGAAAGAGTAAATGCTTCCAATTGGGTTAATTTGATTCAACCTGTTATTACACTGGCTGCGTTGTTCTTCTTTTTTGTTTTTTTTAAAAAAACTGATGTAATTACGTATATTTATGCATTATATATTGCTTATTCCTTAAGTTTGCTTTGGAGCATCGTATTATTAAGAAAGTCAGAAAATTCATCGTTAATACCTTCGGTAAGTTGGCAAGCTACGCTATTTGCAATGTTCAGCTTTGGTTTTTTTAATCAGATTTCGCATGTTACTTCCTTTTTAAATGCCCGTTTAAGTTATTATTTGCTGGATAAATTCAAAAGCACCGAACAAGTGGGCATTTATTCAAACGGAGTCTCATTAACTGAGGCAGTATGGATGGTGAGTGGCAGCATGGCAATGGTACAATATGCCCGTATTGTGAATTCATCCGATAAAAAATATTCTCAACAGTTAACAGCTGATTTAACCAAAATAAGTTTATTGTTAAGCCTTGGGATGATTACTATTATGGTAATATTACCTTCTGAATTTTATAGTTATGTTTTTGGAAAGGAATTTGCGAATATCAATCACATAATGTTGTGCTTGGCACCTGGTGTGGTTCTTTTTAGCTTTTCGCTGTTAATAGGACATTATTTTTCAGGAACCGGAAAAGTTTATATCAATTCAATTGCATCTTCATCAGGTTTGGTAGTGACTTTATTGCTTAGTTTCTGGGCTATTCCAATATGGGGTTTCTATGGAGCTGCTATTGTTACAAGTATTTCATATTTAATTTCATCCATGGTAGTGGTTTATTTTTTTACCAAAGAAAGTGGAATGGGGTTAACTCATTTATTGCCTCACTGGAATGATATTTTATTGTACGTCGATACTTTTAAAAATAGCATTCGAAAAAAAAAGTAAATTACATTCAATCAAAAATAGTATATACAGATGAATAAAATTTTAAAAGCCTTAAAAGCCATCAGTTTAATTTTACAAAAGCCCTATTTGTTAAACAATATTATTGAAGACGAAAGTGTATGGAAGCAGTATGTTCAAAAGAAATATAGTTTATCTAAAGGATTGCCGGTGATTAAGATCACTGATTTGTTTCCGGGATTTAATGAAACAGTAAAGCCTTATGCTTACCTGGATGGAGCTACCTTGCCTGTAGATATAGCATTGTTGAAAGCATTGGCACGCAAATACAAGGTAAAGCATTATTTTGAAATTGGAACCTGGCGTGGTGAAAGTGTTGCCAATGTGGCTACCATCGTTCCTGATTGTGTAACCCTCAATTTGCCAGATCTTGAAATTCTAGAATTAGGGATGAGCGAAGATTATGTGAAGATGCACCGTGTGTTTTCATCCGGTATCAGCAATATTAAGCATCTGGAAGGAAATTCGCATCATTTCGGATTTAATCCTTACTTTCAGCAATACGATATGGTATTTGTGGATGGCGACCATCATTACGAAAGCATCGTACAAGATACGAAAACCGCTTTTAAGTTGATTGAAGATGAGCACAAAATCATCGTTTGGCACGATTATGCATTGGAGCCCGAAACGGTGAGATGGAGTGTAATGGCAGGTATATTAGATGGCTGTCCTCCCGAAAAAAGAAAAAACATTTATCACATTTCTAATACCTTGTGCGCGATTTACCTGAATGAGGATATTGCATCATCATGGCTTGCCATCAATGCGCAACCCTCTCTTTTTTTTGAAATAGATATCAAAGCCATTCAAAAAGACTAATATCTGATTAATTTCCCAGTATACATGTGTTGATCAGATTTCAATTGGTAAAAATACAATCCGGGTTTAAGATGGGTTGCATTTAATTCCACTTGATGGTTTCCTTTACATTGCATACCTAAAGGAATAAGTGTTTCCATTTGACCTGTAATAGAATAAATTTTAATTTCTATACTTGCATTTTGAGCTAGATCATAAGAAAATGTAGTCATATTTGTAAAAGGATTGGGAAATACTTTTATATTTATGAATGGTTTATCCAGGTCTTTTACGCTTAAACTATTTATATATAATATATTAGAAGTATCCGACTGGCAACCTGTTATGTCGGAAGTAACGATGCAATAATATGTTCCGTTTTGAGTGATATTCAATTGTTGATTTGTATCACCTGCTAGTATACCGAATCCTATCATATACCATTGATTTCCTGAGGTTACATCTGAAAATAAAGTATTTCCGTTTTGATGAATATAAGCAGGTGGTGGTGCCGGAATAACAGTAACCGCTATTGAAGACGGTAGTCCATTACCACAGCCGTTTTTCCCATATACAGATAAATTCACGGGACTGGTTGTAGAGAAATCTATCAGTACATTATTATTTAACTGAGTGGACACTATTGTATTGTTATAACTCCATACATACTGAAATGCATTGGCGATAGGCGGAATGATATAGTTTGCATTTTGCAATCCTTCACAAACACTTACCGGTCCGATAATGTTTCCTGCATTATCCGGTAATGCTATACTTGCAACAATAGAAATTGTATCATTTGCAGAACAAATTACATTTTGATGATTTTCTGATACAATTACAATGTAGCTATTGATCATTAATTCTGCATAAACTGTGATAGCCGCAGTTGCAGCTCCTGTATTCCATATAAACTGACAATTATAGTTTGTTGCATTCAAAGCATTCAATTGCACAGCTCCAAATCCGCAAAGAGAGGTATCGTGTCCTAAATCTACAGTAGGAGATTCAAATATCTGAAGCATTGTCTGATAGCTTTCGGAACAACCATAATCATCTGTAATGTTTAAGGAATATGGTAAAATCCCTGCTATAGGTGTTGAAATCGTTGCAGCAGAATCATTTATAGACGTTAAATTTGTGCCTGTGAGTTGCATAGAACTGACACCTAAAGAGTAAACCGGAGGATTATTTGTTAAATTTGAATTAAACTGCAGGTCCCAATGAAAAAGATATCCATTATCTAACGCATAATCGTCAGTAATTTCCATAGTCCATAGTCCATTTAAAGGACACCCTATTAAACTGCTCAATGAATTTTGGGGTTTTATGTAATTGCTGCGATTGATCTGATTGGTGGAATCTATTGTTTTGGATCCATTAACCATAACGGTTCCGGGTCCACTACTTGAACTTAATTGATCAAGTGTAAGATTATTGTTAGGGTGAATTTCCGACCAGCAATAGTTCCATCCTGCACCATACATGTTATTGATTGCAAAACAACCATTGTCATAAGTATGATGACCAATACCGCCAAAAGGTATTCCTAAAAAAGCACTTCCTGAATGTGTATTGGGATCCAATATTGTACTTTGACCGTTTGGGCATATTATTTTAAAGCCCAAATCCCCTGCAAATGAATGTTCCATATTTATACATATCGCTTCAATATCTCCGGCACTGGCTATTACAGCTGTAGTAGGATTGTTATTAATGATAATAGAAGTCTGTAAAATTCCGGGAGGACATTGAGGGCCATCAGGAATAAAAGTTATAAGGTCATTATTAAAAATAACTTTGTTAGAATAAGCTGGTAGAAGCTCAAAAATCGAGTTCGGGAGATATCCTGCAGTTAACAATTGAGTGTTTCCTGTACAAATATCATTGAGTGGATGAGTAACAACAGGAGGTAGATTAGATACTCTGACTTCAACAGAATCTTTAGTTTTACATCCAATGCTATCTGTATAATTGATATAAACCATTTTTCCTCCATTCGTATTGTATGAATGCTGAATGGTTTGCCCGGTTTTAGTAATATTAAAATCGGGTTTCCATTCGATAATAGAATTGGCAATACTTTGATGGTAATTCAAATCATTTTCAGGAAAAGAAACATTGCATGAAAATGTAACGGTATCTTCTTTGCATAATTTAATAAATCCATTGGTAGGATGTGGAAGGGTGAGTAAAGTATCTAAATTGATAATTGCAGTTTGGCATATATCAAAACAGGAGATGTTTGCAATCCAACCTGTAGCCGTATTTGTGTGATCGGATTTTAATCGGAAAGTCAGTATCCCACTGGTGTTTGCAAAAGAAGCATGGATGACTGAATTTAAAACAACAGAATTATTGTTATTGTAGGCACCCATCAATGGAGCTGTTATTGATGAACCATCATAGATATAAAAGGTATCTGAAGGATGTACATCAAACTGAGAAAATGTAATAGCTACGCGACTATATTGATTGCCAGTAGGCTGGAAAGTCATCCATAAGTCTTCATTTTCTGAATAATTACCTGCGTCTCTTTCTTTAAATGTGGCCAAACAAGTAATTGCTGTCTGGTTGTAATTATAGTTAAGTGTGTAATTTTGAGAAAATAAGGATACCGAAATTATCCATAATAAACTGAACAGTATGATTTTTTTCATAGTTATTAATTTTAGGAAATAATAAATGATAAAAATAAATAGGAGAACCTGGATATAAATTTCAAGTAAAATACAAAGATAAATTAAAAAATGTAATAAAATGTTAAATCTAAGATTTTATTTTTTCTCGATTTTATATTCTTCAATTAATCCTGTAAAAAGGAAAGGGACTAGCTTTGCAATGGGTTGGAGTAAAACTGATTCCTTTCTGTTTTTTTCGGAGATAATCAGTCTTTTTGAATCTAATAAATTGATAAAGAATACAATGATACTTAACACCAATGCAATTTTGAAAACACCAAAGACAATACCGGCTAATTTGTTGATAAATCCTAAGGAAGCCAGACTAAAAGCTTTATCGATGATTCTGGCTGAAAGATGCACTAAAACCACAACAGCAATAAAAGTTGTTAAAAAAGCCAGTATACCGGCATATTTGCCATTTAAACCTATTTTGTCGCCTACATACACCGAAAAGCGATATGCCAAATATATACCTAATATCAGCGCCAGTAAACTTGCCAGCTCAATAGCCAATCCGTTTACAAAACCCTTGTAGGCAAACCAGACCAACGGGATCAAAAAAATGATATCAAGAATGTTCATTTATTTCTTTTTCAAGCGTCTTGTAAGTTCAGTAGCATATACAAAATCGTTAATTTCCTTGTTTTCTGTCAGTAATATGGAGTTTTTATCACCTTCCCACCATAATTTCCCTTTATAAATAAATGCAATTTTATCACCAATTTCGATTACTGAATTCATATCATGGGTATTAATCACGGTTGTAATTCCGTATTCCTGCGTAATTTCGCTGATAAGATTATCAATTACAATAGAAGTTGCAGGATCTAATCCCGAATTAGGTTCATCACAAAATAAATACTTGGGATTGGCTGCTATAGCCCGTGCAATTGCAACTCGTTTTTTCATACCACCACTTAACTCAGATGGAAATAGTTTGTTTACATTTTCAAGATTTACTCTTTTTAAGCAGAAATTAGCCCTGTCAATTTTTTCGCTTGTCGACATATTTGTAAACATAGATAAGGGAAATACTATATTTTCTTCAACATTCATTGAATCAAACAGCGCTCCGCCCTGAAACAACATGCCGATTTCCTGCCGGATTTTCTTTTTTTCTTCGTAGGAGATTTCAGAAAAAGAACGTCCATCAAAATTAATGCTTCCTTTATCAATAGGAAATAGCCCCACCAGACATTTCATTAATACGGTTTTGCCCGAACCACTCTGTCCGATGATTAAATTGGTTTTACCTTTTTCAAAGGTGACTGTGATATCTTTTAAAACCTCATTACCGTTAAAATTCTTTGATATATGTTTGGCCTCTATCATGCTAATAGTAATTGAGTGAGTATTAAATTGAATAAGATAATCATAATACTGCTATTTACAACAGCTTTTGTACTCGAATGCCCAACTTCCAAAGCCCCTCCGGATGTGTAAAATCCATAATATCCCGAAACTGAAGCTGTTAAAAATGCAAAAACAACAGTTTTTATCATTGCATACGTAATATCATACATATTGAACTGAAATTGCAAGCCGGCAACATAATCGTTGGTTGCAAGCATACCTGTTAATGTTCCTGAAAGCCAACCGCCTGTTATGGCCAAAATCATACTGACCAATATTAAAAAAGGATAAATGATTACGGAAGCTATAATTTTGGGTAATATTAAAAAGGAAGCTGGATTGATGCCCATTATTTCCAAGGCATCTATTTGTTCGGTTACACGCATAGTACCAATTTCTGAAGCTATCCGTGAGCCTACTTTACCTGCAAGGATTAAACTAACGATGGTTGGCGAAAATTCGAGAATTACTGATTTGCGGGTAGCAAAACCAATAGTATACAATGGGATTAATGGACTGTCTACATTAAATGCCATTTGAATGGTTACAACAGCTCCCATAAAAATAGAAATAATTGCCACAATTCCAAGAGAATCAAGACCGATATTATCCATTTCGAGCAATATCTGCTTTCTGTAGATGGATCTTTTTTCGGGTTTACGGAAAACCTGTTGCATTAAAATTAAATATCTCCCAACTTCCGATACTATCTTCATATTTTAATAAATATTTTTGCTAAATTAATCTTTTTTCTAATTAACAAAACTATAAAATGTACAAAAAAATGAACATAAATAATAGTTTTTATTAATTTTGCCTCTTATTCAGAACATCAGAACCATGAAAAAAATACATATTTTAAAATTTTTTAGCATTATAACTATCATTGCTATCCTGCTAATATCCTGCTCTACTGCAAAACACCGTAAAAAAAAGAAATGTAAAGAATGTCCCTCTTTTGGCTATATTGTTATTATAAAAAATGAAAGAACTTAAAGAAATTTTAGTAAAATATATTCCTGGAAATGCATTGAATCAGGTTGTTGATTTGATATCGGGGAACAATGTTCAACTTAATATTACCCGAAACCGCAAAACCAAACTTGGAGATTATCGTCCACCACAAAATGGCTATACTTTTCACAGAATTTCAATTAATTACAACCTGAATGAATTTGAGTTTTTAGTTACATTCATTCATGAAATTGCTCATTTATTTGTATGGAATAGGTATAAGAACAAAGTAGAACCACATGGCAGAGAATGGAAAAGCACTTATTATAGTTTGATGAATCAGTTTGTTGAACTGAATATTTTTCCGGAAGATATAAAAATTGCCATTCAAAAACTTGAAACATCTCCTGAAAATGCTAAGTTAGAAATGGGTAGAGCATTCCAGAAATATACAAATAACAATCAAAATACACTTTTTGTTGAAGAACTATCTCTTTATACAAATTTTCAAACGCCGGATGGTAGAACATTTCAGGTATTGGAAAAGATGAGAAAACGTTACAAATGTTTGTGTTTGAATAATAAAAGAAAATATCTTTTTCATCCTTTGGCAAAAGTAAAGCCAATGGAAAAAGAAGAAATTTAAAAAGTAGGGGTTGGGTTATCATTGCTGCTGATACGCTTAAGATGCTATTAATTAATTATCTGTAAGAATTATTGTGTAAATTTATTTTGTTAAATTTACTTTATGTTAGAAGGAATTTATTTATACATTTGCAAAAAAATAGTAAATGAAATGCCCATGTTCTAAAGAAAACCGACTGAAATGAATATATCATGAGCATTCCATGGGCGAAACTTGAATAGAATTAATAAACTTGAATATTCTAACTATAATCATTTCAGTTATTTAATAAAATATAAACACATGAAAAATAATTTTTGTGTAATCATGGCAGGAGGCATAGGCTCTCGTTTTTGGCCCATGAGCAGAACTTCTCAACCTAAACAATTTATCGATATTTTAGGCTCAGGTGAAACACTCATTCAACAGACATTCAGACGTTTTGAAAGGGTTTGTCCTGTGGAAAATATATATATTGTTACCAATGAGATTTATAGGGATCTGATCAAAATACAAATACCTCAAATTAACGATGAGCAAATTGTATGTGAGCCTACCCGCAGAAATACAGCTCCATGTATTGCTTATGCAAATTATAAAATTTTACAGAAAAATCCTGATGCAAATATTGTAGTAGCTCCTTCAGATCATATTATTTTAAAGGAAGATGCTTTTATTGAAGTTATCAATGCTGCCTTAAAAGCCACTTCAGATAATGATTGGCTAGTAACTTTAGGGATTACACCCAGTCGTCCTGATACAGGTTATGGGTATATTCAATTCAATGATCAGGTTTGTTCATCCGATGATGTACGTATTAATAAAGTAAAAACATTTACTGAAAAGCCGGCATTGGAAATGGCTAAATCGTTTTTGCAAAGTGGTGATTTTTTATGGAATGCAGGTATTTTTGTATGGTCTTTAAAAAGTATCATGAAAGCTTTTGAGGATTATCTTCCGGAAGTGGATGCTATTTTTAAAGAAGGCATGCAATATTATAACACTAAAAATGAAGCAAGTTTTATTAAAAATGCCTATACCATCTGTAAAAATATTTCGATAGATTATGGTATCATGGAAAAAGCCGATAATGTTTATGTATTAACTTCTGATATAGGTTGGTCAGATATCGGTACCTGGGGGTCGGTGTATGAAATCCGTCAAAAAGATGAACACGGGAATACAATTATAGGAAAAAATGTAATGACTTACAATACTTCTGATTGCATTGTACACATGCCGAAGGATAAGTTGGTTGTAATCCAGGGTCTGGAAGATTATATTGTAGTGGAGGATGATAACATTCTGCTCATTTGTAAAAAAACTGAAGAACAACAAATCAGGCAATTTGTAAATGATGTATTGAGCGAAAAAGGCGAAAAATTTGTATAAGGAAAAAGGCTGGTGTTTTAATACCAGCCTTTTTAAATTTATTCATATCTATTTATCCAGAATTGCTTTAACACCCGGCAGTACTCTGCCTTCAAGATATTCGAGCATTGCACCTCCGCCTGTTGAAACATAACTGATCTGGTCGGCTAAATTGTATTGATTGAGGGCAGCTACAGAATCGCCACCACCCACTGCAGAGAAAGCTCCACTGATGGTTGCACTGGCAACTGCAATAGCAACTGATTTTGTACCTTGTTTAAATCTGTCCATTTCGAAAACACCCATAGGACCATTCCAAAGCAAGGTTTCCGAATTGTTAATGATTTCCGCAAATCGTTTGCAACTTTTAGGACCGATATCCAACCCCATCCAGTCGTCTTGGATATCATCTGCGCAAACTACCTGGAAATGGGAATCGTTTGAGAATGTCTGAGATATAAGTGCATCAGTCGGCAGGTAGAGGTTTACGCCTTTTAGCATCATTTCCTGTACCATTTCACGGGCCACACCAATTTTGTCCTCTTCAATCAGCGAATTTCCGACATTGCCTCCCAATGCTTTGATAAAAGTAAATGCCATGCCGCCACCAATAATCATATTGTCAACTTTGGGCAATAAGTTTTTGATGATGTCTATTTTGCTTGAGACCTTGGCTCCTCCAATAATAGCCGTAAAAGGTGCCTTGGAATTATTTAAAAGTTTTTCGAGATTTTTGATTTCATTTTCCAGTAACAATCCAAAGTATTTAGCTTTTGGGAAAAATTGAGCAATGGTTGCAGTAGAAGCATGCTCACGGTGGGCGGTTCCAAAAGCATCATTGATATAAGCATCACCTAAACTTGCCAGCTTTTTAGCAAATTCAACATCTCCATTGATTTCTTCGGGATAGAAACGAAGGTTTTCGAGCAGTAATATTTCACCGGGTTTCAGTTTAGCTGCAACATCCATCGTTTTCTGACCAAAGAGATCTCTTGAAAATATGATATTTCTGTTGAGTAATTTAGACAAGTGAGGGACAATAGGAGTGAGGGTGTAGTCTTCTTCAAATCCGCCTTTCGGACGGCCCAGATGAGCCATTAATATAACGGCAGCACCATCGTCCAGTACTTTGTTAATAGTTGGTAAGGACTCTACAATACGTGTGTCGTCTGTTATCTGACGGTTGTGGTTTAACGGAACGTTGAAGTCGACCCTGATCAACACTTTTTTCCCGTTAAAATTTACTTCGCTTATATTCTTCATAAAATAATTGGTTTATTATTGGCGTTCAAAAGTACTAAAAAAAATAAATATTTAGGTCTTTTAACATAGATTATTTCATCCTTAGATAATTTTGATTGTAGGTTACATAGGTAATTGATGCTTTCTGAAAAAAGGCATATCAACCAAAAACCATTGAGGATCCCAATAAACCTGAAAAAATTTAAATTTAAATGATAAAAATAATTATTCTACATTTAACCTAATCAGTGATAATAAAATGGATTGGGTTATTTATTTAATTATTTTGCAAGGTGATATTTATATAGTATTCAACATACAAATCCATCCCTATTAGCATATTTTGTTTAGGTTTGTTATACAAAACTATATGTTGCCTACAAGTGTAAAAGGACAGACAACGACATAGAAACATTAAAAAATAAACCATTATTACAAAAAATCAAACTTAAAATTAATATGGAGAAAAACCGATCAGATTTTATTTTATTCAAAACCGAAGATGAAAAAATTTCGGTGGATGTTCGTTTTGAAGATGAAACGGTTTGGCTATCGCAAGAGCAAATGGCGCTTTTGTTTGAAAGGGACAGAAGTGTAATTGTTAAGCATATCGCTAACATTTTTTCGGAAGGCGAACTGGAAGAGAAAAGCAATGTGCAATTTTTGCACATTGCAAATTCTGATAAGCCAGTTAAATTTTATAGCCTAAAATTATTATTTCTGTGGGTTACAGAGTAAAATCGCAAAGAGGAACTCAATTTCGTATATGGGCAACCAAACGACTAAACGAATATATTCGAAAAGGTTTTACAATGGAAGATGAACGTCTTAAAAATTTAGGTGGTGGAGGCTATTGGAAAGAACTTTTGCAGCGCATAAGAGATATTCGTGCATCCGAAAAAGTATTTTATCGTCAGGTGCTTGATATTTATTCAACTAGTATTGATTACGACCCTAAAGCAGATGTTTCCATTACATTTTTTAAAAAAGTACAAAACAAGATTCATTATGCCATACATGGTCAAACAGCAGCAGAAGTTATTTTTACCCGTGCTGATGCCGAAAAAGAATTTATGGGATTGATGACTTTTTCCAGAAGTCGTCCATATTTAAAAGATGTTGTAATAGCAAAAAAATATTTGGACGAAAAAGAGCTTCGTTCGTTAGGACAAATAGTATCAGGATATTTGGATTTTGCAGAGCGACAAGCAGAAAGAGAAAAGACTATGACAATGAAAGATTGGGCTGAACATCTGAATAAAATTCTGACAATGAGTGGTGAGAAGTTGTTGCATGGAGCAGGTTCAATCAGTCATGAAATTGCCATTGAGAAGGCTACCTTAGAATATAAGAAGTATCAACAAAAAACATTGAGCGAAGCAGAAAAAAATTATTTAGAAAGTTTATAAATACTAGAAAAAAAAACCAAAAAAAAATAATTATGCCATCGCAATTACAAACATATTGCAAAGCCACACAAGTCAACTCTTTAACCAAAGCTTTATCAAAGAGTTAGCAAAGTCAACGCACCGAGAGTAATTGTTTTAAAAAATTGGCCGACACTAAAAAAATCAAAAACGTTGACATACGAGCCGTCAGAAAATAAAGAAAGTAATATGACAATGAAACGGAAATTAATGACTAGATTTTTGAAAGTAATTTTACTTATCACGATAATCTTCTTTGCTTTGGTTTTGCTTTTTATGTTAGGAGGCAAACTGACTTTTGGTTGGGAACTTGGGGACTTATTTTATCTTTATATTCAAACTGCTTGGTTGTTGATTTTAGTATTTGGTTTTGCGATATTGATAAAGAAAAAAACAAATTTAAACAGTTTTGTATCAGGACTGTTTCCTTTTATCCTTCTATTTTCAATTTTTCTTTCAGTTAAAGCATTTACTGTGGACAGAGGTTCGGGATATCCTTGGAACGGAAAGATTTTTATGTTAAGCAAAAGCGAATGGGAACAACTGAAAAGGGAAAATTTCGAAAACACTATTGACAGTTTAGACAAACTAATTCACCATAATCTTACCGACTACAAAACAATTACTGCAAAAGGAAAACTCCTAAACGAAAACGAGAAATGGGATTTGTCAATTGAGGAATTCAAAAAAGCGCTTATAATTAATCACGATTATTTTGACGCTTTATATGGACTTGGTGACAGTTATTGCGGTAAAGATAAATATATTGAAGCTGTAAGGGAATTTGAAAAGGCAAAACTAATTGATTCCACAAGGGAGAATGTAAGTGTCAGAATCAGAAATTTAAAGTCGTATCACAAAATAGAATGACACCATGGATAAATATTTACGAACGAAAAGAAGTACTTTGCATAACAGCGTTTTACTCCAAGTGGTACTGAAGTGCAGAATGAAAATGAACAACAATTAAAAAATATCTAGCGGATTAACAGGAACAGAGTTTCGTAATCCCCACCTATAGCAAGCCCAAAACTTTTAAGGCAGCAGTTTAAAAAGAAGATATTAGTAAGTAATATTTATTTTCTTATTTTTTAATCATTTAATATTAACAAGTAATTACTAATAAAATATTTTCTATCTTTGAATCTTCAAACCAACAACAAAAAATGCCTTTCTTTCAAAAAGCGGTACTCGATAAATATCTAAGAACATTAGACGTTAAAGAAGTTGCTGAATCTTACAGCAAATTTAAGGCTTATTTTCATAATCCCGATGTACAGGAAAATATCCGAAATAGCAAAGAAGAACAATTTCAGGAAGGCTTTTTGATCAACCTTTTTGTCAACATTCTGGGTTATACAATTAATCCTGCCCCCAATTTTAACCTGATTACAGAGAATAAAAACGTAAAGGATAGCAAGAAAGCCGATGGCGCTATTAAAATCGGAAATCAGATTAAAGCCGTCATCGAGCTGAAAGGAACTGAAACCACCGACTTGTCTAAATTTGAATCGCAAGCATTCGGTTACAAAAACAATCAGTCGGCATGTGTGTATGTGATTACTTCTAATTTCGAAAAACTTCGGTTCTATATCGACAATGCCATTGAACACGAAGCATTCAATTTGTTTACACTTACCGAAAAACAGTTCGGACTGCTTTATCTGTGTCTGTCGTATAAAAGCATTGCAACAGACCTCCCCAAAAAGATAAAGGACGAATCGCTGAGCCAGGAAGATAAAATCACCCAACAATTATACAAGGATTACTCTTTGTTTAAACGACAACTGCATCAGGATTTAGTACTGCAAAATCCGCAATACGATGCCCTTACTTTGTTTCAGAAATCGCAAAAGCTACTGGACCGCTTTTTGTTTTTGTTTTTTGCAGAAGACCGAAATCTATTGCCACCCAATTCGGTTCGCTTGATACTCAACGATTGGAGAGAATTACAGGATAAAGATGAAGTGGTGCCTTTGTATAATCGATTTAAAAAATACTTCGGATATTTAAATACCGGATTCAAAGGCAAACGCTACGATGTGTTTGCCTACAACGGTGGTTTGTTTAAGCCCGATGATATTTTAGATGCCGTTAAAATCGACGACGAATTGCTCTACAAACACACCCTCAAGCTTGCCGGTTACGATTTTGTGAGCGAAGTAGACGTAAACATTCTCGGGCATATTTTCGAAAACTCTCTGAACGAACTCGATGAAATAAAAGCAGAACTCGCAGGTGAAGTTGCTGACAAAAGTAAAAGCAAACGTAAAAAAGACGGCGTTTTTTACACCCCCAAATACATCACCAAATACATTGTTGAAAATACTGTTGGAAAACTTTGTTCCGAAATGAAAGAAGCGTTGTCTATTGTAGAAGCAGCTTATACCAGCGACAAAAAACGCCAGCTAAAAACCAAACAGGCATTGCTCGACAACCTGAAACAATACAGAGAATGGTTGTTGCAAATAACCATTTGCGACCCAGCCTGTGGTTCTGGGGCATTTTTGAACCAGGCTTTAGATTTTTTAATCAACGAACATCAATATATAGATGAACTGGAGGCGAAAGTCCTAGGGGCAAGCATTGTTTTTAACGATGTAGAAAAAAGTATCTTAGAAAATAACCTCTTTGGGGTTGACCTGAACGAAGAAAGCGTTGAAATTGCAAAGCTATCGTTGTGGTTACGCACTGCTCAACCCAACCGCAAACTCAAC
>JBBRCQ010000055.1:0-25525 GCA_038204725.1 Bacteroidales bacterium | reverse complement strand
TGTTTGCTCAGGATTGAATGGCAAGTAGTCAGCAAGCTGAGCCCCAAGGATGGATACCGATTGGGTGGATACGATGAAGAGCAGCCACACCCCGCTGATTGCATCGTTGATAGCGGGTTTTTCTCCTTTGACGGTAATAATCGTAAATATCAGATACATGAGAATGAACCAAGCAACGACACCCGTATAATACAAAAGAGAAGCAATCTGCAAATTACCTGAAATCAGTACAAATTGGGTTCCAAGCACACAACTGCCGGCTACAAATGTAAGTAAACCCGGACTTCTCGCATGATCACTGGCATCAGCCTTAAAATCAGGAAAATAGATTATTATCCTCAACAGGTATATTATACATAGAAAAATGTAAGCTGCAATATTGAAGTAAAACAACAGCCTAGAAACTAGGTTGAAATTAAAGTTATGAGCGGCAATAGATACAATCCCTGTGGCCATCACCAGAGCGAAATAAGCTGTAGGAAGATTTTTGAGATCTTGCAGGAAAGTATTGGTAAAAGGCTTTGTTTTATACAATTTGAAAAATTTGATTAAAAGCGGATGTATTTGTTAAGGATTGGATGCTCATGCTTTTGTTTCAAACTTAAATATATTAACCGATGCAAACAAGCTGCCGTTCAATTTTTGTTCAATAAAGTCACAAATTCCCGTCCGTAATCAACACTATTTTTTAATGCTTCGTCGTCTGGAGCCCAAATAAATCGGAGTGGTTCCAGTAAAATTTCAAATCCCGAATCTTTCAATGTATCCTGAATCACTTTTGTTGACACATCGTGCCAACCAAAACATCCAAAAGCTGCTGCTTTTTTATTCATAAATTTCAGCCCTTTTACCATTTCAAGCAATCCTGCAATTGATGACATAATACCGTTATTTACAGTCGGAGAGCCTACTAATATGGCTTTTGAACGGAAAATATCAGTAATCAGGTCATTCTTGTCATTTTTTGCGGCATTGAACAATTTTACAGTGATGTTCTTGTCTGCTGCATTAATCCCTTTCACAATGCTTTCGGCAACAGAGCGCGTTCCATTATACATGGTATCGTAAATTACGGTTACCTGATTTTCCCTGTAATTGTTGGCCCATTCGGTATATTTTGTAACTATCTGTAAAGGATCGTTACGCCATACGACGCCATGACTTGGGCAAATAATGTCAATCGGAAGATTTAATTTTAGAATTTCATCAATCTTTTTAGTCACTAATTTGCTGAAGGGCGCAAGAATATTGGCATAATATTTTATGGCTTCGAAGTACAATTCATATGGATCTACCAGGTCGTTAAACAACATTTCTGAGCAAAAATGCTGACCGAATCCGTCGTTGCTGAACAGGATGTTATCGCCGGTGAGATAGCAAAACATTGTGTCGGGCCAATGAAGCATTGGAGCCTGTATAAAGATCAGGTCTTTACCATTTCCGAGAGATAACTTATCCCCGGTTTTAACAGGTTTAAAATTTAATTCCTGGTGATAGTGGCCTCTGATTGATTTTATACCATTCTCAGTACAATACACAGGAGTGTTGGGAATGATCCTCAATAGTTCAATCAATGCACCGCTGTGATCAGGCTCTGCATGGTTAACGACTACATAATCAATAGAAGATAACTCTATTTCACTTGCGAGATTCTCGACAAATTCATTAGAGAATGGCCGGTAAACAGTGTCGATCAATACCGTTTTTTCTTCTTTTACCAGATAGGAATTATAACTAGATCCGTGGTGTGTAGAATATTCGTATCCATGGAAACCTCTCAGTTCCCAATCGTTCTTACCCACCCAATACACATTGTTCTTAATTTGCTTTTTCATTTCCTATAGATTTTAATCAAACCAGGTGTTTTGCTTTCAACTGATTTAATAAATCGTGGTATCGTTCATGAACTCCATGCCCAACCACATCTTCTTCAATACGTTCGAAAGCTATAAAAATTTCATCTTGCTTCTTTGCTGGCAAAAACTTATCAGCCATTGGGAATAATATATTTTCTTCTTTCTGAATGTGGTTTTGCATCAAAAGGACATATTCCTCCATGGCTACGGCTAACTGATTTGCGGTTGATTTGTCACCCGTCTCCATAGCTTCAACTGATAAAGCCATATTTTTGATAAATCCCCTGCCAAGATCATGTTCATAAAGCATTACCGCTACCGGGCCCGACTCATTGGACATGCCCGCAACAACAAGTGCAGGGAAAAGAGCGGTTTCTTCTTTGCCATGATGGCATTTATCGGCAAAAGTCCGAAGGAAGTCTATGATCTTTTCGATTTCTTCAGTATCAGGTTTATTGTTGTTCCTGATATTCGCAGCAATCTTACCCATAATGCTTGCCATTACTTTGATTGCTTTATGTTCATTCATCAAATCTTCTGTAGGTTTCATTTCTAAGATATATTAATTTGTTTAACATTTGATAATGTTGTATGCATTACTCCAACCGGCCCTAATAACCTTTCATCTTCCGTGATTTGCATATAGCTGTTCCTGGTGTTAACCACATGAGCACCTTTTGAGCCTTGCATAACAATAGAAACTATTCCATTGTGAATCAGCACTTCTGTCAATTTGGATGGAATCATATCTTATTCTCATTAACGTTTTAATTGACTTAAAAGAACAAGCGCTTCATTATGTATTTCATCTCTTGCGCCATAGACTAATGTTACGTCTCCTTTCTTCATCTGTTCTTCTATGAGATAAATTGGCCCTTTATTTTCTTTTAGTTCGAGAAGGTAACGTCTTTTAAATTCTTCCCATTTTTCAGGGTCGTGACTGAACCATTTTCGCAGTTCTGTGCTGGGAGCTATTTCTTTCAACCAAAGATCAATATTTGCTTTTCCTTTAGTCAAGCCACGTGGCCAAAGTCTGTCCACCAAAATGCGAAAACCGTCTTCTTTGTCCGGCTTTTCATATACCCTTTTGATTTTCATTTTGTATTTATTTACGTCATCTTCCTAACTTATACTTTTTCATTCCCTTCCAATTCATCTAATGCAACATTTGAGTGTGCCATGGCCGCAATATTATAGCCCATGAACAGTTTAACCCACCAATGAGACTTTTTAAGGATTCTTTATTCAAATTTAATCACTTCGGCCGGGCAGTTTTCGGCTGCATCTTTTATTTGTGCTTCATAGTCATCGTAGTTTACTCCTTCAATGACAGTGGCTGTGTCCTCCATTTTGAAGACTTCGGGACAGATGTCTACACATAGTCCACAAGAAGTGCATCCTTCTTCGACCCATACTTTTTTTATTGCCATGATTTTTTTTTAGTACTATTAATAATTCCCAATTCTCTTAAAATGAATCTATTATTTTTTTTTAATAATCTATGATTGCTTCCGGCCCCAGGCCTGCAATGATTCCTGTTTTTTCAAGCAATGATTAGTCAGCATTACTTTAATTGCTTTGTGCTCATGCATCAAATCTTCTGTAGGTTTTATTTTTAAGACTATCTTTTGTTTAACATATTTATAATGGTCTGCAGGTTTTGTTGATCATCAGGTTTTGGAGTTTTTACCACCAATACCCTGAAAATATCATTGCTTTCATTATAAAGGCAATGCGGTATATTTTTGTGGCTATCGATGAGCATATCTTTTCCCACTTCCTGTTTTTCATTGCCTATTTCAACAATACCAGTACCTTCCAGCACATAAAAGAATACATCTACTGCTGTTATGTGCTTTTTTAACTGCTCTCCAGGTTTCAAGAGCATATGAACGACCTGAACATGATCGGTATCGTGAATTTTTCTGGCTTCAACCCCATGCGGGTTTTTGGTTGTTTCAATATTGATATAACTTGACGTTTTCATTTGTAAGATATATTAATGGTAACTTGACTATGATTCAAAAATGGAATAATGCATTAAC
Organism: Bacteroidales bacterium; assembly: GCA_038204725.1. Lineage (GTDB taxonomy): Bacteria > Bacteroidota > Bacteroidia > Bacteroidales > JACABE01 > JACABE01. The sequence continues at coordinate 21,624 of JBBRCQ010000055.1, read as the reverse complement.
AAATAGAACAAGGTAAAATCTTGTCCTATTTGTTTTGAAGATTCCTCAGGACATGCATTAAAATTAAGCAATTATTTGTTTCCTCATGACTAAAGTCTCAAATAGTTTGGTTGTTAATGGAAGCATCCCCGACAAAATTACTTTGAGATGAACTTAATGACCAACTGACTGTGTATGCACATGGTTTTGCCCTTCTTCTTCTTTTTCTCCTTCGGCAAATTTGAAGAACTGGACATACGCTTCAATGTATTCCCTACCGGCCAAAACATTGTTGACTTCAAAATTCTTTAGCGAAATTACTTTTTCAAACCGTTTTGTCAATTCAGTCCAATTTGCTTTTGGCACTAATGTTTTCAATGGCAAGAGGTTCCCAAGTTTAATTGAATTATCGGCTGCGAGTATTTTTTCGTCAATGGGAGTGCCCAATGGTTTTACTCCGGTAAAGGATACTCCTTCACCATTTCTATGAACCCTTACAAGTGTCTCAAAGAAATATGTATCCGAAAGGAGCTTTGCCTCTGGACTTAGCACTCTAACTTTCATCGTAAGGTTAAATGCTTCTTTTATTTCAACTTCATTTTCCAGGGGAATCCATTTAAGAACATAGTTTACATTATTATGTTCTAAAGCTTTTTTGGCATCTGCTACCACTGGACCATCCATTGTATCACAATGGGCGAAGGTTACGTTAGAAGTGAAAAATAGGATTAATAATAAAAGAAAGGATAAAAAACTACCTTTAATAACTCTTCCAAATTTTTTTTGGCTACTTGAATTTTCTTCTGAATGATTTTTGATTTTTGTTTTCATGACTTTTTGTTTTTAATTAATGTGAATATTAACACTTTCGATAGTGCTCTCATTTAGTTCTGACTTTTGATTTGCCTCGAATTCCTGTAATGCAGCAAAAGCAACTGCTCCGTGAACTACTGAAGGACCACCACCCATATAAATTGCAGTACCAATTGTTTCAACAATTTCATCGTGACTGGCACCATTTTCAAGTGCATCGTGAATGTGCATTGCAATGCAACCTTCACATTGTGTGTTAATTGAAATACCCAGGGCGATCAGATCCTTGAATTTCGATTTTAAAGCTCCATTTTTCGATCCCATGTGATGTACTTTTGAAAAAGCGGTCATAAATTCCGGATTTTCTTTTACGTAATTGCCTATCATGATGCGAGTTTGTTCATAAAAGGCCTGATAATTTTGTTTCATGATTTTTTCTTATTTGATTATAAATAATTTCCTGAGCAAAGATATTGTGTGTAACTAGGACAATCGCTCCAACTTATAATGTGGGACTTGATGAATTGCACAAAAGGGTAGCACTTTATAAAGTGAGACCCAAGGTATTCAATATGAAAGATGATGAACTCTTCAATATTCCGGGGGAAGCTCCCCGCAAGATAAAATCGCTGAATGAATAGGAAGTCTATCTTGCCATTGGCAATGCGGAAAAAATTGAGCATGAAAAGGGTTGGGGTATTATTACTAACCGCTTAATTATTAAATTTGGAGATCGATGTGGTAACAAATAAATCGGCAGCAATACATACAAAAAAATATTTACAGGCCCAAAAAACAAATGAAATTCATCTTCTTAATCGCAGCATTTAATGCATTCTTCTTTTCAGTTTTATTGCTTCAGAAGAAATCAAGGGCTCTTTCTGATAATATTTTGATATTGTGGCTAATATATTTGGGTGCATACATTGGAGTCTATTCATTTTACTCGCATGATTTATTTATTCATTTTCAATTACTGTCCATCAGTTTGGTTTCCCTGATGATGTTACACGGGCCTTTTTTGTATTACTACATCTCAACTTTGATTTCTGAAAGAAAACACCTTCTGAAGAAGGATTTGTTTCATTTTACTCCATTTATATTATTCAACCTATATATTCTCATTACTTCATTTTTCCCTAAAATATCAGAGAAATTAAACATTGAGAAACTTTCTCCGGAGAATAATCCTCCACTGTTATTCCTATTCTTCCTCATCATGACGGCATTGTCAGGAACCATATATTTCTTAATGACCTTTAGGCTATTCAAAAAACACGATATAAACATTTTCAATAACTTTTCTAATTCGGCAAACATTGACCTATATTGGATCAGAAAGCTGGTTCTTGTTTTTGGCGTAGCATGGACTGCTTTAATTTCAGTTACAGTAATTCATCATGTATTCCATATGTTTTCTATGGTATTTTGTACCGATGGATTATTTCTTTCCTTATCGGTTTTTGTGATTTTGATCGGATACTTTGGATTAAAGCAGCAGGTCATTTTCACTAATGAGAACATTATAGTATCAGAGGATATTCGGAACGTTCAACCCAAATACTCACAGTCGAAGCTGAATGATTCGGAAATAAATCAGTATTCAGAAAAACTGGTCAGCTATATGAAGCTCTCAAAACCATACTTGAATCCCGATTTGACCCTCCCCCAATTAGCCGCTGAATTAGGTATTTCAACTCACTTGTTATCGCAGGTCATTAATGACCATTTTGAAATTAATTTCTTTGACTTTATAAACGGTTACCGGGTAAATGCTTTTAAAGAAAGAATTGCTGATCAAAAATATGCCGGTTTTTCATTCTTGGGAATTGCTTTTGAATGTGGATTTAACTCGAAATCAGCATTTAACAGGGTATTTAAAACACGCACAGGCCAAACTCCATCTCAATATAAGAGTACCATTTCATGACTGACTTCCAGGTTCATTATTAATATATTACAACCTTTTTTTACATCTATCTTCTCAATTAATTTCACCCAACAAATATTGAAGATTGGCCTGTTCAAGCAAGATGTCTTTCTCAATATTCAACAAGCGAACATTCACCTTCGTGATATTTAATTGCGTGTCATTTAATTCGATAGTAGTTATAACACTGTTTTCATAACCTACCAGCGCAATTTCATAGGCTTTTTTTACGACTTCCAAGTTATTTAAAACTGATTCTCGCTGAGCATTCAGTGATTGGATATGCTGAATAGATGTTAAATATTTATTTTTAAACTGAAGCTTGAAACTCTCTTCGTAAGCTGCAACTTTCTCTATTCCTGCTCTGGTTTCCTGAGCTTCACTTTTCGACAAATTCCCGTCAAACAAATTGATCTTCAGACCAATTCCAATCGCATATCCTTGTCTCCATGCCTGATCAAAAGGAGGAGTGTCCGTACCATGATAAACGTGGTAATTGCCAAATGCAAATAAAGTTGGTAAATTTTCAGCCTTCTCAATTTTCTCTTTGTATCCAAGTACATTTTTCATCGCTTTCAGTGACTGTATTTTATTATTTCCGGAATCAATACTATCTGAAAGTTGTTCTGACGAAAGCATTGCATAATCAATTGGATTAGAAATAGAACCCATACAAATAATGGACGTGATATCCGGCAGATTAAGCAAGACTTTCAACGCATCCAGTGTAATTTCTTTTTTGCTTTTAAGATCAAGGAGCTGACTCTCAAAATCTTTCAATTTAGCTTTGAACATAAGGACATCAAATTCCGAACGAACACCTTCCTGATACGATTTTTCGGCCATCGTGAGATGTTCCTGAATTTGACTCAATGCCTGTTCATTAACCTTCAAAACTTCATTCAGGAAAAGCACATTGTAAAATGCAGCCTTAACATTCAGGCTTAAATTCCCTTCTGTTTCCTGAAGGTCATTCTGGTAGGCTTCTCTTAAAGCGTTGGTACTTTCCAGTGCATTTTTGCGTTTCCCTCCTGCATACAAGGTATAAGTCATATTCATGTCCATGGTTAATACATCTCTGTCGAGTATGGGGAAAGGCGCTTTTGAATGCATAAGGATATCATCACCAGTTGGTGTTCCATTGTTCAATACAGGGACGCTGGAACCCTCAAGCGGAAATAATCCCATCGTATTATTGGAATAAAAATATTTTGAAAGCATTTCTGCCTGAGGAAGAAAATTAGAATAGGCCTGATCGTGTTTGGCATCAGCTTCCTTAATTTGACTTTCATTTATTTTTATGTTTGGATTCTGATCTAAAGCTATCCGGATGGCATCATCAAGTGTAAGAGCCTTTTGTGCAAAAGATGTTGTATTCCATAAAGCAAGTGACATCAGAAAATATATAATTATACCTTTTTTCATGATTGAATCTCCTCTACATTTAAGTTAACATTTTCAAGTTTCGATTTTTGGTCGCGATGTTTTCGTTCAAATTGACCAACAATTATGGACACTATGGCCAATGAGAAAAATAATCCTGTGAATTGCCAAAGTTTGTTCATAAAAGGTTGAGCAACAGCTAGTGGTTGATGGTGGTTAAACACCAGATAAAGTGCTTTTAAATAATATCTTAATGGAAACCAACCACCAATTTTATTGGGTAAGTCAGCCATTTGTTCAAATGGTACCATAAATCCTGAATACATAAATGCAGGCAGAACAATCAGCGTGATAATGGCAGCTAAGATCCCGCTATTGTTAATGTTTAATGCAAGAAAATAGGAAATACTTTCCATTGAAATAGTGAACAGGAAAATAATGGCTATCACATTCCAGATTTCGGATTGATTAAACGGAACACCAAACAATAGCATAGTAGAATAGAATGCGATAGAAATTGATGTACCTGCAACAAAGCCGGAAACGATAGCCGCCCGAATAAGTTCTATTGCTGGAATTTGTCTCGCGTTTTGAATAAGCGGGAACTTTTGTTTCCATATTTTCAAGCTTCCAAGTAGTGCAAAAAGTATGGTAATCATCGAAATAGTTTGCATGGCTAAACCCATAAATGCAGGAAGTACAGAAGCCTCCATACTGAGAGTAGGTGAATAATATATTCTTTCGGCAACACTAATTAGAGGTTCTTTTGAATGTCGGCTATTCGGAATACTACCTAAATCTTCCACCCGAACATGCAAAGCAAGTTGACCATTGAGCGTCGAAATAATCTGATTTAATTTTGAAAGCGCAGTACCCGGAATTGATGGATTTGCAGTGCCATTTAATGCTGCCAAGATTCTGACTCCAAGATTATTCTGGATGTCATGATAAGCATCATGAGGAATTACGATGCCCATATCAATTTCATTTCTGTCAATCATTTTCTGCAACGAAAGGTAATCAATGGGCTGATCTGTAATCTGATAATAATCGGAAGCACGAATATTGTATAGAATAGAACGACTTAATGCCGAATGATCTTCATCAACAACAGCTATTCGAATATTGCGTGGTGCGGTCTTGTAATACATCCCTGCCATCATGCTGAAAAACAAGATCAAAACCAATGAAACCATAACGATCCGCATGAAAATCATTATAAAAAGTTTAAGTGTTTTCATGTTTGTTAGTTTTTAGTTGATTTAGAGTTTTCATTATCAGGATCTTTCAGTTCAAGATAAACATACATACCTGACTTGCAGCTTACTATTGACGCATGGCCGGGAGTATCCAACAATTTCATTTTCACATCAAAAGTCCTTACGTCACGTTCGTCTCTAAGTGTGGTAGGTGTATGCGAGGCGAATTCAGCAAAGGGAAGTATTTGAATCACTTTTGCTTCATAAGCAAATCCGGGAGTATTGCTTTTTATTTCAAATTGCTGGCCTATATTAATCTGGTCTATGAATCTTTCAGGGATACTAAATCTTGCCCAGGTCCCATCCGTATCAGTAACTATAACGACTGCCATACCCGGTGACAATATTTGTCCGTTTTCCAAAACCTTAACATTCACAATGCCATCAATGGGTGAGGTAATGAGCATATCTTCAATTTTGGTTTTTAATGCCAAAATATTGCTTCGAAGCACCTCGTAAGATGTTTCTATCTCATCAACTTTCTGTTGTGGCAATGCACCAGCTTGAAATAGATGTTCAACCCGGCTCTTATTCAGAATGACGTTCTTAAGTTGAGAATTCATTGCGTCCATGTTTGCATCCAATTCCCTCGTATCAAGGCTTGCAATTTTATCACCTTGTTTTACAGTGTCTCCTTCATCAACATATATTGATGAAATTTTTCCAGGCAAACGTCCGGTTATATTGACCTGCGTATTTTCAATATAACCCATAAATTGATGTTGAGTCGGTTCTTTTTTTGTTGAATCAGTACAGGAAAAAAGGATGATGCCTATCAGTGATAGCGTAATCATCAGGAATAATTTTGTTTTCATGATAATGGATGTTATTTATTTTTTTTCAAATCGAAATAATAATCAAGCTGTATTAAAGCAGTATATTTGGTTAACCAGCTCTTGTTCTGATAAATGGTGTAGGGTACTCCGAATCGGAGGTAGAAGTCTTTCAGGTAATTGTATGATGCACCAACGAAAAGATTAGCAGTGTAGTCATCTGAATATGGGATAAATGCATCATCCTCTTTATCTTTTAAATTATAGTATCCAAAAGCTCCACCTTCGAGTCCGAAATTTCCATATTTCGTATTGATTTGTTTTTGAAAAGTAAGATATGCGCCCATTTCATCGCCCACGTGCAGTCCTTCAGAATTATTGGTGCGATATTCATAATAAACTGAATAGATCATATCCATATTTTTTAATCGCTGGATACCAGTTAAGTCACCTTTAAGTCGAAATGCCCCAAGCCCAAGAGGATAATCATACGAACCAATATTTTTGTATTTGCCTGTTGGAAAGATTATTGTCACTCCTGAAGTCAGACTGTTCCCAAAATATTTCGATTCACGAAGATTATATCTGCCGCCTACTTCAATATCACCGAATCCCTTTCCGAATATGGTAGCTGAAGGTGAATAATGATGTATTGAAGTAATCGGTACGATGGCAAACAGATTAATGCGATCGGTAAGTCCATAAATTGCACGACCATAGTAATATGCCTCATTTAGGGCTACGCTTTCAGAAATTTTTTCTGTTTTGCCATTCTTTTGATTAAGAAATTTGTAGAATTCCGGGTATTCAGCCTGAAAACTAAAAAGTATCCTATTCTTACTGAGGGTTACGGGTTGAAGATTTAATACAGAGATGAATACGGGTCTTTTGACAAATCCGGTATCTTGCAGTAATTCGGAATCCTGTCCGAATGATGGCCTAACAACTAATAGTATAAGGCTGAATAACAGAAGAATCGTTTTCTTTTTCATCGTATATCAATTTAAGATTTAAGTATGCGGAACATCTATTGTATAATTTATTTTGCCTTTTCCCCTTTATTTCCGAATGTAAATAAACACTCACTTACATTTCAGGTCAAATTTTTTTAAGTTTATAAATGCCTATTTTTTAAGCATTTTCAATAATAGAAGTATCATCTGGCTGCAAAAATTATCAAATTGAAACCCTTTTCCACCAATCAACATTTCCATATTCATTGCCAGTGGGATGCCCATGTACATTAATGCCACATTTTCAACAACTACGTTTTCATCCCAAATTCCTGCGCTGATACCATCTGAAATTATTTTCATCACGAACTGTTTTTGATCGTAAAATATCTGCTGAAGCCGTTTTTTTAGTCCTGGATCGTTTTTATAGGATGCTTCAGAGAAAAGCAACATGTTTATTCCTTTGTTTTCAGTATGATATTCAATAGTTGCGCTCAGGTATTTAGTTAATCGAATTAAAGGCTCTTCATCAGACCTTGCTATTTTTCCTAATTCGCCAATGAAATTATCTTGTATATCGTTGAAAATGGAAACTATAATGTCGTTTTTAGATTTAAAATGGCGGAAAATACTTCCTTCGCTCATACTAATTCGTTCAGCAAGGTTTTTAATGGATAGATTCTTTATTCCATCAGTTGAGATAATATCAATCACTGCTTGCTTAATTTGTTCTTGTCGAATATCAGTGCTTTGTCGTTCCATAATAACGTAAGTGAGTATTTGCTTACAAAGATATAACAGTTTTTTATAAAAGCAAAAATTTTAAACGAAAATGTATAAAAATCTTATCAGGGAAAAGCTTGCTTCTTTCTGACTAGATTACCGGTAAGGTTGAGATTCTTATCTTCATGATGGTAGGTACTAAATGCTAAGTTGTCGTATATTACTTCTTCTGAATTTATAGAATTATTTTTTCAATATTTTTCTCGCCATTTTCTATCAATTTACCTGATACTTCAATATATTCAAAGGATATGGGTATTCCCAATCCATTCTTCCCAGTTTTAATAAATACCCTCTCAAGTTCAGTTGTTTGATTGTTTATTTCCAAATATGCTTTGTAATCACCAGATAATGATTTTTTTACAATTATTTTAAGCTTGTTGATCCTGTCATTTAGCAATAGAAAAGAAGACTTTGTTTCATCAATCGATATACACCTTAAACCAAAAACCTTTCGTTGAATAAGTGACAAATTAGCAACGCGACTATCTTCTTCGTATCTAATCCAATACATCTTCACCGGGTTTTCAATGCTTAATTTGTCATCTTCTAGAATATTTGCCTCAAAAATAATGGTATTCTTATTCATCGATCGTTGAAGATAAAACAACATATTACCAGTCTTTTGTGGTACCGGATATGCTGTTTGCGCCTGAGCAACAGCTAGGTTAATACCTACTAAAATTCCTATAAGTAAATAGTATTTCATCGTGTTTCCCTTTTTAATCATTTTAAAAGTCAAATTTAAATCGCATTCTAAGTCCATATTCCGAAACATTGGGATTATTTAGATAAGTAAAACGTCTGACAAGATCAACCCTGAAAAATTTGAATATATTGCCAACTCCTATGCTTCCTTCAATGTAAGGAGTTTTACCAAGGGTGTAAGTAATAGGAGTGCCGCCTGTTTCTATGGGCAATCTGAATAGATCGGTTTGCTGAGCAGGATCATTCGTTTTGGTAACATTACCATACAACATTTTTAAAGTAATTAATTCTCTCAATTTCAATCTTCTGACAAGTGGGATTTTATTAAAGAAAAATCCGTTAAAGGAATGATCAATCAACAGTGATGTATATTGGTCGGTAACGAACTCAAGGAAATTCATCATATTGTATGACTCTATCTGATAGGAATAGGATTGGTTCGCTTGTGGCATATTCAGCAAAGGATACGGCACTTTTCCGAAAATTTTCCCACCCCCCAGCGAAACATCCGAATAACCTAGGACAGATAAATAGAATCTCTTTCGGATAGAAAAACGCAGATTTTGATACTCGTAACTATTTCCCCATGCCTTTGAACCGGCAAGGTATCTTAATTCAAAAACTGGATATTTTCCTGAAATTGGTACACGGAAGGTTTTGCCTTGATAAAATTTTTCATTTGGTGCGTACCGTAAATTGATATAGAATTCGGATAGACTTAAACTGGTCACATCGTTCCGTTGCGACAAATAATCAGTATAATTGAAATACAAATTCCCTCCGGGAGCCTGATTTGTGAACCGATATCCTAACGTGTATGAAAAGTGGTTGTTAAATTCGTTTAAGTCCTCTATTGTGAACGTTTTGTTGTAGAAAATCTTATCGTTCACCCCTCGTTTTATAGATAAAAGGAAATTGTCTTCCATTAAGAATTTCATTTGCTGTCCAGGAAGCTGTGTTTCATCTTGAATGCTTATTTTCAGATTTTTAGATGGGAATTGCATGATATCTTTTTTCAAGAAAGACCAAGTACCTCCAAAATAATATTTAAAGCGCTGGTCATTAAAACCGTAGGCTCCATAAGTTTCTAAACTGAACCGTTTATTAAACTCATAAGTGGTTCTTCCTCCAAATCTAACACGAAATCCTTCAATTGGGTTGTACATATAAAAGGTGTTGACCGGACCTATTTCAAATTTGCCCAAATTCGTGTATCCAAACAATACGAGCGTTACAATATTTTTCATGCGCTTAAATGCCGGAACATTGACAATACTATCCATTGTAGTATAAGTGCCCGCTTCTGACTTGCTCAATTGTAACGGGCGGGTTTTTTCCCAGTAAAGTTTACTTCGATAGCTAGCGCTATCTAATATTTCGATCTTTTGCCCTTTGAACAATAATTTCTCGTTTTCTGGTGGTCTAAAACTATAATTATTGTATTTAACAATTTTTTGTCCGAAAAGCCCCCGACTCTTCTTATTGATCCCAAAATTGATCGATGTTTGATCTACCGACAACATCATCCTGTTATTTTCAACTCTCTCAAATTCTTGAACTATCTTGATGTCTGTCACCCAATTCAGATTAATATCTTTATTCACAGATAATTCAACTCTTTGAATCGCGAAGCGACCATCCATTGTAATAAATAAGTAACCTTGAAAAAGCATATCACTTTTATTTCGGGATCCAAAATACATCCGCGTATATTTCTCATGGCCCGATCGGATCGTATCTACTATGTAATAACGATAGAAAGTTGGTGCAGAAATGGCTATTGGACTGAGGAACTGATTGGAAACTAATGAGATATTTTCATTGTAGATATTAATATCCTGATATAAATATTTGATATTCTCTCCAATCCCTTTATTATCAATACCCGGAATAGTAACAACTTTGTGTGCTTTTATGATTTGCTTAACCTTACGGGGTGAACGCTGGTAATAGTAGTTCGACATTTCCTCTTTCAAATACATTGGCAATATCTTTTTCCCATTGTTTTTAAGTGAATCAATATTTTCGAACACGAACTGAAAATACTTAAATATTTTTTTCTTCTGAAAGTCCGGAGTTATATCATTTATGGCAAACTGAATTTTTTCGTATTTCTCATTTTCGTAATAATCCAATGCCTCGTCGCTATTTTGCTTTTTATTGGCAATTACTTTTTCAATTAAATCAACGGCAGGATTATTCTTGTTTTGATATTTTTGCTTTTTCACGACAATCTCGTGCAATACTTGTACCTCTGGATTTAGTTTAATTACAATTTTTTTACTATTCTTCGAAAAATAAATAATCTCAGTTTTATATCCCACATAGGAAACGTTAACTTTGTTTTTGGATGGCGAGAAATTTTTTACATTGATAATAAACTCCCCTTTAAAATCCGTTATAACTCCATCTCTATAATCCGGCATAAAAATGGATACGTAGGGCATCGGTTCATTATTTTGTGCATCGAGTACAACTCCCTTAAAAATCTCTATTTGAATTGTTTGCGCAAAGCAAATTAAAATTATAAGGCTAAATAAAAAACTGAGTATTGCCTTTTTGATGCTCATTTTGAGTGAAAAGTAAGATAAGGAATTACTCATACTGAAGATATATTGTCATAATCTGGTTTAGGATAATTCCATTTCCGAAAAACCCAGTATTTTTGCAAAGTATAGTTAAACACAATTGACACAATTAAATCAGTTGCAATACGGCTAATTCTGTAATCGAATCCCAGAAATGTTGTAATAAAGTATGTGCCTGAAGCTTTTAACAGAATACTGTTGAGTACGACAATAATAAACTTCAAGAATTGCTTTGACGAAGAATTTTTATAAGATTTACTTTTTGAGTAGAAAGTCCATTTTTTATTCAAGCTGAAATTTAATATCGCTCCAATCACCCCGCCTATTGCAATACTAATGGTGTAATGTAAATTAAAGATCTCAGTGAAAAAGACCATTATAAGGTAATCCACAACTCCACCTAAGAATGACGAGATCTGGGCTTTAATAAAAACATTGAATTTTTCAAGCAATTTTTTGTTTCTTGTTCTGCTCTTTTTCTCTATTATCGCATTCATTTGCAAGTTTTAATAATTTATTTGTATCTATAATATTCATTACAAACAAGATAGCAGTAAATAACAAAGAGATATATTGAATTGAACCTTTGAACAGTACTTCTCCTATTAAAATCATAGAGATAGCTATTCGAACTTCTGTGGGGCCAAAGAGACCTGAGTCAATAGCGTATTTTCCGGTAACTTTGTATCGAACTGAAGTAGTGATCATTTCCCAACCATACATTACTACAAACCCAAAACCAACTATTTCCCAGGAACCTTCGGTATAAACAACAAACCCCAATCCCATTAAAATAACACCTAACCAATCAACCGTTATGTCCAGCGCGAATCCATACCATTTCCGTTCTTTGTGCCGATAATAGGCAATTCTTCCATCAAGCGAATCGCCAAACCAACTTATAGCATAGCCCAATACGCCAAGCAACAGATATGCAGTATTCATATATGTAGCTAACAAAAAACTGAAAAAAGTAAGAATGTTCCCGCCGAATCCAATGCCAGTGAGCATATCTGAACTAATCCACGCAGGAATGTGCTGAACTAAAAAAGCTAAGGTATTTTGCTCTGATTTTCTTAGAATATTGGTTCGTTCTCTGTCTACAGAAATGAGTTCAATAACTTCGTTGATTGATTGATGTTTAAAAGTTTCCATATTCTTGATTTTTATAATCTGCTTGAATTCCAATCTTTGTCTTACGCAAATGAATTAAGGTTTGACATCTTTTGTTTAGCGATATGTAGAATTCACTATTGTATCTCATTCGGAAAATTAAAATCTTAATTTTTCTGTCATTATCCCAAATCGAAGCATATCGAGCCTGTGACTGAAATAGATATTGTAATAATCCGAACCATGATAGAATTGAACAAATAACCCAACATCTTCCAGAAATTTAGGATGATAATAAAAGGTAAAACTTAGGTTCAGCCTGTCAGCCGAAACTGTATTCAGGTTATTGAAGTTTCCAAACATCCATGTCGCTTCACCTTTCAGCGATATTGACGCATTCCTTTTATCAGCACCTAATTTATTCTCACTGGGAAGTTTAAAGATGGAGGCTGCTGTATGCCAACGAACTTTACTGTAAATCCCATCAAGTTCATCACTACTATAACCCGGGGGATGGATTTCAACGGAAGTTTTAAAAAACTGGTAAGCATTAAGTCGTTTATTTACATTCGTAATGATAAAACCAGGCTCAATATAATTGGTAGCGAAATCTCCTGACTTTAAATTTAGTTCGCCGTTTTCCAAATAAAAGTCACCATCCTGACCATTGGAATGATGCGCAAATCGTACAAATAGATTTTGTGACCGTAAGATCGATTTATTCTTTAAGCGATAGTAAAATGTTATTTGAGGCATATAGCTCGGAGTGCGAACAGGAGAAGACCTTTCCCTATACATTCGAATGATAATTTGCGGTGTCAATACTCCCATTAGCCGGGAATTTTTGCTTTGCCGGATGTAAAAATTTGGAATTAAATTACCTTCGAACGAAAGTGGTTCAATGTTACCAATATCAGTTGGGAAAGTGATATAGCTATTGCCCTGGTTTACCTGAGAAATTATTGGAAGCCCAATTTGTAGTGAATCTATTGCCTGTCCGATACTTAATTGGACAAGAAATAGAGAAATCAATATCAAAATTGAGGTTCGTTTCATCTCTTACATGTAAATAATATTTACTTCTATCTTTTTATCATCCAGCATATTAAATGATGCTTTACCAAATGAAGGCCTGTTTGATATCCCAATGGATTTATAATTGGAAAAACCAATTCCCTCCTTGGGCAGGATCAACCCCTTTTTAATTTTACCATCATTGTCTTCATCGTGAAGAATATTTACCGCATATTTCCCCGCCGGAAGGTTTTCGAATGTTACAGAAGATGCCCCATTTATTATTTTGCCTGTAAGTTTTTTGAAATACTTCTTATAATGTTGATCAGGGAAAGCATCTTCGCGGTTATACAAGGCAAAAAGTACGGTGCCTTCGGAATTGCGTAAATCCTTTACTTCAACTGTTAATGAGAAGGTTTCCTGTTTTTGAATGCTAAATGAAGAAAGTAGCACAATAACCAAAAATGATTGAAGGAACATGATTGCTTTTTTCATTTTATTTCTCCTTTCTTTTAGCCATTCTTTCTTTGATCGTATCCACCACATCGTAAACCATCGGGACTAAGTAAACCGTCAAAATCATAGAGGATAGCAATCCACCAATAATTACCCAGGCCAAGCCGTTTTTCCATTCGCTGGCCGTACCTTTAGCTAATGCAATAGGCAACATTCCGATCGCCATTGCCAGGGTAGTCATTAAGATAGGGCGCATACGTTCTTTACCTGCAATAATCAATGCCTCTTTATAGTATTTCCCCTGAGCCTTCAATTGATTGGTGAAATCCACAATCAAAATGGCGTTTTTTGTTACCAATCCCATTAGCATGATTAATCCTAACTGCGCAAACAAGGTTAAATGGTTTAACGATAAGTTTAGTGCCAGGAAAGCTCCGATTGCTGCCATCGGAATGGCAAATAGAGCTACAAACGGATAAATGTAACTATCATAAAGGGCTATCATAATTAGGTAAATCAGTATAAATGAGATTAAAAGGACTGAGCCCAAAGCCCCGAAACTTTCATTTTGTGTCTTGATATCTGCTCCCCAGGTTAATTTTACACCTTCTGGCAAAGGCTGAGTTTTCAGAAAACCAATTGCATCACCAGCCAGGGTGCCTGATGGCCTTCCAAACGATTCGGAAGTAATGGTTACTGAAGGTTGTCTGTCCAATCTTTCGAGCAACGAAGGAGAATTATCCTGCCTTACTTTAGCAAATTGCGAAACTTCAACAGGGATATTCATCGGAGTTACGATGGTAAGGCGTTGTACGTCTTCGTAATTTTTCCGGTCAAAATCATCAAGCCAAATCCTGACCGGATATTCTGTTCCATTCTCGGTCAGCGTCGCATCGTCGTTTCCGGTAAAGGCAGTTCTTAAATTTAATCCGACATAGGCAGTTGTTAATCCCAACCGCTGCATCCTATCTTTGTCAGGAACAACCTTATATTCGGGACTTCCAGCTTTTACTGATAATTGCACATTATCGGCGCCTGGTATTTTTTCAATAGCAGCTTTTAGTTTGTCCCCTGTTTTCATTACCAACGCGAGGTCGCTTCCGCTCAAGGTTATTTTAATGGGGGCCTGTTTTGGCAGTAAGCCTAAAACCGCCATTGAAAAGTTAACTCCCGGAAACTGTTTGTTCAGTTCTTCGCGAATGGATTTCATAAACAGCTCTGTTTTAATGCTTCTTTCCTTTTCAGGCTTTAATTGAATGGTAAATTCGGATAAATTGGCCGAACCTACTCCCAAACTGCCAATGCCTGTACTTGGTCCGGCAACGTTGCTGAAAAGGGTTGCTACTTCAGGTTGCTGCAGAATAAAATCTTCTACTTTTCGGGTAATGATATTATTTTTCTGAACTGTGATTGTTTTGTCATATTCCAGATTTAAACGAAACTTCCCCTGATCGCCTGTTGACATCATTTCTTTTCCGATAATTCCTTGTTTCATGATCACAACGGTCATTATCAAAAGGAAGAACACGATGCCCGTAAAGATCAGTTTGTGGCTAAGAACCCATTCTAATTGACGGCCATACCAATCGATAAATGTTGTTAATTGCTTTTCAAACCAAAGCAGAAATCGGTTTATGATATTGGTGGGTTGTAAATCTTCCTTTTTCCCAATCCGTGAAGCCAGCCATGGCACTAAGGTAAATCCGACCAATAAGCTGGTAAGTGTGGAAGTAATTACCACGATCGAAAACTGTTTCAGCATATCGGCTACAAATACCTGCAAAAACAGTATGGGCAGGAATACCACCACGTCGACCAGGGTAATTGAAATGGCAGTAAAACCAATTTCCATACGACCATCCATCGCAGCGGTTCGTTTATCTTTTCCCATATCCAGATGCCGTTGAATGTTTTCCAGAATTACAATGGCATCATCAACCAGGATTCCGATAATTAACGACATGGCAAGCAAGGTCATCAGGTTTAAGGTGAAACCCATCAGCCACATCACGGCAAACGCAGTAATCAATGAGGTAGGAATTGCTATTAAAACAATTATTGAGTTTCGGTAACTCCTTAAAAACAAAAACATGACCAGTGAAACTAAAATTACCGCTAAAATCAGGTCGTCTACCACCGAATTTACTGCCGCAATAGTCATGTCGGTTGAATCATCGGCAATATCAAATTTTACACCGTATTTTGAGTTAGCGCTTTCAATTTGTTTGAGTTTTGCGTGAACTAATCTTGAAACTTCCACCGCATTGGCATCGCCTTGTTTTTTCAATAAAAGGCCTATCCCGTTCACTCCATTGTAGCGGCTTACGGAACTTACTTCTTTCACTCCATCTATGACTGTGGCAACATCTTTTACATAAACCGGCATTCCTGGCGCTGGCATAGCTACCTGCACATTCTTGATGTCATCAACGGTTGAGAACTTACCGATTAGCCGAACTGAATTGCTTTCTGTGTTATTTTGTGCTTTACCTGCCGGTAAATCAATGCCTGATCTGTTAATAGCTTCTACAACCTGATAAAGTGATATCTTATACAGTTTCAGTTTTTCCTGATCAGCTTTTACCTGAATTTCCCGTTCTTCGCCCCCAAGCAGGGTAATTTCTGCCACTCCTTTTAATTGCTGTATCTGAGGAAGATACTCATCCTTCATTTTCTGATAGAATTCCGTAGCTGGCAATTTGCTTGTTGCGCTTATCGATATAATCGGCAAATCATTTGGCGAAACCTTACTCATTACCGGACTCAAAATGTCGGCGGGCAGGTCTTTGCGGATATTGTCGATATATCGCTGGGCATCCTGCATGGCAATATTCAAATCGGTACCATATTTCAGGTTGGCAATAATAACGGAGGCATTGGGCATTGACTTTGTCTCCAGATAATCCACCCCTTCGAGGTTCGACAAAGCATCCTCTATTTTTCTGGAAACAGAGGTTTCTACTTCATTGGGTTCGGCGCCCGGATACATTGTTTTTATGACAACAACCGGCTGGTTAAAGTCGGGCAGTAGTTCATAACCCAGGTTTTTATACCCGATGATCCCTAACAAGGTGAACACGCTGAAAAGAACGATGATAAGCGAAGGTCGATTGATTGCTATTTTTGTAATGTTCATGATTTTTCAATTAAAAAATACGAATTACGAATTACGATTTTTCATCGTGATTTGAATTTTTCCAATTATTTTACATATTTCTTCTGCATCATTATGAAGGCTTTCAAATTCATCCTTTTTGATGTAATCTGTAGCATACAAAAGTTTAAGCCAATAAATACTCTCTCTTGCTTCTTTGTATGAAATGCCCAACTTGTTTAAAAAGTCTTTATCAGAAACTCCGCCAATCGCTTCTTCCACATTAGCTCCAATAGAAGTTCCACTGCGAAGAAGTTGTTTTGATAATACAAATTCTTTCTTTTCAGCAGCCAGGTTTTTGTATAGATTCACAATTCTGATTGCAAAAGCAAATGATTTTTCTTGAATAATATTGTTCGTTTTCATAGTCGTAATTTTTAATTCCTAATTCGTAATTGAAACAACATTTGCCCCATCAAACAGGTTAATAAATCCGTTGGTAATAACGACATCGCCTTCGGCTAGACCACTTGATATCAATATTTTGTTCTGAAATCGACTTGAAATGTTGATGTTTTGAAGAATAGCTTTGCCGTCTTTTACGGTATAAACCTGAGGTTGAATATTTGTTCCAACAATTGAAGAAGCCGGGATAATAATATGTCTCCCTTCACTATCGTTTTTTAACTGTACTTTTCCAAACATGCCCGATTTAATTTGTAAATCAGATGTGTTTTTCACTGAAAATTGAATGGGAAAACTGTTGCCCAAGTTGGCCTTACTACCTGTCATGATCACTTCTCCCGACAAAACGGTTTCAGGATATACATCAGCGGCAAGCGAATATATTTGATTGTTTTTGAATTGACTTAACTCATCTTCAGGAACGTTTACTGTAAATTTCAGGATTGAAATATCAGTAATTTGCAATAACGGAATTCCTGGCGCTGCGAATGCTCCAACTTCGGTGAGTTTGGCAGTCACAATTCCGGCGAAAGGCGCCGCAATGGTTGCTTTATTGATTTGCTCCAATAAAGTGGCTCTTTGTACTTTGGCCGACTTTAAGCCCAACGCTGCCTTTTCCAACTGGACTCCCTGGATTGCATCAGCGTTTGCAAGAACTGTATATCGTTTTACATCAACTTCCAAGCCTTCAATTTGAATTTCAACGGTTTGCAATTGTAGTTTCAGCAACGAGTTGTCTAATTGAATTAAAGCCTGGCCTTTCCTGACAATGCTTCCGACATCAACTAAAACTGAGTTAATCTTACCCTGAATGTCGGCGCTGATTTTTGTTTCCTTATTGGGTTCAAAAGTTCCCGGATAAGAAATGTCGTTTTTTACGCTTTCAAGCTTTAACGTGATGGCTTGCACGTTAATTGCCTGCTCTTTATTGAAATGATAGACTCTGTTTCTGGTGGTTTCTTTATTGCTTTTCAGGCGAATAACCACGATTACGATTATCGCCAATGCCACAACTATGTATATGATATTCTTTTTCATGATTTCTAATTTTTAATTGCAATCAGATTTCCTGTTACGCGTTTATACTCCAATTCTGCTTTTCGAAGATTTATTAATGCAACGATATAATTCTGCTGTGCTTCGCGAAGTGCATTATCTGCCAGCAGCAAATCGGTAATATTGGCCACGCCTTGCTTGTTCTGTAGCACTGTATTGTCGTAAATCTTTTTAGCTAATTCGATTTGAACTTGCACCGTTGCAATATTCTTGATTGCAAGTGCGTATTGCATTTCGGCATTAATCAAATCAAGTTTCGTTTTTTCAGTTACCAATTCTTTCTGAATGATAGTTTTATCAATTTCAATCTTTTTCTGTACGATTTTGTGCCGGGTTACTGTGCCATTAAACAGAGGAATCGAAAGTTGCGCCCCTACATATCCGACCGGATGAAAATTGAAAAAACTATTGCTGCCGGTAGTTCCAAACCCATTTGTTCCATAGACTCCATACGCTCCCAGAGAAGGTAATCTCGAATTTTTCAGGCCACTTAACTCTGAGTTATTAAGTGCCATTTTCTTGTCAATAAGCAGAATATCCGTCGTAATTTGAGACTGAAAGTTGGGTTCAACAGCTGATTTTTCGCTGATTAAAACTTCGATGGAGTCTGAAATTGGTTTTCCCATCAGGAATTTAAGTGCATTTAGCACTTGCTGTTGTTGCGAAAACACAGTATTTCTTTGATTCGTTAACTGATCCAATTGCAAGTTTAATCTATCTACATCTGTTCCTTTAGCAAGTTGCGTTTGGTACAATAATTTAGTGGTTCGTACCAGTTTATTGGTGTTTATAATATTACTATCTAAAAAAACCAGTTGATTCATAAGGATTTGTGCATTGTAATAGGCATTCGAGACTTCAATCACTACATCTTCGTCGGTTTTAATTTTCTGGATTTGCGAAAGTTCATTGGCCACTTTCGAAGTTTTAATCGCGCTTAATGCGTTGGGATTATACAGAGGGAATGTAAGTTGCAGATTCGCATTCAGGCTTTGCGGCACACCGAACTGAACCTCTTTATAAGTGCCTTCAGGTCCACCGAAAGCAGCAGCTGGCATCAACTGATACGGTAGGTTGGTATAATAACGATAGTCGGCCATTCCGTTCAACTTTGGAAGCAGGTTGGCTTTTATCTCCTTGCTCTTTTCTGTGGCAAGATTGATGTCCTGTTGAGATAACCTGATCGATCGGTTATTTTGCATCGCGGTATCAATACATTGTTCCAGCGTAAAAGTCTGAGCATTTGTAATATAACCTGTAAACAGGAGAATCCAGAATAGCAAAACTTTTTGTAAATTAAGCCTTGATGTTTTCATTTTACTGTCATTTTAATTCGTATTTATTCCTTATTCGCTCTTATTAGTTTTAGATCCCTGATCATTTTGTTGGTCAGTTCCTGATCGCTCATGAACAAACGAAAGCGGCTTATAATATTTTCAACCAAATAGCTCGTAGCTATTTTATTATTGAAAACTCCGGTCTTCTTTCCCTGTTCCAGAATTAGATGCAGATATGTTTTAGTTTCATTTTTTATTCTTCTCAGAATTTCCTGAATGGACTTGTTTCTTTCAATCATTTCATCTGAAAAAAGAATATGCAGGTAGTAGGATTTTTGGTTGAACAATTCATAAAGACCTTTAAATAAATCCTGAAGTTCATTTTCAGGAGAATAGTTTTTCGCTACCACATTGGTGATTAATTGACGTATTTCATTTTCGAGGCTTAGCGACATGAATTCCAGAATATCAACATCGTTATTGAAATCGAGAGGAAATTCGTTTCGCGAAATTCCCATTTTCCGGATTAAAGTATCAATCGTAAGGGCATTTATCCCATCTTCATTAATTATAGCTCCTGCAGCTTCGCGTAAGGTTATATTTTGATTTTCCATGACTTTCATTTAAAGTGAATATTCACTAACTTGCGTACTATAAAAAAAACTTAACTATTATTTGAGGCTTTCTGGCTAATCGGCTTCCTGTGTTTACCAACCACCCTCAAAAGATATTGTTCTTTTGTCTTATTTGGGGCTTTCTGGCTAATCGGTTTCCTGTGTTTATTTATCGTACAATAGGCGAGTATTGCAAAAACCATTGTTATGGTAATTCGGAAGATCATAGCACCAATAGTTTTGGTTTCATAAATGCCACCTGAGTTGATGTGAAATAGCAAACCTATAAAAGCAAAAATGAGTACTATGGAGGAAATGCCCAATAGATTAGCAGTCCATTTTTTGTTTTCGATAAATCCATAAGCTGCAAAAAGATACAATACGCTACTGATGAAATTTGACCAAACTACAAACAAAACATAATTACCTTCTTTTGCTCTGACGCCAAACCAATCAAATATTATGGAGCTGCTAAGGAATAGGGTGAGTAACCCAAATGCTGCTAATATCGCAGCTATCAAATATGGAAGTGCCTTTTTCATATTATTTATTTTTAAGTAATGTCAGTACAGATTGAATCATTTTGTTCCCGCTAAGTTGGATATTGAACTCGAAATCTTCCAATCTCCATCTGAACATGTGTAATCTGAAAGTCCCCATTAATATGTACATCAAATCTTCCGTTGAAATGGTATTTGTAAATACCCCCATCTGTTGGCCTTCCATCAAAATAGGGAACAAATGCTTTATTTTTACACCTATAAGTTTGAGGATAGCTTCATTGATACTTTGGCTTTCTTTCAATAAACCATCAGAAAAAACTGCCACTACAAAGTGCCGGTTATTTTCAAAAAAAATAAACTGGCTTTGGAAAATTGCTGTAAATTTCTCTTCAGGTCCATCATTAGTTAGAATAGAGTTTTGCAAACGTTCGTCTATTATTTCTGCCAAATAATCCAGCATTGCGATGATAATTTCCTCTTTACTTGTAAAGTGCCGATAAATTGCACTTTCGGAAAACTTCATTTCTTTGGCCAAATTCTTAATCGTTAAACCACTGACACCTGAAACGGTCAGTATTTTTCCGGCTGCCTCTATAATCTCTAATTGACGAGAAGTAATTTCCATGTTGAAATTGATTTAGTAAGTTTTTTTAAAGTACCTTGGTTGAACTCGTTGGACTTGGCGCTTTTACAACAAGTATACGGGCTAAACTATCCGTTTCGTTGCTAATATAATGAACAATGTTGGCCGGGCTTTCAATTAGTGAATCAGCTTCGCATTCTTCGCTTTCATCACCGACGTGAATTGTAGGTCGACCTTCAACAATAAAGAAGAATACATCCACCGGAGTTTTGTGCGGTTT
>JBBRCQ010000054.1:0-25963 GCA_038204725.1 Bacteroidales bacterium | reverse complement strand
ATTTATTCTAAGGTATTTCAAGTATTCCCTTATCTTTTTTGCATTATTAAATACAATTATGCCCATGCAGAACAAAGATACACTGCACAGGCAAGCTCAGGTAAATCCACTGCGGCTTGCAATTGTGTTTATTGTATAGCCGTGAAATATATGTTTAAAAACGGAAAACGGGAATAGGCTGTTACAGTATATATATATATATCAACAAATTACAAATAAGCATACTGTATATGCTAAGCATGAAGTTACGGACAATTTGAATAAAATTTATCAATTTTTTAAGTATTAATTATTGCAAATGTAAACAAAAAAACTTAACTTGTTAAAACAAATGTAATTATTTTTATTTTTTTTAAATAAATTCTTTAACGAGCAAAAATCATTTTTTCAAATCCATAATAATTATGGAAGAATAATTTATAAGGACGTGTCAAATTACAAGAATCTACTACAGTATGCTTTCCAAAGAATTATGTTCAAAATGCGTTTTAATAAAAAAAGCTGTCTGAAGTTCAGACAGCTTTTTTCACTGATTTTTATTTCTACACAAAATAGAAGTTGATTATTTTTCTTTTTACTTCAGAAACTTCCTACAACTTATTTAGTAAAAATTGCAGCCCTGCCTCAACAAAGCACATTAACAATTATTAAGCATCTATTCTGGCATATTTTGCATTTTTCTCGATAAAAGCTCTGCGGGGTGGTACTTCATCACCCATGAGCATAGAGAATACTCTGTCGGCTTCCGAACCATTTTCAATGGTAATTTGACGCAATGTTCTGAACTGAGGATTCATGGTTGTATCCCATAGTTGTTCAGCATTCATTTCACCAAGACCTTTGTAACGTTGAATATGAACATTGCTTTCTTTTCCGTTAGCGGAATAAGCTTCAACAATCTGAGCTCTTTCTTCTTCGGTCCAGCAATAACGTTCTTCTTTACCTTTTTTAATCAGATACAAAGGAGGAGTTGCAATATAAACATAACCCTGTTCAATCATTTCCTTCATATACCTGAAGAAAAAGGTAAGTATCAACGTTGCAATATGACTTCCATCCACATCGGCATCCGTCATGATGATGATTTTGTGATAACGGATTTTCTCCATATTTAAGGCTTTGCTGTCTTCATCGGTACCGATACTTACACCCATAGCCGTAAACATATTCTTGATTTCCTCGCTTTCGTAAATTCTGTGCTGCATGGCTTTTTCCACATTCAGAATCTTACCTCTTAAGGGTAAAATAGCCTGAAATTTACGGTCTCTGCCTTGTTTGGCAGTACCACCCGCAGAGTCACCTTCGACAAGATACAATTCACATTTACCGGGATCTCTTTCGGAACAATCCGATAATTTACCGGGTAAACCAGAACCGCTCAGTACATTTTTACGCTGAACCAGTTCACGTGCTTTGCGGGCAGCATGACGGGCAGTAGCAGCTAAAATCACTTTATTCACAATCATACGGGCTTCCTTGGGATGTTCTTCAAGGAAATTGGTAAGCAATTCGCTCACAATCTGATCTACAAAACCCATTACTTCAGAGTTCCCCAATTTTGTTTTGGTTTGTCCTTCGAATTGTGGTTCCTGGACTTTTACAGAAATAATAGCGGTTAATCCTTCACGGAAATCATCGCCACTGATATCAAATTTTATTTTTTCCAACATCCCCGATTTTTCTGCATACGATTTCAAAGTACGCGTTAAACCTCTTCTGAAACCTGCAAGGTGAGTACCACCTTCATGGGTATTGATATTATTTACATAAGAATGAATATTTTCGGAAAAGGAGGTGTTGTACTGCATCGCAATTTCAATAGGTGTTTCATTTTTCTCACCTTCTATATAAATTGGATCCGGCATCAGTTTTTCCCTCACTGCATCGAGGTATTCGATAAAATCTTTCAATCCGTGTTCGGAATGGAAAATTTCGGAAATAAACTCACCGTCTTCATCTTTTTCGCGTAAATCGGTAATATTGAGGGTAACACCTTTATTTAAAAATGCCAGTTCGCGTAAGCGGGAGGTTAATATATCGTAACTGTATTCTCTTGTTATAAAAATGGAATCATCAGGTAAAAAAGTAATAGCAGTACCTGTGGCATCTGAATCACCGGTTTCTTTAACAGAATATAATGGTTTACCATAAGCAAATTCCTGCATGTATGATTTGCCATTGCGATAAACTTCAACTTTCAAGTGTTTCGAAAGTGCATTTACACAGGAAACCCCTACACCATGCAAACCTCCTGATACTTTATATGATCCTTTATCGAATTTACCTCCTGCATGCAAAACAGTCATAACAACTTCCAAAGCAGAACGACCTTCTTTTTCCATCATATCCGTTGGGATACCACGTCCATTATCGATAACGGTGATTGAATTATCTTCGTTGATAAAAACATCTATTTTATTGCAATATCCAGCCAATGCTTCGTCGATAGAATTATCAACTACTTCATATACCAAATGATGCAAACCTCTTACATTGATATCGCCAATGTACATGGCAGGACGTTTACGAACAGCTTCCAGCCCTTCGAGAACCTGAATATTATCTGCTGTGTATGTTTCCGGTTCGATAATCAAATCGTTGTTTTCAATATCGCTCATATTCAAATATTTATAGTATTCTTTAATAATCATCAAAAGTACAAATTATAAATGAGAATAACAAAAAAGTTTGGGCTGAAAAAAAGGTATTTATGAACAAAATTCAGATTCCAAAAGCAAGAAGTCAGAAGATTAAAAATGGAATAGTGAAATAGTATTTCCAAATTTTCAGAATCAATTTTCAACATTTATATTTCATCATTTCTCCTTATCTTTGCATTTCAAAATAAATAAATAAAATACAACAGAATGAAAACCATAGAAGTTTGCTTTACGCCTAAGCTTTACGGCGAAATTATTACCAAAGAGAATTTCATCGTGGTAATGGTTGACATATTACGTGCCAGCACTTCTGTTTGTGCTGCATTCGAAAATGGCGTAGAAGCTATCATTCCGGTGGCATCACTGGATGAAGCCAAAGCATATAAAGCAAAAGGTTTTCTTGTAGCTTCAGAAAGGGAAGGCCTGGTGTTGGATTTTGCTGATTTTGGCAACTCAGCCTTTAATTTCATGACAGCAGACGTAAAAGGTAAAACCATTGCTTACAGTACCACCAATGGAACACAAGCAATTGAGTTGGCTAAAAATGCACAGGGGCTTGTAATTGGTGCTTTTTCAAATATTACAGCTTTGAGTCAATGGCTGATCAACCAACCTTCAAATGTAGTGATCCTCTGTGCCGGATGGAAAAACAAATTTAACCTAGAAGATTCTATATTTGCAGGAGCATTGATAGAAATATTGTTAAAATCACCGGAATTTACAATTGACTGCGATTCAGCAGAAGCTGCTCTTGATTTATGGAGTTTAGCAAAACCCAATCCCCTGAAATATGTGCAAAAAGCAGCCCATCGCGAAAGACTGCGCAAACTCAAGCTGGATGATGTACTTGAGTTTACCTTTCAGCAGGATACTGCGCATGTAGTACCTTTGTTGGTAGATGGGGTTTTAAAGGCAGTAAACAGTAAACAGTGAACAGTGAACAGTGAACAGTGAATATAAAAAATCACCAAATCACAAAATACAATGCTTACTCAGTAGGATTTTCCTGTTCCTGAACAGGTTCTTCACCGCCTGCACCTGCTGCCTCCATGCGTTTTATAAAGTCATTGCGTCTACGTTCCGTTGAGAGATAATAGGAATAGGCGGGCAAGCCTTTTTCTGCATCCAAACGTCGTTTATCAGGTTTTTCTTTGGTAATAAATTCATTAAATTCTTTAATGGATGAATACGCCTGCATCAGATTATTGCTAAAATTAAAGAAATACCATTCAGCATCATCCAATTCCAGATACAAAGTAAAAATATCTCCACTTCGTTTTTTAATAATCTGCAGATAGCCTTTTACATATTTATTTACCTGTGTTTTTCCCACACTCCCCACTCCTATTTCGCCTAATGAAATAAAAGATTTGGTAATGGAATCATATCTCAGCTTTACGTCAGTGAGCAACATGGTATAGTCCAGTTTATCCGGCACTTTACGGATTGCACCATACATATTGATTTCATTTATCACTTTCTCCGCATCCTTTTCTCCTAAGATTTCGGCATACGCTTTTTTGATTTTTCCGTTTGTAGTATTTTCAATTCCCGACAGACTGTTGTTGGTATATAGACTTTGACCCATCATTTTCAGGGCTTCGGCATGGAAGAAGAAGTTTACAGGAACTACCAGGTCAAATGTAGCTTCGTTGCTTCTCATATTATTGGTTACCTTTCCGAAACTATTCATTTCAACCCTGCCCAGTTTGGTTCCCAGGTTGATATTGCCTTCGCCGGTTGTTATACAACTATTTACATCCATAACCAGCATATTACCAACAGTATCAGGATTCAACAATTTAGTAGTGGAGGCAATCCGGTATTCTTTTTCTTCTTTAAAATATTGCATAAACCCATTCGCAGATACCACTGCTGTATCACTATAAAATCGTTTAGGTCCTGAAAAAGAAGTATATATTTGCCCTGTATTTGAATACAAAATAGCAGCAGCCAGTCTTCGCCCAGTAACATCTTTTGGATCAGCATTAATTGGAATCATCACTTTTTTAGGATTGATTTCATCATTAAACTTTAACCAGGTCAATTCCTCTTGTCCACAAATATGATGGATCTGAGCGCCTCCAATAAAATTCAAAAACTCATGTGCTGCTCTTATTTCAACAGTACCTGCAAAATCGAAAGCCGGACTTAATGTAAAATCATTGGTATCAGAAATGATTCCAGTGGCAAATGTTTGTCGGTTGCTATCCACAACAATTTTATCGAAGAAAACCTGATGTTTCAAATCATTTTCATCGATATAATCATAATTACCACTGCCGGCATATGATCTTTTCCCATAAATGGTAGCTGATGCCTGGTAGAAATTATGGTATTTTGTAGCAGTATCAGCCAAAATAGCAGCATTGACAAGTGGTTGCATTTCGGCTTGACGTAAAATCACAACCTTGCCCTGGTCAGGAGCAATAGCAGCGTCTGCAACTCTTATCAGCTTAACATCTTCGGCTGTCAATATGTAATCTTTCATATTAAACATAGCTTTTGACGATCTAAATCGTAATGAATCCTGAGCTGGATGTGTTGAAATAAAATCAGAACCCGGCAAATCAACAGAAAGCAATTCCTTAAGTGATAGCTTATCAATGGCTTCGCTTCCCGGTTTTTGGGTATTGCGCATTGCAATTTCGTCTTTATCCATCGACCAATCCAGTAAATCCATAAAACACAAATATCTGTTCACAGGAAAACTAACTTTAGAAAGTCCTCCATTTGACTTGAATTCACCGGTTCGTTTTTTGAAATCAATATGCGATTTGTAATTTTCGGTATTAAATGCCAGATCTGTTAAATCGTAGGTTCTTAAACGAAAATTAGCGGTATCAGCATCAAATAAATGTTGTTTAAATTTATATAAATTCGATTCCATTTCAGCTTTTTCAAAAACCATATTTCCTTTACCGGATAATCCCTGAGGGGTTAACACCACTCTCCCGTTGAGCCTGGATTGATTATTATACATTTCAAAGGCACTATCCAACTGATCAACAATCAAAGAATCATTATATGGTCTCCAGTGAAGTTTTACATTGGATGCAGCCAATTGCGGATATTCCATTAATGTAGTCTGCTCTTTGATGTCAAATTTTTGAGCGATTGCATTCATTGAATCCGGTAAAAAAATAAAATTATTCGATTTTGATGTAGATGTTAAATATTCAAGTTTACCATTTCCTCTTAAACCCTGATTACTTAAATCAATTTTATCATAAAATCTGCCTTTTCCGCCATAATTTTCCAATCCACCGGAGGGTGTATTTTTAATGAACCCTAAAGAGTAATCAGGCTGTACCTTCAAAGGTTCTACTATTTCAGGAAAAATACCTGCTGAAGTCAGATTCCCATCAAAACGGAGACTATCGGTAGGGATTTTGTCAAGATTTACAATTTTAAAAGGATTTACTCTGTAAAAAAACTTATCTCTCACATATACACCATGTTGGATATTTGGCTTGTTATAATATACATACGATTCATCCGTACTTGTAAAAACCGGATATTCCGGATGTGATTTTAATCCGGATTTATTGGTTGGATAATCTACCAGCAGTTCACCTTTTAAATCTTCAATTACAGTATTTAATTTCACCAATGGTCTTTCACCTTTTTCATTCGTCTCAAAAGCCAATACTCTCACAGTCATGGAGTCAATTACAGGCATATTTAATTTAAAATCATCGTATAAGAATGAACATCCTTTGGCAAAATAATCGAATTTACCGGCATGAATACGACCAGAAAACAAAAAATCCCGGTTTTGTTTTACCAATATTTCTTGATTACTTGGAAAAATAAATACATTTTGAGAATCGCTCAACAAAATCACCGGAATCCCTTTTATTTTCAAATCGAAATTCAACAGACTCAATGAAGCATTTACATCATTATCCACTGAAGAGTAGAACTGTAACACATCATAATCTATCTTTTTATTCAATGCTTTTAAATATTCATTTACTTTATCCTTTACGTAAACCCGTTCATCATCCGCATCATAAATCAAAAATCCCATGTTCGCCAAACGGATCAACATAGCCTTTACCTGTTCAGGTTCAATTTTCATTTGGTTAGAAAGTTCGCTAACCGTTAATTCCTGCGTTCCATAGGTATCTACATATTTTTTGATACGATACAACGGATTGATTTCGTCAATTCCCTGCAGTTTTGAAAAGCGGGCTTCTGAGTAGTAATTAAATGATTCAAACGATGCACGGCTGGTTCGTCCCGGAGATCTGATCATGCTGAAATCAATTTTTACATCATCGGTTTTCCAGTACATAGCTTCAAAATACATATCTAATTTATGATAGGTATTAAAAA
This sequence comes from Bacteroidales bacterium, assembly GCA_038204725.1. GTDB lineage: Bacteria > Bacteroidota > Bacteroidia > Bacteroidales > JACABE01 > JACABE01. The sequence goes on along the minus strand of JBBRCQ010000054.1, from coordinate 18,962 downwards.
AAGGACTTTCAGAAATATCATTCATACCTCGGATTAACGTTAACTCTTTGGTATCGTTCAAGTACTTCATTTCCAGATTAGGATGATAGATTGAATCGCCTTTCCAATAAATTGTGATGGAAGCAAAAGTGGAAGAAATTTTATCTTTACGAATGGAAAACGATTTGGAAGCAATCTCTACAAATTCTTTACCGTCTTTGTTAAACCGTAAATAAGCATCATGGTAACTATCACCAAATCCCAATACTTTAGCACCGTTCATGGCAAAACCGCCCTCGTAATCGATATTTGGAAAAATATTTTTTATACTCAAGCGCTTATCATAAGAATTGAAACGGGGATATGACGCTCTGTCTTCGGTAACATCGGCCAGTATTTTTTCCTGAAACGATCCCATTAAAAAAGTAGAAAAATAAGCAGGATAAAAGAATTTTACAGAATCTGCCACATATTTTGAAAATCTCATGTCGATTTCATAATTGTCGATTTGAGCATATACTTCATCAGCACCAAAACCAGCTCTTTCCCATGTAATCTTCCCTCCTTTTCCTATCCATTTATTTTCAACAGGGAAATAAACACCTTTTGTATTTTGAATAACAGAGCTGTCTTTATTAGCCTGACAAATCAAATCTAACGAAGGAAAGATTATTTTAATAGCGGTATCATTTTCAAAATAAAATTCATTGGCAACAGCATACCATTTTATTGTATTGGTAGAGAATAAATAGTTGTTTTTCAACAAATCGCTTGTATTTTCTAAAAAAGGGATAAAATATCTGTTTTTCTTAAACTCAAGTAAACTTGTAACACCTTTCATCCAAGCGCTATAGCTTTTATCATTTTGATCACTCTTTTTAAAATCAATTACAGCAGTAATAAAATTGATAAAGTTTGGAAAAGCTCTCATTTTAGCTTTCAGCATCAAATTGGAAACTGTGAGCAATTGTGTTTTTTGATTTTCATCAAAAGTTCCTGCATTCCACAATTGTTCAAACTCAATCATCATGGCCTCAGCTGATTTTTTTTTATCTTTGTCTGCAATTTTATCGTTTTCAAACAATGCTTTTAACTCTCCAATAAAGAAGTCTTTATCTTTTGTAAAGCTTTTTGTATTTTGAGCAAACGAAAATTGAAACGAAAAAAAGATGCAAAGCACCAAGGATAAGAAAAAACGTTTTGAGAACATTATATATGGTATTATTTGGTAAATCTTACAGCTACCCAATTATTATTGATGATATAACGGTCAAAAGTAAGATCATATTTCACACATTCTTCTTTTATTACAGGAATATCCTGTTCGTAAAAACCACTCATCAACAATATGCCTTTGGTGTTGAGCGAAGCAACATAAGTTTGGATATCGTTTAATAAAATATTGCGGTTGATATTTGCAATGATTACATCAAAATGCATATTTACCAATAAAGAGGCATCTCCAAGTAAGACTTTGATATCCGTTTCATTGTTTCTGGCAATGTTTTCGAGGGAATTGTTATAAGCCCATTCATCGTTATCAATAGCAACTATATGCTGAGCACCCCGTTTTGCTGTGAGTATTGCCAATACGCTGGTACCACATCCCATATCAAGCACCGATTTCCCTTGTAAATCTTCTTCCAGCAATAATTCTATCATGTTGGAAGTAGTTTCATGATGTGCCGTTCCGAAGGACATTTTGGGTTCTATCACCAAATCAAATTCAACGTCTTTATTTTCGGGATGGAAAGGAGCACGGATACCACATCTGTTTTTGATTACTACAGGTTCATAATTACTTTCCCATACTTCGTTCCAGTTTTTGTCTTCCATTATTTGGAAAGAATAGGAAAAAAGGCCAGGGTTTTCTTTTGCAATCTGAATTTCACCTATCATTTTTTCATTAAAAAGATTTTCAGGGATATAAGCCAGCATGCCCTCTTCGGTATCCACAAAACTTTCGAAACCCAACTCACCCAATTCTACCATGACGATTTCCATCAAAGGATTTTCGGGATTCATCTGTATGTTTAATTCTATATAAACCATTGTTTTAAATTAAAAAGAGTCAATAATTTTTAAAAAGTCTGCTGCTTTTAAGCAGGCACCGCCAATTAAGCCACCATCTACATCAGGATTGGCAAATAATTCTTTTGCATTTTCAGCATTGCAACTACCACCATATAAAATGCTTGTATTTTTGGCAATTTCTTTTCCATATTTTTCGGAAATCAGCGAACGAATATAGGCATGCATTTCCTGTGCCTGCATTGGCGTCGCTGTTTTGCCGGTACCAATAGCCCAAACAGGTTCATACGCAATGATGAGTTTAGCAAAATCGAGTGGATCTAATCCAAACAATGCATTTTCCAGTTGTTGTTTTACAACTTCAAATTGGCGGTCGGCTTCACGGTCGGGTAATAATTCGCCACAACAAAATATAGGTAAGATGTCATTCTTCAGTAACAATTCGGCTTTTTGAGTAAGTTCTTTGTCAGTTTCCTTAAAATATTTACGACGTTCTGAATGTCCAATGATACAATATTCTATACCCATTGAATGCAGCATTTTTGCAGAGATTTCTCCTGTATAGGCACCCTCATCAAAACTACTTACATTTTGTGCACCAGCAGAATAATCGCTTTCCTGTGCATAATCGGTGGTCATTTCCATAAAGGTAAAAGGAGGACAAATAACTACGTTCACATTTCTGAGATTGGCTTCATCCAGTCCTTCCATAATTTCGTTGATGAGTTCATCAGCTTCCTGAAAAGTCTTGTTCATTTTCCAGTTACCTGCTACAATTTTTCTTCTCATGATCTATATTTTTTTATTTAAGACAATCTAATTCTGGGATCTAACAATCCATACAAAACATCTACAAAGATATTGATAATTACCAATATTATGGAGATAAAAAGTAAAACGCCCATAACCACCGGAAAATCGTATTTTTCGAGTGCATCTACAATTACAACCCCTACTCCTTTCCAGTCGAATACATATTCAACGAAAACAGCACCTGCCATCAGTGAGGCCAGCCAACCCGAAACCGCTGTAATTACAGGGTTCATCGCATTTTTTAAAGCGTGACGGGTAATGATATGATAAGAGGATAAACCTTTGGCTTTTGCCGTTCGAATGTAATCCTGCGAAAGCACGTCCAACATTGAGCTTCTGGTTAATTCAACAATTACAGCCAGCGGACGGATGCCCAATGTGAATGCAGGCAATATCAGGTTTTTTAAATCAAGGTGTTCGCCATTGCCAAAGTCGTCAACGGTATACATGCTGCCAAACATACTCAGACCTGTATAAGCCGACAATACATATGCAAATAGCCAGGCGATGAGAATGGCTGCAAAAAAAGAAGGGAGTGACATGCCAAAGGCAGCCAATACCAATGAAATCCTGCCGAAAAATCCATCTTTTTTGATTGCAGCAAATACGCCCACTGTTACACCGATTACAAAAGCAAATAACATAGCAATACCAGCCAATAAGGCTGTTTTAGGAAAGGCTTCCGCTATAATTTCTGTTACCATGCGTTTACTCTGGTAAGAACGTCTTAAATAAGGTGTTTTCAGCACCAAAGCGTAATTACCCAACGGAATAAGTTTCACTGCATTGGTATACTTAGTAGCATCAAGGTACCAATAATTATGTACATCTGCAATATTGTGAACGGAAAGAATTGATAGATCGTTCAGATAGTTAAAATATTGGGTGGTTAAAGATTTATCTCTTCCCAAATCTTTATTGATGGCTTCAACGGAAGTAATATCGGCACGTTGCCCCAGCATCATACGGGCCGGATCGCCGGGCAATACATTGAACAACAGAAAAACAACGCTAATCACGCCCAATAAAACCAGAAAGCCGTAAAAAAGTCGTTTAATGATGAATTGTAACATGTATTTTTTTTGCTAATAATGCTGGTTTGGGTTTCAATACATACGGACGAAATACGTGATTAAGGAATATTCTGCCTGTATTTAAAAGGCAAAGTTAATCATTTTTACTTTTATTGATTCGTATTTATTATAGGAAACTATTTATTTATTAACATTCATAATTCGAATTTAAAATGTGTAAAGACAAATGTTTGCATATAAAAAAAGCCTGCAATTGCAGGCTTTTTTATTATTTTGAACATTCAATGATTTCTTTAAACACTTCTTTACGAAAATATGCTCCCGGCATGGTAAACTGGCTTCTGCCTGATTCATAGTAAAAAACACCATCTTTTGGATTTACCAAAAAATGGGTAAATACTAAAATATCATTAGCACCTTGAATTCCAAAAGGTGAATTATAGGCAATTAACACATCTTCTTCGTTTAAAATTTTAGCGTCAATTTCTTCGCTGCTTACCACAAATACTTTGAATTTTTTATTCCTTTTAAGATCAGCTATATCAGCCGGCACTTTTATATATCTTTTATCTATATAAATATCTTTTGAAGAAATTTCTTCACAATTTACATCTGACTGATCTTTAGACAAGTCATGGGTATTGTATTTTTTCTTATTGTCTTTTTGAATTACATTTAATTGATTTTGAAGTATTTTCAAACAAAGTATTACTTCTCCTGTTTTATAAAAACGATCAGGTTCAAATTCATAACCTGAATTATTTTCTTTTCGAAATTCGTTTTTAAATCTTTCTTTTAAATCTTTATCTTTTTCAAATTCAGGAGTGTAGGTTCCAATAACCACATTGTCAGGATTATTACTATTCAGTGCCTTTTTATAATCTTCAAGACGAATCAGACCTATCATACTTAGTCTGTGGGCTGAATGCAATCTTTTTGATTTACCAAATTCAACTCCATTATAATGCATTTCTTCGTAAAAATTTCCCATTACAAGGTATTTTTCCCTTTGTTCTTTAGGAATATTCAAACATTCCTTTTGAGTTTTAAATTCAATTTTTTTATTTAAATGCCAGTTTTCTAAAATCCAATCTTTAATTGAATCTCCTTGAATATCCACAATTAATGTTCGATTTTTTAATTCAGGTAAATCTTCAGGTTTAATATCACAAGGCTGAGCAATGACAGATTTCCCACAAATAGCCATAAAGACTACAAGGAATAAAATTTTAAATGTTGTTTGCATTGAAATTTGATTAATTGGTTTATATTTTACATGGCAAACATACACCGTATTTCGTTAACATCCAAATAAAATTAAAAAAAACACAGGAATTAACTAAATCGCAATAAACTTACCCGATAATGCTTTCCATGAAATCCAGAAGGCTTTTCCTTGTTCAAGATGTAATTTTTCAACAGATTTCCGTGTAACCGTTACGTGAAATATTTCACCACAATCGATTACAATATCGATGCCTCTTACGGTGGGTATAATATCTTTTATCATACCTTTGAAGCAATTGCTTGCACTGGATGTTAATTTTTCTGCGGATAAAATAATTTCGTCGGATGGAATTACAACAAATCCCTCCCCTTCATCTGAATCGGAAGTTATTTCAATATTCATTTCTGAAGCCAAAATGGCTATACGATTATCATTTTCTGTTGGAGCTTTCAAAACAGCAGGAAAGAAGTTTTTGATTCCTACAAAGCGGGCAATAAATGGATGATTGGGTGCATGAAAAATTTCATCTGCAGTGCCACAACTGATAAGTTTACCCTGATGAATTACAGCTATCCGGTTGGCCAGCGACAAAGCTTCATCGAAATCATGGGTAACATGCAGTATGGTAATTCCTTTTCGGTTTAAACGCCGCAACAAAGACCGCAATTGATCTTTCAAACGGATATCCACCGCTGCCAATGGTTCGTCCAGCAACAACAATTGAGGTTCTGCAGCCAATGCACGTGCAAGTGCCACTCGTTGCAATTCGCCTCCGGAAAGACCTTTGGGTTTTCGATCCAGCAAACTGCTGATTTCCATTTCATCGGCCAATTGCACTACCCGCTTTTTTATTTCAGCTTTTGAATAGGATTTAGCTTTTAACGAATAAGCTATATTATCGGCAACTGTTAAATGCGGGAATATAGCGAAGTCCTGAAACACCATGCTAATACCTCTATCCTGAATAGCCAGATGTGTAATATCTTTCCCTTTCAAACTGATAGATCCGGCATCCACATTTTCCATACCTGCAATCAATTCGAGTATCACCGATTTTCCTGCGCCAGATTCGCCCAACAAAACAAAGTAATCCCCATTTTCAACTGTGAAGCTGATATTTTCAAGTGAAAAATCACCCAATTGTTTCGACATTCCTTTAATATCAAGCATTTTTCTTTCCTCCTGAAATGTATCTGAGTAAAATAAAGAAGATTAGGCAAACCAATATAAAAACAACCGCTACAGGTCGTGCATATTGCAGACCATAAGAACCAAAACGTTCGAATATTAATACAGGCGTAACCATAGGATGATAAGCAATAATAACAATGGCACCAAATTCGCTCAATCCTCGGGCAAACATCATAACCAGCCCTGAAACAATATTACGACCTGCCAGAGGAACCGAAATGGTAAAGAAAACCCTGGACGGCGAAGCACCCAGACTCCTGGCTGTCTTTTCGAGTCGTACAGAAACTGAAAGAAAACCATCCCTGGCAGCATTCACCAAAAAAGGAATGCTTACAAATGCCATGGCGGCAGCAATACCTAAAGGATTTCCAACAAAATCCAATCCAACCGAAGAAGCTGCTTTACCTACTACAGAATTTCTTGACAAAAACCCTAACATAGCGATCCCTGCTGCCGAATGAGGGATGACTATGGGTAAATCAATAATACCCAACACTAATTTCTTTAAATAAAATTCTTTCCGTGCTAACAAATACGCCAACGGAATAGCACCAATGGCCATAAATAATGTAGCTCCAAGGGAAGTCAGAAGTGTCAGTCGGATACTTTTCAGCACTTCCTCATCCCTTATGGTCGCAAATAAATCAGGTGCTGAAGTGGCTATAAACATGCCGGCTATGGGTGCAATGATGAACATCAACAGCAAACCTCCACTAAGCGTTAATAAGAGTCTGAAAGAATTTTTGTACATTTAGTTATTAAGTTATTTGTTGTTAAGTCGGAAGACCGAAGTCAGAAGTCCGAAGAAAAAAAATATGATGAGCTAAGTCGAAGTATGGTTACTGAGCGAAGTCGAAGTATGGGTTAGAAATGTTATTCGAATTAGTTTATGGTTATCAAGTTTTACTTTTTAATTTTTATTCACTTTCTCTTTCTTGTCAGCCCTTTTAATACTTCCGGAAGTTGATCATACGCATTCACTATAGGATTTACCAAAGGTGGCTGACCGTTTTTCTCCATTATTTTCATCCCTCTGTTACTGTCCATTAAAAATGCTGCAAAAGCTTCAGCAGCTCTCCGGTTGGGAGCGTTCAACGGAATAGTAAATCCATAAACCATTGCTTCGCCCGTTTGCGTCATTTTTTCACCTGGCTTTTTCCCTTTCACTTCTAATTTTACAGAAGCATAGTTCTTAGCAAAATCTTTGTTTCCCAGGTTTATTTCCTGAGGTAAAGTTATATATTTTAAATGGTGTTGTATGGCTACAGATCGATAAATAAACATATAGTCAATACTTGCTGTTTCAATTAAAGCCAGCATATCTACTTCTTTTGGACGAATATACTGATTGTCTTTTGCTTTCATCTTTTCGTAAAATCCTTTCAACCCATAATATTTTTCGGCAAGTTGCAAGCACAAAAGAGTGCGATAACCGCATGGATCAGCGTCAGGATCGGAACGACCAAAAGCCACATCTTTTGATAACAATATTTTTGTCCAGGTAAGACTATCCATTTCATTGGCTTTACGGGCCTTTGGATTATATGCAATTACCATTTCGTTGATCGCAAAGGGAATGTTCCAATTGGCATATTTTGGAATCAATAATTTTTCAATCACCTTGTAATCTGCCGAAAGCATTACATCACAGGGTTTATTAAGTTCCGATATTTTACGGGCACATTCCACACTTCCTCCCGCTTCGGCAAGTATTTCTATATTGGGATGCAATACTTTAAATGAATCAGCCAGTTCCTTAAAAGGTACCGCCAGACTGCCGGCATGAAAAACGATCAGCTGACCACTGATGCTATCTGTCGAATTGTTTTGTGCATTTTCTTTATTTGTATTTTGATGGCAAGATGCCAACAATGCAATGATAAATAGAGAAATCAGTATATGTTTCATAGCTTTTTTTTTTGCAAATATACGCAATATGAATAAAATTGCAATTCCTTACACTTTTTTATTTTTCATTCAAAAAAACTTTATACTTTTGCACCGAAATGAATATAAATACAACACGATTGATTCTCAAAATGATTAGTTTAAAAAGCATATTAAATGCATTGCCTGTTTTTATAGGTATTGTTATCCTTTGCTCCTGCAAAAAGGAAGCTAATGAATCAATGCCATTGTTAAATTTAAAAACACAAACATCATATACTGTCAATAATAGTTATTTATCCAATCATCAGGTAAAATTTGGAATTATTGCTTTAGGTAAAGATGCTAATATTACCAATTTGGTCATCAAATGCAGCGGGAAAAATTTCTCAAAGGTCATAATTGATGAGGGGTGTAATACAAATTTGTTGGATATTGATAAAACGTTTACCAATGTTATGGGTGATTCTTTACAATGGAGCATTACTATAATGGATCACAACCGTAATTTTTCAATTTTAAACCTAACAACCTATGACACTAACAAAACCTTTGCTCCTATTCATTCTTATACACATATCGAAATGGGGATGCAGAACAATCCAGCAATTCCTCAATTATTGAATGCTGTCAACGGAACACTATATTCCTTTTCACAAGGTCAACAATCTGCTCAGCTGGTAGATATTGTTTGCTATTACTATGTCACCAGTGGATTACCCTCCTATACTTTTTCATCAGCAGGAGATTCTGATGCACCTCTTTTTTATCCTAACATTGCTAATTTTAATCCAAAAAATTATACAGATTGGGATTATGCAACGCAACTAACAAGTGTTGCATTTGATAATTGCATGAACGACAGCTTACTAATTGCATCCTTTCATGCAGGAGCAGGCTTTAGCAGTCGAAAATACAAATTTGCAGATGCCGGCAAAGTGGTTCCCTTTAAAACAGCAGGTGGAAAAACAGGATTGATTAAAGTTATTGCTGTTAGTGGAAATGAAGCTGGGAAAATAGTTTTTGATTTAAAAATACAACAATAATCATAGAATATTCAAACAAATTTTATCAACCTTAAATTTTTATCAAAATGAAAAAAACCTTACTTATTATTGCAATGTTTATGCTAACATTGTCGATTTCGGTTAATGCACAGGATACCATCAGTGGTTTTTCTTTTCCAATTAACGACACCACATCGAAACATCCTAATTTTGGATTACAAACCAATAAAGGATATACCATTTACAAAGAAGATACTGCAACCACTATTGGCGACACCATTACATTTACAAACGGTGTTACTACTGGTGATTATGCGGCAACTACCACTAACTGGGGAAATGGGGCCAATGCAAAATTCTGGAGTGTAAAGTTTAAAGCTCCGAATTATACCAATTTTAAAGTTTCTTCCAAACAAAGAAGCGGTGGTAACACACCTGGTCCAAAAAACTTCAAACTTCAATGGCGTTTAAGTGCCGGTAATTATGCGGATGTTCCAAATGGTGCTGTTATATGCGCAAACGATTGGACAACCGGTGTTGTGAATCAACTTACGGTTCCTATCACAGGTCAAGGTACAGGATCTGTCTATATTAGATGGATAATGACTACTAATGATGATGCTAACGGCGGTACTGTGGCTTCAACAGGTATTTCTAAGATTGATGATATTATCATTACTGCAACCAATACTGTTGGTATAGAAGAAACTGTTTTTACAAATGCTATTGCTATTTATCCCAACCCTTCCAATGGCCTTATCTATATAGATGCTGTCGAAATTGTAAAAGAAATCTGTGTTTATAATACATTGGGTAGTTTGATACTTCGCAACAAACCTTTACAACAAAACAATAGTATTGATTTGAGTAGTTTTGGAAGCGGTATTTATTTTGTGAATGTAAGATACGACGATAACTCTAACTACACTGGTAAAGTTGTTGTTCGCTAATTAATTATATATTTTTGTTTATTTTATTCATATCTCCTTCTCTTATTTAGCAGAAGGAGGTTGGATAAAATATTTTGTAAAAACAAAACTCATACAGACCACTCTAATTCGATTATTGTTATTAAGCATTTTAATCTCTTTTTCACAAGCAAAAGCACAAAACATTTCAGGCAAAGTCATTGATATTGAAACCCAAAAAGCTTTAACAGGTGCAAATATTAAAATAGTTTCTGTCTAAAATGATACAAAAACCATTAGCCCATAAATTCGTTTGATTCATTTGGATTATGCCTTATAAAATTCTCATCTTTAAATGTTTTTACAAAGAAAATTCCGATTAAACTAAAGATACCGGATACAATAGCCGTTATAGTTCCTCTGATAAAAATATATTGCATTAATCTTGAAGTATCCCAGGTTTTAAGTATAAATATATTCATGAAACCAAAAACGCTGAATGCTGCATACACTGTAAGTATACATACAATTAAAAAGTCAGTATATCTAAAAAAAGTATCTGATGTTAGAACATTTGCGAATATTTCATAAAACAAACCTATCATCATCAAAGCAGCTGGTCCACCTAATAGTACATTGGTAGTACAATTGCTTAACCCTAAACTATAAATTTTGAAAAGAATTGCAATGGATACAATCAGAAGTGATGTGCCTTTTTTGGGTACAACAATACGTGCTATCGATAATACAAGGATTATAATGGTATTTAAAACAACAGAGCCATAAGGCATATGCAGACTTCCAATAAATCTTTCACTGAATCCTATGATTAACGCAAATAATAAAACAAGGAGATAATTTAGCTTAAAAACTGAAGTCAAATTATGAATTTTTATTTTCAAAAGCAATTGATTTTATGAAACAAAACCGTTTTACAAGTTGGTTCTATTTCCATTTTCATTTTAATTATTTTTTTTAAATTTAAAATAGTTGTTGTTTACAGTTTCGAATTCCTGCTTTTTTTTTAAACTAATGATATCTAAGCCTTCAAAAAAATGCTTTCCGCTTTTTTTTATTTATCAAAAATAAGTCTTTTTCAGTTATAATATATATTAATTTTGATGATTTTTATCTAAATTAATGATAATCTCACTCGAAGTGAGGCTTTCAGTTTATATTTCAAAAGGAGATTTATCTGATAAAAAAAAACATATAAGACAACATACCTCCTCTGAAGTATACTGATTTTGCTCAGTTTTACGTCAAGATTCCTTGAACTTAAAAAATCTTATGAAAACAAAACTATTCTTCATTTTATCAGTCCTCTATTGCACAGTTATATATGCGCAAAATAATGTTCTTAAGAAACTCAACCTTATTGGCAATATCAAAACCATTCGCGAATATTATAAGCTATTTATATTGGTTGATGGAAAAATTCAAGCAGATTCGATTGAATTAACTTTCCAGAATACTTTTAATAAAGCTGGAAATAAAATTGAAGACATCATTTATACAATCGATGAAAAGATTGATAAAAAATATGAATACATAACTCGCAGAATGATGTTCATTTATGTTTATCCCAAGTTTTCGGGATGCTCGTTTCATAATTCATTTGATGATTGATCATTAAAATTTAATCCCCAGATCCAATTCAATAAATCTGCCGGGAGACAGTCCTCCTTTTTTGTCAATGTAAGTATGATCAAAAATATTCTGAATATCGAGGGCACACACTATGTGTTTCATGAATTGACGCGAGAAACGAAGGTCGATGTTTGAATAAGGATCAATTACTGTTGTATTTTGTTCATCGGCCCATTGCTGACTGATATAATTAAATATTGCAGATACATTCACCCATTTGTTTTTCAGAAATACACCGGCAAAGACTTGATGAGGTGGGATTTCGGCAATAAACTTTCCCTTCAGATTCATGCCGGTTTCGTTTACTGCATTAAATTCAACGATTTCTGAATGATTATAGGTATAATTGGCCTTGATCAGTAGATTTTTATTGAGTTGGTATTTGACAGAAGTTTCAAAACCATAAATATTTACTTTGCCAATGTTTTCGCGTTTCAAAACAATTTTATCCAGATCAATAATTTGTCCCGTTGCCACAAAATACTGAAAATCATTACCCAAAGAATAATAAATACTGCTTTCAACAAGAAGATTATTGGCAGGTTTGAAGTTGCTTCCGATTTCATAACTTGTAACATATTCAGGTTTCAACTCAGGATTGGCCAGTTTAAAACCTTTGTTGATCTTGCGCGAACTAATCATATCATCCAGTGTTCCCGGCATAAAACCCTGTGAAAAACTAGCGTAAACATCCAGCTTAGGATGAAGAAAATACTTGAGCGATATTTTGGGACTGATGTTAAACCAATGATATTGTTTATAATTTTCAGTAAAAGAAGCCTCAAAACCGGTAGTATACGTTGGGTGATCAATGGAGAAACTTCCATTGTAAAAATCAGCATAATCGTATCGTAAAGCACCGACCAGACTGCATTTCTTAGTGATCTGTATATCGTTCTGGATAAACAAAGCGGCAAAACCTATCTTTCCCTCCCGTATGGCATGATCGGTAGAAGTACGGTAAATATCCTCCGCATACATGCTGCCTTGTTTTAAATCGACACCCAGCATTAGCTTATAATTTTTCGTGATGTTTTTGGAAGCATTCATCCATATCCCGTAATCGTTGGAAGATTGGTCGGTGTCGTACAATTTATAGGTATCACCAGTTTCGTTCAGTCTTTCGGTATGTTGCCAAAAATAATCGTAATGATAAAAAGCTTTGGCTTGAAATTGAATATTCCCTTTCAAAAGCGTAGTAAAATCCATCATGGCAACATTCGAATAATCAGTCAGCAAACTACCTTCTGTTTCAAAAATCTTAATCCCATCACTACGCTGGTCGTGATAAAAGTTGTAATTTAACGATAAACGGGTGTTTCCGTAAAACTGATATCCAATTTTAACGTCCGACGACACTTCATTCATTCGCAATTTCGTATCCATGCTGTCTCTCAGTGCTTCGGGAACATTGATATAACCGTCGCCTTTACGGTAAAAGCCATTGACATACCAATACCATCCTTTGTTTTCCCTGATTTGGTTACCCGAAAGATTGAGCCTCCCTCCTACAGTGTTGTATGTAGCATACAATATACTTGCAGTTCCGGCAAACTTTTCTTCCGGCATTTTGGTAATAATATTAATAATACCACTCATTGCATTGTTGCCATATAGTGCTGAGTTTGATCCTTTGATCACTTCTATCTTTTCGACAGTTTCTGGAGCAACAATGTACCAGTTAATACCTCCGCCTGATGTTTTATTGAGTGGAATCCCATTGTAAAGCACCAATACCCGGTTGGTTCCATCCATGCCCCGCATCGTCACACTCGAATTCTTCGAAAAGATGCCCCAACTCCTATTAACATAAACGTTGGAGATAGATTGCAGCATATTATCGATAGTACTCATTGGAAAGCTTTCTATATCTTTTTTGTTCAGCACATCCACACTGGCAGCCATGCTTTCAATCCCTGCATTCGTGCGTGTAGAGGTAACAACAATCCCTTCTAAAAATACATTTTTAACCGTATCCTGCTTCTGCGCCCAAATCTGAAGAGGGATTAAACATAGCATAAAAAGTCCACTCTTTATCAATTTCACTAAATACATATTGAGTTATTGGTTATTGAGTTATTGAGTTTTTGAGTCGGAAGTCGGAAGCATCGTAATTCTTAATTCTTAATTTTTAATTGTTGACTTAACTTAGCAACCTACTTCGTAAGAAACTTACTCCTGAAGCTTCACAGCAAATTTCACCGTTCCGTTTTCCAGTCCGTTGACCGTTATCACTTTAAGCAGTCCAAATTTTCCGTCTTCTGTTTGTATGCCCCAGATCTGATTATTTGTCAGTGCCTTGGCTTTTCTTCCGCCATTGGCAAAGATATTGGCGATGATGATGCTGTCATTTATTGCATTGTCAAAGCTTGAGATGGGGATATTGATTACACTCCGGCTAAAATAAGTAGTCCTCTTGGTAGTCCAGTATTCAGGTGCCTCATTGCCACTATAGATACCGATGACGTTAGCTCCGGGAGAAGCAATGCAATTATATTCTGCATTTGCCACACTATAATAATACAATAAATCGATCAATGGCTGATTTTGAAAAGCATCAGCTAATGAATACATAAGTCCATTATGTAAAGAAGCAAAAGAGCCCGTCAAAGTATTGTTTTGTCCTCCCAGCGTAATATCCGGAAATGAAAGGATGGGTTTGTAAGCCGTCCCGTTTTTGCGGAGGATGATTTTTACACTATCACTAAGTCCGTTTTTATTACGAATGGTCACGTTTATAACTTGAATGCTGTCTGCATTTTTATGAATAATGATGTCTTTATCGATAGAAGGTGCATTGAATCCATAGTCCAGCAAACTTAGTGTTGAATTAGACTGCACGGTTAAATTGCAGAGGTTTTCACCTTCATTGGTGCATGCTTTGATTCCGATGCATATTTGAGAGCCTTCGGCAATGGCAGTATCGTTGAAAGTGTATATTCCACCAGTTTTAAATTCAATAATCGGTTGAATTGTATTGCTGCTTTCATCTTTTGAACAGCTGTAAATACTTATGAAACAAAAGATAAAAACTGAAAGCTGAAATACTTTTTTGAATAATAGATTCATATTAAGTGTTAAAACAATAGATAATTGATAAAGAATAATTAATAATTTTTTTTAACCGCCTTTACCAATGCACTTCCTCCCAGTCCTCCGATAAATCCAAAGCCAAAATGAGTAGCCAACGGATAAACAAAGCCTCCCAGCATCGATTCATACATAAATCCGGTTGAAAGCGAAATGATCAGTCGCGAAATGGGTATCAAAGCATACGCAATGCCTGCAGCCAGAGCCAAAAACCAGATGTTTTTATTTATTTTTGGAAAAGCGTTGTAAAACAAATCTATTGCCAAGCCGGGTAGTATAAAAACCACTGACATAAAAGGATCTTTAAACCCAAGCATGGGAATGACCAGCATGGAAGCAACACCTAAAGATGATAAAGAGGTTGCAAAACGAAATTTTGAAATATTTCTACCAATCAATAACAGCATCATAAATTCAATCCCATGACGTCCTGGTAAATGCAAAGGAATTCGTAGACGTGCATGCAAAACGATTGCCATGGCACCTAATAAGAACAATAAAACAAATTCCGCAATTGTTAGCGAAAGACTACGATTTTTTGAAGCGATAATGTTTGTATCCATATATTTTAATTTATAGCGCTTACTGTGTAAGCAATTTAACATCTATTTTTGTCAGGGCTTTCCAGTTATAATCCAGGGAAGTCGATTTTTCTACAATGATGACTGCTTGATTGTTTTTTAATACAGGCCGCAACCAATCTTCAATAAATACGGTATCGGTATCTTTTACAATGCTTCCATTATCTTTTAAAATAACCGCATGGATTGTTGAAATGTTTTTTAATTCTTCAATGGTAAAGACACCCTGTATTTCACGCATTTCTTTGCCGGCAATCCATAAATACCTGCCATCGTTACCATCAAAATGCAATCCAATGGCAGCCAGAGCACCTATTACACCTATCTTATCACCAGTAAGTCCTTCCAGATAAATATTATTGGCTTCGGCCAATTGGTGGGCTTCTACTTTGGTAATGACTTCTTTTTTGGCCCTGTATCCCCAGTTGATAATATCCTGATGAATATCCTCATAGCTTGCAATACACAAACCGGCATCAGAACCATCCGCTGCAACATCTATCAAAAAATTCCGGCACACTTCTCTTAATGCACTAAAGTCGAATATTTCAGTTTCGAGGCAGGCAGAGCTATTGTGTGAAGTATAAGGAATGCTTTCGTGCACATACAATTGATGACGGGTAATTCCGATAATTTTTCCTATGTTTAATGCTGCAATTAATTTTCCTAATTGCCTTGACTGAAAACCAGTCCCTCTGCTTTCGTAATTATCGGTATCATCAATTGCTATTAAAACTTTCATCTTACAGTTTTTTGCAAAGATATACAATATGAATATAATTGCAACTCCAAAGACAAAAATTTAACAATGAATACTATTATTAAAAAGAAGTATAGATTATTTTTAGATTACGCAATATAATAGCCGCAGATCCAAAGACTAAGAACAACGCTGCCCAGCAGTACATTCATAAAATAAGGATGAAGTCTTGGGAAGCTTAACGTTTTTATGTATTTCAACAGATACCATCCACCCAAACTGAGAATGCTGGAGGCAATAGCAGTTAAACTCCCTTTCAATAATATGTATTCCTGTAATCGGGAAGTATCCCAGCTTTTGAGGATAAAGGTATTCATCAAACCAAAAGTTATAAATACGAAAAGAGCAGCACCTATACAACACAAAACATAATTGAGGCTTTTAAACGGATTTTTGTCAATAAAAAGAAATGCAAATATTTCAAAACCCATACCTAATAATAACAAAGCGGTTGGACCACAAAGAATGGCTGAAGCAGTACAATATGATTGAATTCCATAGCTATTTACCTTGAACAATATGGCAACAATAACAATGAGCAACGAAGTTCCAGTTTTGGGTAAATAAGAACGAGCGAGTGCTAAAAGCGTTAATGTGATGGAACTCAAGACCACCGAACGAAAAGGCAGGTCCATACTACCGATCCATGTTTCACTGAAACCAATCAATGAACTCACGAATACTATCAGTAAAAGATTTCTTTTTAAAAACATTCTCTAAAATTTTAAATGAATAGTAATATTTCCACTCAGGTTTTTATAATGGTTAAAATATAAATAAGCCCCATTGTGCAGCCAATATGCAGCAACGTATATTTTTTTACAAATATAATAAAGTTTTTTTGATGCAATGCTATTTTAATTAGCTCTGCAGAAATTCCGCTCGTTTTAGAGCATATACCTATATTATGGAAGAGGCAGATTTGATGTTACTAAGGTTATTAATTTGAAATAAGGTTTGTTAATTCATGTTTTTTGAAATTAATAAGGTAATAAGGTTTAATGTTGTTATTTCCATTTCATTGCTACTAAGGTTGTTGATTTTAAATAAGGTTTTATTAATTTTATTCCTTAATTCTTTTTCAATCCTTATTTCTGTTATCAACCTTAGTAGGTTTGTTAAATTTTAATCCAGATTTTTTTTAAACCTTATTTCTGTTATCAACCTTAGTAGCCTGTAATTTAAACAATAAATCCCAACCTTTTAAGCTTATTTAGAAAATTTAAAATGTTTTTGACCTTTGATTTTATCATTTATTGTTCTTTTTTACTGTCTAAAATTAACAAAAATTTTGTAATCTAATGAAAAGTTTAGTTTTTTCTTTTGAACCGTAATAAATCAATAAAATCAGGCTTATAACTAGTTTTTTGTTGAATAAAAATGTTTTTATTGACTTTAAATATACGAAATTAAAAAAACAAATAGAGATAGGTGGTATAATGAGCGAAGAAATCTGTACGAAAGTGCTCTCCAATGTTCAACCAATTTAAGTTGTAACATTATCACTCCATCCAGAAATCTATGATTTTTTTGTCTTCCCATCCAACAATAATAGCTTACACCCCAAAAAAATAGTTTACTTTTGCCGCTTATTTTAAAAAAAATCATTTTATGCAAGAAACTACCTCTTTTAGAATTATTGACA
This sequence comes from Bacteroidales bacterium, assembly GCA_038204725.1. Taxonomy (GTDB): domain Bacteria; phylum Bacteroidota; class Bacteroidia; order Bacteroidales; family JACABE01; genus JACABE01. Next base: position 1,158 of record JBBRCQ010000054.1, on the reverse strand, counting down.
CTTCAGCAAATCCTGCTCCATTGGGCTTATTGGGATTTGGATTAACCACTGTATTTTTAAACCTTGCCAATGCAGGATTTATACCCTTAAGTAGCATGATTATGGGAATGGGTATATTTGTGGGTGGTATAGCCCAGATCATTGCCGGTATTATGGAATCAAAAAAGAACAATACATTTGGAACCGTTGCATTTACTGCTTATGGATCATTCTGGATTTGTTTGGTTGCCATCTGGGTGATGCCTAAATTGGGTATGGCAGAAGCAGCTGATGCTACATCGATGGGATGGTTTCTAACAATATGGGGACTTTTCTCTCTAGGTATGTTTGTAGGTACTTTTAAATTGAGTTGTGCATTGCAATTTGTATTCGGAACATTGGTAGTTTTGTTTGCATTATTAGCCATTGCTGATTTTACAGGTAATCATACAATAAAAGTTATTGCAGGTTATGATGGAATCATCTGCGGATTGGCTGCTATTTATACATGTCTTGGTCAAATCTTAAACGAATTATACGGAAGAGAATTATTGCCATTGGGCGTAGTAAAAAAATAACTGATGATTAGTTACTAGTCACTGTATACTAGTTATTAGTAACTAGTATACAGTGACTAAAACCAGCAATCAGTAAACTCAATAACTTAATAACCCTTAACTATTAACCATTACCATGGAAGAAGTTAATTTTTCGGCGAATTCGCAAATACTCGTTGAATTGACAACAATGCAGATGCCTTTTGGAAAATACAAAGGGACTATTTTGTGTTACTTGCCGGAACCTTATCTGGTTTGGTTTAAGCAAAAAGGATTTCCTGCCGGCAAACTGGGTATGATGCTGGAGACGCTATATGAAATAAAACTCAATGGTTTGGAGTATTTGTTGAAACAAATCATTGAAAATAACAGAAAACAGTGAACAGTCAACAGTGAACAGTGATCAGTGAACAGTGAACTTGTACTGAGCAATATCGAATTAGTAAAAAAAATTACACACTTTTCTGAATACGCTCCTATTTAAGTAATGAAAACAATATAATGTCGTATTTTGTAAATTCCATTTTCTCTTAATTGAATTCTTATAAAGTGAAATTTTTGATAAAATAGTTTTCATGAAATTAAATTTTTAAACTAATCATTTGATTCAATTCATATTTTA
>JBBRCQ010000053.1:0-26791 GCA_038204725.1 Bacteroidales bacterium | reverse complement strand
GAAAGGCCAAGATCCTTCATTCTGATGATTTCTCGTATCATAACTGATCCAATTGTTTGGTTTGACATATTTATGTGTTTTAATCAACACATAATATAACCAAAATCATCTAATAAAAAACTGTTCAGTTTGCTCCGGAATCGGGTGTACAGTTTGCTCCGGAATGACCTGTACAGTTTGCTCCGGAATAGGGTGTACAGTTTGCTCCGGAATACCCAATATGATTGATTAAAAGTTTGAGATGTTTGTGTCATTTGATTGAGGTATGTGGTGTCATGCATCAATGTATCGTTGTTCCATATACAATTATTCTGAAACAACAATCCAAAACGCACCATACTTCTTACTGTGCTGAAAAATAAATTGTTATAATCTACTTTAAGCCAAAAGCCATTCATACCGGTTTTTAATTTTAACTTTGATTGCGTATATGTATTGATATGCTGTCTCGTAGCTGTTTGTATAACATTTTCAAGTAAAGTATAGGGAGCATTGTGATAAGCCCATCGATTGCCGGCATCTGCCTTATAGTTCAGACAGGTATCCAGCGTACAATGGTTATCGGGAACGCCATCATCCAAGCCTGAAGTCATTGTAAGTTGATTTTGAATTTTAATTTTACTTTCCTGCAAAGGTGTACAATTAGTCCATCCGATTCCTAAATATTTCGAAGAAGTATCATGAATGGATAAAAAACCTTCTTCCTGCGCTTTTCCAACTAAAAAAGAAGTTATGGTTTTACCAGCCGAAGCCCAGTACCATAAACTGTCTTGGGTAAAACTGCCAAAGTATTTTTCCAGCACTATTTTACCATCTTTCAATAGCACAAATCCTTTGGTATTCTCAAGCTGTAAGAAATTGTACAGCGTATCTATCTGGTTGACACACCAACCCATTGAAGTTGGAGAAACAGTATCCCAACCGGCAGTACTGCTTAAAGGAGGAAAGTATAGGTTTTGTGCCTTTGAATATTGAAAAAAGGGAAACAATCCAATTATCAAGAGATATATTATTTTTTTCATGTTGTGAATCACAATTAATTTACTTGTGGAATTTTATTATTCTTTCAAAAATAATTCAATCTTTCTTCATAAATAAAAAAGCATAAAACCTGTCATTTATTTACAGATTTTATGCCTTTAAGATCAAAACTAAATCTATAAATTTTAAATAGATTCAACCGATTTAATTTCAGGAATAGCTTTTACAACAGCCTGTTCAACACCATTTTTAAGTGTCATCAAACTATGAGGGCAACAACCGCAAGCTCCCTGTAATTCTACTTTTACGATCATATCTTCGGTTAATTCAACAAATTGAATATCACCACCATCGGATTGCAAGTAAGGTCTGATTTGTTCAATTACATTTTGAACTTTATTCGTCATCTCAATTTTTTCGTCTATTGTCATGATTATTTATTTAGGTTATTTTAATGTGATATTTCAACTTTTTTTGTTGGTTGTTGTTCTGCATTTCTGATAGCAATTTGTTGGGCTACTTTTTCTGCAAGATCCATAAAAGCTTTACCCATGATTGAATTTGTGTCAGAAGCTATTGGTTTTCCGCTATCTCCCGATTGAGCAATACTTTGAACAATAGGAATCTGACTTAATAAAGGTACACCTAAATCTTTTGCCAGCTTGGTACAACCTTCTTTACCAAAAATATAATATTTATTGTCGGGTAATTCTGCGGGTGTAAAATAAGCCATATTTTCTACTACACCCAGAATCGGAACATTGATACTTTCCTGAGAAAACATATTAGCAGCTTTTTTAACGTCAGCTATCGCTAATTGTTGAGGAGTGCTTACAATTAATGCACCTGTAACAGGAACAGTTTGAATCATTGTTAAATGCATATCTCCTGTACCCGGTGGCAAATCAATGACCATATAATCTATTTCGCCCCAATCACCATCTGTAAACAATTGTTTTAAAGCACCCGATGCCATAGGACCTCTCCATACCAATGCTTTTTCAGGATCCACAAAAAAACCGATAGACAAAAGTTTGACACCATATTTTTTTAAAGGTATGATTTTGGTTTTGCCATTGTTTTCGACTGCTGCAGGCTTTTCGTTGACTGCATCAAACATTATTGGAATGCTGGGTCCGTAAATGTCAGCATCCACCAATGCAACATTTGCACCTGTGTTTGCCAATGCTACAGCAAGATTAACCGCAACTGTAGATTTCCCGACACCTCCTTTACCTGAAGCGACAGCAATTATGTTTTTAATTCCTTTTAAAAAATCATCACTTTCAGCTCTTCGGCTTGTAACTCTTGATGTTAAATTAACATCAACATCAGCTTCCTTATCAATTACCTCGTGAATAGCTTGAATACAATCATTTTTCATCCTATTTTTCATGGGACAAGCCGGTGTGGTTAAAACCAGATCAAAACTGATTTTTTTTTCATTGATGGTTATATTTTCAATCATTTTCAACGTGATCAAATCACGTTTTAAATCAGGGTCATTCACCTGACTCAGTGCTTCTTTAACTTTTTCAATTGTATAGTTCATTGTACTAAGTTTTAATCTTATTTAGAATTGGTAAAGATAATGAATTTTTAAATATTGTAGATAAGAAAATAGTTTTGTTATGTTAAACTTTTCTATTTTATTTTCAGGATCGCTAATTTCTATTACTTTTTCTTTATGTTCTGGGGTTGCAAATTAGTTTTCTAACTAAAACGGCATAAAAAAACCTGCATAAATGCAGGTTTTAAAATATTTAATGAATACTTAATTCTTCTAATTCAAGCTTATACTTTTGAAGTAAATCAACATTAATATTGCAAGCTGATTGACCCTGATTTTCAACCAATGAAAAATAATATTCAATACCATTCAGCATATTTGTTTTAAAATTTGAATAATAGTCTAACTGTTTGGAAGTAAGAGGTTTATCTGCTTCTTCCATGTCTGATTTTAAATAATTGAGATATAATACCAATTCATTTACAAACATATTTGGACGATTATTATCTCTAAGCAAATTTGTTCTGCCATAGATATGATCAACCATTTCCTTCAAACTCACTACTTTATCGAAAAAAGCTAAATTAGGTCCTGGACAAACTGAAACGCCTGAACCTTCAACTTTAATATCTAAATCGTTTACAAGCAGCACAGAAGTACCCAGACCAACACAAATACATGACTTTACTGTAATTTTATCGTATGCCTTTTTGTATTCAGATTCATTTAAATTCAGTGTTTCAAGTTCTTTAATTTTTTCACGCTGATATTGCCTGGAACCTGTACAAAGTCCTTCCATATTGATAGCACCATATTTTTTGGGACATGGACTACCTGGTTTTCCGTTCTTGATCCATTCTTGCTTTTCTACATCTTTTGTATTGCTTCTTAATGTATTAAAAGGAACACCAAGTGGAGATGTATTACTCAGATATAAATCTTTTTCTTTTGCATCACTTAAAAGTTGTAACGTATTAGGGTCAACATTTACTACTTCAGGAACCAACAAAAAAGGTGACCCCCAGCCAATTGAATTAAGCTGATAATAGTTTAACAGAAAATCATGTTCCAGATGCGTCCCTACCCCACCTTGAGCAGTGATTTTAATGGCAGGTGGTTGCTCAGGACAAGGACGTTGTTGTGTTTTAAGTGAAGCTGAATATAATTCATAAGTAGAATTAATAAGATCGGCACGATTCTTTTTAAATTCTTCTAATATTGGACCCATTAAATGTCCTTGCGTAGGAAAAGCATGTCCACCACAATTAAGTCCTGATTCAACGCGATATTCAGAAACCCACAACCCTTTTTTTGCAAAAAACTTTCCTTGTATAATAGCTGATCTATAATCACTTACTTTTAAGATAATTCGTTTTTTCAAAAATCCGTTTTCATCCGGAAAAAAGTCATTCAACTTTTCAAAATATGCATACAATCTGGGATTCATCCCGGCAGATAAAACAACCGATGAATTTAGATTACTATTTGCAAAACCTCTCAAAGCAGCATGCGCATCATTGAATTCAACAGCTTGAATTTCACCATTCAAATAATTAAATTTATCCAGTTTGGTCATGATATTTACATCAATATCACCAACAGTTAAATTATTGATGATCCATTGCAGATTTTCTTTTTTCTTTTGCAAATCCTGTTGAAATTCATCAAATTTTTGTTTAATTGGAGAAATATCAGGAAGTAAATCCATATATTTTTCAAATTCTTTTCCTAATTCGGAAGCAGAATTTTTAAGCTCAGCAAACTTATCTTTTACAATTTTATCAATTGTATTTAAATAATTTGTGATTCTTTTAGCTCTAAAGTCTTCTACTTTATTTGATATTTCCTGATAGGGGATTTCAAATTTATTACAATAAAATTCTCTCATTTTTTCTATCAACATATCATCTAACAGTGAAATGACAGATGAAATACCCAGATGAGCAACTTTTACAGGAGTATCGACAGTAAAACCAATTCCCATTACTGGGATATGAAAATTATGCATACGCTTTTATCTCTATTTTATTGATTTAACTAATATTAAGCAAAAATAATTCAAAATTTTTAAATCTATATTCTTGTTTAAATATAATACTGCATTGCAAATCCATTATAGTCAAACAATTGATTTACATATATATATATTACTATGTGTTATAAAATATAACTTACTATTAATTAAAATTAAAGTGCAAAGTTACAATAATAAATCTGCAATAGAAAAAATTTTCAATGCATTTTTGTTAAAAACAGTTAACAATTATAGGCTATTCAAGTAGATTAGATTAAAAAACTAACGTTTTTTACCTCGAAAATTGTTCATTTTTCCTGGATAAATATTCTTTTTCTGTGGTAATAATTTGTTAGCTAAATCTTCTCTGTTCATCCGTTTAAGAATATTGTAAATCAATGGATGGTTTTCTGTTTTATACCAAAAGAAAAAAAGGTTTTGTTCTTTTTTTTGGATTTGCGTTTTAGCAGAAAAAACCGGTTTTAATGTATAAGGATGATAACCTGAATAATAAATTTCAGTTGCAAGTGTCATAGGTGTAGGTGTAAAATCCTGCACTTGTTCAGGTTTAAAACCTAAATATTTGGTTTCTAAAGCCAATAATGCCATATCGGTTACATCACAACCAGGATGACTGGAGATAAAGTAGGGAATAATTTGTTGGTTCAACCCTGCATCACCCGAAATTCTTTCAAATTTAGCTTTAAACTCCTCAAATAGTTTAAATGAAGGCTTACGCATTATTTGTAAAACGTTTTCTGAATTATGTTCAGGAGCAACTTTTAATCTGCCCGAAACATGATGTATAATTAATTGCTTTGCATATTCATCGTAAGCATTGGCAATTGATTCAGATCTTGATTTACCTGTAAATAGGTCATAACGTACGCCACTTCCGATAAATACCTTTTTGATACCGGCAATTTTAGCTGCTTTTTTATATAACTCAATAATAGGTTTGTGATTAGTATTCAGATTAATACATGTAGAAGGAAAGATGCAGGAATATCTTTTGCATTTTTGGCACACTGTTAAATCTTTGCCTTGCATTTGATACATATTTGCTGACGGACCTCCCAGATCAGAAATATATCCTTTGAAATCAGGCATTTGAACAATATCATCAAGTTCTTTTAATATTGATTTTTCTGAACGACTGCTGATCAGCTTTCCCTGATGGGCAGAAATGGTACAAAAAGCACAACCACCAAAGCAACCTCTATGGATGTTAACTGAAAATTTAATCATTTCAAAAGCAGGAATGACTCCTCTTTTTTCATATTTTGGATGTGGCAATCGGGTATAAGGCAAATCAAAAGAAGCATCTATTTGCTGTTCAGTCATTACCGGATAAGGAGGATTGATAATTAAAATTTTATCGCCTACCTTCTGTATAATCCTGTCTGCCAATTGTTTATTTGATTCTTCTTCAATTATTTTAAAATTTGAAGCATATATTTTTTTATCTTTTAAACATTGCTCATGTGAAGCCAATTCAATTGTTTTCCAATTATTTACTTGAAATTGTAAATCATATTTAGGTACAAGAAAGGCAGTTTGTGGAATATCAATGATTGTATTGATTTTCTTATTGTCAGAAAGCTGATGAGCAAGTTCTGTTATGGTTTTTTCGCCCATTCCATAAACAAGTAAATCGGCACCGCTATCAATTAATATTGAAGGTTTTAAAGTATCAGACCAGTAATCATAATGCGTAACTCTTCGCAAAGATGCTTCAATACCACCTAATATAACAGGAGTTTCCGGGTATAATTCTTTTAATATTCTTGAATAAACAACACATGCGTAATCAGGCCGAAATCCTGCAATTCCTCCGGGTGTGTAGGCATCATCACTTCGCATGCGTCGATTAGCTGTGTAATGATTCACCATAGAATCCATACAACCTGCAGTAACTCCAAAAAACAAACGTGGTTTCCCTAATTTTTTAAAATCCCGCAAATCGTCTCGCCAATTGGGTTGAGGAAGAATTACAACTTTGTAACCACTTTTCTCTAAAATCCTGCCAATAACAGCAGGACCAAAACCAGGATGATCCACATATGCATCGCCGGAAACGATAATAATATCAGGTTGTTCCCAACCTCTCATTTCCATTTCTTTTACCGTTGTGGGTAACCAATCTGATATTTTATAGTTTTTACTCAATTTATTAAAATTAAATTACTTAGTTATATAAACGCATACATACTATTCACAATGTATACTTTATATTAAATACAAACCTACTCAAAATTATATAACTTATTTTTTACTTGATTGGAGAACACTTCATAGATAATAGTAAATGGCAGATTTATTAAGTCTTCAAAAAAAAACTCAAAAAAAAATAATATTTTTTTTGCAAAAGTACTTATCTTTGTCCAACTTTTTAATGATTTTTTATTTGATACAGTCATTTCATTTTAAAAATGCTATATCTATTAAATTATTATTTCTGTCGGTGTAAGAAGTTGCCAATCTAAAATTCGCAAGACATTTTTAGAGAATAAACATATAAGTCAATGTATAATAAACTTACTTTTTTTACAAAAAGTATTACCATTCTTGAATAAATTTAAGCTTATGAAATCACATTTAGTATTAATAGTATTGATTATCTTTACATTAAAAGGTTTTTCACAGGATACAATCTCTTTAACTTCTAAAAAAAACAAAGGTCATGATTTTTTTATGGTTGATCTTTTTACAGATATTTGGCAGGATGTTCCAGATGAAGCTGACAACAGAGTTATTAATCAAGGGGTGAATGTATATTTTATGCTCAATTTACCCATTGGGAAAACAAATTTCAGCTTAAACAGTGGCATTGGTGTGGGTTCCCATAATTTTTACAGTGATGCAGATCCTGAAATTAATCAACTCACAGGAAGAACTGATTTTATTAAATTAAAAAATAAATATAAGGAAGATATTGATTACAATGTTAACAAAATAAATATCACCTCTATTGATATCCCTTTCGAAATTAAATTCAAGACAAGAGCAGACAGGAATAAACGTTTTAAAGCTTCTATTGGGTGTAAATTAGGCTACAACTTTAGTAATCATACAAAATACAGAGGTGAGGATGTAATTGAAGGCACAAAAGATGTGATCACTCTTAAAAAAAGTAATATTAAATATCTGAATACTCTGAATTATGGGATAACAGCCAGGATAGGTTATGGAATGTATAATCTGATGGCATATTATTCCTTTTCAAAATTATTTGAAAAAGACAAAGAACCTCAGATGTATCCAATTTCAATAGGTATAAGTATCACTCCTTTTTAAGAAATTTAAATTTGCTATATTAATAATTTATATGAACTTTAGAATGCTATTTAAAATCAATATTTTGATGAATACAGCTAACCTAATTTACACTAAATGACGTTCATATAATAAAAATTACACACAACAAAAAAAGCTATAAAATTTTACTTTTATAGCTTTTTTTTATTAAAATATCTATATTTAATATTATATATGAAGCAAATGGCCCATTTTTTCCTGTTTAGTTCTTAAATATTCAATGTTAAAAACGTTAGGATCAATAATGAGCGGGATTGTTTCTACAATTTCTATACCATAAGCAGTTAAACCTACTTTTTTTACAGGATTATTGCTGATTAAGCGGATTTTATGAGCATTTAAATCTCTTAATATCTGAGCACCAATGCCATAATCACGCTCATCCGGTTTAAAACCAAGTTCTTCATTGGCTTCAACAGTATCTTTACCCATTTCCTGTAGATGATAAGCTTTTAGTTTATTCAATAAACCAATTCCTCTCCCCTCTTGATTCATATATACAACGATACCTTTGCCTTCTTTTTCAATCATTTCCATTGAACGGTGCAATTGCTGACCGCAATCACATTTGTAAGATGCAAAAATATCACCAGTAACACAGGATGAATGAACCCTTACAAGAATTTCTTCATCTTTCTCCCAAATACCCTTTACCAAAGCCAAATGAGTATCTCCTGTTGTTAATTGGGTATAAGCATGTAATTTAAAATTCCCATATTCAGTTGGCAAATTTACTATTTGTTCTCTTCTGATCAGACTTTCGTTTTTAATGCGATATGCAATCAAATCCTTAATAGTGATGATTTTCAGCTTAAATTTTTCAGCAATCACCATTAATTCAGGTAAACGTGCCATCGTTCCATCTTCGTTCATTATTTCAACCAAAACACCTGCAGGGAACAAATCAGCCATACGGGCAAGGTCAATGGTAGCTTCTGTATGTCCAGCACGTTGAAGAACACCACCTTTTTTAGCTCTTAGTGGAAAAACATGTCCTGGACGACCTAAGTCAGAAGCTTTGGTATTAGGATTGGTTAATGATTTGATGGTTTTAGACCTGTCGCTTGCAGAAATTCCGGTTGTACAACCGTCTCCCAGTAAATCAACAGAAACTGTAAACTGAGTTTCATGAGCTGAAGTATTGTTAGAAACCATCATGTGCAGATTTAATTCATCGCATCTTTCTTCGTTTACCGGTGCACAAATCAGACCTCTACCGTGCATTGCCATAAAATTAACAATTTCTGGTGTAATGGTTTCTGCTGCCGTGATAAAATCGCCTTCATTCTCACGATCTTCATCATCTATTACTATTAAAACTTTACCTGATTTAAAGTCTTCGATAGCTTCTTCTATTGTATTGAGTTTATATTTCATTGTTTTTTGTTTCCTTCAAAATATTTGCAAAAGTAATTCTTTTTTAACTGTTTTACAAGAAAGCTTCATTGCTTTTTTTATAAATATATTTTTATTTATTTATTGAAACACAAATTCAAAAATACGAATATAATAGTTCAAAATTTCAAACATTATTCACAAGCTGTCAATATTTTTGATCAATTAAGGTATTCAGCCTGTTATTTTTTTTAAATGCTCAAATATTAAAATACAATAAACAACAACTTTCTAAAGCAGTAATCTAAATTACTGATAATATTTGTGAAAATACAAATCATAGTATTTGTAACTTTGCATTTGCAATTACTAAATAACATAACATTTATAAAATGATAAATCAGGATTGGATGATTATTGTAAACCCCAATGCAGGTAGCAGAAAAGGTGGAAAAGATTGGGAAAAGATAAAACAACTCATTGATAAAACTGGTATTTGCTATCAAATTAGATTTACTGAAACATTAAATCATGCTGTTTTACTCACACAAAAAGCGATTGAGGATGGATTTCGTAATTTTATAGCTGTTGGAGGTGATGGTACACTTAACGAGATGGTAAATGGTATTTTTAGCCAAACGGAAATTGAAACTTCGGCATTTCAGATTGGGATGATACCGGTTGGCACAGGTAATGATTGGTGTAGAATGTTTAATATTCCGATTAATTATCAAAAAGCAGTCGATATTATCGTTAAAAACATCACTTTTATCCAGGATATTGGTAAAGTCAGTTTTCAAATGGATCATGAAACTAAAGAACGCTATTTTATAAATGTTACAGGTTTGGGATATGATGCGCTGGTGGCAAGAAAAACAAATGCTGAAAAAGTTAAAGGGAAAGGAAGTAAATTATCATATTTTCTAAACATTTTCACTTCTTTATTTTATTACAAAGACGAACAAATAAGAATAATAGCTGACGATAAAGAAATCAACACAATATTTTTTAGTATGAGTGTAGGCATTTGCAAATACAATGGAGGCGGAATGATGCAGTTACCCAATGCTGTGGCCGATGATGGTTTATTGGATGTAACTATCATAAAAAAAGTAAGCAAATTTGATTTGATAAAAAGCATCAAAAAGCTATACGATGGAAGCATAACAACACATCCAAAAGTAATATCTTTTCAAACTTCAAAAGTAACAGTGAACTCTGACAACAAAATTTATATTGAAGCAGATGGAGAATCTTTAGGACACGGGCCTTTTGTATTCAGCTTATTACCCAAAGCATTAAAAGTTATTGTTGGAAAAGAAAATTATTGAAGAGTGAAGAGTAAAAAGTGAAGAGTGAACAGTGAAGAGTGAAGAGTGAACAGTGGACAGCGAACAGTCTCCAAATAAAAAATTCCAACTCGTACTATGCTTTCAAACAGTAATTATACTTAGTCATCGCTCAGTAACCATACTTTGTAAGAAATTGTAGCTCGGGACTGAGAAAATGCTCAGTTTCCTTTTCACTTTTTAAGTTAACCTTTATCCTTTTATAATCTATCAATATTTGAAGTGTCATTAAATAATTGATCGTTATCTTTACCTATTAAATTATCATAATTATCATAGCCTGCACGGGGTATTTTAATTTCGTAAATCTTTTTTGTTTTATTTATAAGTTGTTTGTTTCGCAACCATGGATTAAAGTCTTTTAAAATTCGATAAGTAATTTTGTTGGATTTTGCAAAATCAACCAGACTTGGAATGTTTGAATCAATAGCAATGATATTATAAGGAATAGGAGGATATAAATCTTTCAACCTTAAATAAAAACCATATTTAACAGGTTGTGTATAAATTAATTTCAGTGCTAAAATCCGGTAAACATAACGTGAAGTTTCGTCGTTGAGATATAAATCATAGTAAGAAGATACATTTTGTGTTTCAAGTGAACGTTTTACTCCAAATTCGCCCATATTGTAGGACGCAGCAGCAAGTGTCCAGTTATTAAAGATATTATGCGTGCTGTTTATGAATTTACAAGCAGCTTCAGTAGCTTTTTCGAGATGATAGCGTTCATCTACATCTTCGTTGATCTCTAAACCATACTTTTGCCCTGTTGGCTTTATAAATTGCCAAAAACCTGCAGCATTGGCGGGTGAAACTACATTCATGAAACCACTTTCTATTAAAGCAAGGTATTTAAAATCGTCAGGAATATTATTCTTTTTTAAAATGGGTTCAATAACAGGAAACCAACGATAGGCTCGCTTGAGCATCAACATAGTATTAGATTGCCAGTAAGTATTGGTAAGTAATTCTCGTTCTAAAGATTCGCGAACATAAAACATTTTCACAGGAACTTCTTCATTGCAAAAATCTAATTTTGAAGGAACTTCAACCGAAAAAATTTTATAATTGGTTTGGAATGCTTTTCGGTAACTTTCATCTGAGTTTATTTCGCGCTGAGAGGAATAAATGAAGTATTTACCGGAAACCAAAGCTGTAATCGTAAATAAAATTACAAAAAGTAATCGTTTTATATTCATTGGAAAACTATATAAAAATGGATGATGTCTAAACGTATAATGGTTTTTAATATTGTATAAAAAAGAAAATAGATAAAGATTTTAATCCTTTTTCATGAAATAAATATATTGCCATTAAAAATTACTTACAAAATCTTTAAAGAATGGTGAAATTTTATCTTTATCAGATAAAACCGGATGTTCTATGTTCCAGTCAATATTTAAATCAGTATCGTTCCATAATATAGAGCCTTCCGAGGCTTTATTGTATAAATTTGTACATTTATAAGAGAAAATAGTATCATTTTCCAATGTTGCAAAACCATGAGCAAAACCAGGCGGAATCCACAACATGGTTTTATTGGTTTCATTGAGTTCTATTTTATAAAACAATCCATAGGTGGTTGACTCTTTGCGTATATCCACAGCTACATCCATAACACTTCCTTTTATAACCCTTACTAATTTACCCTGGGCAAAAGGAGGATTTTGAAAATGCAATCCTCTCAACACATCTTTTTGAGATTTCGATTCATTATCCTGAACAAAATTAAGGTTTAGTCCTGCATCTATAAAATGCTGATGATTAAACGATTCAAAGAAATACCCTCTGTCGTCGCGAAAAACCTGAGGTTGAATAATCAGCAAATCAGCCAAGGGTGTTTTAATTATTTCCATATTAATAAGTGCGTAAAGTTTTTATTATAGTTATTGAATTATTTGTAAATTAAGTTATTCTGTAAAAAAAATTAGATAGATATGAATATGATGTCATGAACTAACCTATTAACTCAATAACTTATTAACTCAATAACTCAATAACTTAATATCTCAGTAACTAAATATGAATAACTTCTCCATAAGCTGCAGCTACAGCTTCCATAACTGCTTCCGACATTGTTGGATGAGGATGAACAGCATTTAACAAATCACGCCCTTTAGCCTTTAAATCACGGGCAACCACCAGTTCAGCAATCATTTCTGTTACATTGTCACCTATCATATGACAACCCAGACATATATCATTTTTAGCATCAAAAATAACTTTTACAAAACCATCTCTATTACCTGATGCAGTGGCTTTGCCTGAGGCAGAATAAGGAAATTTGCCAATCAGAAGTTCATAACCTGCTTCTATGGCTTGCTTTTCAGTCAATCCTACAGAAGCTATTTCAGGGTTTGTATACGTACATCCCGGAATATTACCATAATCAACTGCCTGAGTATGATGTCCGGCTATTTTTTCAACACAAACAATACCTTCGTGAGAAGCAACATGTGCTAAAGCAGGTCCATGAACAATATCACCTATAGCATAATAACCTTCCACATTGGTTTTGTAGAAGTCATCAACAATTACTTTACCTTTATCGTATTTAATACCGGTTTCATCCAACCCTATTCCTTCAAGATTAGTTGAGATGCCCACAGCAGATAATACAATTTCAGCTTCTACTACTATTTCACCCTTCTTTGTATTAATGGTAACAACGCATATATCACCAGATGTATCAACACTTTCAACTGAAGCATCTGTCATTACTTTCATTTTTTGTTTTTTAAATGAACGCTCCAGTTGTTTTGAAACTTCCTCATCCTCCACAGGAACCACATTTGGTAAAAATTCCACCAAAGTTACCTGTGTTCCAATTGAATTATAGAAATAAGCAAATTCAGAACCAATTGCACCTGAGCCAACAACAACCATAGATTTAGGTTGTTCTGTCAATGACATGGCTTCACGATAACCTATTATTTTTTTTCCATCTTGTTTAAGATTGGGTAATTCACGAGAACGTGCACCAGTAGCAATTATAATATGGTTGGCAGAAATTTCTGTAATTTTACCTTCGGCATCAGTAACTTCAACTTTTTTCCCCGGTAACACTTTTCCGAAACCTGTGATTACATCAATGTTGTTTTTCTTAAAAAGGAATTCAATACCTTTGCTCATTCCATCAGCTACACCTCTGCTACGTTTCACTATTTTTTCAAAATCAGCTTTAATATCACCTTCTATGTTGATACCATAATCAGCAGCATGTGAAATATAATTAAAAACCTGAGCACTTTTGAGCAATGCCTTGGTAGGAATGCAACCCCAATTTAAACAAATGCCACCTAATTCAGCTCGTTCAACTACTGCCGTTTTTAAACCTAGTTGTGAAGCTCTGATAGCTGCAACGTATCCTCCCGGACCGCTACCTATAATTATTATATCGTAATTCATAATATTGTCAAAATTTATATTATCAAAATTATTTTAAACATTAGATCATTTTTACTTTTTCAAAATGCTAAATTTCACAAAGCATTTTAATAGTCAGTAAGATTAATTTTCAAGTACATTTTGTAAAATAAATATTTTAAGTACTTTAAAAATCCAGATTGCGAAATTATTAAATTTATTTCGAATTCCATTGCTTATCCATTAAAAAAATCTAATTTTGCCTGATAATTAATTGGTTTTTATTTAGAAATATACAAATGTCAGTTATTTATTTAACAAATTAAAACATTAAAATTCAAACGATATGAAAAAAATTGATCCGGCAAACAATGTACAGGATATGAAACAATTTGGAGAGTTTGGTGGAGTTAATCCATCTATAACCGATTCGGCAACTTTTACTTTTTTAGAAGCTAAATCGATGATTGATACTTTCCAGGGTGAAGCCGAAGGTTGCTATTTGTATTCTCGTCATTGGAATCCAAGTAATAAATATTTAGCAGATGCATTAGCTGCAATGGAAGGTACTGAATCAGCATGGGTTACCGGATCGGGAATGGCAGCTATTACTTCAGCTATTTTGCAACTTGTAAATACAGGTGATCATATCGTTTCAAGTGTTACAACTTATGGTGGAACTTATGCCTTTTTAAAAAATTATCTTGCTAAATTCAAGATTGATGTTACTTTTGTTGATATTACAGATTTAAATGCTGTTAAAAAAGCCATGCGTCCAAATACTAAAATCATTTATACTGAAACAATGACCAATCCATTGTTACAGATTTCCGATTTACCTGCTTTATCAATTATTGCAGAAAGTTTTGGTGCAAAACTTATGGTTGACAATACTTTCACACCTATGATTGTATCACCAATTAAAAATGGTGCACATATTGTTGTTTACAGCATGACCAAATTTATCAATGGCAAAAACGATTGTGTTGCAGGGGCAATTTGCGGCAGTTCTGATTATATCAATTCTTTGATAGATGTAAATGACGGAACAGCAATGTTATTAGGACCTGTTTTAGATCCAATGCGTTCATCAAGTATTTTGAAAAACCTTCATACATTACATATTCGCATGAAACAACATAGTTTCAATGCTATGTTTCTTGCCAAAAAATTCAAAGAAATAGGTTTAAAATTTGTTTATACTGGAATGCCTGAATGTAAAGGACATGATGTAATGAAGAAAATGATGAATACTGAATATGGTTTCGGAGGAATTATTTCTATTGATATGCAAACTGCTGAAAGAGCGTCAAAATTGATGGAAATGATGCAAAATCAAGGTGTTGGATACTTAGCTGTTAGTTTAGGCTATTTCAAAACATTGTTCAGCAATTCCGGCAAAAGTACTTCTTCTGAGATTCCTGAAGAAACTCAAAAAGAAATGGGATTAAGCGAAGGACTGGTAAGATTTTCTGTTGGATTAGACAACGATATTGAACGTACTTTTGAAAAAATTTATTTCTGTTTGAAAGAATTGAATTTCATCTAAACCTCAATTCTATAAAATAAAAAACCATCCTTTCAATACAATAAGGATGGTTTTTTTATTTCAAAACAATAGGAATAATTAGTTTTCAAATAAGTTTTTTATTTATACAACAAAAATACAGTCGTCTTTTTATGAAAATCCGGAACTGATTTTTTCCAGGCTGCTATGGTTTTTGTTTTAATAAAAGCCGTTTCCAGGGTTATATCAGTGGCTATACACAATAATGTTTCGCTCCGGCAGGTTTGTAAAAGCGATTCAATCAATTGATTGTTGCGATATGGTGTTTCAATAAAAATCTGTGTTTCGCTTTTCTGGAAAACATTTCGTTCTATTTCTTTTATTTTATTTATTCTCTGGTTCTTATCCACAGGCAAATAACCCAGAAATGCAAATTGCTGTCCATTGAAGCCTGAAGCCATCAATGACAACAAAATAGAGGACGGTCCAACCAAAGGAACAACTTCAATATTTTTAGCTTGAGCTATTCTTACTATTTCAGCACCCGGGTCAGCAATACAAGGAACTCCAGCTTCAGACAATAATCCAACATTTTCTCCTTTTTGAATGGCATCCAGATAGTTATCAATTTCTTCAGGTTTTGAATGTTCATTCAAAACAAAAAAAGTAAGCTCATCTATAGGTTTAAGCAATCCTGCTTTTTTCAAAAATCGTCTGGCAGTTCTGATTTCTTCAACAATATAAATATCAATCTGATTGATAATTGTTCTATTAAAGACAGGTATTACCATATCTACAGGCGAATCGCCAATTGTTGAAGGGATAAGGTATAATTTTCCTTTTTGCATATTTTTCGTTATTTTTGGAAATGAAAGGTTTTTCTTCCATCTAAAAATATTTCAATCAATTCATTTTCAGCTACTAGGCAATTAGGCCTGATAACTATTTATATTTAAATATTTAAATATTTAAATATTCACTATTTACTATTCACTATTCACTATTCACTTTATCCTTTATCCTTTCCTTACCATGGCAAATTGTCCAAATCTACATTTCCACCAGAAATAATAATTCCGATTTTTTTTCCATCACCACTCAATTTCTTCTCCAGTAAAGCTGCAATAGTAACAGCCGATGAAGTTTCAATCAGAAGTTTAGTACTTTCCCATACCAATCGCATGGCTTCAACAATAGCATTTTCACTAACGGTCACAATTTGATGTACATGCTGCTGAATAAGGGGAAACGTCTTAGTTCCTAATGATGTTCTTAAACCATCAGCTATGGTATTGGGTTGAATAGAGGGTTGGAATTTACCGGAATAAAATGACAGATAAGCATCATTGGCTTGTTCAGGTTCAGCAGCTATCACGATGGTTCCGGAAGAAAAGTAATGAGTAGCCAACGCTGTTCCGCTAAGTAAGCCCCCTCCCCCAACCGGAGTCATAATTATATCAAGTTTTGGGGCTTGTTCAAAAAACTCCATTGCAGCAGTTGCCTGTCCTGCAATTATCCGGTAATCATTATATGGATGTATTTCAAAAGCTTTGGTTTCTTCAATTATGGAAGCCAGTGTTGTTTCACGAGCTTCCAATGTTGGTTTACAAAAAGTAATGATTCCACCATACCCTATCACTGCATCAATTTTAACTTTTGATGAATCTTCCGGCATGACGATGTATGCATTGATGCCTCTTAACGAAGCAGCTCTTGCCAGGGCCTGTGCATGATTTCCCGATGAATGTGTAGCAACTCCATTTGATAATTCATCGTTTTTTAGTGAAAAAACAGCATTTACAGCACCACGTGTTTTGAATGCACCAGCTTTTTGTAAATTTTCACATTTAAAAAAAATTTCAGCATTCAGCAGTTGATTGATCCTTTGAGAACTTAACACCGGTGTACGATGAATATAAGGTTTTATTCTTTCTGCTGCCTGAGTGATGATTTCAAAATCCGGTATCATGGTTTGGTTATTGGTTACTGTTTAATGGGTTACTGAGCTTTTGTTCAGTCCACTCTTCACTCTTCACTCTTCACTCTTCACTCTTCACTCTTCACTCTTCACTCTTCACTTGCATCTTCGCTCCATCGCCTGTTCACTATTCACTATTGACTTTTTCCTTGGTTTACAAATAACAAATGTAAGCTTTTGGGAGCTTACATTTAGTTATATCATTAATAATATGTCGTTTAGGAAAAAAATTAAATTTTTATTTTCTTTTCAAGTTCATCCACATTATTTTTATATTTCTTATCTGTTTCAATTAGATTATTTACTGTTCTGCAAGCATGCAAAACGGTTGCATGATCTTTATTCCCGCATTGCAAACCAATAGAAGCCAACGAAGATTTAGTTAATTTCTTTGAGAAATACATTGCCAGTTGACGGGCTTGAACTACTTCGCGTTTGCGTGTTTTCGAACTTATTCTATCAACCGGAATACCAAAATAATCGCAAACGATTTTCTGAATAAAATCTATGGAAATATCTCTTGAAGTATTTTTTACAAATTTATCAATCATTTGCTTAGCCAATTCCAACGTAATAATCTTTTTGTTCAGCGATGATTGAGCTAACAACGAAATAAGTACACCTTCGAGTTCTCTAACATTTGTATTGATACTATATGCCAGATATTCAATTACTTCATCAGGCATTTCGATACCATCGTTATACAATCTTTTTTGTAAAATTGCAATTCGAGTTTCAATATTTGGTATTTGCAGGTCAGCTGAAAGTCCCCATTTAAATCTTGAAATCAATCGAGGTTCCATTCCACTCATTTCAACAGGTGCTTTATCGGAAGTGATTACAATTTGCTTTCCTTTTTGATGTAGATAATTGAATATGTGGAAGAAAATATCCTGTGTTTTTTCTTTACCTGCCAAAAACTGAATATCATCAATGATTAACACATCTATCATCTGATAAAAATGGATAAAATCATTTTGATTATTATTTCTGACAGAATCAATATATTGAGAAGCAAATT
Source organism: Bacteroidales bacterium (assembly GCA_038204725.1). Classification (GTDB taxonomy): domain Bacteria; phylum Bacteroidota; class Bacteroidia; order Bacteroidales; family JACABE01; genus JACABE01. The sequence goes on along the minus strand of JBBRCQ010000053.1, from coordinate 8,412 downwards.
GTTCAGCACCTACATACAAAACAGTTTTGTCAGGATACAAATTTTTAACCTGTATTCCTATTGCATGCGAAAGATGAGTTTTCCCCAAACCTACACTACTGTATAATAATAAAGGATTAAATGCTGTTTTCCCTGGATTTTCTGCAACTGCAAAACCTGCAGAACGGGCCAAACGATTACAATCTCCTTCAATAAAGTTATCAAATGAATAATTATCATTTAATTGAGAATGTATTTTAATTTTCTTTAATCCTGGAATAATAAATGGATTAGGAATATCTTTCGATGAATTTTTATTTATATCAATTGGCATATTTACTGCGGGATTATGAACAGCATTTTTATTGGCTGTTGGTAGATTAATTGTAAAAGGTGCATTACCAAAACTAGAATTATCCATTACAATACTGTATTCTAACCTACCTTCTGCACCTAATTCTTTTTTGATTGTTTTTTTTATCAATCCTATATAATGTTCCTCTAGCCATTCATAAAAGAATTGACTGGGCACTTGAATTGTAAGCACTTTATTCTCAAGCTTAACAGGCTTAATTGGCTCAAACCAGGTTTTAAAGCTTTGACTATTTCCCAGATTATCTTTAATGATGTTGAGACAGTTAGCCCATACTTCTTTGTAGTTAATTTCCATTATCAGCATCAATTTCTAATTTGTGTTAGTTTATTTATAAAGTTTTTTAAAAATCAGACTTTTAGCAATAAAAAGCTTCAATTTTAAAAGGAAGTATTTATTTTTCAACAAAATTGATCAATAAAAAGTTAAAAAAAAAAAAAAAATACTATTGTTTTTATCTTTTTTTTGTTGTATATAGACCAAAATATTAATTTTAATTTAATGTTCTAACAATTTTTATCAACCATTTTAATTTCAGCATATTGATAAATTACAATTACTTTTTAAAATCCAATACAATAATACAACAAAAAATGAATAAAAAAATTTTTATTTAGTATTTTTTAAAATTTAGACTCATTATAAACTGAGTTAACTTTATGCTAAGCATGAACTAGTAACAAACTAATACACAAACAATCATAAAAATTCATTAAATATACAATCAGCAATATTTATGTTTTTTGTAATTTCGCAATCTAATTTACTTTTAAATTGCAGAAATGTTGTTTTTTTAAAATTCTGTTCAAAGTATTTTCTCCATAAATAATATTAATTTTTAAATTAAAACTAAAAATGTTTATTTCTGAAACCAAGATTAGAGTCAGATATGCCGAAGTTGATAAAATGGGCTATGTTTATTATGGTAATTATGCTCAGTATTATGAGATTGGAAGAGTTGAAGCACTTCGGTCTTTAGGTACAAGTTATAAAAAACTGGAGGATTCTGGAATCATGATGCCAGTTATTCAATTGACTACAAATTTTAAAAAACCTGCATTTTATGATGATGAATTAACAATCAGAACGATGGTTAAAGAAAAACCAACTGTAAAAATGAGGTTTTATTACGAAATATATAATGCCCAAAATACAATGATCAATTATGGAGAAACGATGTTGATTTTTGTGCATCAGGAAACAATGAAACCTTGCCGTTGTCCTGAATTGTTTTCTGAATTATTTATTGATTGGGATCTCAAATGATTTATTAAATAATCTGTAAAAAATCAAGACCACCCAGAATGTCGGTCCTTCTTCATAGTAAAACAAATTGGATAATTTACAAGACTAAAATTTGAATTGAATAGATGTAATTTTTTACATTTATACGATTTCAAAAGAGATGATTAAAATTTAAAAAAACGACATTTTATTGTTTTCATTACTTAGTTAAAAAAAAACTTGACTTAAAAAAGATTACTTTTTCTTTGAAGATTGATTACAAAAGCTTCCAAAGTTTAATGAAAAAGAAGCAATGAATCCTTCAAATTCAGAAGAGTTATAAATATTATTAAAATTACCGTTTGAATCTTTGTATTGAGCTGAAAACCCTGAAATAAATCTTACACCTAATCCAAAATTGATTCTTAACCAGTTCGTTATAAAAATATCTGTTTCAATCTGTGGTGTTATAACAATAAATTCATCTCTGTTCAGGTTATAAGTGATCGGACTATTAATATTATACATAAACAATGCACCCCAGCCCATTTTAATACTAAAGCTGCTATGAAACCTTTTGCAGGGTGAATCAATAATCCCTAACCATAAACCTCCATGCGCGTAATTCAAATGATAGTCAAGCATTGTATTATCCGTTAAAATATCTGATTTTTGTATAGTAGAAACCAATCCCAATCCATATCCACCTATAAAAAATTTATTGCCAAATAAAAATGCAGCCCCTATGCCTGTTGAAGCAAACTGAATATGTTCATTGATTGTAATATCTGAAACAAGACTTATAAATCCATTTAACTTTCTATGGTCCAAGCTTGCATAAAGACTATCAATAATATTTTCTTTCTGGGCAAACATCGTAAATTGTAGTAGCAATAAAAAAATCAGAATGGCTATTCTTTTCATAATAATGTTTTATGTCAGCTTAACATTCATCTTTAAATCCATTTGTATTGTGTGTGCCATCACAAAAAGGTTTGTTTTTAGAAGCGCCACATCTGCATAAAGCAATACTATCTTCACAAACTATTTCATTGCCCAAATTATCCAACACTTTAAAAACACCATCAATTAAATAAGGGCCATCCTGCAAAACAGTAATTACAGCTTTGCTATCTTTTTCATTTTCATTTTCTTTCATGGCTTCATTTAATTCATATTTTAATGCCTTTGTCGGACATCTTTTAACAGTTTTGATAATTTCGTCTGTTGATGCTGCGTTAGCATCTATCCAGGGTCGAGATGAAGGTTTGAATACTTTTGGCAGACTTCTGTAACAAATCCCTGAATGATCACATAAATCAGGTTCCCAACTTATAGTGACTTCTCCGTTTGAATATTTTTTTTTAATTTTTTCCATGATTTTAGGTTCTTATAATTTGAGTACTTCCATCGATATTTAATTTTATTATCCGTGAAGGTTTTGTTTCTAAAATTTGATTGTGATATAATTGAACAATATAATCCACTTTAAGTAATAAATCTGTTGAAATATTTCCGAAACTTATTGCCGAAGGTTCACCGGAAAAATTTGCAGATGTTGATACCAAAGGTTTTCCTAATACTTTGATCAATTGATTACAAAATTCATTATTAGGAATCCTGATGGCAATGCTTCCATCTTCAGCTATCAGGTTTTTGGCCAGATTTATTGCAGAAGGATATATAATTGTAACCGGTCGTTCAGTTTTAGTATGTAAATCAATTGCAGCAAAAGGAACATGCTTAACATATTTTATCAACTGTTCAATTCCATCCATTAAAACAATCATACTTTTATTTTTTTCACGCTTTTTAATCTGATATATTTTTTCAACTGCATCAAAATTGGTTGCATCACATCCTATACCCCAAATGGTATCCGTTGGATAAAGTAGTACACCTCCATTTTTTAATACATTCACTGCATTTTCAATTTCGTTATCAAATTCTTTGTTCATCTTTCTGTAATCTGATTGTAAGTTTATTAATATCAATATCATAAGCACATTTAAAATGCTTTTCAGGACATTCATTATATCCATGAAGTCCACAGGGACGACAATACAATTTTTCTTCAACACTAACAACAACAGCATCATCACTCAAAGGGCCAAACCCAAATTCAGGAACCGTTGAACAAAAAATTGCAGTAACACTGGCATTGGTTGAAGATGCAAGATGTAATGGTGAAGAATCATTAACATAATTCATAAAAGCATCTTTCATCAATGCCGCAGATTCAAGCAGGCTCAGTTTGCCTGATAAATTTAATGAATTTTCATGTTCCGAAAGTAAAATAATTTTTTCACAGAGCAAAATATCAGACTTAGAACCTAAAAAATATACACGTATATCTTTATCAATAGCTTTTAAGAATTCAATCCATCTGTCAGCAGGAAATTGCTTGGTTTTCCATAAAGATGCAGGAGCGATACAAATATATTTCACGGTTTTAAATTGCGATACCTGAGCAAAGTCTTTATGAGAAGGATACAGTTTGATGCTGAATTTTTCATTACAGGGCAAATGAGCCAATAATTCCATATTACGCTCAACTTCGTGAATACCATTGTAATTAGTACCAATTTTATGCTTTATCCTTTTACTGAAAAATGCTGAAAAAGGATTTTTATTAAACCCAATCGTAGTTTCTGCATTTGAAAATGCTGTGATCAAACCGGTTGTTGCAAATCGTTGAACATTAACCACCAAATCGTATTTTTTATCTCTGATGGTTTGAATCAGTTGTATTAAATGCAAATATTTATGCTTTGATTTGTTCCAAATTAAAACATCATGCATATATGGATGAGCTGTAAATAAGCTTTCATTTCCTTTTTTCAATAAAAAATCAATGGCAGCATCCGGATACAAAAAATGAAGTTTTTCCAGCAAAGGAGTTGTGAGAATTACATCGCCCAAAGAAGCAGTTTGAATCACTAAAATTTTATTCATTCTTCATTTATTTCAACAATTAACTAATTGATTACACGCAATATAATTATAAGAAATAATATTTTACAAAAAAAAAGCGCTATCTTATCATAATTTGAATTATTTTTGAAAAAGATAGTTCAAAAGTACATAAAAAAACTATCATTTCATAACTTTTTAATAACTAACTAACAATGAAAACTATATACTTTATCCGTCATGCTAAATCATCATGGGATTTTACTGAACTTTCAGATGAAGAACGCCCTTTGATAGATAAAGGTATAAAAAGAGCTAAAAAACTCGGGAAGTATTTGAGAGAACAAAACATCAGTACAGATATGATTATTTCGAGTCATGCCAACAGGGCATTTCAAACGGCTCAAATTATTGCTAAAAAAATCAACTATCCGTTGGACAAAATCATTATTGATAAAAAAATATATGGGATAGGAATTGATAATTTATTTGATATAATCTATGGAATATCTGATGAATACAAAACTATTATCTTATTTGGGCACAACCCCACTTTTACCAATATTGCCAATTATTTTTTAAATGAAAAGATTGAGAATTTACCCCCTTCAGGTATGGTATGTATTGAATTTGAAACAGATCAATGGAATAATATTGTGAATGCTCCAAAACTCAAAAATTATGTTATCCTTCCTAAAGAACTATAAAACCTAATCTTCACTTTATGTCAATAAAATTTCAAATATATATTAACCGAGAAATAAGTTGGTTGCAATTCAACGAAAGGGTATTGCAGGAAGCCAAAGATCCCTCTACTCCACTTTTGGAAAGATTGATTTTTCTTGGAATTTATTCAAACAATCAGGATGAATTTTTTAGAGTAAGAATTGCCACTTTAAACCGTATTCTAAAGTTGCAGAAAATACATCCCAGTGAAAATATTGAAGCCAATCCACAAAAAATTTTAAAAGAAATTGATCAAAAAATCTCAGTACTTCAGGCTGAATTTTACAATACTTATGATACCATAAAAATTGAGTTAGCCAAAGAAAATATTCATACTATTGATGAAACCCAATTAACTCCAGAACAGGGAATTTATGTAAAAAAATATTTCAGGGAAGAAGTCAGACAACATCTTTTTCCAATCATGCTAGACCAATTGTACAATTTTGCTACTTTGCGTGATAAATCCATTTATTTGGCTGTTGATCTTAAATTTAACAATCAACCATTGATTGAGAATTATGCATTAATAGAAATCCCTACTTATAGGATTTCCCGTTTTTTGATACTGCCATCCAATGGAGATAATAATAAATACATCATATTATTAGATGATGTTATCCGTTATTGTCTTTCAGATATTTTTTCGATTTTTGGATTTGAAAAATATGATGCGTACACTATAAAATTTACACGCGATGCCGAATTAGATATAGATAATGACGTTTCCAAAAGTTTTCTGGAAAAAATAAGTGATAGTATCAAGCAAAGAAAACATGGAGAAACTGTCAGGTTTATTTATGATGAAAATATACCTCATTCATTACTGGACAAATTGGTTAAAAAACTCAATATCAAGAAAAAAGACACCTTAAGAAAAGGTGGAAAATATCATAATTTCAAAGATTTTATGTATTTTCCTTTAGATTTAGGGGCTGACTATTTAAGATATGAAGAAGTTGCCAAGCTTTATACTGCTGAACTTTCGAATAGTAAAAGAATATTAGACTGTATAAAGAAAAAAGATATCATGTTGCATTATCCTTACCAGACATTTCAATATATTATTGATTTATTAAGGGAAGCTTCCATAGATCCTGCTGTAAGAGCTATCAAAATGACTATATACCGTGCGGCAAAAGATTCACGGGTTATCAATGCACTGATCAATGCTGTACGTAATGGAAAAGAAGTAACCGTATATCTTGAACTTCAAGCCCGTTTTGATGAAGAAGCCAATATATCATGGGCTGGAATCATGCAGGAAGAAGGTGTAAAAGTAATACAAAATATACCCGGCTATAAAGTACATTGCAAATTGATACTTATCAGACGAAAAGAAAACAATGAAAATGTTTATTATGCTTGCATTGGAACCGGTAACCCAAATGAAATTACTTCAAAAATATATGTAGATGAACATTTATTGACAGCCAATAAAAAAATAGTTTCTGACGTAAATAAAGTTTTTCATCTATTTGAATCCAAATACAACCAACCTGAATTTGAATGCTTAATTGTTTCTCCATTTAAAACCCGAAACTTTTTTATCCATCAAATTGACAATGAAATAAGAAATGCAAAAAAAGGCAAACCAGCCTGGATGATTATTAAATTGAACAACCTAGTGGATGATATAATTATCAATAAATTATATGAAGCCAGTCAAGCCAATGTAAATATTAAAATAATAGTAAGAGGTATCTGTGTTTTGGTACCAGGTGTAGAAGGTATAAGTGAAAATATTGAAGCCATTAGCATAGTCGACAGATATTTAGAACATTCCCGTATTTTTGTCTTTTGTAATAATGACGATCCTAAATATTTTATTGGTTCCGCTGATTGGATGCAACGTAATTTTGACCATCGCATTGAAGTAACTACGCCTATTTACGATAAAAAAATTCAAGCCGACTTAAATGCCATTCTTCAAATTCAATTAAAAGACAATGTAAAAGCCCGTATTATAAGTACGACTACGCCTATTGAATATAAGAAAACTGAGAGTACAAAAAAAATCCGTTCACAAGTTGAAATATACAAATACCTCAAAAACAAACAATAAACGCCGCTTAACATAATTTCATAATCAATTTATAAATAAAAAATTCTATTCTATGCTTTTTGCTTCCATTGATATTGGCTCCAACGCAGTACGTCTTCTTTTCGCAAATGTCTATGTTACAGATTCGCAATTTCCCACTGCTGCTAAAGCTACATTGGTGCGCATCCCTTTACGTTTGGGTGAAGATGTTTTTAAAACAGGTAAAGTTTCTGAAGTGAGAATTCAAAAGTTATTAAAAACACTCGAAGCTTTCAAACTTTTAATAGATGTATATGATCCTCTTTGTTTCGAAGCATGTGCTACAGCTGCCATGCGTGAAGCTTCCAATAATATCGAAATTATCGAAAGAATAAAAAATGAAGCTAAATTGGACGTAAGAATCATTGATGGTTTAGAAGAAGCCAACATCATTCGTTCCTCTAACAACCTGGATTTTAGCAACGATTACAAAACAACCATGTTTATTGATGTGGGAGGTGGTAGTACTGAAATTTCAATCCTGAAAGATCATAAATTTGTTACCTGTAACTCATTCAATATAGGAACTTTAAGAATATTGAATAAAAAAGTGGAAGATGAAGCCTGGGATGAAATGAAAGAATGGCTCAATTCATTCAAAGAGGATTTAGGAAGAATCAATTGTATTGGTACGGGTGGAAATATCAACCGATTAACAAAACTTTACGGCGATCAGGTAGAAAACACCCTCACTTTTGCACAGTTGAAATTTGCTTACAAACAATTGAAATCTATTCCTTTGAAAGAAAGAATTGAAAAAATGGGTATGCGACCTGACCGTGCCGATGTTATTGTTCCTGCAGCAAAAATCTTTCAGACCATTATGAAAGCAGCCGGTATTGAATCAATTATTGCACCAAAAGTAGGATTGGCAGATGGATTGATTTACAGATTGTATGACCGATATACGAAAGAAAATTGAAGAATGATAAGTGTTGAATGATGAATGATGAAATGAAAATATTTTTATTGACTTAACCCATTTTGCAGCTATCACGTTATAAGTTGCTGATAAATTGAGTGTAATTTTTTTTCAGGATTCGGTTTGGGCACTACAGATTTTTTACGAATAAAAGGAGCATATTTGAACTTTAATTTATCATAAATTTCTTTT
>JBBRCQ010000052.1:0-27084 GCA_038204725.1 Bacteroidales bacterium | reverse complement strand
TTTGCCAGAGTTATTCCAGAGCAGAAGCTTAAAATCGTCAATGCATTAAAGAACAACAATGAAATAGTGGCCATGACAGGCGATGGTGTAAATGATGCTCCGGCACTGAAAACGGCAAACATCGGAATTGCAATGGGTGAAAAGGGCACTGACGTTGCAAGGGAAGCATCTTCGCTGGTATTAATGGATGATAATTTTGCCTCTATTGTTGGAGCTGTAAAGATGGGCCGCAAAATTTTTGATAATTTACAGAAAGCCTTAGGTTATATTTTTGCCATTCATGTACCCATTGCAGGACTATCGTTGATTCCTGTTTTATTTGCCAATATGCCATTAATACTGTGGCCTGTGCATATTGTATTTCTTGAGCTGATAATCGACCCGGCTTGTTCCATCATTTTTGAAGCCGAAAAGGAAGAAATGAATGTAATGTCGCGGCCACCAAAGAAAATTAACGAACCCTTTTTTGGCGCAAAAAAAATAATATTAAGTTGCGTTCAAGGTTTGGGAATCTTAATTATTTGCCTTCTCGTATATTTTATTGGTCACAACATGGGATACTCCGAAAAAGCGGTTAGGACATTTACCTTTATTACCTTAATTGTATCAAACATAGCCGTAATTTTTTCAAACCGTTCATGGACCGCTAGTATCTTTAAAATACTGATTTCTCCTAATAAAGCTGTTAAATGGATAGTTGGTGGAGCCATTCTATTTCTGATTCTTATCCTTAATATTCCTTTCTTACGGGATCTGTTTCAGTTTGAAAAAGTAAGGTTCATTGAAATTATAATTTGTGTTTTTGCCGGTCTTTTTAGTGTTACCTGGTTTGAATTATATAAACATTTTAAGCTGATTAAAAAACCACTTCTATAAATTCACTTTTTTTAAAATTTGTATAAACATAGGATGATGGATAATAACGCCAGTTTCTAATCGAGTAGGTTGCCCTGCCAGTAATTAGCTGACAGGGAGAATATTTCGACATTGCTCAATAACCGCCTCTCATACCACTCCCGAAAAATCGGAATAAATTCCCGTACGGTTCTTCCCGATAAAGATCGGGACAGGCTGTATACAGCGGTTTCCCGAAGCTTCGGGATGGAGCAATTTCACGTAAAGGTCAAGCATTGATTGCCAATGGTAACGGAACCAGTAACAACTAAATAAGTAATGAAAACAATATAATGTCGTATTTTGAAATTTTCATTTTCTCAAAATGAAAATTGTATAAATGAAAAAAATGAAAATTGAAAAGATATTTATTAGAAAAAAGCTTCCATTCAATTCAAATTTTAGTCTTGTAAATTATTAAGCTCGTTTGGCCACGAAGGAGGACCGACATTATAGAATTTACGCTACAAAACAAGCATTTAAAATAGCGGTGGGTCTGGTAAGCAATACAGGAATATCCAAGTTGTTATCTTTAATACGAAGAGGAATATCTCATGGATATTCTTTGTATACAAATAAATAATAAAATAAAGACATACAAAAATAGCGAAGTTTATTAATGAATTCAATGGAATAATGCTTATTTCGCTATAACATGTATTACGCAGGGATTTTATCCCGAAACTTCGGAATTGTTACTTTTTCATCAAGGAAAAAGTAAAAAATAAATAAAAAAGTGAATAATTAAAATACGACATTTTATCTTTCACATTACTTAATTGCTTACATTCACAGTGCAGGTATATTCAAGTATCTATTCGAAAAATATGGTATAGAAAAAATGAAACTTCTTTGGACAGACGGTTTTGAAAAGTTTAACGCAATCTACGGTTTTTCATTTAAACAATTAGAAACAGACTGACATAATTTTATTAAAACTATTCCCATTCCTATGGACTTTGATATAAACAAATTAAAAGAAGGATGCGGATAGAAATACTATTGCGAACACATAGCACTTCATTTGGTTGAAAAGACTGAGCCTCGCAAGGGGGGTAAACTATGAAGTGCAAGCTGGACTAGCATAATAATAAAAATTTGTCTAAACATATTAGCACTTAAATTGTTTAAAATTAGGATGAAAGAGAAACAGCAGGATTTGTATTTTGAAATTTAATAAGATCGATAATTTGTACGATACACTTCTCCATAATCTGGAAAGACGGGGATACGATGTAACAAAACGCATAAAAGCAACGCAAAAAAAACATAAAAACGAACACCCTACAACAGCTTATGCATATAAAAAGTATTTTAATTAATTACGTTTTAACCATCGTTGTTTTTCTAATGATAGACCTGGCATGGTTAGGATTCATCGCCAAAAATTTGTATCAAAAATATTTGGGTAGTTTTTTAAGCGACAACGTTAACTGGACTGCAGCTATAATTTTCTATCTGATTTATGTTGTAGGAATATCCATTTTTGCCATCTATCCATCGGTTACTAAAAATTCTGCTCTAAGTGCAGTGATATTAGGTGCTTTATTCGGATTCTTTGCATACGCCACCTACGATTTAACAAATTTAGCTACACTCAAGAGCTGGCCACTTCCTATTGTATTGATCGATATTGCCTGGGGAATTGTTTTAACTGCTACAGTGAGTTTAGTTGGTTTTTATATTGTGAAGTTTGTGAATTAATTTTCAATAATACGATACTATGAATGCAATATCTGCACAAACAATCAACGGAAAATTCCTTTATTATGCATTTATTGCAGGAAGTCAACAGGTATTACAAAATCAGGCAGAACTAAACCGGATAAATGTATTTCCCGTTCGCGATAAAGATACTGGATCCAACCTTGCATCTACCATACGTGCAGTAATTGATACTATTGAACCTCATAAATCATATAAAAAAACAATTGGGAATATTGCAGAAGCTGCATTAATTGGCGCACGTGGTAATTCCGGTGTAATATTTGCCCAGTTTTTACATGGTTTAAGCAAGGAAACAAAAAATAAAAATATTATCACCCTTACTGATTTTGCTGAAAGCGTAAAAAACTCAATCCCATACATGTACGAGGCAATTGCTAATCCTGTTGAAGGAACAATGCTAAGCGTTATTCGTGATTGGTCCGATTTTTTGAGCAGTCAAAAAGAAGCATTTCACGATTTTAATAAAGTGATGATTGATTCATTTGTGGTGTTGGAAAAATCGTTGGCAGAAACAACATCAAAGCTAAAAGCCTTAAAAAAATATGATTTTGTTGATGCCGGTGCCAAAGGGTTTGTAGTTTTTATTAAAGGTGTAATTGAGTTTATTAAAAACAGGAATATTCGCGTTTTGGTGAACGAAAATATTGAAAATATTACACTCATTCACTCTGAAGAGGCAGCAGAAGAGGAGCTTACATACAGGTATTGTACAGAAGCGATTGTAAAAAAATTGCAGATGAGTACCTTATCTTTAAAGCAATTTTTAGGAGAGAATGGAGATTCCGTTGTTGTTGCAGGTTCCGAAAATACTTGTAGGATTCATATTCATACAAACCATCCGGCTGAACTTTTTTATAAACTTAAAGATTCAGGAACAATTACATTTCAGAAAGTTGACGACATGTTACGCCAGCAGGAAGTGGCCAATAATAGAAAATGGAATATCGCTTTAGTAACAGATTCTACATGTGATCTCTCTCAGGAACTTATTGATTTTTACCAAATTAATATTCTGCCTCTTAATATAAATTTTGGGGACAATCATTACCTGGATAAAATAACCATACAACCTGAGCAGTTTTACGATTTACTCGAAAACAGCCCGGAATTTCCCAAAACATCTCAGATTAATGAACGGACTTTCACCAATTTGTATTCGCATCTGGCTTCACATTATGATGCAATAATTTCTGTACATCTCACTTCAAAATTTAGCGGGACCTTTGACAATAGTGTAAAAGCGGGTCAACGAATCGAAAAAGAATTCAAAAAATCGGTTTTTACGATTGATTCAAAGAATTTGTCGGGGGCTTTGGGTTTGCTCGTTCTAAAAGCAGCCCAAAATATAGAATCTGGAAAAACGCCCGAAGACATTGTAAAATCCTTGGAATCAGATATTGCAAATGCTAAAATATTTGTAAGTGTCAAAGACTTGAAGTATATGATTAAAGGAGGCAGGGTTTCAAAACCTGCCGGTTTTATCGCCAAGCTTTTAGGTATCAATCCTGTTATTTCTATAAATGCAGAAGGAAAATCGCTGTTATTTGGAAAAACTTTTAGCCAAAAGGCCAGTCTGAACAAAATATTTAAACATATCCAAAAAATTAGTCATGGAAAGTCGGTATGGAATTATATTGTTTTACATGCTCATAATCCAGAAGGAGCCAAAAAAGCAGAACTCAAAATGTTGGAAATAACCGGGAAAAATCCGGTGTCAGTGGTTGATATTTCACCGGTAATAGGCATGCATGCTGGAAATGGTGCCATTGCCGTTTCATTGTTGTTTAACAATTAAAATCTAATTCTATGATAGCACTTTTTTTACAGGCATTGTTCATCGTTATCATTCTTGTCTCTTTAATTTGGGGGCTTAGTGTAATCATAAAAAATGTGAGTATCATTGATTTATTTTGGGGTATGGGTTTTGTAATTGTAAATACTGTTTACTTTTATAATTCGGGCGACTTCTTTAATCGTAAAATACTTTTATTGGGTTTGGTTACAATTTGGGGCGTAAGACTTTTTATTTATCTCTTATGGCGAAATATAGGAAAAGGAGAGGACTATCGTTACCAGGAATTTAGGAAAAAATATGGAGCTGAGCGATATTGGTGGTTTAGTTATTTTCAGGTTTTTTTGCTACAAGGCACTTTAATTATGCTAGTTTCGCTCCCTTTATTGGGTGTAAATTCACAAACCAAATCCAATGATTTAAACTGTCTGGATTATTTGGGCATTGTTGTTTTTGTAATTGGCTTTATTTTCGAGGCCGGGGGTGACTTTCAGTTGGCAAGATTCAAGAAGAATCCAACCAACAAAGGGAAAGTACTAAACACCGGCTTTTGGAAATATACCCGCCATCCCAATTATTTTGGCGATTCGGCTGTGTGGTGGTCATTTGGTATTTTTAGCCTTGCTGCTGGAAGTTACTGGACGGTTATTGGCTCGGTTATTATGACACTTTTAATTATAAAAGTTTCAGGTGTTGCATTACTTGAAAAAAACCTCAATGCGTCCAAACCACAATACCGCGATTACATTCAAAAAACAAATTCATTTTTTCCCTGGATCCCTAAAAAATAAGAAAGAATGGAAACCATCGTAAAAAATATCTGGTTGATTCTTTTTGTGCTTTGGGGTTTGCCATTGGGCTACTACCGTGGCAAATTTCGAAAAATTGTGTATCAAACCGACAGTTGGATCATCAACATTAAGCCGGTTTTCTGGAAAGAAATCAAAGGTTTGTTTGGAAATATTTATCCCGATAATTTGAAATACAAACGGTTCAGAAATTTTTATTTGTTCTACCTTATCATCTATTTGCTTCTTTTTCTTAGTTATTTAAATTTTAATAAAAAATCAGACAATATGGAAATAATATCAGTAGGTAGCGTAATACCCTCGTTCGAATTAAAAGACCAGTATGGACAAAACTTTCAACTTGATGCTGTTTTGGGCAAAAAAAATCTTGTTATCTATTTTTATCCCAAAGACGATACTCCCGGATGTACGGCAGAAGCCTGCGCTTTTCGTGATCAATTTGAAGTTTTTGCTGATGTTGATGCAATGATTATTGGCATTAGTGCTCAATCGGTTGAAAGCCATTTGGATTTTGCAAAAAAAAACCATTTAAATTTTACTTTGTTAAGCGATACCGGGAACAAAGTTCGAAAGTTATTCGGAGTGCCAACCAATTTTTTGGGATTAATTTCAGGAAGAGTTACCTATGTTATCAATAAAGCTGGCAAAGTAGTATATATCTTTAACTCGCAAACACAAGCCGAAAAACATGTTTCCGAAGCTTTGCGTATTTTGAATGAAATAAAGTAATTGCATCAAATGCGAAAAAATAATTATATCCAGTTTTAAAATCTATGAAATTATGGCATTTTATCAATTTAAGCGAGCGCAAATACTGAATACTTCCATCGGAGAGCTATGGGATTTTATTGCTTCTCCTCAAAACTTAAAAAAGATTACACCCGAATACATGGGATTTGATATTCAGTCTAAAGATTTACCTGACAAAATCTATGAGGGGATGATAATCAGTTATATCGTCAAACCTTTATTTGGGATAAAAACAAACTGGATTACAGAAATAACACATGTTAGAGAAAATGAATATTTTGTGGATGAGCAAAGAGTTGGTCCTTATGCATTCTGGCATCATCAGCACATTGTTCAACAGCAAGGTGATAAAGTGTTAATGAAAGACATTGTAAGCTACCAACCACCCCTCGCTTTGCTGGGTAGCATTGCCAACAAACTCATCATTCAAAATAAACTAAATGAAATATTTGAATACCGGACTAAAATTCTTGAAAAAATATTTCAACCCTGAGAATCTGGTCAATTCATCCAAAATGTATTGATGTGAAAGGCTTGCTAGCTCATTGGCAGGAATCCTTAGTCGCCAAAAATGCAAAACTTATTTAGAAGCGGTTTCCTAAGTTTGGGCAAGAGCTATCATCTTCTTCGGAACTGATATGGAGGTAGTTCGCCTCAAGGGAAAATTTAGACCATAGATGAATCAATCTATGGAATAACTTCCGGTAATCTTCCTCTTTAAAGTAACCATCATGTTTCCGCTGACGTTGGATGTAATCTTGCTGGATACATGATAAAGATTTTTTTTGGCAAATCAATGTATAACTAATATATACTTATTTTTGTTACTTCAAGCCAGCTATAGCTTAGCTAAAGGGTTTTTTCTGAACACTAAATTTACCTCAGTAAGCAGACTTTACGAAATACAAACTATGAATAATAAATAAACATAGCTAAGGGAAGAGAGATGAAAGCTCCCATCATCAGTGCAAAGTTTTAACCGTTTCTCAATAGTTGGGATGTAAGTAAAACTTGCCTATTGTATAAGTTCTCTGATTAAAATTTATACGGTTTAAAGGTTAAATAACTTGTACTTTTCCTGTCTTTTCGCGTAACATAACATATCAGCCAATTACCATTTTCAGTTGCAAAAGGGATGGTAACTTTAGCATAGGGGTACTGACTTCCTGATAAAAATATATCTCTTTTTGAAACCATATCAGCATATTCCTCTTTAGTGAAAACATCATTAAAAGAGTTGGAGTGTTCTTCTTTTAATACGATACCATTTTTTGCTTTAAATAAAAACATGTCATAAGAATCGGTAAGCGTTATCGAGCTTACTGTCCCATCTTGGGCCACCTGCCAATTTGTATTGGCATTCCCATTCTTATAGGTAAATTTATTGAGCTTGCAATTCTGATCCCATTTTAAATTGCCTTCTTCATCAAAACAAGCAACCTGAAGATGAGGGAAAAATGTTTCTTTGAAGGTCTTTGTTTTTTTGTCGGGCATCCCGGCAATAGTAGATTTAGTAGTAGTGATCTCAAAAATCGGAGCATACGATTCAAAAAAAGAATAATACAAGCCACCTGACTTTATGGATGGGTGTGTTATGGTATTAAATCCCTGGAAAAGTGTGCCCTTCTTTAATTTGCTTTCTTTAGCTGATTTTTCAAATAAACTTGTAAGTAAATCATTCTCATTTCTGAGCATTATAATAGGATTGTTCAATTCGGTAAAACTTGTAGTGGCAAAAGCGGTTACTTTATTTTCGTCAATCTTTAACATTGAAAAAGCACTTGCAGGTTCTATTAAGTACTGACCATTCGCTTTAGCTTGCATATCGAACCCAAAAAAACTGACAGAACTACCATTTTGAAAAGCTTCACAGTCAAAAGGCCATTCTTCTTCCGCTGTTAATGGTGTTTTACTTATTTTAACCAATTTACCATCTGAAGTTATTTTGTCAATCTGGCAACAAATATTTTTCTTATCGGAGAATGAATACATTGTATAAATACTTCCATCTGTTTGATCAGTATAAGCGCCAATAAAATCGATGGCATTTTTGACATCTTCCGCAAGCTTAACTGTAAAGTTTTTGGTAGATTGCAACGGACATCCTTTAACAAACATTCGGCTTTTGAATGCATTTTTATCCGAAAAAACAGCATATACAAATTCATCGGATGAACCAAAATCCTTTAATGTTGCATTATCCTCAATTTCCTGATCCATCTGATCAATAGTGCCATCTGCTAAAGTAACAGACAAAATTCTAACTTTTTCATTGTACATTATTCTGTGCGACCATTGGTTTTTTTTGCTGTCGGAATAAAAAGCAACAAATACTTTCTTTTTATCTGCTGACAATTTAATTCTGTCAAGTATATACTTCTCATTTTTAAGCGTTTTTGTCCACTTTACTTCAAAATTCAAATCAATCAATGAAATTTTTAAATCGATATTTTTTCTGTCATATTTAATTTTTTCGATAATAAATACTCCGCTTTGCTCAGCAGCGAAAACAGCAACATCTTCATAATTTTCAGAGAGTTCATACATTTTCGGTTTTTGCGCTTTTGCATTTAGAGTAATAACTGTAAGCAGTACAATGATCATCATACATTTAAATTTCATCATATAATTGATTGTTTGTTTGTTTGTTTTAACTGTTTTCGGACTTTATATCAAAGCTTTTTTTATTAGAGCAAAAATATTAAAATTAAATGTATAAATACAAATAAAATGTTAATCAATAATGCTTCCAGATAAGCAAATAGATAGCCTATTGATGCATGCTGTTTATTTTAGAACTAAATCCAAAAAAGGCTTGTAAGTATTATCTTACAAGCCTTCCAATATTATTTCAATTAGTTCATCCTCAGATTAAATGTGCACTGATCAGATGCAAAAACTCCTGACGGGTTTTATCGGTTAAAAATGCACCTGTAAAATCGGATGTGGTGGTTACCGAATTTTGTTTTTGAATACCGCGCATCGACATACAAAGGTGTCTGGCTTCAATTACAACGGCTACCCCTAATGGTTTTAGTGTTTCCTGAATACAATCCTTGATTTGCGTGGTTAATCTTTCCTGCACCTGCAAGCGGCGGGCAAAAGCGTCAACAACCCTTGGGATTTTACTTAGTCCCACAATATAACCATTTGGAATGTAGGCCACATGCGCTTTCCCAATAAAAGGAATCATGTGGTGTTCGCACATCGAATAAATTTCAATATCTTTTACGATGACCATCTGACGGTAATCTTCCTTAAACATAGCAGATTTTAATATATCTGCCGGATTCGCATCATAACCATGGGTCATGAACTGCATGGCTTTGGCAACGCGGGTAGGTGTATCCAGTAAACCGTCTCTTTCCGGATTTTCACCAATTAATTTTAAGATTTCGTAATAATGATGAGCTAATTTTTTGATAGTGGTCGGATTGTACAGGTCTAATTTTTCATATCCATCCAGATGATGCTCTTCAAAATACTCTTTTTTAGTTTTATTATCCATGATTGTATTTATTTTTTCCCGAAATATTCAACATAATTATTCTCGGTTTCTACTATTTTAACGCAATGCAATGCTGCACCTAAAGTCTTAACCTGACCTTCTATTTCATCCCAGATTGCCTTTGCCAGGTTTTCGGTAGAAGCGAGTTTCCCTTGCATAAAATCAACTTCCAGGTTTATATTCTTATGATCCAGTTTTTGTATAACTGATGCATTGACCAACTTACTCAACATCTTTAAATTAATCAAAAAACCCGTTTCGGGATTGATGTTGCCTTTCACAGTAACAAACAGCTCGTAATTATGTCCGTGCCAATTGGGATTGGAACATTTACCAAACACTTCCATGTTTTGCTCATCCGTGTAATCAGGACGATAAAGTCGGTGTGCAGCATTAAACCTTTCTCTGCGGGTAATGTATATCATACGCTCTAATTAAAAAAATGAATCGATGTTTTTTTTACTGTCAGAATAGTTCATTTAAAAATTACTTTTACATATTTGTACGCACAAACTTAAAATCATAAATACTTATTTTTAAGTTGTTACTAACGTTTTTTTACATTTATATTTAATGCAAATGTACAGGAAAATAAAATACAGTTCCAAATTATTGTTGTGAAATGCGTACTTTTGATGAGAATTAAACAATAGTAATTTTATTAAGTTTTGAGAAATATAATTGTAACAATAACGATTGCCCTCCTATTGCAACCATTTACATTGCTAAGTCAGTCGGAAACAACTACCTGGCAACAATATAAAAAGCTCAGCCGACCCGAAAAATACTGGGTTGTAAAACATGTTTTTGTTGCAAAAAAAGCATGGAAGATTACGCGAGATGCCCGTTTACAAACCGATAGCATTGAGAAAACAAGTATGCTGGATGGTGATCCCAATGGTGGTAAAGTGGACGCTTTCCGTCATGCTTTCTGGATGGCTTCGCTTTCGCAAAAAATGAGATGGAAAAAGGCTTACCGGTTGGGAAAAGCACACGAGAAAGGAAATTATATTGATTATAAAAAACATCGACAGGAAGACGGAACCTTTCCCGACAAAATTAGTTCAACAATGGATTTGTGGAACAACGACATTGGTTTGCAAATAGGGAGAAACAACCGGAATATTTCAACCGATAGCTTGAAAATGATAGTTGTTGAGTATATTTTAAAAGGGGAAATGAAGATTATCAAAAAGAACAATCTTTCACAATATTTGGATACTGACGGGAATATCATTCCTGATGAAGTACTTAAAGGGAAATGGGAGAATTCAAAAATACTGATTCCATCGAATAGTGAATGATAAAAATAGTGACCAATATCTTTCACTCCTGACTTTCACCTACTAGTGTCACCCCTTCTAAAACCATATCTTTCATCAAATTCTTAAAAATACAAACTGGTTAGCATGTTAATGTCCTACGGACAATAATAGAATGATGTTCTACTTACTTCTATTGACATTAAAGCCCTACGGGCTAAAAAGAGGAATATAATCTTATCAGCCGCATTAATATCTCTTTTCTCCGTAGGAGATCAATATCAATAAATTATAAACAGATTGTGATATCGGAATTTCCCTTAGGGAATTAACTTTTTAATCAATGGTTGAATGAATAGGGATAGATAATTGCCATCGATAAATCAACCTACAATCATACTTTAATGCAAATTCCGAAGGGATTCAATATGAATAGCCCTGTATGAAATGCAGGGTAATATAGTAATGAACGATTTTCCAACCACAAAGTGGTTGAATGTTGATTTAATTTTCATCGAACGATACAAGCCCATTCGCATTAATAATCTTCTCCGTAGGAGTTCAATATCAATAGATTATAAACAGATTGTGATATCGGAATTTCCCGTGGGAAATTAACTTTTTAATCAATGGTTGAATGAATAGAGATAGATAATTGCCATCGGTAAATCAACCTACAATCATACTTTAATGCAAATTCCGAAGGGATGACAGGATTATTGCCATTTTAAGCAGATGATCAAATAAAAACACCGAAGGGGTGAAACAGAATATTTGCTGAATTACTGAATCTATCTTTTTAACGCTTCTGCACCGCCTACAATTTCAAGAATTTCGTTGGTAATGGCTGCCTGTCGAGCTTTGTTGTATGATAAACGCAATTGTTTAAGTATTTCTGTAGCATTGTCGGTAGCTTTGTGCATAGCTGTCATGCGGGCGCCTTGTTCCGAAGCCCATGAATCGAGTATTACTTTATACAACTGAATTTTTAAAGTCTTAGGAACCAATTCATCGAGAATTTGTTGTTTATCGGGTTCAAAAATATAATCAACTGGGGTTGTACTTTTTATTATATTTTTTGGAGGCAAAATGGGTAAGAATTGTTCTGCCACAATTTGTTGAGTGGCTGCATTTTTAAATCGATTGTAAATAAATACGATTCTGTCGTATTTTTTTAAACGAAATTCACTCATTAATTTTTCAGCAACGGGAACCACAATTTCAAATGAAAGTTTATCAAACAGATGGTCTAATCGTTGGGTCATGGTATAGGTACGGCGGGCAAAAAAATCGCCGGCTTTTTTACCAATACTCATCAGTTCTACATTGCCTTTGCTGTTCTGGATTTCGTATTGTTCCTGAATAATTCTATTGGCAGCTTTGATAACGTTTGCATTAAAAGCACCACACATCCCTCTGTTGGAAGAAACGGCGATGATTAAAATTTTCTCAGGTTTGCGTTCTTCAAAAAAAGCAGCAGCATTGGTATTTTCAATGCTGTCGCTTAAGTTTTGTAATATTTCGGTTAGTTTTGCAGAATAAGGCCTGAGTTTGATGATAGCATTCTGAGCTCTTCTCAATTTGGATGCCGATACCATTTTCATGGCATTGGTAATCTGCTTGGTTGAGTTTACTGACGCAATTCTAGTTCTGACTTCTTTTAAATTGGGCATTTTTGCTCCGTTTTAATTAGTTTTCGTATTTTCTGGAGATGTCTTTGGCAGTTTGTTCAATTACTTTCACATCATTTTCGGTCAGTTGACCGCTTTTGAGTGAATCAAGAACATCTTTATGATCAATTTGCATGTGATGTAAAAATTCCAATTCAAAATCTTTTACTTTGTGAACCTGAACTTTTTGCAATAAACCTCTGGTACCACAATACAATATAGCAACTTGTTCTTCCACTTTCATGGGTGAATATTGAGGTTGTTTTAAAATTTCAACATTACGGCTTCCTTTATCTAATACAGCTTTGGTAGAAGCATCCAAATCAGAACCGAATTTTGAGAACGCTTCCAGTTCGCGAAATTGAGCCTGGTCAATTTTCAAGGTACCGGCAACTTTTTTCATAGATTTTATCTGTGCATTTCCACCTACACGGGATACTGAAATACCCACGTTGATAGCAGGTCGAATACCAGAGTTGAAAAGATTGGTTTCCAGAAATATCTGACCATCGGTAATAGAAATTACGTTGGTTGGGATATAGGCAGAAACATCACCGGCTTGTGTTTCAATAATGGGTAAGGCTGTAAGTGAACCTCCACCTTTTACCAAATGTCGGATGGATTCGGGTAAATTATTCATTTGAGCTGCAATTTCATCAGATTTGATAATTTTGGCCGCTCTTTCGAGTAATCTTGAATGTAAATAAAATACATCTCCGGGATAGGCTTCACGACCCGGTGGACGACGTAGCAATAACGAAACTTCACGGTAAGCAACCGCTTGTTTGGATAAATCATCAAAAACAACCAGCGCAGGACGTCCTGTATCTCTAAAGAATTCTCCAATAGCAGCACCTGTAAATGGTGCGTAAAATTGTAATGCTGCAGGATCAGATGCTGTAGCTGCTACGATGACTGTATATGCCAATGCACCTTTTTCTTCAAATGTCTTTACAACATTGGCAATGGTAGAACCTTTCTGTCCTGAAGCCACATAAATACAAAATACAGGTTCTCCTTTATCGTAAAACTCACGTTGATTAATGATAGTATCAATTGCAATAGCTGATTTACCGGTTTGACGGTCACCAATGATTAACTCTCTTTGGCCTCTTCCGATAGGAATCATGGCATCAATAGGTTTAATACCTGTTTGCAAAGGTTCGGTAACGGGTTGACGATAGATTACGCCAGGAGCTTTGCGTTCCAAAGGCATTTCATAAGTTTCGCCTTTGATGGGACCTTTGCCGTCGATAGGTTCTCCCATGGTATTGATAACCCTACCAAGCATGCCTTCGCCAACATTAATAGCCGCAATCTGGTTGGTGCGTTTAACAATGTCACCTTCTTTTACTTCACGTGAATCACCTAATAGCACTACGCCCACATTGTCTTCTTCCAGGTTGAGAACGATAGCCTTTACACCTGTTTTGACAAATTCAACCAACTCGCCTGATTGCGCATTGTTGAGTCCGTAAATACGGGCAATTCCATCGCCAACCTGCAGTACAGAACCCACTTCTTCCAAGTCCGATTCCATTTTAAAGCCTGACAATTGTTGTCTTAAAATTGCCGATATTTCAGCGGGTTTAATTTCAGCCATATTGTATTATATTTATAAACTGTTTGTTATAATTTTTTACTGTATATATTTTTATCAAAATCTTTTCTCAGTCGTTGAATTTTGGTTGAGATACTATTGTCCGATTGTTTGTCGTCTATCGTTACAATAAACCCTCCGATAATTTTAGGATTTATTTCTTCCAGTAATTCAATGCTTTTGTTGGTTTGTTGTTCAAGTAGGTTTGTGAATTGTGATTTTGTTTCATTGTCTAATGCAACAGCCGTTTCGATGTGAGCGGTTTTAATGCCATTAAGTTCTTTATACATTTGAATAAAAGCGATGGCAATGCTCCTCAAATTGGCTTCACGCCTTTTTTTAAGGATGAGCTGAATAAATGAAAGCGAAAGCTCGTTTATATGAACTCCCATAATTTCTTTAACGACGGCTTGTTTCTTGTCGGTACGTATAACTGGACTCGAAAGCATGCTTTCAAAATCTTTACTCATCATGCAAATTTCTTTCACCAATTCCATATCGTGAAATGCAGTATCTAAAATGTTCTGTTCGATGGATAAATCGAAATAAGCTTTTGCATACCGATCGTTAATTCTGCTATCTTTCATCTCTTAATATTTCACTAAATAACTGAAGTGGTTATTATTAGGTATGTTGTGTTAATTAATCTTATTTTAATTTCGCCGATGGAACTTGACAAATAAACATCCTTGTGTGTGTGAATAGCTCGTATGTCTTGTTTCATCGTATTCTGTTTTGCAACAATTAATTAAAACTAACATTGTTCATCATTTGATCGATATGTTTTTTCTGACTATCTTTATCCGACAATTCTTCTTTGAGAATCTTTTCGGCAATATCAATGGACAATGTAGCAATCTGATTTTTTAATTCGGTAATTGCAGCCATTTTTTCGAAATGAATACTTTCTTTAGCCGACTCAATAATAATATTGTATTCCTGATTGGCTCTCAATTTTGATTCCTCTATCATTTTATCGCGAATGATACGTGCATCTTTTAAAATAGCACTTCTTTCTTCTTTAGCCTGACGGAGCAATTCTTCGTTGTCCGATTTGAGTGCTCTCATTTCCTCACGCGCTTTATCTGCCTGACGCAATGCGTCTTCTATTGATTTTTCTCTTTCGTGTAAGGTAGCCAAAATTGGTTTCCAGGCAAATTTAGCCAGTATAAAAAACAAAATGCCAAATGACAATGTCATCCAGAAGATCAGACCTATACTTGGTGTTACGATTCCCATAATTTTTTATTTTTACAAATCTATACTAACATTTTTTGTCAAATTCAAAATCATTAAAAAAATGTAACATTACAACCAACCGTTGCAATGTTACATTTACAGTTTGTTACATGAAAACAATCAATAAACAAACTACAATAGCAAAGAAGGCAACACCTTCGATCAAAGCAGCGGATACGATCATATTTGAACGGATATCACCTACTGCTTCAGGTTGACGTGCAATTGATTCCAATGCACTTTTGCCGATATTACCAATGCCCATTCCGGCACCGATTGCGGCAATACCTGCACCTAAACCGGCACCCATTTTTGCGATAGGCGTTAGGTCAGCTGCTGCTTGTAATAAAATTGATAAAGTTGACATAATTTATTGTATTATATGTTAGTAATTAATTTTTGATGAATAGTTATTTTTAATGTTTTACTTCTTTATGATGTTCTTCAATGGCCATGCCGAAATACAATGCCGAAAGCAATGTAAATACATAAGCCTGAATAAATGCAACCAATAATTCCAACAATCCCATGAATACATAGAAAACGACTGAAACTACTGAAACACCAATTCCTAAAGCCGGCTGCATCTCACCAAAAATAAAGATTAAACTTATAAATCCAAGGGCAATAATGTGTCCTGCTGTGATATTGGCAAAGAGACGGACCATCAATACAAAGGGTTTTGTAAATACACCTACCAATTCAACAATAGGCATTAATGGAATTGGAAATTTTAACCACCAGGGAACTCCCGGCGCATTTACAATATGTTTCCAGTAAGCACGGTTGCCGCTAAAAGATGTGATTAAAAAGGTAAATAATGCCAAGGTAAGCGTAATGGCAATATTTCCAGTAAGGTTGACTCCACCGGGGAAAATAGGTATTAATCCCAGCATATTATTGAAAAATATGAAAAAGAATACGGTTAACAAAAATGGTAAATACTTTTGATATTTCTTTTCGCCTATGGATGATTTGGCAATGTCGTCTCTTACAAAAATGATAATAGGTTCTAATAATGATTGCAGTCCTTTAGGTGCATTCACGCCACGTTTACGGTATGAACGGGAGATGGAAAGGAAAATGAATCCCATCAAAAATATGCCGAAAAATAATGATAATACCATTTTGGTGATCGAAAAATCAAGTGGCATTTTTACATCGATTACTTCCAATCCATTGGTGTCGGTTGAAATATGAACGATTTTTCCTTTGAGTTTACCCTCTTCAACAATTCTAAAACCATTGTACGCTTCTTTTCCATGATGAAATCTGGAAGAACAAAAAGTTGTGAGTTTTCCATCATATAGCAAGATAACTGGTAAAGGTATAGAAACATGTGTTTCGCCAATGGTCATGATGTGCCATTCGTGAGCATCCGAAATGTGCTCCATAATCATTTCACCTGCATTAAATTTTTTGGAAGTTTCCTTTTTTTCAGTTGCAATTGCAGATGAAGAAACTGCAAAGGTAAGTATCATCAGCAGAAGGATGGTGGTTATACTTTTGTAATATGTTTTAAATCCGCAGTTTAGGTGCATGTTAAATTTTCTTTAGGTACTCAAATTTAAAGCTTTTTATCAACAGTTGATAATGAGTTTTCAATTAAAAATCAGCCACAAAATTAAAGATTTTCATAAGCAATCCCCAATAAATTTGATTTTTTTTTCAATAAAATAGAAGTATCAGAGAATCTGTAGGATACATATAGGTAAAAAAAGTTGTTCTTTCGATAAGAAAGAATTATGATTTATCTTTATACATGGGACTCAGGTTGTAATTTTCAGGGTGACAAGCCGTTTTGTCGCTATAAAATTCCTCAATAAAAGCAAAATCTTTTTCAAAGTTGCCCTTTGCAGGGTAAAGGATGGGACCGATTCCGCCTTCTTTTTTAGCATAATCAATAAATCCGCAAATTACAGGTACATTAGCTTTTTCGGCAATGTGGTAGAAACCTTTTTTCCAATGTGCACTATATTTACGGGTTCCTTCAGGTGTAATTACAACAGCCAGTTCTTTTGATTTCTCAAATAAATCTGCAACATAATCAATCATATTGTTTTTTTTACCTCTGTCAACCGGAATACCTCCCATTGCTTTTAAGATGCCACCCATTGGAAATTTAAACAATTCTCTTTTGATGAGAAATTTCGTTTTAATGCCAAGTTTGTAAAATGCCAACCGGCCGATTATAAAATCTAAATTGCTTGTATGCGGTGCTTCTATCATAATGAATTTATGAAGTCCTTTGGGCAATGTTCCAATTACTTTCCAACCAATGAGTTTTAAAATGAAAATACTGAGTAATCGCATGCTTATTTTATTTTAATTGCAAAAGTAGGTAAAAACTACCAAATGCATCCGATGAATGATTTCTTTATGCTGCATTTTATTTTTGTTATGCTATTCTGTCGTTCCTTATTCATTGCAAAAGAAATTAATAATTCAAAGGTCTAAAACTTGAATTGAATGGATTGACATGATCCAAATACGGCATTATACTGTTTTCATTACTTAAAACCAGCATTTACTTGATTAAATATTGCTTTCATTTTTTAGAACTGTTTCCATTTTAAACCCAGTTTAAGATTAAATAAGTCCTACTGTTCGATGTTGATATTATTTACGTCGATCGAGATACTATTTACGTCGATCGAGATACTGCTTATGTTCGATCGAGATACTATTTAGGTCGATGGAGATACTGCTTATGTTCGATCGTGATACTTTTTAAGTCGAACGAGACACTATTTAGGTCGAACGAGATACTATTTAGGTCGATCGTGATACTTTTTAGGTCGATCGAGATACTTTTTACATCGATCGAGATACTTTTTACATCGATCGAGATACTTTTTACATCAATCGAGATACTTTTTACATCAATCGTGATACTATTTACATCAATCGTGATACTATTTAGGTCGAACGTGATACTTTTTACATCGATCGAGATACTTTTTACATCAATCGTGATACTATTTAGGTCGAACGTGATACTTTTTAGATCGATCGTGATACTATTTAGGTCGATCCAGATACAATTTATATCGATGGAGATACTATTTATGTCGAATGAGATATTACTTATGTTCGATCGGAATTAAAAAACAAAATAGTAAATGAATATTTCTCCTTTAGAGAATAATATCAATAGAAAACAAAACCCTATAAATCGTTCAAAGTTGCAAATTACCTAAAAGAAGTAAAAAACTGATTTTAAAACCTTATTTCAAATTCCAAACCTTAGTTGCTACTGTGAGTGAGACTATCACTCCGAAAACATTTTCTTAAGTATTCCATTCAATGATTTCTTTCTTCTGAAATTTAAATAATGTAATTTTGCATTTAAATGGAAAATTATGCGCAAACTTCAAAATAGTGAACTGAATCGATTGAGTGTAGCTGATTTCAAAGAATCCGATAAACTACCCATCATGATAGTGTTGGATAATATTCGCAGTCAGCACAATATTGGCTCAGTTTTCAGAACTTCTGATGCCTTTAGGATGCAGGGCATGCATTTATGCGGAATTACTGCGATTCCGCCTCATCGCGAAATCCACAAAACAGCTTTGGGAGCTACCGATACTGTTGCCTGGACTTATTTTGAAACCACATTGCTATCCATTGAATCTCTGAAAAGTGAAGGATATCTTATTTATGCCATTGAGCAAGCTGTTAATAGCATCAGCCTCGAAGCATTCGAAATCCCTACGGATCAAAAAATTGCCCTCATATTTGGGAACGAAGTGGAGGGTGTAAGTGAAGAGGTAATGCATAAAGTGGATGGATGCATCGAAATACCTCAGTTTGGCACAAAACATTCCTTAAACATTTCGGTAAGTGCAGGCATTGTAATCTGGGAAATGGCTAAAAAGCATTTTGGGCAATAACTTTAAATCAGTAGGACGTTGGATGAAAGCTGCTAATTTTATGTTTTGAGCACAATAACTGCGTCTTTAAATTTTGATTTTAATTTGTTTAATTGAGTGTTGGCTTCTTTTTGGGTTGCGAAAGGACCAATGATTACTTTATAAAGCGGTTTGCCTTTGTACCTTGCTTTTTGAATAATTACACTTTGAGCGTATTTTTCAGGTAAATCTTTTTTCACCAATAATTCAGCATTCTTTTTGAATTTAAAACTGGCCACTCTGATATAAAAATATTGGACAGTATCCATTGGGAATGTTTCAGATACTGAATCCAGTAATGGTTCTATCTTTATATTTTCGTTCGATTGATTCAAATATTCCTGCATAAAAGAAGTGTCGAGTAGTTGCATTTTTACGGCAGCTACCCCATGCCTGACAATATCTATCTGTTTGGCTGCAATCAGTGTAAGGTCTATAAAATTCTTTTTGTAAAACCTGTCGTTAATGCGAACTATGACAGATCGATTGTTTCGGGGGTTGATAACTTTTACAAGAGATTGTAAAGGAAAATTCCGGTGTGCGGCGGTATATTTGGTGGAACTGAAACGTTCGCCTGAATACGTTCTTTTACCATTAAACTTTTGAGCATAAAAAGTGGCTTTACCGCTAACAATTTTAGATTGTTGTGCTATAGCAACGTTAAAAGTAAATAAAAGCAGAAGATATAGTATGGTTTTATACATTCATTCTGGGGTTTATGCGACAAATATACACAATATATTGATTTATCACGGATAATAAAAAGCGTTTTTCGTACTTTTGCCTAAAAATTAATTATAAACTATGGACGAAATACAAAATAACGCCGAGCAAGAACCCATCATGAATACACCCAACGTCCGCCCGCAAATGCTGAGTGTGATCTGTATTCTGACATTTATATGGAGTGGTTATGGACTTTTCTATAATTCTGTATATGCTTTGTTTTACAATACATTGAAAGAATTAATTGCAAATACAGCATTTCCGGATGCATATAAAGAAGTGAAACCCACATTTTTGATGTATTTATCTGCTGGACGTTTTTATTTTGTAGTTGGTTTTGTGCTCAGTTTTTTCTCTTTATTCGGAGCTTATAAAATGTGGAAATTGCAAAAAGCAGGTTTTCATTTCTATACCATTTCACAAATCATTTTATTGATGTTGCCTTTGCTCTTTATCAAAGGAGGGAGTCTGCAAGGCTTTGAATTTTTTATAACGGCAATGTTTGTAACCATGTATGTTACGCATTTGAAGATAATGAAATAATTTACTATTGTCTTATGAACTACAGTAAATAACTTCCGAATTTTTACTTCCAAGATTGAGTTTAGTTCCGCTTTTGTAATTGCCTGATTGCATGCTACGCTATAAGTGTTTTGAAAAACAGAGCAATAAGGAGGAAGTAAAATAATAAAGCCCGTTTTGCAAATTGCAAGACGGGCTTTAATATCAAATGTAATAAATGTTTTGTTATAAATGTTGACCTTTTACCAATACATTTTTAAGTTCCCAGGTTGAAACTTCGGATGAAATGGTACCACAAACATATTTAAAAGCAAGATAGGTATGTGTTCCGCCAATAGCAGTCAGATCAATGTCTCCAGAAGGGGTAAATGCCCATGAGCCTGCAGACAATGTACAGTTTAATTCTGTCCAGGTTGCTGAATTTGGGTCACCGTTACCGGAATAATTGGTAGAATAATACACTTTTAATCCCTGACCGGCAGTTCCGTAGTTCATAGCCGATTCAAAATTAAATTTAATATTGGTATGTTGGGTCAGGTTTAAGGCAGGAGAAATCAACCAATCTTCGTTGGCAGTATATACAGAATTTGCATAACCAGACATTGTTGCTCCATAAGAAGTCCAGGCCCATGTTTGAGCACCTGCAACTGAAAATGTTTTAAAGCTACCCAAAGATGCTGTAAAAGATTCCTTTAAAATCAATGAAGGATCCGGAGCAAAACCATACACATCTTTGATATCTCTGATCATAAACTGCCAACCGTTACCAAATTTAGTTAAAATACCTCTTACATTTCCATTGCCTTTAGGTATAACATTGTTTTTGAAATTTGCATAAGTACTTGAGCGCAATTGTACGTTAATTGCACCGGGAACTGTATCAATAAAGTTTCTGGGTGTCATGCCTCCCAATACATTGAGAGGATCTGCAAAAACAGCACCTGCATCTGCAAAATTCACATATTTAAAAACAACCAGTGTATTAATGTATCTGTCAGCACAAGTCGCAGTCGTTAATACAACAGGTTCGGGTGCAGCACCAGGGAATTTATCTCTGAATACGTGGGCATCAATTAAAATATCAGGTATAGTTACAAGTCCTGTTCCGCCTTTGTAACCTAAAGAATAAGTACCATTGTAATAACTAAGATACAGTCCTTTACAATTGATATACAGTAATTGTCCGATTGGATAATCATTGTACAAACTGTATCTTTCGAGTTTGATATCAATGCCACCAGTGGTATCCTGAATGACGATGTCTTTAAAATAGTTACCGGCTTCATCGGAAGAAACTACGGTACCTTTGATAAACCAATTGCTGTCAATTACGACTGATCCGCTACCTGCGAAAGGTTTGAAATCAGCGATGGTTTTTAATGTTGCCCCAGCAGGCATTGTAAAATGAGGCTCGATGTAAGGTGGAGTGTCTATGTCCTTTTTACAGCTGCTCAGACTCATCACTGCCAATAGCATGAAGAGGCCTATTATTTTTAGTTTGAATGTTTTCATTTTATTTATGTTTATTTATTTTTGTTACTGTTTATATGATAAAATTAAAATCTAATCCCAAGGTTTAAGAAAAAGGTTCTGCCTAAGCCGTAAAAATATTTAGGCGGGAATTTATTAATATCCTTAGTGTCAAAATCAAAACGCATTTGTTCGTAACCACCTGTAACCAAAGAAGTATTGTCGAGGACATTGCTTACGCTGAAGTTAAGATTGATGTATACTTTTTTGACCTGCCATGATTTTCCAAGTGATGCATCCAAGGTAATGCCGTCATCCAGTTTAATCTGGTTAATGATGGACGGAAGTCTTGGGTCGTTGGGATTTGCATAAGGAATGGCAGATTCGGTACGTCTTTCGGGATTAAAATCAAGATAATTATCTCCAAAATAGTTTAGGTTGGCATTAAAGAACCAATATTTCGGATGACGATAGCTGATACCCAAAGAACCCGCGGTCTGAGGTGTGCCATTGATGTGAAAGTTTTTCATATAAACGGTTTCAGTAATATCCGGTTGTGAACCATTATCGTATGTTATGGTAGCTGTAGGGTTGTTTGTATAACGGAAATTGCCAATGGAAGCGACTGCAATTAATGAAACGGTAGAACTTACTTTGGCTTCTGTGCCAATTTCTATGCCCTGGTGCACTTTATCAATACCCTTTATTACGTAATTTACAAAAGTAGATAAATCATCATTGTAAAAACTACTGATTTCGTTCTGATTCCAGATCATGGTCTGATAAGCAGTTATTCGGGCTTTAATAAAAGGTGTTCGTAATATATAACTTACATCACCTGTCCATACTTTGTCACTTTCCATATTAGTAGTTACAGTATTTCTGGTTCTGGGTGAAACAAAGGAGTTGTAAACAGAAGGAGGTCTGGTCATTGCCTGGGTATTGAAGGTGAAAAAATTACGTCCGTTCAGCTTGTAGGTAATTCCCGCTTTGATGCCTCCGTCGATAAAACCGTACTTTTCAGAATCGCCGTAAGAATTGTCCAGATAACGTCCGTTTTTCATATTACCATGACGCCACATAGAAGTAGCATTTAAGTTGACTGCTGCAAAATAATCAATTTTGTCTCCGGTAACTTCTACCTGGCCCCAGGCTAAACCGCTATTGGTATAGATGTCGTAATCGTAGCCATAGGTATCACCCACTTTTACGATACGGTTAGGATTGTTGACGTCATTTTGGTTTTTAATGGTATCCCCACTAAAATCGCGTTCAGCAAAATTATCAATATCTACCCAAAAATTACCACCTAATAAATCGTCTATCGTTTTAAAATGATGACCTTTGTATTTGCGAAATTCCAGTCCACCATCCAACTTTACATTGCTTGACAATTCTTTATTTAATAAGATGTTTAAGCTGATTTGCTGTTGATCGTTGCGTCTGTCTTCGATAATATAACTGGCTTGTTTACCCTGTAAGTTTTTTCCATAGTTTACCTGGTACAAATGATCCCAATCAATTTGTGAAGTTTTAGGATCAGTTTGCCAAGCAATCGTGGTCAGATTGATAACATTTTGATCAGCGATGTGATTAGACATATAATATTCGTAACTTGGTAATTTACGGTAGTAATCAGGACGTGGATCCGCTGAGTTGTACCAATTCAGAGCTGTTCCGCCATTATATCCGAATGAGTAAGCCAGTGAGGAAGTGATTTTTGTTTTATTGTCAATATCCCAGTAATGAGAAAAAATCATCATCGGTTCGTGGAAATTTTTTACCCTTGCATTTCTTACTTCCCCATTCTGGTAACCCCAATTAGGATTGTAATAATTGCTTCCTGTTAAATCGTTGGCTTCCTGTGTAGATCCGCCTTGTTGTCCTCTGACAGTTGGGGAGCCATAGGCTGTGAATCCGATGCTGTGATGTTCGTTGATTTTCTTTTCGGCAGAAACAAAATAAGCCCATGCATCATAAAAGACTCCTTTTACATAACCACCTTCGCCCCAGCGACGTGAACCACTGACCGTGAAAGCCCAGTTGTTTTTCATCAGGCCGGTAGAATAAGTAAACATCGCACGATTGGTGTATGTTTTATCGGACATCGAATACGTAAATTTGGTTTGTTTGCGTTGCAAAGAAGCACGAGTAATGATATTTGTAGAACCGCCCAATGCTCCGAAAGAAAATCTGGAAGCACTGATGCCATTGATGGATTCCTTGTTACGGGTGGCGTCGTTCAATCCGCCCCATTCCGACCAGCTGGTCCTTCCGTTTTCGGGATCATTGACGTTGATACCATTCATGTAAGTGGCAAAATTTTCTCCGTCATAACCGCGTACTCTAAAATACATGGCGCCTAATGTATAGCTGGCAGTTGAAGTAAAAATATCACCCGATGAATGGAGTAAACCTGAAACGCTTTGTCCTCTTCCGTCGTCATCTGTGCTTAACTCGGCAAGATTCACTTCGGTGATGCCTTTTCTTTCGTTTTCAGCAGCTGTTTTGGAAGTCAACCCGGCTTTAACGTTGACAGGAGTGGCAGAAACCGTTACTGTGGTTTCGAAATTCTCAAAACCAATGGCAATGATCGTAATGCTGTGTTCTCCATAACTAAGCCCTCCGATTTCGTAATAACCATTTATATCAGAAACCGTTTGTTGTGTTCCGACACTGACAATTGCCTCTGATATTGCTTTCCCGCCTACTTGATCGGTGACATTGCCGGTAATTT
This sequence comes from Bacteroidales bacterium, assembly GCA_038204725.1. Classification (GTDB taxonomy): domain Bacteria; phylum Bacteroidota; class Bacteroidia; order Bacteroidales; family JACABE01; genus JACABE01. The sequence goes on along the minus strand of JBBRCQ010000052.1, from coordinate 2,463 downwards.
TACCCTGCTGCGCCATCAACCCATAGCTCAATAAAAGGGAGAGCAACAAGGATGTAATTTGTTTCATTATATTTATAATATTAGTGAATAATAATTTCTTAGCATTAAAACGATGCAAAGTAAGCAAATATTTTGATGTAGAACAGGGTTTTGTAATTGCTTAATTGATATTTAACAATCATGGTTGCATATATAATTGAATATCATTTGCTTAATTAATACTAATTGGTGTAAAATTTTAATAATAATACAATTAAGATGATTTAACATAAATATAACGCACAGTAAAAAGGCTAAGAAATTCTTAGCCTGATCTTTAGAATAGTATAGGATTGTTCACTTTTGTAAAGTAATTTTGAACAATCCTTATCGTTTCGTTTTCAGTTCATACAATATTATTTATGAACTTTTTTAATAAATTCTTCCACTTCTTTCACGCCACCCTGGTAAATCAGATAACCATTATAAGGTTCGCGGGGTGTAATTTCATCCATTACTGGTGTCAACATCATTTCGCGTACTTTTTCTGGATCTGTCGTTTGACCCAAAACCCAGCCGAGTTTGATGTAAGCCACTTCCGGCATCATGTTCATGGCTGGTACAACGCCTTTTGCCATTAAATCGCGGCCGGTATCATACACAAACATATGTGCATAACCCCACATGGTTTGTACGCACATAAACATGTGAACGCCTTTTGCGGTAGCTCTTTCGATAGCGGGATACAATAGTTTGTTGACATGTCCCAAACCTGTACCTGCAATGATGATTCCCTTGTAGCCGTTTTCGACCAATGAATCAATCATATCGGGTTGCATATTCGGATAATAATAAATGATGGCTACTTTTTCTTCAAAATATGGGAGTATGGTAACATTACGATCTTTGCGCCTGTGATTGTATTCTGTTTTGATAGGAACTACACCTTTGCGGGTAACACTTGCCAAAGGAACATCTCCTATGGTTCTAAATGTAGAACGATATGAAGAGTGCATTTTACGTACACGGGTTCCGCGGTGGAGCAAACCATATTCGTCGGACGTAGGACCAAACATGCAAACCATTACTTCGGCAATATCGCCATGTCCAGCAGCGGTAGCGGCGTGCATCAGGTTGAGGGCAGCATCGGAGCTAGGACGGTCGGATGAACGTTGTGAGCCTACTAAAACAATAGGTACCGGTGAATTCTGAACCATAAAAGACAAAGCAGCAGCGGTATGACTTAAAGTATCAGTACCATGTCCGATAATAATACCGTCAATCCCGTTTTCTATTTCTTTGCCAATAGCGATGGCTAGTTTTTTATATTGTTCAGGTCCCATGTTTTCGCTGAATACAGCAAAGACTTTTTCGGTTGTTAAGTTGCAGATATCGGCTAATTCAGGCACGGCGCCATACAATTCACCAGGAGAAAATGCAGGAATAACGGCCCCTGTACGATAATCCAATCGTGAAGCTATGGTTCCGCCTGTTCCGATTAATTTTACTTTTGGAAACCCTTCGGTATAAGGGAATTCTTTTTCAGGAATTTTATAATTGGCTTTCTTATAGCCCGTTTCAATCATTTCGGTGATATTCACTATGTCAACACCAATATTATATCCGGTAATAATCTTCATGACGATGTGTTGGTCATCATCATTTTCGGAACGTGGTAATATAGTTCCCTGAAAAATACCTCTGGTAGTATTAACTGTGGCTTGTCCCCAAACGCGAACATTGTATTTCTTTAGAACTTCTAAGGCTGCACCTTTATACCCCTGAAAAAAATCTTCACTCATTGTAATGGATTTAAGATAGATGTCGATCTGTTAGTTGAATTTTATTTTGAGTACAAAAGTAGGGAAAAAATCAATATTTTGGGCTAAGTATACGTTTTATTCTGATAATTATTTAGCAGAAGTTAGCAGATGCAGCTATTCATTGTTTTTTTGTTGTAGAAGCAAGGAAGGAAAAGGGTAAAGATTAAAGTATAAAAGTTAAAGGTTAAATGCTTGCCTGCTGGGTTTAGAAAGGCACAAAAATAACTTTTTAGTTCAAGACCAGTATCAACGAATTCTGAATGCACAGCAAATCATAGTAACATAAAGTTGAAGTTTTACTGACAAAATGTCAGCTTTAAGTATTTCTCAGTGATCGAATGTTTTTTGGATGATCTCGAATAATTTTATGATGAAATAGTTGTTTCAGATAATACTAAGTAATATAAACAATATAATGTCGTATTTTGAAATTTTCTTTTTCTCTTAATTGAGACCTTATAATGTGAAAGTTTCGATAAGATAGTTTTCTTGAAATTAAATTTTTAAACTAATATTTTAATTTATATAAATTCTATTAAATAATTACACAAATTATTTGTATCTTTGCTTCAAAAAAAACATGGGAAGAAAAGCATTACAAATTAAAGGCTATAAGCCTGAGCAAATAAAAGCTCTGTTTAATAATGATGATAAATACAAA
>JBBRCQ010000051.1:0-27399 GCA_038204725.1 Bacteroidales bacterium | reverse complement strand
TTTCACCTATGGGTGCTAATACCGTATTTAAACCAATCGGAGACATTGTGATTACAAAGACTTATCAGTTTGCAATATACAACAGATGGGGTCAAATGGTGTTTGAAACTTCTGATATCAATAAGGGATGGGATGGAAAATTTAATGGAGAATACGTTCCTTTTGGAGCTTATATTTATTATCTTTTGATAGACAATGGCTTGGAAGAACCTTATGAAAAAATAGGTACTGTAACCGTTATCCAATAAGATTTAATTGCAAATTACAAAGTAGATCAAATTGATCATTATTTCTGTCTAAAACCAGGCATTAATAATGGTTCATCAGAAATAAAAAAGGGCTGTTTATAAAGACAGCCCTTTTTTATTTATATGGGAAATAGAAAGAATAAATTAGCTAAAATGTTAATTATATGCATATACAGGCAACTAAATAATAGAAATCATTGTCATAAGTATAAATAATTTATTCTTGAATAATTAAATTGAATTTTATGAAAAATACGATTATTCTTACTTCAATCATTATGGTATTGTCTTTTATGCATTTGAATGTAAATGGACAATTTGTACTTACAGGAAAAATAGGGAATATCCCAACAGACACCTTTCATATTTGTATTGGCGATACGTTAGATTTAAATTCATCGAAATCGGATTATCTGATGAACAATAATTTTAATAATTCAACCTTAGGTACTGGTTGGTCTACAAATATTCTTCCTATGTGGACAAATCCTTGTCCTCCAACAAATTCGCCTGCTCAAGGTGTAGTTTTATGGTTTGGGTCAAATGCTTTTCCCCGTGAATTAGTTACTGTAAGTTATGATATTCATTGCTATGACAGCTGTTATGTTGAGTTTGACATGAAATATGGTGCAAATCAAAATTCGACCAATTGCGAATCCCCTGATGAGGCTACAGAGGGTGTTAAATTAATGTATTCTGTAACAGGTGGTCCTCCCTGGACTGCGTTTCCTGGCGTAGATCAGTCAGGTACAGGAGGGTATTGGACGCCAGTTCCGGGTAATGCTGCCACAGGACCCTATTATTCATGGAATCATTATAGATCTAAAATTCCAGTTCCGGGTATTTCAACCAATACAAAAATAAGATGGTATCAAAATTTAGCTTCAGGTAATACATGGGATCATTGGGGTATTGATAATGTTCAAATCTCTTGTCCAATGGATCCATACATTGAATGGCGTTGTGTAGAAAAACCCACTTGGTTTTGGTTTGATTTTAATCCAACTCCTTTTATTGTTAATCAACCGGGTACTTATCATTATATTGTATCCATCATTGATCTTCTTGCCAATAATCATTGTCAGCAAAGTGATACAGTGGTTGTTATAGTTCATGATCCTAAGGTAAATGCAATACCTGATCTGGAAATATGTGCAGGAGATACCACACTCTTAACAGCAGTGGGTACAAGCTTTTGGCCGTTAACATACGAATGGAATACCTTGCCTGTTATCACTGTTAATAACTTAACTGTTTCACCAGATTCAACTACTAAGTATATAATTACTGTTGAAGATAATATTGGTTGTAAAGCCAAAGACAGCGTTTTGGTTACTGTTCATCCGCTTCCTGTAATTGTAACTACCAGTGATACCATTTGTATTGGCGACACAGCAATGCTTACAGCCACTGCCGGTGAAATTACTGATAGATATTTATGGAGTAACGCTGATACAACATCCTCGATTTTGATTACTCCAATTGTAACTACAATTTATCAACTAAAAATTACAACTCAATACGGATGTAAAGACACATCATCTGCCACAGCTGTGGTAAATCCTTTACCCATCGTCCAACTTACCAATAATAAAACAATTTGTTTTGGCGATCAGATACCATTGACAGCAGGAGGCGGAAAAACATATTTATGGAATCCTACCGGTGAAACAACCGCAACTATAACAGTCAGCCCAATTACTTCTTTTGCTAGTTATAAAGTGATAGTAACTGATAGTAATTTATGCACTGATTCCGCTTCTGTTGAACTTACTTCTATTCCAATACCTATACCAACAATATCAAAAGAGATTGATACACTATGCAAAGGAGCTCATACAATTATTTCTGCAGGTGGAGGTACTTCTTATTTATGGAATACAGGAGATGTTACACCATCTATCGATGTAGTGCCTCTGATTACTTCAGTATATACTGTATCTATAATTAATTCACAAAACAATGTTGTTTGTTCCAAAGATACATCAATTCAACAAATTGTAAGAAATTGTAATGTAATTTATGTACCTAATTCTTTTTCACCATCAGGTTATAATACAATATTCAAACCTATTGGAGAAATTGTAATCTCTAAGACTTATAGATTTGCAATATACAACCGTTGGGGTCAAATGGTATTTGAAACTACTGACATCCAGAAAGGGTGGGACGGAAAATATAATGGTGAATATGTTCAGTCTGGTGCGTATATTTATTATCTTAATATTGACAATGGGTTTGATGATCCTTATGAAAAAATAGGAACTGTAACGGTTATTCAATGATGAAAAATTAATTTGAATACACTATTTTACAGTTTTTATATACTCAAAATTTTAAATTTTAAGTTTTTTAATTGATCGAAAGACTTTGAACGATTTCAAATAAAGAAGTATGGTGTTAAGTTGTAGCTCTGTCAGGCAAATTTCTGAAATTTAAAATCAGTTTATAATTATTCTTTATTTTTAAATAAAAAGGGTTGTCTCAGTATGGCAACCCTATTTTTTTTATATTTGCACTCAGTTATAAATAAAAGGATTTAAAATTTGATTTTTGAAATGATAAATAAAAAAGTTATATTTTTATTGATTTGTATTATGCCATTGTTTTTGGGTTGTAGGACGAATTCTGCTGCACAACGACAAAATCAGGTTGAAAAACAAAGAGAAGAGAAGGACAGACAAGCAGTAAAAATGTATGAAGAGGGTAAATCTAAACATCTGAAAAATCAGACCAAACAAACCCGGTCAAGGATGAAAGCCAATAAAGAGAATTCCGATAAGGCGAGTTATTATAAAAAAAAATGTTTCCTGAAACGATGGTTTACAAAAAAAGCACCCAATACATGTCCGAAATCTTAATAAGTGAAGAGTGAATGGTGAGTAGTGAATAGTGAATAGTGAAGAGTGAAAAGTGAAAAGTGAATAAGTTGTCTATTATCTGGGATTGGTTCTAAATCATCAAATCACCAAATTACTAAATCATCAAATCATCAAATCGCAAAATAAACATAACACCCATATATTGAAATCAACAATAAAATATATACTTGCAATCGTGTTGGTCTTATTGTTTAACAAGCTATACTGCCAGTTAAACACTTCTGTAAAATTTGAACGGATTTCGTCTGAAATGGTGAAACTTGATAAAGGTTTGTCGCAAAATTCGGTTCAAGCTATTTTACAAGACAAAGAAGGGTATATGTGGTTTGGTACATGGGATGGTCTTAATAGATTTGACGGGTATAATTTTTTTGTTATCCGTCCTGATTATTTTAATGTAAAATCTGGTTTAACCAGTCCAAGTATCAGATCGCTGTTTCAGGATAAACAAGGTTTTATCTGGATAGGAACTGAAATTGGATTGAATAAATACGATCCTAAAACCAGGATATTTGTTCAGTACAAATACAGTCCATCCAACTATAAAAGTTTATCCAATGATTATATTAATACAATTTGTGAAGATAAGAATGGCTTCTTATGGATTGGTACCAATGATGGATTAAATAAACTGAATAAAAAAACAGGTGAAGTAATTCGATATTATTTGAATCCAAGTAATGCAAACTCATTGAGTAACAATACAATTAATCATTTGTTGTTCGATGTTGAAGGGTTTTTATGGATAGCTACCCAAAAAGGATTAAATCGATTAAATACGGCAAATAATATTTTTTCACATTTTTATCATCAAATTTCAATTAAAACGTCGATCAGCAGTGATCAAGTTAATTATTTATTTATTGATAAAAATAATTTATTCTGGATTGGTACCAATAATGGGTTAAACTTGATGGATAAAAGAAATTTTTCTTTTGTTGCATTTCAACATGATGAATCAAATTCTTACTCGTTGAGTAATAATGATGTACGATCGATTATTCAGGATAAAAATGGTATTTTGTGGATTGGAACGCTGGGAGGTGGTGTAAATTACATGAATACTGTTGATTTTAATTTTTATGCTTTTACATTTATACCCAATGATAATACAAGTGTGAGCAATGATTACATCAATTGTATATTTGAAGATAAATCCGGAAATATATGGGTTGGTACTGCATGGGGTGGATTAAACAAAATTGATAAGCAATCCAAAAAATTCAGACATTTTATTCATATCAATGATAATCAGAATAGTTTAAATAACAATTTAATCTGGTCTATTGTTAACGATAAAAAAGGAAATATCTGGATTGCTACCAATAAAGGAATAAATATTTACAACAAAACAACCAGGGAATTCTCATTTATCACACATCAACCGGGCAATAGTAATAGCCTTGGAAGCAATAGTGTTAGAATGATTGTAATGGATCATAAGCGAGATCATATTGTCTGGTTTGCAACATTGGATGCCGGATTGGACAAGTATAATACATTAACAAAGACATTCACGCATTACCGGTACAATCCACTCATAAAAAACAGTATATCTACCAATCGGTGTATGTCGGCGTATGAAGATAAATTTGGGGATATTTGGGTAGGAACTGAATTTGGCGGACTTTGTATATTTAATCCCGAAAAAGAGAAATTTACAGTATTTCAACACGATCCCGACGATCCCTATTCAATCAGCAGCAATACGGTTTATCCGGTTTACGAAGATAAAAATGGAATTGTCTGGGTAGGAACTTATCATGGATTAAATCGGTACGACAGACAAACCAAGAGGTTTTATAAATATTTTCATGATCCGGCCAATAAGCAAAGTATTAGCAGTGATATGATTTTCTCTATTTACCAGGATCAAAACGGATACTTTTGGCTGGGAACGATGGGGGGAGGATTAAACTTGTTTAATCCTGTAACCAAAGAGTCAAGGCATTTTACAGAAATCAACGGTTTGCCCAATAATGTTGTGTATGCAACCATTAAAGATAAGAATGGAGATTTTTGGTTAAGCACTAACTTTGGATTGTCGAAGTTTAATCCTGTAAAGGAAACTTTCGTTAATTTTGATGTAAAAGACGGTGTCCAAAGTCATGAGTTTAATTTTGGAGCAGCATGTATTGATGAGGATGGAGAATTGTTTTTTGGAGGGATGAATGGGTTGAATGCTTTTTATCCAAAAGAAATTGTAATGAATAAAAATGTACCACCGCTTACAATTACTTCCTTTAAGTTGTTTAATCAGGAAATTCCAATAAATTTAAAAGATGGAGATACCTTGAAATTAAAACACAACGAAAATTTTTTCTCTTTTGAATTTGCTTCTTTGGATTATGTGAATCCATTTAAAAATAAATATGCATTTTTTCTCGAAAATTTTGAGAAAAACTGGAATTATACTGATGCTACCCGCCGTTATGCAGATTATACGGCTGTAGCACCCGGAAAATATACATTTAGATTGAAAGGTTCCAATAATGATGGTGTTTGGAATGAAAAAGGAATCAGAATTTATATTGAAATTCAACCACCATGGTATAAAACCATCTTATTTTATATTTTTTCAGCCTTTATAATAATTGGAAGTATTTGGAGCATAATGCTATGGAGGATTGAAAAAATCCGGAAAAAACATGTAGTTGAACGACAAATGCTTGCCATTCAAAAGCAATTGTTTGAATTGGAACAAAAATCATTGCGATTACAAATGAATCCACACTTCCTTTTCAATTCATTGAATTCGATACAAAGTTTTGTAATAGAAAAAGATACTGATAAAGCCATCCATTATTTATCTCGTTTTTCGCAACTCATGCGTTTGATACTGAATAATTCGCAACAGACTTTTGTTGTATTGCAGGAAGAACTGAAAGTAATAAAGTTGTATCTGGATTTAGAAAGACTAAGATATGATGAAATTTTTGATTTTTATATTACGGTTGATGAGGAAATTGAAGAAGAATTTATAGCGATTCCACCCATGATTATCCAGCCGTATATCGAAAATGCTATCATCCATGGTTTAATACATCAAAAAAAGCGAGGTGAACTGAAAATTGAATTAACATTAATGAACAATTATATTCTTTGTGTTATTCAGGATAATGGAATAGGAAGAGCAGCCGCTACAATCATCCGTGAACAATCCGGAATAAAACATAAATCGAGCGGCATGCTTATTACACAGGAACGATTAGATATACTGAATAAAAAAAACAAAGATCAGCTTTCAGTAAAAATAATTGATTTAATGAACCAGGATGGATCTGCTGCCGGAACCCGCATTGAATTAATGATTGTATTTAATGAGGTGTAAAGGAAAGGGGCGGAAGTCGGAAGTCGGAAGACCGAAGTAAAAAAGTAAAAAAAAAAGAATGGTAATCTGACTGAATTTCAGAAATAAAAAATATTTACGAATAACGATTAACGAATTAAGAAGTAAGATTTATAAAGAAAAGAAAAGCAAGAAGGAAGAAAACAAAAATCTATCAATCTTCCACAACTCAATCTGACTAAGCTTTAATTTCAAAATACGAATATTTTGGACTTCCGTCTTCGGACTTCGGACTTCCGTCTACGGACTATTAACATAACTAACTTTACAAAACGTATAAACAATGATAAAAGCAATAATAATTGACGACGAAAAAAAATCAAGAGAAGCATTACAGGGCTTGATTGACAGATATTGCCCTGAAGTATTTATACTTGCACATGCTGATGGATGTAAAGATGGAATTGAGAAAGTAAAGATGCATTTACCTGACATTGTTTTTCTGGATATTCAAATGCCGGATGGGAGTGGATTTAATTTTTTAGAAGCTTTTGACGATTTTAAATTTGAAGTCATTTTTACGACAGCTCATGATCAATACGCCATTAAAGCCATAAAATACAGTGCGTTGGATTATTTGTTAAAGCCAATCAATCCGGACGATTTAAAAGATTCGATTGCTAAATATCTCCAAAAACAAGATAAAGGGCAAATTAATAAAAATATTAAAGTACTGCTCGAGAATATGAAATTGCCGGGTTCTGAACCCAAAAAAATAATATTATCTACTTCCGAAGGTATTCACATATTGAGTACAGATGAAATTATCAGGTGTGAATCGGACGATTATTACACAAAATTTTTTCTTACAAAGGGAAATCCGATTTTAATTTCTAAAACTTTAAAGCAAAATGAAGCCATGTTGAGCGATTTTAATTTTATTAGGCCTCATAAATCGCATCTTATAAATATAAAATTCATTAAAAGCTATTTAAAAGTGGATGGTGGTTATATATTAATGACAGATGGAAGTAAAATACCGGTATCCAGAAGAAAAAGAGAAGCTATTATTGACATATTGAACCATTTATAAGTTTGTCGAAAAACTTTTCTAATTAGATTTTTTTTATTACATTTGCTGCCTGAAAAATTTCTATTGAAGAATTGATTGATAAGATATCTTGAAAGCTAACTTTAAAGTAAAACCGTAAACTTTTTTATTGTTACCTTTAACTGATTTCTCTCCTTTTTATTTAGGAAAGAAAACTAATTTTATACAAGTTTTTTAAAGATCGATAATATTAAAGTATAAAATATACATAATATAAGGTATAAAATTATTAAAATAGAAATCAGAAAATAGTTTTCAGAAAATTTGATAAAAATAAATAATAAAAAAATAAGAATGAAGGGTATTATTTTTTTCATGTTGTTCCCTTTAAAAAACGCATATTAATTCAAACATAAATTTATAGGTGTATGTTGAAAAAATTATTCTTTTCATTAGGAATCTTACTGTCAGTGAATCTGATGGTGTTTTCGCAGTCGGGAGAACTTAAAGGTAAAATTACCGATAAGGATACCAAAGAGCCGATTGCATTTGCCAATATTATTATTGAGCAGTCAGGTAAACAATTTGGTGGTGGTACAACGGATTTTGATGGTAATTATACCATTAAACCTATTCCAGCCGGACGTTATGATGTTAAAGCAACATATATCGGTTACAAACCTTTATTAATTAAAGGTGTAGTGATCAATGCAGACAAAATGACATTTAATAATGTGTTCATGGAATCATCGGCTACCACACTCGAAGTTTTTACAGTGGTAGATTACAAGGTTCCATTAATTCAAAAAGATCAAACTTCGTCAGGTGCAACACTTACTTCTGAGGATATTTCCAGAATGCCCGGACGTTCAGCTGAATCTGTTGCGGCTACAATGGGTGGTGTTCAATCTACCGATGGTGGTGGCATGGGAAGTGTCAGGGGTGCTCGTTCTGATGATGGAAGTACTGTTACTTATGTGGATGGTGTGAGAGTGAGAGGAACTGTAAACCTCCCAAAATCAGCCATGGGTGAAGTAAGTATGATTCTTGGAGGAATTCCTGCCCGCTATGGTGAAGCTACCGGTGGTGTAATGAATATTGTTACTACAGGTCCTTCTCGTGAATTTGGCGGTGGTGTTGAATTTGTCACTTCTCAATTCCTCGATAAATTTGGAAGAAATCTTGCTTCCTTTAATTTAACAGGACCTTTGTTGAAAAGCAAAGACGATAATAAATCTTCGTTATTGGGTTTCTTTTTAGCCGGTGAATTTGCCTATTCTAAAGATACAAGACCTTTTGCTAATGGCGATTATAGAGTTAACGATGAAAAAAGAATATACCTTGAACAAAATCCGTTGCGTATTGAAAACGGAGTAGTTCGTCGAAATGCTGATTTCCTTAGAAAATCTGATTTAGAAATTATTGATGCTAAAGAAAACGGTGCAAGATACAGCGCTAATTTTTCCGGTAAAATTGATGTACGTACAACCAAAAATACGAATCTTCAATTTGGAGGTAATTTTAGTTATGATAAAGGAAGAAGATGGGATCGTGCTAATTCATTGCTCAATTCAGCGAACAACGGTGAATTTATTTTATCCAATTGGAGTGTAAATGGAAAATTCACCCAACGTTTTCCTGCTGATAAAGAAAGTAAATCATTGATAAAAAATGTATACTATCAAATCCAGGCCGATTATTCCAAAACCAATCAGACTTTACAGGACAAAAATCATAAAGACAATTTGTTTAATTATGGATATGTAGGAAAATTTACAACTACCATGTTACCAACCTTTGTTACAGGTACCGATACAGTGGATGGACTTATTTATGAAAATGCATTATTAATGGCGAATGTATCTCCATTTGATGTTGCTTACGAACGTTCTGAAATAAATCCATTGTTGGCTAATTATACTTCTCAACTGTACAATTCTTTTAGTGGAGGAATTCGTAACCAACTTTTGATTCAATCTTTGGGTGGATTGCGTAACGGAGATGTTCCTACTACTGTTTACCAATTATATAACAGAACAGGTGCTGTTTACAATGCTTATAATTTGTATGATAATTCTCAGATTGGGATCACTGTTAATGGATCAGCCGATATCGGAAACCATGCTTTTGAATTTGGTATACAATACGAACAAATTGCAGAAAGAAACATTGCATATTCTCCCGCCAGATTATGGGAATTGGCAAGAACATTAACCAACAGTCATATTGACCAGATCAATACCAATGATCCGTATTTAAGTTTAGGCGGTTTGCAGGATACTATATATTACAACTATATTTACAATCAATCTAAACAATCAACATTTGATATAAATTTACGTCAAAAATTAGGCATGCCTGTTAACGGACATACTATACATGATTGGATTGATGTTGATAAATATGATCCTTCAACGTATTCAATTGATATGTTTAGCCCTGACGAATTGTTCGAAAACGGGAATAATCAGGAAAATCCATTGTTAAGATATTACGGATATGATTATACAGGAAAAAAATTAAACAGCAAACCTTCTTTAAACGATTTCTTTACAGCTAAAGATGAAAATGGAAGATACAAACGCGAAATTGCTGCTTTTGAACCATTATATATGGCCGGTTACATACAAGATAAGTTTGCTTTTAACGATTTAATCTTCAATGTTGGGGTTCGTATCGACCGCTTTGATGCCAATCAAATGGTATTGAAAGATCCTTATTTATTCTACGATACAAAAAGAGTTACTGATGTTGATGGCTCATTAAATGCTGTGAATGGAGGAAATCATCCTTCAAATATCGGACAGGATTTTGTAGTATATGTGGATGATTACAAAGCAACTTCTCCCAAGATTTTAGGTTATAGAAGCGGTGATGTCTGGTACAATTCAACCGGAACCGTTGTGAGTGACCCTACTCAAATAAGTGGAACCTCTGGAAAACCAACTCCATACAGAGTAGATCCTAATCAATCTACCTTGAGTATTGATGCATTTGAAGATTACAAACCTCAAACGACATTTATGCCACGTATTGCATTTTCGTTCCCTATCTCTGATGAAGCATTGTTTTTTGCACATTATGATGTAATTACAAAAAGACCTACTGACGGTTTGAGACTGGATCCGATTTCTTACTTATTTATTGATAATGCAGGTACAAGAGCTATTAATAATCCAAACTTACTTCCTGAGCAGACTACCGATTACGAATTAGGTTTCCAACAAAAAATAAGCAACTCTTCTTCTTTAAAATTCTCTGCTTTCTACAGAGAAATGAGAAATCAGGTTCAGGTAAAAAGATTTACAGGTGCCGATCCCAATCCTAATTATCTTTCATATACCAATATTGACTTTGGTACTGTTAAAGGTTTAACTGTTAGTTACGACTTAAGAAGAACAGGTAATATCAGAGTTACTGCTAATTATACCTTGCAATTTGCCAATGGAACCGGTTCAAACTCCGAATCTCAAAAAGCAATGGTAAGTTCCGGTCAACCTAACCTTAGAACGATGACACCTCTTACTTACGATCAAAGACATGCTGTTAAAGCATCTTTCGATTACCGTTATGGTGCAGGAAAAAAATACGATGGACCTAAACACTCTTTCAAAATAAAAGGTACGGATAAAGTAAAAACCATACTTTTCCTTGAAAATACAGGTCTGAATGTTACCTTCAATGGTAGTTCGGGTACCCCTTATACAAAACGTGATTTCAATGAAAACACTATTGTAGGACAGTTAAACGGTTCAAGATTACCATGGCAATTCTGGATTGATGCACAAGTAAATAAAGCATTTATGTTGAAAGTAGGAACCAGAATGTTAGACATGAATATCTATCTTGCAGTATTGAATGTATTAAATTCTGAAAATGTGCAAGCAGTTTATGGAACAACCGGTAATCCAAATGATGATGGATATCTGACCAATCCTAAATACCAGGCTCAGATCAATGCATATGAAGATCCACAATCATACAGAGATTTACGTAGCGTTTCAACGAATTCTCCATATAATTATTCATTACCCAGAAGAATACGTCTAGGATTAGAAATTAATTTTTAATATAAAAGAATATATAATAAATGAACTTAAATAAAGAATTTATGAAAAATATATATCGCTTGCTGTTTTTAACGTTGATCAGTTTTTTCATGTGCAACAATATTAGTGTTGCCAGGGAATTTCAGGGAACAACCAAAAAAACAACAACCAAGCAAACAAAAGCCGATAGATGTGCACCTGCTTCGGGTTCAACAGATCTGAACATTAATAATGTGAGAGCACGTATTAATACCGGTGGTGATATGTGGTGGGATTTTACCGCTGCAAAGTATGAAATTCCAAGAGGTAGCAGAAAAACATCTATGTTTGCATCTGCATTGTGGATTGGTGGATTGGATATTGATGGCAACTTAAAATTAGCCGCTCAACGTTTCCGCCAGGATGGACAGGATTACTGGACAGGTCCTTTAACCACAAACGGTACTGCAGATATTGATGCTGTAGTTTGTAAAGCATACGATAAACATTATAAAATTACTAAGAAAGAAGTACAGGATTTTATTGTAGACCCATCAAAGATTACTGACGTAATAAAAAACTGGCCTGCACATCCCGAAAATGCACCTGGTACAACCAAATACCTGGCTCCTTTTCGTGATATTGATGGAAATTATGAATACAATCCTGAAAACGGTGATTACCCTTACTATGATTTTCAAAATGATTTGTGTCCTACTAATCCTTTAAACAGAAACCCTGATGGAACCTGGAAACCTTTATTGCCAACTATGGAAAGTGATCCTGCAAGTCCGGAAGGCGTTACCGTTAAAGGTGGTCTCTTAGTCGATCAGGTATTAAAAGGTGATATGACACTTTGGTGGGTATTCAATGATAAAGGAAATGATCATACTGAATCCAAAGGAGCTTCCATTGGACTGGAAATAAGAGCACAGGCTTTTGCTTTTTCAACCAATGATGAGATCAATAACATGACTTTTTATACGTATGAAATTATTAACCGTTCTACTTATACGTTAGCAAATACTTATTTTAGTCAATGGGTCGATCCTGACTTAGGATATTCAGGTGATGATTATGTTGGATGTGATGTAGCCAAAGGTTTGGGTTATTGTTATAATGGCAGAGCTACCGATGGTGCCGGTCAATATTTTGCATACGAAGGTAATCCTCCTGCAATTGGAGTCGACTTTTTCCAGGGTCCTTATATGGATCCGGATAGTCTTGACAATCCAAAAAAGGATCCATCCGGAAACTTTACTGTAACTAGTATTAATGGCGTAAATTTTGGAAACGGAATTGTAGATGACGAACGTTTTGGGATGAGAAGATTTGTATATTATAACAACGATCAAAATCCTATCAATGGCGAACCTGACAAAGCTACTGATTATTACAATTACTTAAGAGGTATCTGGAGAGATGGCCGACCCATGACTTATGGCGGTAACGGTATCACTTTCGGTGGTGTCCCCTGCGATTTTATGTTTCCCGACGATACCGATCCATTATTTCTGGGTACTAGTGGCGTAGTTGTTCCCGGTGCACTTTGGAACGAACAAACTGCTAATAATGCACCAGGCGACAGACGATTTATGCAATCAGCAGGTCCTTTTACATTAAAACCAGGTGCAGTAAATTATGTAACCGTTGGTATTCCTTGGGCAAAAGCACCTACCGGTGGTCCTTGGGCATCTGTAAAATTATTAAGAGTTGTAGATGATAAATGCCAGGCATTGTTCGACAACTGTTTTAAAGTATTGGATGGTCCTGATGCACCAGATTTAGCAGTCAGAGAATTAGACAGAGAATTGATTCTTTTTGTTTCAAACAGAAAAGGATCTAACAACGAAAAAGAAGGATATACCGAATTAGATGTCAGAATCAATGAGGATCGTATTGTTTCTAGCCCACCAGATTCGGCTGGGGTAATTAAAATTGATACTATTCAGAATGACAGGTATTATAAATTCGAAGGATACCAGATTTATCAGTTATCCGATGCTACTGTTTCTATTGCCGATATCGAAAATCTTTCGAAAGCACGATTGGTTAAACAATGCGATTTAAAGAATTTTGATGTGAATTTAAACCCTGTTGCACAGTTGATCAATTATAACAAAAACGATAATTTAAACGGTGCATTGGTTCCTGTCGAAAAAGTGAATGGTGAGAACATTGGCGTTACTCACACTTTCAAAATTACCGAAGACGAATTTGCATCCGGCGATAAACGTTTGGTTAATCATAAGAAATATTATTATATTGCCATTGCTTATGCATATAATGAATGGAAAAAATATACTCCATTAACTGGTGATACTGAAGGCCAAAAAGAACCTTATTTAGCAGGTAGAAAATCAGCATCAGGCGAAATTCGTTCTATTACTGCAATACCTCATATAACTTCACCAGAAACCAATGGAACTCAACTCAATGCAGTTTATGGTTCTACTCCAAAAATTAAAAGAATTGAAGGTCAAGGTAATGGTAATCTTATTATCGATTTAACACAAGGAAGTATTGATGAATTGATGTCAAAAACAGGTCCTTATATTGTTGAAAATCCTATTTATGAAAATAACCGTGGACCGATCAATGTAAAAGTTGTGGATCCTCTGAATGTAAAATCAGGAAGTTATACTATTAAGTTTTTCCCAGGATTAAAAGCTGATTTAACAGATGCTACTTGGAAAATTTACACGGGTTCAAATGGAAATTTAACGTTGGTTGATACATCAGAAGTAAACATTAATATTGCCAACGAACAACTTTTTGTCGATCTTGGTTTATCTGTTTCTATCTCTCAGTTTCCAAAACTGGCATCTACACCTGATGATGTACCTTTATTGGCTGCAACCGAAAATATTGTAAATGATGGTGGTTTTTTAGAAGCCAGTTTAACATTTACTGATAACACTAAACAATGGTTATCTGGAGTTCCTGATATGGATGCCAGTACAACCGGGTTCAACTGGATAAGAAGTGGTAGTGTTGCTACAGCTGTTGTTGGTGATAAAGAAACCGAAGATTATTATTATGATGCTCCTAATCCCAATCCTCCTTTTGGCAGGTTGAACTATTTTCTGGATCAAAAAGAACAATATGAAAATATCTTAGGAAGAACATGGGCTCCGTATCGTTTAACTTCATTTTATAAAAATGGTCCTGCTTATACAGAAGATGCTACCAAACAAATGAGTCCTTCATTCGCTAAAAACTTAATTGTTAACTTAAGCAGTGTGGATGTAGTGTTTACTCCTGATAAATCTAAATGGACAAGATGCCCCGTGATTGAAATGAGTGAAGACAATACATTATCAGAAGGTGGAGCTAAAAAATTTGAACTCAGAAAACATGCTTCAGTTGATAAAGAAGGTAACAATGAATCGAATCCTGACTTTGCTACAGGTATGGGTTGGTTCCCTGGTTATGCAATTGATGTTGCTACCGGTGAAAGATTAAATATGATGTTTGGAGAAGATTCATGGTTAGGTGGTTTCAATGGAAAAGATATGAAATGGAATCCAACCAGTGATTATTATGATAATTTTGGCAATGTAGTTTTTGGTGGAAAACACTATGTGTATATCATGGGTCATAATGACAACTTTGAAATGGGTGACCCCGAAGAAAATTGTCCTGGTTATGATAAAGGTGCATGGTTACATGAACATTTGAAATTTAATTTCGGTTCCAACCAGATTAAATCGGTATATTATAATGTAATGTGGGTATCTTTGCCTCTTGCATTCCCCAGGTTAAACGATCCTGCTGAAATGCTTACAGAAGCCAAAGTTAGACTTAGAGTTTCAAGCCCTTATGCACGTTATTACGCTTCCGGAAATGTTGCACCATCAACTGTGCAGAATGATAATTATCCAATGTATCAATTTAATACTGATGATTTGGCAACACAAAAAAATGTACTTGAAATCGCTCAATCGTCATTGGATTTAATTGGTGTTGTTCCTAATCCTTACTATGCATTTTCAACCTACGAAGAAAATCAAATAGACAACAGAGTGAGAATTATAAATTTGCCTCAAAAATGTACAGTAACCATTTATACTATAACAGGTACTCTGATCAGACAATTTAAAGTGGATAAACAAGGCGTAACTTCAGGATATGGAGAAGCACTTACATCCATTGATTGGGATTTGAAAAACTTTGCCAACATTCCTATTTCAGGTGGAGTTTATATCATCCATATTAAATCTGATGGAATTGGTGAAAAGACAATTAAATGGTTTGGTGCTTTACGTCCAACGGATTTAAATTCATTCTAAGTCAATTAATGAGGTATAAAAAATTATATAAAAATATAAATTAAAAAGTATGAAAAAAATATATAGCTTATTAATTCCTGTGGTTTTAATAACTTTATCAATAATTTCTTCTACAAAAGCCTGGGCTGGTAATGAAGATAGAGTTGGGCAATCAGGAGCTTCTGAACTGCTTATCAATCCATGGGCGAGAAGTTCAGGTTGGGGTGGTGTAAATATTGCGAACTCACGTGGTTTAGAAGCAAGTTTTACAAATATTGCAGGTTTAGCATTTACTCAAAAACTGGAAATTGTTTTTGCACAAACAATGTGGTTAAAAGGGTCAGATGTTAATATCTCAACTTTTGGATTTGCTGCAAAAGTTGGTGAAACCGGAGTTATTGGTGTTACCATCTCTTCATTGTCTGTAGGCGAAATTCAGATCAGAACAGTGAATCAACCCGATGGTGGTATTGGAACTTTTAAACCTTCTTTTCTAAATATCGGACTCTCTTATGCGCATACATTTTCAAACAGTATTTATGGAGGGATTAATCTGAAAATAATTTCAGAATCTATTTCCAATGTAAGTGCTGAAGGAATTGCTATTGATGCCGGTATTCAATATGTAACCGGACCTACCGATAATATTAAATTTGGTATTTCTTTAAAAAATGTAGGACCTACTTTGGCTTTTTCAGGTGATGGATTTGCTTTTAGCGGAACTCAAAATAATACTACCAATTCTCACACTGTTGAAGAACGTAAAGCTGATTTTGAATTACCTTCACTGATCAACATCGGTGCAGCTTATGATTTCAACTTTACCGAAGAACATAGATTAACGATTGCTTCTAGTTTTACGTCCAATTCATTTTCGAAAGATCAATATACGTTGGGTGCTGAATATGGATTTATGCAATATCTAATGGTAAGAGCTGCCTTTACTTATGAAAGAGGAATTTTTGAAAAAGCTACCCGTAGCAGTTCCTTAACCGGACCTTCTGCAGGGGTGACGATTCAAGCTCCACTTAATAAGGAAAAAGGTACTATGTTTTCTATAGATTATTCTTATAGATCATCCGATCCATGGCAGGGAAGCCATACCATTGGTGCAAGATTTAATTTATAATATCTTTATATTTAAGGTATAAGTTTTAAAAATTACTGACATTTAAAGAAGACCCTTTTTTAGGAAAGGGTCTTTTGTATTATTAATTATTAACTGTAAATCAATATGGGAAATATTGCTTATTATAACGAAGAAGGTCTTATAAAGTTAAAAGAAGACCTGAACCAGTTGCTTACGGTTGATCGTCCCGCAGTATCGCGTATGATTGCCGAAGCACGTGATAAAGGTGACTTGTCGGAAAATGCTGAATACGATGCAGCCAAAGAAGCACAAGGGTTGTTGGAATTAAAAATTTCTAAATTAAAGGAACTCATTAATAATGCCCGATTAATTGATGAATCAAAACTGGATAACTCTAAGGTACTCTTATTGTCTATTGTTACCATAAAAAACCTGAATAACGGCGTAGTCATGAAATATACCATTGTTCCCGAAAGTGAAGCTGATTTAAAAAGTGCTAAAATTTCTGTTACTTCTCCAATTTCAAAAGGTTTACTTGGAAAAAAAGTGGGAGATAAAGTAGAAGTTCAGGTTCCGGCAGGAATGGTTCCCTTTGAAATAATTGAAATTAGCAGGATTGCGTAATTAGTGAATAGTGAATAGTGAACAGTGAAAAGGGATAGTGAAATGGACACAAGTAATAATTATGTATTGCGATGCTTCCGATCCCGAATCGCTTCGCTTTCGGGATTTCGCTTCGCTCAACTTCCGACTTAATAACCATTAACAATTAACAAAATGTCAAGTATATTTACAAAAATTATAAACGGTGAAATTCCGTCTTATAAAATAGCTGAGGATGAAAATTTTTATGCTTTTCTGGATATTTCACCTTTGGCTAAAGGACATACTTTAGTGATTCCCAAAAAAGAAACAGACTATATTTTTGATATTGAAGATGAGGAATACAAAGCTTTGTTTTTATTTGCCAAAAAAGTTGCAAAAGCCATTGGTAAAGTAATTGTTTGCCAAAAAGTAGGACTTACGGTTATTGGACTTGAAGTAAGACATGCTCACATTCATTTGATTCCTATTAATTCAGTTTATGATATGGATTTTAAACAACCCAAACTCAAACTAACGAACGAAGAATTTAAAATGATTGCAGCTGAGATTTCAAAAGCTTATGAAGCATGATCAATAATCTAAAAATTTTGAAAAAGCCACTGTATATGATTATAGTGGCTTTTTTATTATCTTTCCGGGATTTTTAGAAACATAACTTTCCCAACCTGTAAAGGAGGTATCTCCTTCACCTCCGATATTGCGTTGGAAAAAATGACAAACAGCTGCTGCTAAACCATCTGTAGCATCTAAGTGTTTGGGTGTTTCTTTTAAATTCAGTAATTTAAGCAGCATAGCCGCAACCTGTTCTTTGGATGCATTTCCATTGCCGGTTATTGATTGTTTGATTTTTTTGGGTAGATATTCATAAATTGGAATTGATCGATATAAGCCTGCTGCCATTGCAACACCCTGTGCTCTACCTAGTTTTAGCATAGATTGAACGTTTTTCCCATAAAAAGGAGCTTCAAGTGCCATGGCATCGGGATGATATTTTTCTATTAATTCAAGGCATGTTTCAAAAATTTTCTTTAGTTTTATAGGCTGATCCGAAAGTTTGTCTAATTTAAGAACATCCATAGTGATAAAGCTGATTTTGTTGCCACTTTGTTGAATGACACCATAACCCATAATAGTTGTTCCGGGGTCAATACCTAATATAATTTTATCTGTTATCAAAATGAATAAATTAAATGTTTAAAAGTACAAAGTTAAATAAAACTTATAATTTTTTACTAAAGTTAGTAATAATTACTGCTTCCTTTGGCTATATTGCCTATCAGTTGTTTTTTAATGAAAATTACAGGAAAGTACTCGATTTGTTCGCTACAGCCTATAGTTTGAAAAGAACAATAGTATTGCTTTCCATCATTTTATTATTAATGATTATCAATTGGTGTCTGGAGGCATATAAATGGCGGTATTTAATTAAAAAAATTGAGCATATTACCTTTGTAAAAGCGCTTAAAGCAATATTAGCAGGATTAAGTGTGAGTACCTTTACACCCAATAGAGTGGGAGAGTTTATAGGGCGTGTGTTTATTCTGCAAAAGGCAAATCCATGGAAGGCCATATTTATCTCGATACTTTGCAGCATGAGTCAGTTAATGATCACTCTCTTGATGGGATCAATTAGTGTAATTGCTTATATTCTCATATTCTCTCCGATGCAGGACGTATTTCCAGCCTATCTGCTGTATGTTTTTATTGCTTTAATAGTAATTGCTAACTTATTTATTTTTTCTGTTTTCTTTAATGTATCATTTATAAGTAAATGGCTTAATATCTTAATAAAGCCCCATTGGAAGAAAATGAAAGGGTACATTAAGGTCTTTTCTTATTTTAACTTTCGTGAATTAAGAAATGTGCTGTTGTTGAGTATGTCCAGATATTTCGTTTTTTCATTTCAGTTTTATTTGTTATTGCTTTTTTTTGGGGTTCCATTAAATCTATTGGAAGGTATTTTTCTGATATCGTTGGTGTATTTCGTTCTTTCAGCTATTCCCACCATTGCCCTTGCCGAAATTGGTATCCGTGGTTCTGTGGCTGTAGGGGTGTTTGATTATTATTTTAATACTACATTGCATATGAATGTTGATTATCATTTTGGGGTTATTGCGGCATCTTCATTATTGTGGCTCATAAACATTGCTTTACCCGCATTTATCGGTAACTTTTATGTGATGAAATTAAATTTCTTTAAAACTAAAAATGCTAAATAATGACGATAACCATAGTTTTACTTTTAATAATTATCACTTATTCTGCTTTGATATTTTCCTATTCCTTTTTTTTTAAAAAAATAAGTATTTTTAAAAAGGAAGCTATGAATACTGCCATCATAAAAGTAAGTATTATTATTCCTGCCCGAAATGAATCTCATTGTATAACAGATCTTTTGTATGCTATAAAAAACCAGGATTATCCTGCTCAATTTGTTGAAATAATAGTGGTGGATGATGCGTCTACCGACGATACGTATGCTGTGGTCGAAAGTTTTATAACACATTATTCAGAAATCAATTGTAAAGTTCTGAAAATAGAAAATGATAGCATCAACCCAACGTATAAAAAGTATGCCATCAGCCAGGCGGTCAGAATATCAAAAGGTGACTTGATTATAACTACAGATGCTGATTGTATGGTTGGCTCTGGTTGGGTTTCGGGAATTGTAAGCAAATATCAATCAACAAAGGCTAAAATGTTGGTTGGTTTAGTGGCTTATCACAACGATAACAATGCATTTCAGAAAATACAACACCTCGAATTCCTGAGTCTGATTGCTTCAGGTGCCGCTGCTGTTGCTTCAGGGTTTCCAATTATGTGCAATGGGGCTAATTTAGTTTACGAAAGAAAAGCATTTGATGCTGTCAATGGATTTGATGCCAATGAACAGTTTGCATCCGGTGATGATGTTTTTCTTTTATTAAAAATTAAAAAATATTTTGGACGACAAAGCATTTCAATATTAAACGATAAAGAAACCATTGTTTATACGCAAGCGAAACAAACCCTTTCAGGATTTATACATCAAAGGATTAGATGGGCTTCCAAAACCAAAGGATACAAAGATGCTGCCATTCTTTTGGTGGCAGGTATCGTGTTTGCGTTGAATGCTGCTATCATTTTTACTTTTTTTGCAGGAATATTCTGTCATGAATTACTTTTATACAGTTTAGGATTGTTTATAATCAAAGTGATTGTGGATTTTCCAATAATGCTTTCCATTACCGGCTTTGTGAATCGAAGAGACTTATTGGTTTACTATTTGCCATTACAAATTGTTTATTTGCCCTATGTTTTAATTATAGGCATCGTAAGTAATTTTGTAAGTTATAGTTGGAAGGGGAGAAGGGTTAAAGGGTAAAGTGTCTTTACTTCTAAAATCTAAAGTCGTTATTCGTTGTTCGCAAATCAAAAAAATAACATTAGACGATTACCGAATTTAATTAAAAAACAATTCTGTCCAACAACCACTAGGGCAAAAGCCTTCGCTTCGGGGAGGTTTGGAGGGGCTAATTATCAATCCTGCTATACTTCTAAATTCTTAAATGGTTATTCGTTGTTCGCAGATCAAAAATAAAGCTGTTAAATCAATGGATTCAAAGCTAAGAATAGAGCTTTTGCAATTACAATATCAATAGGTTGCGTAATTTTAATGTTTTCAGGATTTCCATCCACAAGATTAATTTGTATTCCTGTTTTTTCAAGAACGGATGCATCATCCGTAAAATTGATGTCATACACTTGGTTATAAGCTTCTTTAATGATTGAAACTTCGAAGCATTGAGGTGTTTGAATGACTTTAACAAAATTACGGTTTAACGATTTACTACTGTTACTATCAATTAATCGCAACGAATCATTAATTGGCAGTGAAGGTATCGCATTGCCTGTGAGTTGAGCAGTAGTAAATGCTCTTTTAATGGTTTCTAACGACACCAATGGTCGAACGGCATCATGGACAGCTACAATGCCACTGTCAATCAATTGAAGTCCGTTTTTAACGGATTCAAAGCGTGTAT
The DNA here is from genome assembly GCA_038204725.1 of Bacteroidales bacterium. Classification (GTDB taxonomy): domain Bacteria; phylum Bacteroidota; class Bacteroidia; order Bacteroidales; family JACABE01; genus JACABE01. The sequence goes on along the minus strand of JBBRCQ010000051.1, from coordinate 5,912 downwards.
TGCCACCAATCACAATTTGTAAATTTAGTTTGAAGTTGAATTTTGCTGCCAATGCATGCCATAATGCTATATGTTGCAGCGGAAGTACAAGCACAATTGTAATAGAAGGGTCAAAGGTATAAAATTTTTCGAGGGTGTGCATCACAATAGGTTTACCCAATATCTCAATAAATTGTTTGGGTATATCCTCATTCATTCTTGTGCCTAATCCGCCGGCGACAATGATTACTGATTTTTGCATAATGTATATATAAAATAAAAAAGACTTAACCTTTGATAAAGTTAAGCCTTTTTTTGATTTTTATTGGTATTAAATAATGAGCATGGCATCTCCATAAGTAAGAAATTTGTATTTCTTTTCAATGGCTTCTTTGTATGCTTTCATCACCAGATCGTATCCTCCAAAAGCAGCAACCATCATCATCATGGATGATAAAGGCTGGTGGAAATTGGTAACCATTGAGTTGGCAACACTAAAATCGTAAGGAGGGAAAATAAATTTATTGGTCCATCCATTGAAAGGTTTTACGTTGCCTGATATGGCTACAGATGATTCAATTGCTTTCATGGTAGTAGTTCCGACTGCACAAACATTTTTTTTGTGTTCTCTTGCAGCGTTGATGATTAAACTTGCTTTTTCGGTGATAATCATCTCTTCCGAATCGGTTTTATGTTTGGTAAGATCTTCAACATCAATGGATCTGAAGTTGCCTAAGCCGGCATGCAGCGTGACGTTCGCAAAATTAACACCTTTAATTTCAAGGCGTTTCATGAGTTCTCTGCTAAAATGAAATCCGGCAGTAGGTGCTACTACAGCACCTTCGTGTTTGGCATAAATGGTTTGGTATCTTTCGGTGTCAGCAGGTTCAATTTCCCTTAGCTGTTGCAATTCGTCTGGTAATGGAGTGTGTCCCAGTGTTTTGATAGTTTGTTTGAACTCTTCATACGTACCATCGAATAGAAAACGTAAGGTTCTACCTCTGGAGGTAGTGTTGTCGATAACTTCAGCAACCAATGAATCGTCTTCGCCAAAATACAATTTGTTTCCAATTCTTATTTTTCTGGCAGGGTCTACCAATACATCCCACAAACGGCTTTCAGCGTTAAGTTCTCTGAGCAAAAAAACAGTGATTTTTGCTCCTGTTTTTTCTTTTTCGCCATACAATAAAGCAGGAAAAACCTTAGTATTATTAAGGATAAGGCAATCACCATCATCAAAATATTCGATAATGTCTTTAAAGATTTTATGTTCAATGGTTTGTGTTTTGCGGTTCAGAACCATTAGGCGGGATTCATCTCTTTGATCGGAGGGATGATCGGCTATTAATTCTTTGGGCAAGCTGTATCTGAATTGAGATAACTTCATGCTTATATAGTTAAATGAATGAAAATTGATGACGAAAAAACGTGCAAAGATAATCAATTTTGGGCTCAAAGTCAATAGTTTTTTCAACTATTTAATGAGTAGCCCTGATAATTTATACAACGGAATCCAAATCGTTTTTATTGTGTTCAGAAATAATAGTTTTAAGGGTTTCAATTTCCATTGCATTTTTTAATTCAAAATTTCCGATACGCGTTCTGCATAATGCTGAAAGATAGGCTCCACAATGCATAGCTTCACCAAAATCGCGTGCTAAAGCACGAATATAAGTACCTTTTCCGCAAACTATTCTGAAATCGATTTCAGGTAATCGGATGTTGGTAATTTCAAATTCGCTGATGGTGATTGTTTTGGAAGCAATTTTGACTTCCTCACTGTTTCTTGCAAATTCGTAAGCTCTCTTGCCTCCGATTTTGACAGCAGAAAAAGCTGGAGGTATTTGTTCAAAAGTACCAGTAAATTTCTGAACAGTTTCTAAAATTAATCTTTCATCCACGTGAGCGTAGTCAAAGGTAAAATCTGCTTCTTTTTCCATGTCGAAAGAGGGTGTGGTTTCTCCAATGGTAAAAGTGCCTGTATATTCTTTCTCCTGAGCCTGAAATTCATCTATTTTTTTAGTGAATTTTCCGGTGCAAAGTAATAATAAACCTGTGGCTAATGGATCTAAAGTACCTGCATGTCCTATTTTTATTTTGGGCAAATTCAGGGTTTTGCGAATGAAATACCTGATATTGTTTACTACATCAAAAGAAGTCCAGTTGTAAGGTTTGTTGATAAGCAATACTTCTCCTTCAGTAAAATTGTATTCCTGCATGATATAATTTTATATTGATGAAAATTCTGTGTGTTTAAATTCAGATACTTTTAAATTACGATTTGCAACTTAATGTTGAAACAAAGGGGGTGAAAAAATTTTAAGATGTAGTTATAATACTATACAATAGATAAAGGAATTCCTAATGCAAGTAATATAAGAATAGAGGCACCGAGCAGAATGCGATAATACCCGAATACTTTAAACCCATATTTGGTAAGGAAAGCAATAAAGCTTTTAATTGCTATCATCGCAACTATAAAAGCAACAATATTTCCGATGAGTAAAATATTTATATTACTTGCATCTATCGTTTTGTAGTTTTGTAGTAATTTGTAAGCAGTAGCTGCAAACATAGTAGGAACTGCCAGGAAAAATGAAAATTCAGCGGCTGTTTTGCGGTTTAAACCTTGTGACATACCTCCGATAATCGTTGCAGCTGAACGTGAAACTCCCGGTATCATAGCAATACATTGGAACAATCCGATTTTAAAAGCAGTGGGATAACTAATTTCTTGATCTTCTTTGGGTTTGTTGAACCATTTATCAACAAAAAGTAAAATGATTCCCCCAACGAGTAATGAAATTGCTACCACTACCACATTTTCGAGCATTGAATCTATAAAATCGCCAAATATAAATCCTAAAACCATTGCAGGAATAAAAGCGATGAAAAGTTTATAATAGAAATTCAGTGTTTGAAAAAACCGTTTCCAATAGAGTACAATTACCGAAAGGATGGCGCCAAACTGAATGTTTATAGTGAAAGCCTTTAAAAAATCAGTACTTTCCATACCCAATATTTTCTCAGTAATAATCATGTGTCCTGTAGAAGAGATAGGCAAAAACTCGGTAATGCCCTCAACGATGGCAATCACAATTGCTTGAAATATAGTCATAAGAATGATTTGCGGATAGGTAGCTTAATCTTTGGGTTTAATCATGATAGCAAAGACTTCAATTACAAAACCAATGATTAACAAAATAGGAGCAAGGGTCAGACGTTGAAAATCAAATATTTTATCGCTGAATACATTGGGGTCTTCCGAACCACCACCTATCATGAGGATATAGCCCAACAATAAAAATCCCAGTCCAACGAGCAACAAACGGTAATTTTCTTTACCAAAAGCAAATTCAAGGTTATGACTTTCAGTAGATTTTACTTTACCAGCTGAGCCAACAGTAGCTTTTATCTGTGTTGTATATTGTTTATTTGGGGTAATTGTTTTTTTAATAGTTTGTGCCATAATGATTTTTTTACAAAATTAAATAAATTAATAATACAAATCAAGGTTATTTTTTATTGTCAAAAAGCTGCTCAAATATTTTAATAACTTTAAATACTCATAGTGCTTAATAATAGAGGCTGTCGGTTTTCATATTCAGATATTTGCGTACAGCCAGAAAGGTTGATATCCATGAAAATAAAATTCCTAATAACAATACAATTCCAAATACGCTCAGGTATAAATCAATTTCCTGAATATTTACCAAATCAGGAAAGTTTTGTTGGGCTACATATAAAACACCCGATAAAAATACAATAGCAATCAAAGCCCCATAAATACCACTGACAATTCCTTTGAATAAAAAGGGTTTCCTGATAAAATGTTGTGTTGCACCTACCAGTTGCATGGTTTTAATCAAAAACCGATTGGAGTAAACAGACAGTCTAATGGTGTTGTTGATCAATGCGATGGCAATAACGAGCAACAAAGAGCTGAATGATAAAAATACAAGGCTTATTTTTCTTATATTTTCGTTGACCAGTTGTACCAATGATTTCTGGTAATACACTTCTTTGACAACATCGTTTTTTAATATTTGTTTTTCAATCACAGCTAAACTGTCGTTGTTGGCATAAGCTGCATTTAAACGAACATCTATCTGGGCTGTTAAAGGATTGCTGCCCAGAAAGCTGACAAAATCTTCACCAAGATTTTTTGAAACATTGATGGCGGCCTGGTCACTGGTAATATACTCAGTTGATTTGGAAAATCTACTTGCATCCAGTGATTTTTGAAATTGGATTACATCCGCTTCTTTGGCAGATTCTTTCATAAAGATTGAAAATCCGATGTTTTCCTTTACTTGATTCGAAATTTTTTGGGCATGCATAACGATCAGACCCAGCAAACCGAGCATGAACAATACCAATGATATGCTTACAACAGTGGTGATGTAAGAACTTTTTAACCTGCGTTTATTGTATTTTTCTTCGTGTTTCGACATAAGCTTGATTCTCGGTGCTAAATTAATAAAAATTTAAAACAGAAACATAATATAATGAAATAAGATGATGAATGAACGAAAAATTTAATGTTTCAGGTATAATTCATTAGATGCAATTTTAGATTTTTTAATTTTTTGTCCTTTGATAAATAATCTTACAGGGCATTTGTTGCTTTGTTTCTGACGGAATCTGCGCAAAAATCATCTCGGCTCCGTTTGATGACCGCATCTCGACTTCGCTCGATGACCATATCCCGGTTCCGCTTATCAACCTTCTTCGGTAGAAATTGTATCCCGGGTCTAAACTTTCGCTTAGCATTTTCAAATTATAAGATTCCATAATTTCTGAATCAAAAAATAAAAATAGTGATAAAAATTATTATATTTGCATTATGAATCTGATCGAGCAAAATAAAAAGGGTATAATTGCTTTATGTAATCAACATAATGTAGATGAATTATATTTATTTGGTTCAGTTCTTACCGATAAATTTAATGAAAATAGTGATGTTGATATATTAATACAATTTTGCAATGTAGATTTGTATCAATATTTCGATAATTATATGAACTTTAAAGAGCAATTAGAAGCATTATTACAAAGGAAAGTAGATATTGTAGAAAATCAATCCATCAGAAATCCGGTATTCAGAAAAATTATTGACAGAGAAAAACAATTGATATATGAACGAAAAAGTGCTTAAATGTTTATATGATATCAAACTTGCTATTGATGAAATTGATAGTTTTTTAATATAAAATATTCTGATTTAACATCTTATTCAAATAATTTACTGGTTAAAAGAGCCGTTGAACGAAATTTGGAAATAATTGGCGAAGCCATGAACAGAATTTTAAGGGAAGATGCAAATTTTCCGATTGAAAATGCTCATAGGATTGTTGGTCTCAGAAATCAGATTATTCATGGTTATGATATGGTTTCAGATGAAAATGTATGGGCAATTTTAATTAATCAACTGCCTAAACTTAAACTTGAAGTTGAAAATTTAGGAAATAAAAGGTAAGAGTTTTTCTGAAAAGTAAGTCAGTCTAAAATTATAGAAATAGCTTCACATATAGCGAAATTGTTACTTATAATAGATCGCATCTCGGCTTCGCTCGATGACCGCATCTCGATTTCTCTTTAGAACTGCATCTCGATTTCGCTCAAGACCACATCTCGACTTCGCTCGATGACCGTATCGATTTCATTTTAGATCTCGACTTCGCTCGATGACCACATCCCAATTTCGCTCAAGAACCGCATCTCGACTTCGCTCGATGACCATATCCCAGCTTCGCTCAGCAACCTTCTTCGTTAGAAATTGTAGCACGGACTTTAAATAGCCAAATTTTTCTTACTTTTGCATCTTTATATAACATCATATACCTATTTATCAGTATGGACTACAATTTTAACGAGATAGAACAGAAATGGCAAGCCTACTGGAAAGCCAAAAAAACATATAAAGCCGAAAA
>JBBRCQ010000050.1:0-28954 GCA_038204725.1 Bacteroidales bacterium | reverse complement strand
AAAATAAATTAATTTTCTTCTTTATAAAACAATTTGTAAAAATGCATGCCGGTGGATTCATCAAATCCTTTTTCAAGCATTTCGCGTTTGCCATGAATATAAATGTGGAAGTTTTTATCTAATTTAATAATGCTTTTCATCGAAGGTGTCTGCTTTTTTACTGCTGCTTCAGAAATATCAAAACCATCGGCAATTTTAAGGTCGTGTTCGTCTTCGTAACTCTGTTTGTATTGCTTGAAAGTTTCAATGATTTGAGGTTCTTTCATCACATTTTCAGCAAATTCGTCCATACTAAAACTTTCGTTCTCTTTAAAAAACTGCAGGCTATTGTTGAGCATATCAGCCTGATCGGCTTTGGTAACGTCGTATTCAAGCGGCAGGTTTTTTACGACAAAACTCTTGCATAAACTCAATATATTTTGAGTATGATGGTATTCATCTTCGCGGGTTCTGATGTGCAGAAAATTATCAATCCAGTACTGGGCTTCGCTGCCTTTGCTGAGGTTGTCGACTACAGCTACTATAAAGCCTTTCTCCGACTCCGAATTAAAAATAAGGCAGCCTTTGTCCAGTTTGTTGATATTGATGCCTGCATCGCTGTCAATCTCAAATCCTTCGCCACTTGGATAAACTTTTAGATAAGTATCGCGGGTTTCCGATTTAAAAATCCCGATGGCATCCATGCTTTCACCATCCAGTAAGCAATCCTTGATAAAGGTGACATACATTTCGCCGCTTTTAATCTTTGGATGTACTGATTGTTCGTACAGATGCTTGGCAATATTTACGGATTGTTCATACAATTGTTGTGGATCAGCAAAAACAGCACTCACATAACTATAAACCTCATTAAGTTTAATATCGGTATCGTGGTAAAGGTTGAAATATTCATTCTGTTTGAAAGGTGAAAAGAAATATTTGAGCAATAATTCACTGATTTCCATATCGGGCAGGATAGGGGATTTAGAAAAGCGTATACCCTCTTCGTTGAGTTTGTTACCGATTTTATGTAAAACAATGCATTCGAGCTTTGCGAAATCAGGATTTATCATAGTGTTTTTTTTAAGCGTGTAAAATTACGGCTTTTCAGCTTTTGCGACAAATTTATTATAATAAAAAGAGCTCCATCAAATAAATGATGGAGCTCTTTTAAATATTTACAGAATGGATTAGTACATTCCACCCATACCACCTGGCATGCCTCCACCCATTGGAGGTGCAGGAGTTTCTTCTTTAATATCGGCCAATACACATTCGGTAGTTAACAACATACCTGAAATAGAAGCTGCATTTTCGAGTGCTATTCTTGCAACTTTGGTTGGGTCGATAACTCCGGTTGCGAATAAATTTTCGTAAACTTCAGTTCTGGCATTAAAACCATAATCACCTTTTCCTTCTTTTACTTTTTGAACTACAACAGAACCTTCCAAACCTGCATTGGCAACGATCTGACGCAATGGTTCTTCCAATGCTCTTAAGATAATTGCAATACCTGTATTTTCATCTTCGTTATCACCTTTTAATTTAGCAATCGCTGCAATAGCTCTGATATAACCGATTCCACCACCAGGGATGATACCTTCTTCGATAGCAGCACGTGTTGCGTGTAAAGCATCGTCGAAACGGTCTTTCTTTTCTTTCATTTCAATTTCGCTGGCAGCACCCACGTAAATAACAGCAACACCACCGGCTAATTTAGCCAGACGTTCCTGTAATTTTTCGCGATCGTAATCAGATGTGGTTTTTTCAACCTGTACTTTTATCTGATTGATACGTGATTCGATGTTTGATTTTTCGCCTTTTCCACTTACAATGGTAGTGTTGTCTTTGTCAACCGTAATTTTTTCGGCTTGTCCTAAATAAGATAAATCAGCATCTTCCAGTTTATAACCTTTTTCTTCAGAAATAACAATACCACCGGTTAAGATAGCAATGTCTTCGAGCATTTCTTTACGTCTGTCGCCAAAACCAGGAGCTTTAACAGCAGCAATTTTCAATGAACCTCTCAAACGATTTACTACCAATGTAGCTAATGCTTCGCCATCAACATCTTCGGCAACAATCAATAAAGGGCGGCCCGATTGAACTACTTTTTCGAGGATAGGAAGAAAATCCTTCATGTTGGAAATCTTCTTGTCGTAGATAAGTATATAGGGATTTTCGAAAACGGTTTCCATTTTATCGGTATCCGTTACAAAATAAGGAGAAATGTAACCTCTGTCGAATTGCATACCTTCTACAACTTTTACAGTAGTTTCGATACCTTTTGCTTCTTCGATGGTGATTACACCTTCTTTTTTAACTTTGCTCATTGCTTCAGCTATCATTTTCCCGATAAAAGAATCGTTGTTAGCAGAAATAGTAGCTACCTGTTCGATTTTTTCGTTGCTGTCGCCAATGGATTTGGATTGTTTTTTAAGGTCGGCAATAACAGCTGTAACTGCTTTGTCGATACCGCGTTTCAAATCCATAGGATTAGCACCGGCAGTAACATTTTTCAACCCTGTAGTGATGATAGCCTGAGCCAAAACAGTAGCAGTAGTAGTTCCGTCACCTGCCTGATCGGCTGTTTTAGAAGCTACTTCTTTAACCATTTGTGCACCCATGTTTTCAACAGTATCTTTTAATTCGATTTCTTTGGCAACTGTAACACCATCTTTGGTAATAACAGGAGAACCGAATTTTTTATCAATAATCACATTGCGACCTTTAGGTCCAAGGGTTACTTTTACTGCATTGGATAATGCATCCACGCCTTTTTTTAATGATTCGCGTGCTTCCCAATTGAAAATTATATCTTTAGCCATAATATTAATTCTTTAATATGTTGATTTATAAATTTTTTAATTAAACGATTGCGTAAATATCAGCTTCTTTCATGATCAGGTATTCTTTGCCTTCGTATGTAATTTCGGTACCTGCATATTTACCGTAAAGTACATTGTCGCCAACTTTTACTGTCATTGGCTCATCTTTTTTTCCGCTGCCAACTGCAATAACAATACCTTTTTGTGGTTTTTCTTTTGCTGTGTCAGGAATAATAATTCCTCCTGATGTTTTTTGTTCGGCAGGTGCAGCTTCAATGATCACTCTGTCTGCTAATGGTTTGATGTTTAATTTTGACATAATTCGTATGATTATTTGTTATACAATATGATTATTATCGTTGTTTTTTAACGGAATGTTCTTATCATTTTCTGTGCCATAGTGCATTTATGGCGAAATACTGACAAAATGTCTGTTTTTAATATTATTCCACAAAAAAAAATGCCAGAATTGTAACCAATCTGACATTTTATACTATTTCTTTGAATCGTTTAGTTTGCAGGTTCTGCAGCAGGTTGCTTTTGAGCTGGTTGTTGTTGAGCAGGCGCTTGGGCAGGAGCATTTGCAGGGGTTGCACTTTCTGTAGATAATTCTGTTTTAGCAGTATTGTCTTGATTGTTGCGGGGAATAGAAAATACTGATGCTAAACATAAGAATAATAATACAACTGCCAATGTCCAGGTAGCTCTTTCTAAAAAATCGGCAGTTTTTCTAACACCCATAATTTGATTAGAAGAAGCGAAATTAGAGGCCAAGCCACCACCTTTTGAATTTTGAACTAAAACGATTAAGCCGATTAAGATACATGTGATAAGTATCAATACTGAGATAAAAATGTAAAGTCCCATTGTATTTATTTTTATTGTTGATTATTGTTAATTTTTAATTTTTCAATTTGACTTGCAAAGTAACTACTTTTTTCGGGATTATCCAAACTTAATTTTTGATATATTTTTATGGCCTTTTTATAATACCCTTGTTTCTCAAATACCATAGCTAATGTTTCGCTTACAATGTCATCATTTTCGGCAAGACTCTTTTTTTCAGCATCCGGTAAAAATTCTTTACCGGGAATGGGTGTATTGATCCTAGGCATTTCATTGATAAATTTATCAATGATAATTTTTTTTTCAGCTTTAATACCTGCAATAAACTTTTCTGATTTGATTTCAATGGGTGTAATTCCATTTAAAACAGCTGCTTTTTTTGCAGTATTTGATGGTGTGAAATCCTTTTTGTCAACTTTAACGGACAAATAAGAAGTAATTGTTTTTTTTAAAATTTTACGATCGGATGAACAGGCTGCTGCAACAGACAATTGCTTTTCATAATCACTACTATTCAACTTCAATAAATTCAAAGTTAGCAAAATTTGAGAAGATTGGCAATATGGATATTTTGCAGTGATTTCAGTAAGCTCCGAAATACTCGCTTTACTTAGTGTATCTGGATATTGTAAATACTGAATGTAATTTTCTTTTGTCATAATATATTGAGTAGAAAGTTTGTTCGTATTAAAGCATATAAGTAATGTGAAAGATAAAATGTCGTATTTTAATGATTTGCTTTTTTATTTATTTTTTACTTTTTCCTTTTATCTAAGTAATTCGAAAATTATTGCATTTCAGCTACATACAGTATCTGTTTTTTAAGGTCAATTATCTTTTTATCCAGATTATTTATGTGTCTGATCTAGAGCTTTTAAGCATCAATCAAAAAGAAGGTTTTCTGTGCTTGGAACAATGCAAAGTTACTTAGTTTAGTTTTATTCTTTAAAATTATTATAGTGAATACTTGATCAAAAAGTAACCAATCCCGAAATTTCGGGATAAAATCCCTGCGCAATACAAGTTATAGCGAAATAAGCATTTTAGCAATGATTTTATTAATAAACTTCGCTATACTGTATTGCTTGCCAGACCCACCGCAATTTTAAATGCTTGTTTTGTAGCGTAAATTCTAGAAGGTCGGTCCTTTTTCGTAGCATAACGAATTGTATAATTTAAAAGAAAAAAATAAGAATTAAATAAAATTATTTAGTTAAAGATTTAATTTCATTAAAACTATTATATCAAAACTTTCACTTTATAAGATTTCAATTAAAAGAAAATGAAAATTTAAAAATACGACATTATATTGTTTTCATTATTTATTGTTAAAATTCAGAAAGTTAAAGGTGAATTACCAGTTTACAACAGATTTATTAAAAATATCTTCTACCAATTCTTTATTGATCTGATCTATTAAATCACTTTCAACAGCAGATAAATCTTTCTGACTATCATAATCTTTGTATCTTGAAAAGGCGGTTTCAAAATCCTGTTTTTCGTCTTTAGTGTTGGTAAATTTTACTTTAATAGAAATGGTTAATCTGTTCAATGCTGCTTGTTGATTGGCTTGTACCGAAACAGCCGTTATTGAATAATCTGTAATTTCACCTTCAATATTAAGATCACCATCGGTTTTAACTACGTTTAAATTGGTTTGAGATGCAAATTTGTCACGTAAAGCAAGTGTAAGTGTCTGGCTTAGCATAGGTTGCACCAGAGGTGCGTTATTAGGAAATTGGATGATTGAAATAGTTTTTACATCAGGAGATATGGATGCGCCTGTGAATGAGTACAAGCCACATCCGTTCAAAAACATGGTTAATATAATAGCCGGTAATATTTTGAAAAGTTTTCGCATTTAAGTGTTAAATAGGTTAAAAATATAAAAATCTTGCAAAGGATTAAACATTAATGTCAAATTCTTTAAGTTTTCTGTACAACGTCCTTTCGGAAATGCCTAGTTCAGCGGCTGCTTTTCTTCTTTTTCCTTTGTATTTTTCTACCGCTTTCTTTATCAGATCCATTTCTTTTTTTTGTAAAGATAGTATTTCTTCAGCTTCAACAATGTTTTTCGAAGGATTTTGAATTGCGTTGTCAGGGTAAGCAGTTTGTACCTCAAATTCTTTTTCTTCGTCAATAAAAGCATCAAAATCAGGACTATATTTATTGATAAAGGTCTTGTTAATTGGATTGATCGATGCATTCGATCCAATCGCTTGCATAATATCGGCAATCGTTTTCTTCAAATCATGGATATCCTGTTTCATTTCGAAAAGCACTTTGTACAATAATTCCCTTTCCGAAAAACCTTGTGCGGCATCCGATTTATCGAGTAAAGCCGGTAGTTCCCGGTTATTGGAATCGGGTAAGTATTTTGTAAGTACATCCAGTGAAATGTTTCTATCCCTTTCAATGATTGATATTTGTTCTGTAACGTTTTTGAGCTGGCGGACATTTCCCTGCCATCTGTAATTGATAAGATATTGACGTGCTTGTTCATCCAATTGCAGAGAAGGCATGCGATATTTTTCGGCAAAATCTGAAGCAAATCTTCTGAATAATAAATCAATATCCTGTTTTCTTTCTTTCAATGAAGGTATTGTAATAGGAACAGAATTCAATCGGTAATAAAGATCTTCTCTGAATTTTCCATTCCGTATGGCATCCAGTATATCCACATTGGTGGCTGCAACAACTCTAACGTTGGTCTTAATTACTTTTGAAGAACCTACTTTCATAAACTCACCCGATTCGAGGACTCTAAGCAAACGAACCTGGGTGGAAAGAGGTAATTCAGCCACTTCATCCAAAAATATAGTGCCATTGTTTGCCACTTCAAAATAGCCTTTACGGGCTTCGTGGGCATCTGTAAAAGAGCCTTTTTCGTGGCCGAATAACTCAGAATCTATGGTTCCTTCGGGTATTGCACCACAATTGATTGCAATGTATGGTCCATGTTTACGGGCGCTTAGCTGATGAATGATTTTAGGAAAGACTTCTTTGCCCACACCACTGGGTCCTGTAATCAATACCGAAATGTCGGTTGGAGCTACCTGGCTGGCTATATCAATAGCTCTATCAAGTAGTGTTGAGTTTCCTATAATGTCAAAGCGTTGTTTAATGGCCTGAATATTCATTTTTAATTGATTTTCAATAGATAATTCAATTTTGTTGTATTGAAAAAAGAGGGTATAAAATTACTACATTTTTCCGAAAGTGTGACAAATTGTCATGTTTTTTTTAAAAAAAAAGCTTGTGCCATATTTTGACACAAGCTTTAAAATAGTATGAATTTAATATGATTTAAAATTCAACGATAAACTCAACCCTGCGATTTTGTTTTTTACCTAATGTTGTATTATTATCGGCAACCGGTTTAGTTTCACCATAACCTGCTGTTTGTAATCTGTCATTTTCTACGCCTTTTTTAAGTAAATAGGTTTTAACTGCAGCTGAACGTTTTTCTGATAAAATTAAATTATTAGCATCATCTCCAACATTGTCAGTATGTCCGTTTATCTGAAGTTTATAGGTTGGGTTTTCTTTCATGATTTCAACAATTTGATTAAGTATGGGAAAAGATGTTTTAAGAAGTACATCTTTACCGGTAGCAAACTGAATACCCTGCAATGCTTTCCTAAAAGTTTCCTTTGCAGCAGCTTTTACTTCAGGGCAACCTTTGTTTTCCTTTATACCGGCTATATCAGGACATTTGTCATCAATATCTGCAACTCCGTCATTGTCTCTGTCGGGGCAGCCATTCATTTCTTTCGTTCCTTTTTCATTTGGACATTTGTCTTCTGAGTCGATAATTCCATCACCATCAGTATCAGGACATCCATCAAATCCGGCTAAACCTTTTTGATTCGGACATTTATCCAGATAATCAGCAACACCATCATTGTCAGTGTCCAATGGACATCCGTTGGCATCAACTTTAACATTGGCAGGTGTATTCGGGCATTTATCATTAATATCCTGAATGCCATCACCATCGGTATCCGGACAGCCTTGGAATGCAGCTATACCAGCAATACCGGGACATTTATCCAAATAATCAGCGATACCGTCTCCGTCAGTATCCAATGGGCAACCATTGGCGTCCACTTTAACATCTGATGGAGTGTTCGCGCATTTGTCTGATTTGTCTGGAATTCCATCTTTATCTGTATCTTTGGGTGCACCAAAACTAAAAACGAGCCCTACTGAATGTGCCATATAACCATCATCTCTTTTAGAAGGATAAGGATATAAATCTCTTTTATCTTCGAAAGTAAAGTGATACAACATTTGGTATTGTAAAGCCATCCAGTTTGTGATATTTAATTTCAAACCGGCACCACCACTATAAATAAAGTCATATCCTGTACCGATGTTACTACCTGATCCTGCTTCATCCCACATATATGCCATTCCGGCTCCTGCTACAAAATAGGGTGCAAGTATTGCATCAGCATTAAAAATATAATCATTGTTTAATTTTAGATAGAGTAATAATTCTCCATCTGCTTTTTTCCCTTTGAAATTCAGTATTGAATTTTTGAAATATCCATAATTTCCATAACTTCCTTGTATGCCTAAATCTACTGTTTTGCTAATGTATCGGTTTAACGATAATGCTCCATACAGATTAAAGTCCTGATCGAAATCTAAAAATCCATTTCCTAAGTCGCCACTGTATTCTGTTTTACCTGCATAAATGCCCAAACCCCATTTTTTGTCAGCGTTTTGTGCATTTGTATTCATAAAAAGAAACAATAAAAGCATTATAGTAATTAATTTCTTCATAATATAAAATTTATTGGTTAATATTAATTTGCAAAAGTGCATCATAAAAGTGAGAAAAGTATTACATAATAATAAATAAAAATTACAAAATTCACACATTCTTAGGCGTGCCAACATAATTGGCATCTATTTCAATTATTAAATTGAATTTTATTTTATTTTATACTCATGGTATTAAAAAAAAAGCTTGTGCCATAAAATGACACAAGCTTCACAATGGAATGCAATAATTTTTTTAGAACTCAACAATAAATTCAACCCTGCGGTTTTCTTTCTTGCCTAAAGTTGTACTGTTATCCGCAACAGGTTTTGTATCTCCAAAACCAGCGGTTTCCATTCTGTCATCTTCAACGCCTTTTTTCAACAAATAGTTTTTCACGGAAGCTGAACGTTTTTCTGATAAAATTACATTTTTAGCAGGATCTCCTACATTGTCAGTATGACCATTTATCTGAAGTTTATAGGTTGGATTCTCTTTCATTATATCAACAATTTGGTTAAGTATTGGGAATGATGTTTTAAGAATCACATCTTTACCGGTAGCGAATTGAATTCCCTGTAATGCTTTTCTAAATGTTTCTTTTACAGCAGCCTGCACTTCAGGGCAGCCTTTGTTTTCTTTTATTCCGGCTACATCAGGACATTTGTCATCGATATCTGCAATTCCGTCATTGTCTCTGTCGGGACAGCCATCTAATGCTTTCGTTCCTTTTTCATTGGGACATCTATCTTCTGAGTCGATAATTCCATCACCATCGCTATCTGGGCAGCCTTCGAATCCGGCCAATCCTTTAACATCGGGACATTTATCCAGATAATCAGGGATTTCATCTCCATCTCTATCAATCGGGCATCCGCTGCCATCTACTTTAACACCCGAAGGAGTATTCGGGCATTTATCATTTGCATCCTGTACGCCATCATTATCAGAATCCGGACAACCCTGGAAAGCTGCAATACCTGCAATGTCTGGGCAATTATCAAGATAATCGGCTATGCCATCTGCATCTTTATCAAGAGGACATCCATTGGCATCCACTTTAACTCCAATTGGTGTATTCGGGCATTTGTCAATCTTATCGGCGATACCATCTTTGTCGGTATCTTTGGGCGAGCCTAAACTAAATGCAAGTCCTAATGAGTGCGCTGCAAATGCATCATTACCATTATCTATAAAATGATCCTTATCATCTTTGTTAGTGAAATTATATAGGAATTGGTATTGTAAAGCTATCCAGTCTGTAAAATTTATTTTAAGACCACCACCTAAGGTATAGAGTATGTCATTTCCATATTTGATAGAAATACCCGTTTCATTGTTATTCCATGTCTGGTCAATACCGGCTCCTCCAGCTAAATAAAGGCCTAAGATAGACTTTTCACTAAAAAGATAGCCATTGTAAAGTTTATAAATGATTAATAAGTTACCATCAGTTTTATTACCTTTGAATTTAAGTAATTCATCTTTTTTATAACCATAGGCTCCAAAAGTTCCCTGTATGGTTACATCAAATGATTTGTTTAAGTAACGGCTAATTGATAAGCCTCCAAATGCATTAAAATCCTGGTCGAAATTCACAATTCCATTTCCAAGATCACCATTGTATTCAGTTTTGCCACCAAAAATGCCCAATCCCCATTTTCTGTCAGCATTTTGACCATTTGCTATTATTAAAATATTAATAAACAGCATCAAAGTAATAAGTTTTTTCATATAAATAATATTTATTGATGAATAGTGATACAAAGATACAATCAGAAATTTCATTTTTCCCATTTTATTTACTTTTTTATGATTGTTTTTTTAACAAAATAAATTGGTAATATAATTGTTCTTAAATTTTAGCTGTCTACAATGAATTAATAAAAAAGGAGATTTGTTTTTTGCAAATCTCCTTTTTTAACTATTTATATGAATCATGGGTTGAAAATTAAATAAATAAGAGCTGCTGCAATTTTGGCAGGATTCCTCATTCCGCTTCGCTGCATTCGGAATGACAGCCATCTGTGATATTAGAGAGGGACAATGGACGGCGAAGCCGTCCATTGTCCCTCTCTAAAAAAAAATAAATTTGTCATTCCGAACGAAGTGAGGAATCTAAATGTAAAAAAATGATAGTTTTCAACCCTTGATTGGCATTATTTATACATCTTTTAATCCAGACTGATTACATATGGTAACCTTGCTTGTATACCTTTCATGGAAGCAACAGATTTCAAAGTTGTATAATAGATATAATTTGTTCCCAATTCTTTTTGTAAAGCTTTGGTAGTTGCATCTTCACCGGAAAATTCATCTATTATCTGTTTAAAAAAATCTTTTTGTTTCGGATATTCAACTACTTTGTATTCAGTAAGTTTAGCAAGTTTGACAGCCTCTTCAATAGCTTTGTCTAAGCCTCCGAAATCGTCTACCAATCCTATTCGTTTGGCATCAAAACCACTCCAGACTCTGCCCTGACCGATGCTGTCAACCTGAGCAACTGTCATTTTCCTGCCTTCAGCTACATGATTGATGAAAACACCATAAATACGTTCAATCTGATTGAGGATTACTTTTTCCTGAAAACTACTTAAAGGACGATTGCCCGAAATAGTTGCCGCATTTTTATTGGTCAAAACGGTATCAAATGTGATGCCTAATTTGTTGTTAAACATTTTTTGCATGTTTGGAATCATGCCGAAAACACCTATTGAACCGGTTATTGTTGTAGGGCTGGCAATGATTTTGTCAGCAGCACAGGCAATGTAATAACCTCCTGAAGCTGCATAATCGCCCATAGAAACAACCACGGGTTTTGCTTTTTTAGCCAGCATTACTTCTCTCCAGATTACTTCAGAAGCCAATGCATCTCCACCAGGAGAATTAACTCTTAATACAATGGCTTTTACGTTTTTATCGACTCTTGCTGCGCGAATAGCTTCCGAAATTCTTTCGCTCCCAATCGTTTGGTCGTTGCCTTTGCCACCTTCAATGGCTCCAACTGCATATACAACCGCAATTTTGTTCTTCGAGAATTTTGTTTTTGAATCTGAAGTTTTTACATCAGCATAATTTGAAAGTGAGGTAAAAGCAATTTCATCGTTTTCACCGATCTCCAATTTCTTTCTCAGAGCATCAATTATTTGATCTTTATAAACCAGCTCGTCAACAAATTTATATTTAAGTGCATCTTCTGCCGATTGAACCAATAAGTTGTCTGCAATGTTCTGCAATTCAGCCTCACTTATTTTTCTGGATACGGAAATACCTTTTACAATATGATTCCAAATACTTCCAATAAACAAACGGGTTTGTTCACGGTTGGCATCGCTCATTTTGTCCAGTAAAAAGGGTTCAACTGCACTTTTAAATTTTCCGTGGCGAATAATCTGCATATCAACATCTAATTTTTGCATCAAACCTTTGAAAAACATTATTTCAGCAGCCAAACCATGAAAATCTATACTGCCTTCTTTGTTGAGGTAGATTTTATCGGCTACTGATGCAAGGTAATAAGATTTTTGCGAGTACATTTCGCTATAGCTGATGATGAATTTACCTGAATTTTTAAAGTCAAGCAATCCATTGCGAATTTCTTCCAATAGCGAAATTCCCATTGAAAGATTACTTAAATCAAGGTAAATACCTTTAATATTCGGATCTGTTTTGGCTTTTTTTAGATTAGCAAGGATGTCGTTTAATCCTAATTCTTTATTGCTTTTCATGGTGCCGAAATTAAACTCCTGAAAAGGATTGTTTGATGATCGATCGGAAACGTTTCCGTCGAATTTGAGATGGAGGACAGATTTGTCGGAAATTTTAACTTCTTCTTTGGATGAAAAGGAAACTGCTGATGCAATAATTCCTATCATTAAGAAAAAGAACACTACAAACATCAGAAAAGTTCCTAACATGGAGGCGAACATAAATTTAAAAAACTGTTTCATGGCTAAAATTGTTAAATAGGTTTGAAATATTCAGCAAGTTTACGATTTTTAAAGCATTATTTCAAAATATTTTCGATAAAAGTATCTGTTTAACCGTTAAAGTATACTGATACTACTTTTAAAGGCTTTTATTCAGATTATTGCTGTTTTTTAATTATTAATTTATAATTTTACCCAATATTTAGATAACATTACAAATGAATACAGCTTATTTACTTTTAGGGGGAAACATGGGTGACAGATTGCATGTTATCGCTAAAGCGGTTTCATTGATACATGCCAGCTGTGGTAACGTTGTTGAAAAATCTTCTTTGTTTGAATCGGCTCCCTGGGGATTTGAAGATACAAAACAATTTATTAATCAGGTAATTAAAATTGAAGTTACAATGTCAGCCGAAGATTTGCTGCAGAATTTGCTCAACATTGAATTGTTGCTGGGCAGGGTTCGTAACAATACAGCCAACTATAGCTCAAGAAGTATTGACATTGATATTTTGTTTTTTAATGATGAAATCATCAACGAACAAAATTTAAAAATTCCACATCCATTACTGCAGGAACGTAAATTTACCCTTATGCCGCTCAATGAAATTGCATCAGATTTTCACCACCCAATATTTAAAAAAACGGTGCATGAATTGTTGAATGAATGTAATGATCCATTGGAAGTCGTTAAATTAGGTTGTTAAGTTGCTGATTTTTTGCTCAGTCTAGTCGGAAGACGATAGACGGAAGACGGAAGACGGAAGACAAATTACTAAAGAAACAAATCGAAGATGAATTCTGGTAAATTTTTTAATTTTATGTCGCAGTACAACTACATTGTAATAGAAGGCAACATAGGTGCAGGAAAAACTTCTCTGGCCACTATGATTGCTGAACAGATGAACGCAACCCTGATACTTGAGCAATTTGAAGAAAATTCTTTTTTGCCTAAGTTTTACAAAGATCCGCTAAAATACGCTTTCCCACTTGAATTGTCTTTTCTGGCCGAACGTTATCAGCAATTGAAATCACAGTTGATCAGTCAGGATTTATTCAAAAATTTCGTGATTGCTGATTATTTTATTGACAAATCTTTGATTTTTGCTCAGAAAAATCTTCCTGAGGACGAATACATGCTCTATTCAAAGCTATTCAATATTATTAACCCTACATTACCTAAACCTGAATTGCTGGTATATTTGTATGTAAATATTGATCGGTTAAAAAGCAATATCAAAAATAGGGGGCGTTCATACGAACTGGACATTAAAGATGAATATCTCATGAAGATTCAGCAAGGTTATTTCGAATATATCAAACACCTGCCAGAAGCCCGAATTCTTATTATCGATATCAACAATATTGATTTTGTCAATAAAAAAGATGATTATTTAGCTTTAGTGAAGATTATATTTAAGGATTATAGCAAGGGGATTCACAGAATAAGTTTATAATGTTAATCAATGTTTAAGCATTTTGACTCTAAGTGGTTTTTTATTCGTTATTGAAATCCAGAATTGATTTACTTTTAATAATTTAACATATTATTGGAAAATAATTCATTTATTTTGAAAAGCATACAATAATTTAGTATTTTTGTTTTTATCAATTTAATTTGTTACTGTATGAAAGTACTTTTTAACTACCTGATGACTACACTTATTTTAACGTTTCTGGCAAATGGAATACAAGCACAATGCAATTCTGCAACAAATCAGGCATACAAAGAAAACTGGAGGCTGGTTTTTTACGACGAATTTGATTCTTTGGGGTTGAATCCTCAAAAATGGAGCAATAGTTTTCCATGGGGTCGATGGACACATGGCCTGCATTATAATACCGACGCACAAAATTTTATTTATAATGGATCTCATCTTGTTTTAAAAACAAATGACGATACTATTACCGGTTTGGTAATGAACTGGGATAGTCTGGGTAATTATTTACCTTATTTAAATCATTTTGATTATACTTCAGGTATGATATATTCTAACCGGTGTTTTAAATATGGTTTTTTTGAAAGTAAAGTGAAAATTCCAACCAGTAAAGGTTTAAATGCCGGATTTTGGTTATATGGGCCCAATGCCTGTGAAATTGATGTGTTTGAAATTCAAGGCAGTACGCCTAATAATGCTCAAATGACGTTGCATTGGGATGGATTGGATTCCGTAACACTCAGCAGCCAGCGAGCTTATCATACATTTACTATAGATTCAAATTTTGCTGAAAAAGAATATATTTTTGGTGTAAAATGGAAGAAAGATGAATTGGTTTGGTACATCGACAATAACGAAATTATGGAAGATTTTTATACACGATTGGTAAGATCACGACATATACCACAAGTGGATATGAATGTAATTTTTACGTGTGAAGTAGGAACCATGGATGGCAATCCTGATTCTACTTCTACTTTTCCTGCGTTCTATAACATCGATTATTTGAGGGCTTACAGTGAAGATACAGTTGCACCACCAATAATTACAGGACAAATCCCCATCAGCATATCTTATTTTTCATCTCTGACAATTGTACCCAATATGCTCATTGTTGATGATTTCTATCATACCTATCCTGCCGGATTTAAAGTAATAGTGATGAGTGGTGCAAATTATACGCTGAATGGAAATGTAATTACGCCCCTCCATAATGATATTGACACTTTGTATGTTGCACTGAAAGTAAATGATGGCATTGATAACAGTCCTGTCTATTATTTAATGGTGCAGTTGCCCGATGCCAATTTTGTTGAAGAAAACCAATATAATAAAAACCTTATTTTGTACCCCAATCCGGCAGATAAATACTTAAAAATCCGTATTTCATCTAAAGATGAAAAGATTGATTTCGTTGATATTTTTGATGTCAAAGGTAAACATTGCATTCAAACCCGTATCAATGATCAGTGTATGATTGATATAAGCAACCTTGCTCAAGGAATGTATTTTGTTGCGGTTACCACCAATAAAGGGAAAAGAATGCTGAAGTTTGTAAAAAAATAAATCTCGACGATTTCATATTACATTCAATATCAGATGTTTTTAAATAGTATTTTGTCATTTTATGCTAATATTTATGGATTCAATGTGTGAATCATATAAATATACACCGGAATTATATAACAATTAACATCAAAATGCGGAGTAACTTTGTGCCTTGAATTTTCATTCTGAATAAGGTGTATTTAATTTTATCAAAATATAACTAAAACGGGATTTTGAGAAATTATATAAAGAAAAAAACAATAATGAATAAAAACGGACAAGATCAACCCAGACAAGACTGGCAGGATCACTTTACGGGTCATCATCTCATTAAAGGAGGTTGGAAAAGGATACATCACTCATGGGTTTTCTGGGTTTTTTTTATTTTGACTTTGGTTGCTATAACCTATTATATAACAAGCATCGACTTTGCATTTGCGCCTCGTGAACACTCAACTCCGCAAATGGAGAATAACGTAGCGCCATAAATTAGAGATGCTTCTGGTCTCAGAAATTCTGAAGTCTTGACTTTTAAAAAAATTGAGTCTTGTATAACCGATAGAAAAAGGAATTTGCTATCAAATAAGCAATTGTATTTACTCTGTTATTACTTTACCAATCCATTTTCAATTAAATATTGAGCAATTTGCACGGCATTGGTAGCAGCACCTTTGCGGAGATTGTCAGCCACTATCCATAAATTCAAGGTATTAGGGTTGGATTCGTCGCGGCGAATTCTTCCAACAAAAACTTCGTCTTTGCCTTCAGAAATCATAGGCATAGGATAAATGTTTTTTTCAACTTCGTCCATTACTTCAATACCTGGCATCTCTGTCAATAACTTTCTTACATTTTCCAGTGTAAAATCATTTTCAAATTCGATATTAACGGCTATGGAATGTCCACCTGTTACAGGAACTCTGACCACTGTTGCCGTAATTCTCAATTTATCGTCTTCCAGTATTTTACGGGTTTCATCCACCAGTTTTTGTTCTTCAGATGTGTAGCCATTTTCTAAAAAACTGCCTCCGTGTGGAAACAGATTTCTGTGAATAGCAAAAGGATAAGCCATCTCTGTGGTGATACCTTTGGCTTCGTTTTCAAGTTGTTGCACTGCTTTTACGCCTGTGCCTGTTACCGATTGATAGGTTGAAATAACCAATCTTTTTATGTTATAAGCATGATGAAGGGGTGCCAATGCCATTACCATTTGAATGGTTGAACAATTGGGATTGGCGATGATTCTGGTAGATGGTGTAATTGCATGTGCATTGATTTCGGGTACAACCAAAGGAACCTCAGTTTCCATTCTCCATGCCGAAGAATTATCAATGACAAAGCATCCGGTTTCGGCAAATTTGGAAGCATATTTTAAGCTTGCATCCGATCCGGCTGAGAAGATTGCAATAACTGGCTTTTGGAGAAGAGCAGCTTCCACTGAAATTACTGTATATTCCTTATTCTGATATTTCACTTTTTTGCCAACCGAAGCAGAAGATGCAACCGGTATCAGTTCAATATTATTAAACCCTCTTTCAGCCAAAACTTTAAGCATAATATTACCCACCAATCCGGTAACGCCTACTATTGCTATTTTCATTATTTTTTTAATTTTAAAACGACATCAAACCTACGAATAATTTTTAATATAAAGAGATTTTAGTTCAAATATTGTGTAGATTTGCTAAATGTTGTTTAAGTGAGTGTTTTAATTTAAATGAAACACTCAAAAATCAAAAGATTTACCAGCTTGAATATTGATAATCAAAAAATATTCTCATGCATAAGCTCTTTATACTATTTATTTTTCTTCCATTTATTGTCCATTCGCAAGTGTCTGACAATTTCGATGATGGTGATTTTGCCAATAATCCCAACTGGGTAGGCGATATAACAAGTTTTAATGTAGAAAATAATCAGCTTCACAGCAACGGGCCGCAAGCTTCCAGCAAAATTTACCTGAGTACCCTTAATTCAATGATGGATAGCACCGAATGGAGTTTTCTGGTTAATATGATGTTTGCTCCTTCCTCTATTAATTTTGTCCGCATTTATATTGTTGCCAACGATTCAAATCTGAATACAGCAACGGATGCTTATTACGTTGAAATCGGGCAAAGCAATCAGGATTCAATTAAGTTTTTTAAAAAACAAGGGGGTATATCTTCATTGCTTTTTACTGGATCTTCTTCTTTTGCTAACGGTATTACTGCATTGACTGTCAGGTTGAAAATTACCCGTAATGTCAATAGTTTATGGAAGATTTTTTCAGATATTACTGGAGGTATTAATTTTGTTCCGGAAGGCAATGCGTTTACTGACAATACTATCGTTAGTACCGCTTTTTTCGGGTTTTATTGTCAATATGCAACAGCTTTACGGTATAATATGTATTATTTTGATGATGTGTATATTGGGAATATCATTGCTGATACAACCAGGCCTGTGGTTGGTTCTGTGATGGCAACCAGCACCAATACGCTGGATGTAATGTTTTCGGAAGAAGTTGATGCTGCAACTTCTCAGGACATTTTAAACTATTCTGCTGATCGTGGATTAGGGAATCCTTTATCAGCCATTAAAGACGTTGGTAATAATTCGTTGGTGCATCTGCAGTTTGCTCAGCTTTTTCCTGAAAATGGGATAAGTTATCTAACGATCCGAAATGTGTCAGATATTAGTGGTAATATTATGTTGCCTGTGAGTTTTCCATTTGCTTACCCTCTGGAAGCTGCGCCCAATGATGTGGTCATCAACGAAGTGCTTTTTAATCCAAAAGATGACGGAGAAGATTTTGTTGAAATCTACAATCGTTCTCAAAAAAACATTGATCTTACAAAATTCAGTATTGCAACCTATGACTTGGCAACAGACAAGCTAAAGTCGATGTATACAGTTGTGAATGAATATAAAACATTGTTTCCAGGAGAATATCTGGTGTTGACCAAAGATCCTGACAACATCAAACAACAGTTTTATACAGAAGCTCCCTTGAATTTTATAAAGATGACATCCATGCCCTCATTTAACAATGATAAAGGAATCGTGGTAATTGCCCTTCCCGATTCTACTGTCATTGACCGGTTTGATTACAACGAAAGTATGCAATTCCCATTGTTGGTTAATGTAGAAGGTGTTTCTTTAGAACGAATCAGCCCGGATCATGCTTCTCAGGATCAACAGAACTGGCATTCAGCTGCACAATCGGTAGGGTTCGCCACACCGGCTTATAAAAATTCGCAATACAGCACTTTTCTTTACCTGGAAGATCCTATTACCATTGTTCCTGAAATTTTTTCACCCGATAACGATGGATACAATGATGTGTTGAACATAAGTTATCAGTTTGCCACACCCGGTTATACTGCCAATGTTGTGATTTATGATGCAAAAGGCAGATTAATAAAGACGTTGCTTAAAAATGAATTGTTGGGTACAAATGGTGGTTTTGCATGGAATGGAATAGATGAAAACAATCAAAAAGCCCTCATCGGAATTTATGTGATTTATATTGAAGTGTTTGACACCAAAGGAAATATAAAGCATTATAAAAAAACTGCCGTATTGGGAGGACGGTTTTGATTTGGTGATTTTCTGATAGCGTGATTTAGTGATTCCAAACTTATGCTCAGTCCCAAGCTACAATTTCTTACGAGGTATGATTACTGAACGATGTCAAAGTACTATAGAATCGCTATTCACTGATAACTGATAACTGATAACTGTTCACTGTTCACTGTTCACTGTTTACTGATAACTGTTTACTGATAAATGTTTTACTCTTTCACTACGACCATTTGCGCTGTAGCAATCATATTTCCATTCTGATTTGAAACTTTTATCAAATAATTTCCGGCTTTTATTCCTTTGCTTGAAATTCTCGTTAGTGTTGTATTTCCAGCAATTTGAATACTATCCATTAATAAACCGGTTTGAGTATAGATATTTGCAATTACATCTTCGGTTACATCATTCAATTTAATTGTAAATTCACCGGAATTGGGATTGGGAAAAATTTCCATTTTTTCCATCTGATGAGGCAGTGTTTGGATCAATCCCGATTGAAAA
This sequence comes from Bacteroidales bacterium, assembly GCA_038204725.1. GTDB lineage: Bacteria > Bacteroidota > Bacteroidia > Bacteroidales > JACABE01 > JACABE01. Next base: position 9,543 of record JBBRCQ010000050.1, on the reverse strand, counting down.
GGCTTGCCAATACCCAATACATATTCGCCTTGTTGAAGATTGTCGGTAGTAAGGTAGCCTGAAAAATTATCCTCATCTTTCACAAAATTGATGATATGCCAATCGTCGGATGTGTTGGCACGATATAATAAAACCAGTGAATCTGAAGAAAATTGGTTGGGTAATAATGTTAAATGATCCAGGTAAAAAGGAGTTTGACAATTGTAGTAAAATTTCCCTTTAGCATTCAATCCGTTCGGAAAAATTCCTTCAACCAACCAATAACGAACAGGGCTGATTCTCTTAATTTCAGGATTTGGTGTTTTCAGGCTGTCAGGTTTTACCCAATTGTGAACCACACGTACCAATGCCGAATCTGTAATTTGTTGAACATCCAGCTGGAAAAGACTTTCGGGATAATCTACAAGACCGGTGTTTTTTATGATCTGATAACTATCAGTGGTTGCATCTGCCATTTTTTCTTCCATATCAAGCATCGCAAGCGTTGGTATAAATGGTATTTGAAATGTTTTATTTCCAAATTCTCCATCAAAATGAATGGTATCGGTATATTTATCCCAGTTGTTGTTCATGAATGTAATTTCTATACTATTGGAATTGGCAAAAGCAGGCGCAGCTTTTAATTTTTGACGTACGTAGACACGCTGACCAGTGGGGTTGGTTAAACTAACCATGCTATCTACTGCATAATGTGTAAATCCGGGATTGTAAATGTGAAAGTTAAAAAAGTCAGTTAAATCTATGCCAGTATGAGTACTCATAAAAACTTGCATTTCTGAAGTTGAAATGTCGTTAAATGCATATTGATTGAGCATTTGCTTAACACTTCCAAAAAACAAACTATCACCCAGATAACCTCGTAGACTCTGCACAACGCAACTTCCTTTCTGATATACTGTTTCACCATAAGTATAGTTAGCCGGTATGCCATACAATGCACGGTATCCAGCATCTTCTTTATGACAATATTGTAAAACCCTTTTCAATTTGGTTCGTAAATAATCCTTGTAGGCTTTTTTGCCATATACTCCTTCTTTGTACAAAGCTTCGTTATAAGTAGCCCAGCCTTCGTTGATCCACATGTCTTCGGCGGTTGTGCAGGTAATTAAATTGCCAAACCAATGGTGCGAAAGTTCATGCGCCAATATCGGTTCATAATTGAGGCTTCCATCAATATATGCTGAATTAAAGGCAATATTGGTGGCATGTTCCATTGCGCCAAGTGTAGTGGAGACATAACCTACTCTTTCCCACCGGTATTGTCCCCAGTAATGCTCAAAAGTTTGTAAAATGTTGTTGAGATGTATAAATGTTGCTTTTGCTTTATTGGTATCGCTTGGCAACACATACACAGCAGTAGGAATATTTCCATTCATGCCCTGGTAAAGTCCACTTACAGCTACATAGTTATATACAGCTACTGACGCAAGATAAGCAGGAATGGTATTGTTGAATTTCCAGTGAAAAGTTTTGCTGCCATCTCCATTATTCAAAATACTTATCAATGATCCACCGCAAACTGCATATTTTGTGGAATCTACAGTAATATGATAATCATAAAATGCTCTGTCTGTAAAATCGTCCACACAAGGAAAAAAACATTTGCCATAATTGTGAGGATCGTCGTCAAAAGAAATCCCTAAATTGTACGACATCCCTGAACTGATATAAAAACCGCCCCAACCATAAGCTTCTACATGAGGTGTACCGCGGTAATAAACTTTAACATTCAGCGTATCGTTTATATTAGCCGGAAGGGGGAGAGGAATGCGAATTTTATTATTGATGTATGAATAAATTTGATTGGAATTATTGACCTTTACGGAATCAATGGTTAATAAGAGTAATTCCAAAGTTATACTTTGAACTCCATTCATTTTAGGTGTCCATTTTACTTCCGTAAAACCGAACAACTGGTTGGTGAATGTATGTGCAATATCCAGATGAATATCGTAATGCAATACATCAATGGTATCGCTGGTCAATGCTTTGGAGGATAATAACTGAGCACTGGCATCTGTTACTGAAATAAAACAGATTACAAGAAGTAAAGCAAACAACTTTCTCATGATTCAACACTTAAAATGAATAATACAACTGCAAAAATAAGCCTTTAAGCGAAAAAAACTCAAAAAAGTATGAATTAATTTAAATAACTAAAGTTTTATGTATACTTTTGATACCTATATTTATAAACGGATTTGTTTCGGTATTTAATTCAAACAGAACCCTATAACTTCATGAGAAATGAAACGAGCCTTGAGAATATTCATTCATACGAGGTTGTTTATCTGGTGAGTTCCATAGGCGAAATTAGAATAGGATTATAAACTTAACAAACCAACAATAACTATTTCAGTGATTTAAGAAAATATAACCATATGAAAAAACTATTGATACTGTTCATCATCGTGTTCTTTGCATCCAATTTAAATGCACAAAAGAAATGGTCGTTGGAAGAGTGCATCCAATATGCACTCGATAATAATATCCAGGTCAAACAAAGCCAATTGGCAGCTGAATCAGACGAAATCAGCGTATTGCAAAACAAATTGGGTGTATTGCCTAACCTCAATGGAAATGTTGGTCACAATTACAATTGGGGTAGAAATATTGACCCGACATCCAATACTTATACCGACCAGCAAACCCAATCTAATTCATTTTCGTTGACTTCATCCATTGATTTGTTCAATGGTTTCCAAAAAGTTAACAGCGTCCGCCAAAGCCAGAGTAATTACATGGCAAGCAAATATGATGTTGAAAAAATGAAAAATGATATTGCACTTCTCATCGGACAGGCGTATCTTCAAATTCTGTTTAACAAAGAGCAAGTGGAGATATCACAAAATCAAGTGGATATTAGTATTTTGCAAATAACAAGAACTAAAAATCTTTATGAGGCCGGTACCATTGCCAAAGGAAGTTTGTTGGATATGCAAGCTCAGGGCGCATTGGAAGAAGCCAATCTGGTGGCTGCACAAAACCAGCTTGAGTTATCTTATCTCGTTCTTGTTCAGTTGTTAGATTTAAAATCGACCAAAGATTTCGACATCGTAAAACCTGAAATTACAATGGAAAGTAAGATTACATTGATTCCTGCTGATCAGGTTTTTGCTTATGCTTCAGGTGTTATGCCTGAGATAAAAAGCGCTGAATTCCGTTTGAAAAGTTCCTACAGCGGATTAGCAATTGCCCGTAGTTACCGATATCCAAGTTTAACATTGAGCGGGTATTATGGAAGTAATTATGCCGATAATTTTCTGGATTATACACGCATAAAATCTTTCTCAACTTTTGCTGGATTGCCTACCAATTATACCGTTGAAGGAACAGGCGAAAAAATTGTACAACAAATTACCAATGTTGAATTTGAGAATATGTCGTTCAAAGATCAGTTGGAAAATAATCTCAGTAAATCACTTCGGTTTTCACTTACCATCCCTATCTTTAATGGTTATCAGGTAAATGCAAATGTAAGCAAAGCAAAATTGAATACGTTGAATGCGGATTACAACTTGCAGACTGTTAAAAATCAACTGCAGAAAAATATAGAACAAGCTGCTGCCGATGCACAGGGAGCTTATAAAAGTTATAATGCATCCCAAAAAGCAGTTACGTCATTTCAGGAATCTTTTAATTATACCCAACAAAAATTTGATGTTGGTATGATTAATTCCGTGGATTATAACGATGCAAAAAATAAGCTTATTAAATCGCAGTCGGACTTATTAAGCGCTAAATATAATTTTATTTTTAAGAAAGTAATACTCGATTTTTATCAGGGAAATCCAATTACATTGTCGAAATAAAATTAATTATTAACCAAAAAAAATGTAAACTGAAGGTTCACTTTAAAAAAAACCAATAAAAAAATCATTTCAAAAATATACATTCATTTTGGTTTTCTCCTGTATAGATATTATTGTAGCAGGACAGTTTAGGTGGCTTTTTAAAAAATAAATACTTACAAATGAAAAAGAAAAATATCATCAGATTATCCATTGTTGTCGGACTTGTACTCATTGCTTTTCTGCTCATTGCCAAAAAAAGCGGATGGATAGGTAGCGATGCTGCATTGGAAATTTTTACAGAAAAAGTAACTAAACGGAATATTGTTGAATCTGTTTTTGCAAGTGGTAAAATTAAACCTGAAGTAGAAATTAAAATCAGTCCTTTTATATCGGGTGAAGTTGTAAAGTTGTTGGTTAAGGAAGGAGATGAGGTAAAACAAGGTCAATTGCTTGCCGAAATTGATCCTGAAATTTACAAATCTTCGTACGAACAGAGTTTAGCAATGCTCAATGGTCAGAAAGCCGGTTTGGCAAATGCAAAGGCTACATTGGCTCAGGTAAAAGCACAATATGCCAATACCCGTTTAACTTTTGAACGCAACGAAAAATTATTTAAACAACAAACCATTTCGGCTGCTGAATTTGATGCTGCCAAAGCCGGCTTTGATGTTGCCAAAGCTCAGGTGGATGCTGCTGAACAAAATGTGGAAGCTGCAAAATTCAATGTGAGCAGTTCAGAAGCTGCATTAAAACAATCCAGAGAAAATCTGAGTCGGACATCCATTTATGCGCCCAATAGCGGAACCATTTCACAACTCAATGTAGAAGTTGGTGAAAGAGTAACCGGTGCTTCCCAGTTTTCAAGCGGTACCGAAATTATGCGTATTGCCAATCTAAACAATATGGAAGTAAATGTAGATGTAAATGAAAACGATATTGTGAGAGTAAAATTAGATGATACAACGCTAATTGAAGTGGATGCATATCTGAACCGTAAATTCAAAGGAGTGGTAACACAGATAGCTAACTCAGCCAATACTACCGGTGTAAGTGCTGATCAGGTTACCAATTTTAATGTAAAAATCAGAATTCTGCAATCGTCCTATCAGGATCTGATGAAGCCTGATAAACCCAATATCAGCCCATTCAGACCAGGGATGTCTGCTACCGTTGAAATACAAACCAAAAGATCCATGGATATATTAACCATTCCAATACAAGCTGTTACAACCAGAGAAGATTCTACAGGTAAAAAATCACTATTTGTAAAAAAGGAAACTACTACCGGGAATAACGATGAAAATGCTTCCGCTAAAAAAGTTACAAAAGACGAAGTAGTGGAATATGTATTTTTGTATAAAAACGGCATGGCAGTAATGCAAAAAGTTAAATCAGGTATTCAGGATAACAACTATATCGAAATTCTGGAAGGCCTCAATGAAAATGATGAAATCATAGCAGGACCTTATACAGCAATAACCAAAACGCTTAAAAATAATGCGGTTGTAAAAAAAGTTGACAAATCTAAGATGTTTGAAGCCAAATCTGAAAAAAGCAAATAATACAAATTAATGGCATTGATATTAATGATAGAAACGGCTACAGAAGTGTGTTCTGTGGCCTTAGCTTCAGATGGGCAATTGATTTCCATTAGAGAAACCAATAAAGGAAATTCACACTCAGCCAATGTGGCTGTTTTTATTGACGAAGTAATAAAAGAAAGCGGAAAAAAGTTGAACGATCTGGATGCTATAGCTGTGAGCAAAGGACCTGGTTCATATACAGGTTTGCGCATTGGCGTTTCTTCAGCCAAAGGATTGAGTTATGGCCTTCGCATTCCGCTTATTTCAGTAAATACGTTGAAAGCCATGACGCATGGCGTTCTTAAAACCGGATTCACTCATGATGCAAACGCTTTGTTCTGTCCCATGATAGATGCCAGAAGAATGGAAGTTTACAGTGCCTTTTACGATGAAAATCTTCAGCAAATACGGGATGTACAGGCTGATATTATAGATGAAGCAACATATAAGGAATATCTGGAGCAGCATCCCGTTTACTTTTTTGGGAATGGTTCGCAAAAATGCAAAGAAGTTTTATCAATGTATCTAAATGCACATTTTATCGAAGAAATTCACCTTTCAGCCGCCTCAATGATACAACTTGCCGAAGAAAAATACAAGCTGAAGGAATTTGAAAATTCTGCCTATTTCGAACCCTTTTATCTGAAAGATTTTATTGCCGCAAAACCGGTGGTAAAAGGACTTTATTAGTTAACAGTTAACAGTGAACAGTGAAGAGTGAACAGTGAAGAGTGAAGAGTTATGTCTGATGACCCAATAACCTAATAACTCAATAACCAATAACCCAATCACCAACTAAAATGGATGAAGAAAAAAGCCAACAAATCATTGTATTAACCGATTTTACGGAGCGGAGCAATATTGCGTTGGACCATGGCATCCTATTGAGTGAGGTATTGGAAAAAGAATTGACGATTGTTTGTTTAGCGCAGGAAAAGGAGGATGAGGCAGCTTTGCATGAAAAAATGAAAGCTATTACCAAAACTAAAAATACAGTTGCCGACACCAAAGTATTAAAAGGCAAGTTTACGGTTACTTTTAACGAAATGGTGCCCGAAATCAATGCTGTATTGGTCATTGTTTGTTTTAACAATGCAGACAAAAAAAGTGACTTTCATCCTGCCCGGTTACTGAAGATGTTCAGAGCCTCGCGCATCCCTTATCTGTTTGTTAATAAAGCCATCACAAGTTCTTCTTTGTATAAAAAAATAATTTTGCCCATCGATGCCAGTAAAGAAACCAAAGAAAAAGTACTCTGGGCTAGTTATTTCGGTCGTTTCAATGAAGCTGAAATAAAGGTCATGATTCCTACAGCTAAAGATGAATATTTATTACGATACTTAAGCAATAATCTAAAATTTATAAAAAAGATTTTTAAAAATTTAGATGTAAAATATAATGTTCTGAATACGTCCGAAAAACTTGAAAAAATTGATGAGGCTGCCATCATTACAGCCGCTGAGGAAAATGCCGGACTTGTAATTATTCTCTCAACCAAAAGCTATGGAATGATCGATTTGCTTAAAGGACCAAGAGAACTAGCTCTTATTACCAATCAACAACAGGTTTCTGTAATGTGCCTCAACCAAAGGGATGATTTGTATGTGTTGTGCGATTAGATGAAGAAAGGTTGTTGTATTTCCTGACTTTGACATTTTATTTTTTTTGTTTAAAAATCAATTTATCAATAGTATATAAATTTTGCGTGTCCATTTGGGTAGAGCATTGTCTAAGTCAGGAAAATGTTTGCAGAGTCTTTGCAAAGTCCGGAGCAGCGTTTGAAAAGTCCGGAGCAGCGTATGCAAAATCCGGAGAGTCTATTGCAAAATGTGGAGAGGTTATTGCAAAGTACGGAGAAGTGTTTGCAAAGTGCAGAGCGTTCATTGCAAAGTATGGAGAAACGATTGCAAATAGGGGAGCGTTCTTTGAAAAGAGTTAAAATTGTTATTCATGAAAGTAAAGAAGTAAAAGAAGTAAGTGTTCGTTTAAGAAGTAAAAGTCTATGTATTAATTTTTAATTATATATGCCAATCCAGGGTTGAAAACCATAATAAACTAAAATATAGCCAATAAGTCACAAAGACACAAAGAAAAAATAATAATTTAGAAAATAGTGTACATTATAACTACAGATTCTTAATGGCTTAGTGCCTTTGTGGTAAAAAAATTTAACCCTTGATTCGCATTGTATATTAAAAATGAATACATTATCTGTTTTTTTTATAAAATCCGTAAAGGATAAAGGAATAATAGTAAGTGGTTATCATTAAGTTGGTTGCTGAAAATGTCGGTTCTCTAAGGTTTTGTATTTTTGTTAAAAAAATACAAAAAATAATTAGGATTTGGAAGGTTTCTAGTGTATTATTGTATCTTGAAATGTATAAACATTTCAAGAACCTTATAATTTTTCTTATTTATTCATTTAAAAAAAATAGTATGGAAAAGGAACAAGAAGCTATTCTCTCCACCATTATCCGGTTTAATCCAATGAAGGAAAAATACAAAAACAGTATCGACAGCATACCTGCTTTGAAAGATGCTTTTTTATGAATTATCAGGTATAGGCGAAGAATTAGAACTGAGAATTGGGTTGCAAAATGCCAATATTAAAGGAACAACTGAAGAAAAAAAAGTGCTTAAGTTAATGGTTTCTGAAGAAACAGAAACAATGGCAAGTGCTTTGTATAGTTTTGCCCGGAAATCGAACAATATTCCTCTTGCAACCGAAATGGACATTAAAACGTATCAGGTTTTAAGACTGAAAGATGTAATTATTGGGCCCTTTGTAACCAAAGTATACAATACAGCTAAAGATAATTTGGCTGCATTGTCTAATTATGGGATCACACAATCAAAACTGGATGCTTATCAACTTACCATTGAGAATTTCAGTAAGAAAAGACAGATGCCCAAAACCGGAATTATAAGCAAACATTCGCATACTGTAGCAATTGATTTGCTTTGTAAAAGTGCCCGTAATCTGATGGATGAAATTCTGGATAAACTGATGCTTCAGTTTAAGAAAACACAGCCGGAATTTTACCTGATTTATGAAAGCACCCGAAAAATTGACAAAACCGGGGCCAGAAAGGCAACGGTATCTGACAATGTTTCAGATCCATCGTCTCCTGCCTAAAAAAATGAAGTCAATGATGGAAGGATGCGTTGCTGTCAAATTTCCTTCCTGAATGAAATCTTTAAATGTTTTTTATCTCCTCTGTAAAGCAATTTGCAGGGGAGATTTTTGTAAGACTTTTAATTCCCAACTTTATAAATCCTAATGGAGGAGCCTTCAAAGGAGTAAATAAAGGGGGTTGTTCGCAGATCAAAATAAAATATTTGCGATGATTTATGATCGATTTAAGAAGTAAGATTTAAAAATGTAAAAGAAGAAAGAAAAAAGAAGGAAGAATAATTTGGTTCTACATCTAAAATCTAAAATCGTTAAACGTTGTTCGCAAATCAAAATAACATTTTCGAGTAAAAAGTCGCAATACCGATTTTAAACTCTTGCCACAAAACAAAAACTTGTCAATCTTCTACAACTCAATCACCTCCCATTTTAGGGGAAATAAGGGAGGGGTGGGTGATGAGCAGTACAAAAGTTACAAATTAGATTCCATCTATTTTAAACAATAATCCCATTTTATTTTAAGAATGTCACAAAAAGACACGTTAAAATTAAGGGCTAAATCGTTATATTTTAGAATGTTAATTTTTTCGAAAAATGCGATGTCATTTAAATGTCATTTTTATTGCTTTTTATTTGCTTTTTGTTAAAATACAATTTACTTTTGATGCGGAATAAATTAAAATTAACTATTAATAAATACAATGTAAAGTTAATGGGTTATTTCTAATCAGAAATGACAAGAACTTAAATTATTCAGGTTAATCTATTTTATCCGTTTCTTAAATATTGCCTAAAATTAGATATGTTAAATACTTTCTGGTTTAATGAACTATATAAATTTATAAAAAAAGTATATTTATGTTAACAATTTTGGAAGCGTTTATTGCAAATATTACGATTCTATTTTTCATTACCTTCCTTTGGACTGTTCACTGTTCACTGTTCACTGTTCACTGTTCACTGTTCACTGTTCACTGTTCACTGTTCACTGTTCACTGTTCACTGTTCACTGTTCACTGTTCACTGTTCACTG
>JBBRCQ010000049.1:0-29683 GCA_038204725.1 Bacteroidales bacterium | reverse complement strand
GTAGGGAATTAATTTTTTAATCAATGGTGTTTAAAAACATATCTTCCATCAAATTATTAAACATACATACTGGTTAACATGTTAATGTCCTACGGACAATAATAAAATGATATTTTACTTACTTCTATTGATATTAAAGCCTTACGGGCTAAAATGAAGGATAAAAGATTATCAACCGCGATAATATTGCTATTTTCCGTTAGGAGATCAATATCAATAGAATAAATGCTGAATACGATATCAGAATTTCCCGTAGGGAATTAATTTTTTAATCAATGGTTAAGCGTGAGACTATCACTCTGTTTTTATTTTTCAGGTCGGCAGGATAATGGCAAAAAATCAACCCTTGATTTTCATGAAATAATGACATAATAAAGAAAGCATCTTAAATAAGCTTATTTTCCAGGCAATATCTGGTGAGTTCTGTGTTTTTGTATAATTGCATTTTTTCCATAATTCGGCTTCTGTATGTGCTTACTGTTTTATTAGAAATAAAAAGTTCATTTCCAATTTCCTGTAGCGATTTTCCATTGGCAAGTTTAATCATAATTTCGAATTCACGGGCAGAGAGACTATCATGTTTCTGTTTTTGATTATCATTGTCTATATAATTTACAAAACTCTCGGCCAAGGATTGGGAAATGTATTTTCCACCCTCTGATACTCTTTGTACGGCCAGCAGGAGTTCTTCTGAGGCTGTTTCTTTTGTGAGGTATCCTGATGCTCCTAGTTTAAGTGCTCGAATTGCATATTGCTCCTGTGGATGCATACTAAGCATCAGTACATTGGTCAAAGGCCATTTTTCTTTAACTGATTGAAGTACTTCTAATCCATTTCTGTCGGGAAGCGAAATGTCGAGTAACATAATATCGAAAATTTCCCTTTTCAAATGATTAATTGCTTCTTTTCCGTTTTCAGCTTCCTCGATTAATGTAATGCCTTGCAATTGATGGAGTATTTGAACGAGCCCTTCGCGAACAATCTTGTGATCGTCACAAATTAGAATTTTCATCGAATTTATTTTTATTAATTTGTTGAATTTAAATTAAATGCATAATATTAAAGTAATGTTAACAATCTTTTATAAATAATGTTTGTCATTTACAGAATATTCATAACCTCGATGAATTTAATCTGTTATTTCAGTTTTAGTTAATAGTGAAAATAATAAAGTGATATAAGTAAAATGGAAGTCTACTGTTTTTTGTATTTTTATCTTTTTCAAATGGATGTTATTTGTTTATTGAATCAATAGAACTTATAAATTGAAAAGTTTTAATTATGATCTCATGTAATCTATTCATATTTCCGGTTTTTATTATTAATTTTATCACTTAAAGGTAGTATAAGTTTTATAACCGTTCCAAAATCTTTTTCGTGAGAAATAAAAAAACTACCTCCCAGCGTAGCAGCTCTTTCTCTCATGCTGATAATGCCAAATGATTTCTTTGAATTTATATCAACTTCAGAGATTCCAATACCATTATCAGAAATTCTGAAATTGATGGCATCTTTGGATTGATTTAATACGATTTCAATTTTAGATGCCTTGGCATGTCTTGAAATATTTGTAAGAGATTCCTGCATAATTCTGAAAATGATAAGGGAAACATCAGCTGTGAAGGTGATGTTAGGATCTAAGTCCAGTAAAAAGTCGATATTATTTCTTTGTGCAAATTCTTTGGAGTACCATTCTATAGCCGATTCAAGTCCAAGGTCATCAATAATTTCAGGTCGCAACTGAGAGGTAAGTCGTTGTACAGTTCTGATTGTATCGCTCACAAGTGCAGATACTTTGTCGATTTTAGCAATTGTTTCTGTTTCTGAAACGTTTTGTTTGATGGTAGCAAGGTCGATTTTTACAGCTGTAAGTGCCTGTCCCAAATCATCATGAAGTTCTCTCGAAATAGCTACTCTTTCATCTTCTCTTACTCTTTCGATATATTGTGATAATTGATGGAGCTGATCGAGTGAGTTTTTTAATTCTTCTTCAGCCCTTTTTCTTTCAGTGATGTCTTGTACATTGAAAGCCCTATATAATACTTTACCTGAAATGTCCTTTATTTCAGTTGTATCCAATAAAACAGGAAAAACTGTTCCATCTTTACGGATGTGCAATGACTCAAAGATATGATGACCTTTTTTATGAATAATACAGAAAATTTCAGGCAATTTGTCACGAACTTCAGGTGCAAATAAATCAAGAATAGATTGATTGATTAATTCTGTGACTGTAAATCCATGCATTTTTGCAAAAGCAGGATTCATGATTTCGATTTTCATTCCCATAGAAATGGTAGCAGCCACACCCCATTCAACGTTTTTAAATATGTTTGCCCATTTTTGTATTTCATTTTCAGCTCTTTTTCGTTCGGTAATGTCCAATACAAACCCAACAATTTGTTCTTCAGGTCCGGGAAGCATTGCGTCAGATATTAATACTGAAACACGCTCGCCTTTTTTGTTGATATATTCTTTTTCATAAGGTGTACAACTTCCTTTCTGCCTTAATTCAATAATTGCTTTGTGATCTGCCGGTAACCATTCGTGGGGTGTGATAGCAATCCAGTTAACTTTACCTTCTTCGAATTCCTTTCGGCTGTATTGTATAATGTTCAGATAGTAATCATTGGTTTCAATAATTTCCCCATCGGTAGTTGCTACAATAACACCAATAACATTGGAATCAATAAATTGTCGGAGACGAACATTTGCTAATCGTATCTTTTCTTCTGCTTCTTTACGATAAGTTATGTCACTGATTGTACCAATCATACATAAAGGTTGTTGATGAGCATCCAATTTCAAACGCCCGGTATCATGAACCCAACGAGTTGCATTATCATGTTGCCGTATGATTTTGTATTCTTTGTCAAAATCCTTTTTATTTTTGATTACATCATTTTCAAAGTATTCTATTATTTCGATTTTACAATCAGGATGAATGAGGGATGTCCACCCATCTATGGATTTTTCAAAATCTTCATTTATTCCAAAAATTTCATCCAGTATTTCAGAACATTCCCATTTTCCGGTTTTTAAATATAATGTATAACTTCCAAGCTGAGCTATATTCTGCGTTTCTTTTAAAAAACGTTCACTCTTCATCAACAATTCCTCAGCATTTTTTTGTAAGGTTATATCTTTAGCGAAGCCAAGAAAAGTTTTCTTTGTAAGTTTTATTTCTTCCACAGAGAGCCATCTTTGTGTTCCATTTTTATGGTTGAACAAAAATATTGATTCTGCCTGACCGGAAGTTCTTAGTTTTCTGAAATGTGCCATCCCATCTTTCCAGGATTCTTCAGGGATGATATCTGTAATTGACATTCTTAAAAGTTCATCCTTTGAATATCCAGTAATTCTGGATGCTGCTTTGTTCACTAAAAGATATTTGCCTTTTTCATCTTTTACAAAAACGCCATCCGGTGCATGATCGATGTAACTTTTAAATATTTTTTCGCTTTTTTTAAGTGCTGAATTTGCCAGAATTAATTTATTGGCTGATTTTTTAAGTAGTGCAGCGTCACTTAAAATTGATTGTTTTTGATTGAAAAGATTAAGAAAAACATTGATTTTGCTAGCTAATATATAATTGTCATATGGTTTAAAGATATAGTCGACAGCTCCGTTATCATATCCTTTGAACACTTCCATTTCATTAAAATTTTCAGCGGTCATAAAAATAACCGGTACTTTATCATCCGATCTTTTTGCATTTAATTTCAATGCCAACTCATAACCGTTCATTACTGGCATCCTTACATCGATGATGGCCAAGGCTAATTCAATATCCTGAGTTTTTCTTAATGCCTCTTCGCCGGAAAGTGCCTGAATCAGGTTTACTTTATTATTTTTGATGTTGGCTTTCAGTAAAATAAGATTTTCAGGCGCATCATCCACAATAAGCAGATTTGGTAAATTCTTCATACGTTTGATTCAAAATACTTAATTTTTTTATAAATTGATTCAGCTTTTTACAGATTGTTTTCTGAAGTATTTCAGAATATATTCAGTAAAAATTTTATTATCAATAGGTTTTGAAATATATTCATTACATCCTGCAGCAAATGCAATTTCACTTTCAGTTGATAAAGTATATGCTGTCTGTGCAAAAATAACTACATCTTTGTTAAAACTGCGAATTTGCCGTGTAGCTTCATATCCATCCATATCCGGCATTTGGATGTCCATTAGAATCAAATCAATATCCGGATTTTTCCGGCAAATTTCAATGGCTTCTAATCCGGTTTCTGCAATTAGAATTTCACAGTTTAAATTTCTTATTTTCTCAATAAGCAACATTTTAGATATCATGTCGTCTTCAACAATTAATATTTTAAGTCCGTGAACGTTAGCGTACTTCAGATTTTCACCTGTAACATGAGTTTCCGTTTTTATGTGTGTGTATTTCTCTTTTGTAATTTCAGTATATGGAAGGGTGAAATAAAATACAGAACCTCCTGATTTGCCTGTCAAATGGTCTGCTGTTTGGCTTTCTACCCATATTTTACCTCCCAGCATTTCTACATAAGCTTTAGAAATGGATAATCCCAAACCTGCTCCTTCATTATTACGGATCACTAATTTACTACCTTGTCTGAATCTTTCAAAAATAATTTCCTTTTGCTCATCAGGAATACCCACTCCTGTATCTCTTACAAAAAATTCTAATTCTATAGGATTGTTAGATTTCTCTCCATTTTTGATCGAATAACCTAATTCTACATAACCTTTGGTTGTGAAATTAATGGCATTTTTAACTAGGTTGGTAAGTATGGCAATCAGTTTTTCTTTGTCAGTTTCTATTAAAATTTCTTTATCGGGCAAAGGCGTTTTTTTGAGAAGAAGAATGTTTTTTTGTTCAACTTCTGGCTTAAAAAAAGTGTAAATATATTCTATCTGTTTATTGATATTTGTTTTTGAAAAGGTAAGTTTGAGTTTTCCTGCTTCTATTTTAGAAATCGAAATGATATCGTTGATGATATTCAACATTTGTTTTCCACTTTTCTCGATGATACGAATGTATTCCTGTCGCTCTTTATCTGTTAAATCATGATTTTTGAGTAACCCGGCAAAACCCAGAACCCCATTCATGGGTGTTCTGATTTCATGAGACATATTGGCAAGAAATACAGATTTTAAATATGCGATTTCTTCAGCTTTTTCTTTGGATTTGATAAGTAATTGTTCTGAATGTTTACGTTCGGTGATGTCACGAATAATATCTGTGAAAAATTTTCCGTTTTTAGTTTCCCATTCCGACAATGATAATTCGATAGGAAACTGATACCCATTTTTATGTATACCATATAATTCAAATATTTTAAATTTAATCGGATGAATACTTTTTTGATCGCTGCTTTCAGCATCTTTCATCAGTAAGTTGGAATTTTGATCAGGTATTATATTTGTAAGTGGAGTTCCCAGCATTTCTAATGCTGTATAACCGAAAATTCTTTCTGCTACTTTGTTCCATGTTGTTATGATTCCGTTTTCATTTGAGATGATAATAACATCATTTGCTGATTGTATAACAGAACGGTATTTTTCCTCGCTTTCGTGCAATGCTTCTTCTGCCAGCCTGCGTTCTGTGATATCAATTGCATTTACAAGGCATTGGTCTTTGTTTTTCGAAACGATGCCATTCAGCTGAACATAAATTGATGATTTGTTTTTTGTTAAAAGACAAATCTCACAGGTTTCTGGCTTTTTGTAAATAAATATATTTTTAAGAAAATGGTTGAAAGATGGTTTTGTCTCATCGGTAACAAAAAAACCAAACCTGTTGTTTTTTAAGTTTATACTTTCTTTTCCAAGCAATGCAGCACCTCTGATGTTTGATGTAACGATATCACCTTCTCTTGAAAGTCTGAAATATGCCAAAGGAGCAAAATTGTATAATTCATTTGCATCCATAGAGGCGTATTTTTCAATCATAAGTTCTTCGTTCTGCAATTCCAGCTCTATCTGATACACTTCCAATTCAGGAATAAGTTTTAAAATTTCGATCTCGGAAATTTCAGAAACTGATTTTGACAATTTCTTTTTAAGTTTTAATTCAGCCTTTTGGCGAAGCATTGAAAAATCTGGAAAGATATTGTATTGCTTTTTCATCATGTGAATTGTTATCAGGCAATAAACTTAAATATTTGATATTACAAAAATAATCATAAAAATTTGTGGGAGTTAGAGATTGTTTGTCTTTTTTTAATTTTGCTGTTTTTTACTCCATCTGTTTTTTACAATACTAAATAATCCGAAAGAATTGAATTAATGAGTCTCAAAAACAATAAAGACTTATTCTTCTGAGACATCTGATTACATAATATGCTATCAAAAAGTTACAAACTGGCTTGGTGAAAATTTATAAAATGGTTTTAAAACGAAAATTCATTTAAATTTCTAGGGTTTTCTATGTTTTTTTTAGGGTTTACTCTATAGAAATAAAAGATGTATAGACTACTTTTGTAATTGTAATCACATTTAATTTTTGATATATTTCATCAAATATTTATAAATTGATGTAAATAATATAAGTAAGTTATTTGTTTTTTGATGTTTAATTTTGAATGAACAAAAATCATTTTTTTTTGTATTTTTAGAATTCTATAGCTTAAAAATTTGTTTTTAATAATTTTATAGCAAAAACAATAATAAAATCATATTTGAAGGATTTTGTAATTTTCTATGAATTTTAAGATGTTTAACTCATTTACTATATATTACTTAATTATTTTTTAATAGTGTACAAATTACCTGCATTATTTTATATATAACTTATATAATGAAGGAACAAAATAATAAATCAACTACATCGAATTTATTCCGAAAAGAAGCTGAAAAGATATTGGAAAATAAATCTTTAAAAAAGGTTGAGCAACTTTCAGAACAACAGGTTGAGCAACTTATTTATGAATTGGAAGTTCATCAGTTAGAACTTGAATTGCAGAACAAAACACTGATTCAGTCAAAATTAAAACTGGAAATTGAATATGGGAAATATACAGAAATGTATAATTTTGCACCTTCTGGTTTTGTTACGCTATCCAGCGAAGGTATAATTATCGAATTGAACCTCTTAGGATCTAAAATGTTGGGGAAAGAAAGATCTCAGCTGATAGATAAAAATTTTGATACTTTTGTAAGCATTCATTCAAAACCAATCTTTAAATTTTTTCTCGACAATGTATTTAAAAATAAAACCAAAGAAAGTTGTCACCTGATTTTGTTAACCAAAAATAATCAGACTTTGAAAGTTCAACTTGATGGTATCTTTAATGTTAACAGTGAATTATGTCTGATAACAATTATTGATTTGTCACTTGTATCCTGGTCGTTTGCTAAAAACCGAATAGGAAAGCAAGTAAAAGAGGATCTTTTTTTATCTGATTTAGAAAAAAAATTGCTTCAATTTAATACAAATAATATGGAAACCAACCATTCTACATTTGATGATAAATCTAAACTTCAATTAGTTATTCGCGATATCATAATGCGAAAGCGTGTTGAAGAAGATCTAATGCAACTGAATAAAGCACTTCATGATCGTGTAAATGAATTAACTGCTGAATTATTGTTATCAAATGAAATAGTTCAGCATACCCAACATAATTTTGAAGCTTTTTTCAAAACTATTGACAAAAATCTTTTTGTATTGAATAAAAAAAAGAATTTGATACATACAAATGCTAATGTTATTGATTTGTTTGGCTACAGTAAAGAAGAACTTGCAGGTAAACCTTTTCTTGATTTATATCCCGTTGATCGCAGAGATGAAGCCGATAAAATGATGAATGAAATGATGCAAGGTAAGCTCATTAGCTCTTCTGTGCCAATGATTACAAAAACCGGTGATCAAATTTTTGTTGATACAAAAGTAATTCGTGGCTTCTGGGGTGAGAAACCTGCGTTTTTTTGCATTTCCGAAGATATTTCACAAATCAGAATAACAAAAGAGCAATTTCTAAAAACATTTCATTTGAATCCTTCAGCATGTAGCCTTTGCAATTCGGATGACTTACAATACGTTGAAGTAAATGATGCATTTTGCAATATGCTTGGATTTAATAAAGATGAAATCTTAGGGAGAAAAATGATAGATATTGTTACAGGTATAAAAGAAAAAGAAATGTTACAAAAAATAGCTGGAATTGGAAATGCTACAAATATGGAAATGAATCTGAAATCCAAAAATGGTGCCACAAAGCATGTTTTACTTTCTTCGGAAGATATTCTCTTGCAGGGTAAAAAATACTTTTTTATGTTGCTGAATGATATTACAGCTCAAAATAAAATTCAGAACAAAATTATTAAAGCAGTATTGGAAACTGAAGAAAAAGAAAGAGATTATTATTCAAAAGAAATTCATGACAGTTTAGGTCCATTGTTGTCTACCATCAAATTATACCTGCAATGGTCAGAAATGTCAAAAAGTAATGAGTCACAAAAAGAAGCTATTGTTAAAGCCGAAGAAATTCTCGAAGAAGCACTCATGGCAGTTAAAGAAATATCCAATAAATTAAGCCCTCATTTACTGAAGTCATTTGGTTTAATTTCTGCTATTCAGCATTTTGCTGATAAGTTGGAAGAAACTTCTGATATCAGAATAAGTATACAAAGCAATATCAGCAGACGATATACGAAAGAAATTGAATTGGTCATCTATCGGGTCATTATAGAAAGTATACATAACACGATAAAACATGCAAAAGCAAACAAAATTACACTTATAATGAATGATACAGGAAAAAAGGTTGAAATACAATATATGGATGATGGAATAGGAATGGATGTTGATAATACCTTTTCTTTGCATAAAGGATTAGGCTTATTTAATCTTCAAAACAGGATTCAAAGCATAGGAGGGAAGATAGTGATGACCAGCAGTCCTGGTCATGGTATTGAATATAAAATAGTTATAGCACTTGAACGATGCAATAAAGTATAATTTACATAAACATTATTATAAAATGATTACTTTTCCATACAAAAAACCGGATATTATCATTGCTGATGATCATCTTATTTTCAGACAGGGCTTAAAATCACTACTTATGAATGAAGAATTTGCAAATGTGATTGCAGAAGCATCCAATGGTAACGATTTAATAGAACTTCTTTCGAATTATAAACCCGATTTAATTCTGATGGATATCGATATGCCTTACATGAACGGTTTGGAAGCCACTCGCAAAGCTTTGGAAATTATGCCTGGCTTAAAGATTATTGCATTTACAATGCATGAAGAAGAATCATACTATTACAAAATGATCGATTTCGGAGCGATGGGGTTCATCCTTAAAACAAGTGGTATCATTGAACTTGGAAAAGCAATACAAACAGTTATGCAAGGTGATAGCTATTTTTCCAACGATCTTCTGCGAAAAATCATTAATAACTTAAGTCGAAAAAATACGAACTTGATAGCTGAAAATGTTATTCTTACAATCAGAGAACTGGAAGTGTTGCAGGAAATCTGTCTTGGTTTAAACAATGAAGCAATATCTGAAAAACTTTTCATTAGTCCAAAAACTGTTAAAAGTCACAGATCCAACTTGTTGGGAAAAACAGCCTGTAAAAATACACCCGAATTGATTTTATTTGCTCTGAAAAATAAAATTGTTGATTTTTAAGAACATGTATATTTGTATTTCCCTGTTTTTATTATTCATTATATTTTTTCAACTATTATTGATACTATCAACTAAGTAAATTGAATTAAATAATTTACACTTTTTATACTACAAGTTTACAACTTTTAACCCATACTTTCCTTTGATAGATATATTATATTTACAAATTAATACAGCTAAGTTTATTTGTCATAAAATTGAACTTTTTAATCGATCATTGTACTGTTTTATATAGTAATCGAACAATATTTTTTGTTAATAATAACTATTTCAATCAACAGCTAATCAACACTATTTATATACATTCGGAATACTATCCGACTTATACCATTATAATATGAATTCAACACTTATTAATAAACCCGATATTATAATTGTAGATGACCACAGAATCTTCAGACAAGGCTTGAAATTTATTATTGAAAATAAAAATATTGCCACAATTATCGGAGAGGCATCCAATGGTAAAGCGTTATTAGAACTTCTTTCAAAACTTAAACCAAATTTAGTTTTAATGGATATCGATATGCCTATCATGAACGGAAAGATTGCAACACAAATGGCTCTTGAGATGGTGCCTGATTTGAAAATTATAGCAATTACAATGTATGGAGATTTAGAAAGTTTCAATAAAATGATTATTCTTGGGGCGAAAGGATTTGTTGAAAAAACAAGCGGTATTGAAGACCTTGAGAAAGCAATTGACGCTGTGATGGCTGGAGAAAGTTATTTTTCCAGTGAACTGCTGCTTAAAATTATCAATAAATATGGACAAGGGAAAGCGTTGCCAATAGCAATTACAAAAGCAATTACAGCCAGAGAACTGGAAATATTACAGCTAATATGTCATGGTTTTTCAACGGATTTAATCTCCCAAAAGTTAAATATCAGCTCAAAAACGGTGGGCTGTCACAGATCAAATTTATTTAAAAAAACAATGACCAAAAATACTTCAGGATTAATACTTTATGCCGTAAAAAATAAAATTATAACCATTTAGATTGTATTTTAACTATTATAACAACTAATGATAAATTGCGAAGCTTTTCCCTCAAATATTCAATTATTAATTTAAATTATAATCTTTTAACTGTAATAAATACAACATGATACTAAAGCTATAGTAAACTAAAACTTTAATATTAAAAGATTAGTATAATCTTAATTTTTAAATACTTAAAGTTAAACTTTATAATAGCATCTGATAATTCTAATTTCCAGAAGCTACCTTCATTTAGTCGGAAATGTATAATAAAATAGTTTTAAAAAAAGTAAAGTCTAAATTTTTTGTACTACATAAGTTGTAATTCTTAATAAGATCATATTTTTAAGATCTATCTTTGATTTACTATTAACTCCTATCAAGCGTTCTGTTAAGATAATTACCAGCTTCTTAATTAAATGAACGCAAATTTTCCACTCACATTCAGTATAAAAACCAAATATTTGCTCTTTCAAAGAGCAGTTTGTAATATTATATTGTAGTAGCTGCATTTTTGTATTTGTCAATAAAAAATGTAAAAATAAAATTTAAATACTTAAAAATCTGCACATTACTTCATTTTAAAAGCATTTTAAAAATAAACTTTATATAAACTGAATGGGATTAATTTGTATTATTAAATTTAATATTTGATAATCAGATACATAGTTGTCATCTACTCCTTTTGTAGCGTTGACTTCTGCTCTATTTTCAGTATAGATTATTAGTATTTAATCCTATTAAATTAATCTTTTAAGCATACAAAATTAATAATCATTCGCTATAATTTCGTATAACTAAATTTAAAATCGCTTAAGTAAATGTCATAATTTTTATTTGATTAGTAAAATACAATGTTTGTATTATTATAATGTGTTGATATGTAGTTAGTTGTTTGATTTGCCAGTAAACCTAATCAGGTAAAACAGAAATGTCTTTTTAAATGTATCCGTTTTGAAATTAAGTATTGAAATAATATATCAGCCATTTTTGCATAGGATAAAAAGGAATTCAAAATCAAAAAAAGTAGAATTTAGAGTACCAGATTAATAGTAAAATCTGAACAATAAATGTATACGATACTATTGAAAATATTTTACAATTATTTATTTTAAAACTAAACACAATGGATATGAAAACAATTCAACAATTTAAAAACAAAACAATTATTTGTATTGTATTTATTTTAATGCTTTCAACTCAAATAGGCTTGGGTCAAAGCACAGCAAATTACACTTATTTGACCCATACAACAGGCTCGCTTACAGATATGACTACTGGAACAACAGATTTGCTGGCTACTGGTATATACAGGACTAATGTAGCTTCACCAATTACCAATATTGGTTTTACTTTTTATTATATGAGTACCGCCTATACCCAGTTTAGTATTAATTGTAATGGACAGATGAGGCTTGGTGGAACGGTCATTACAGGTACTACTTATTCTACACCACCGTTTTCGATAGCTTTACTAGCTCCTATCAATGGATTAAATTCAATACAAGCATCGGGTAAGGTTCATTATAAAGTTACGGGAACCGCACCTAACAGGATTTTAATTGTAGAATGGGTAGACTTACGCATACCTGCTTCCAATACAGTAGGAACTTATTCACGGATGCAGGTGCTGCTTTATGAAACCACGGGTAAGATTGAATATGTTTATGGAACGATGTATAATAATTCAACATCGCAATCAAGATCAATATTCCATTCGTCAAACAACGTGGATAATACGGTTGGTTGGCTGGGTGGCATTAATACAGCAACACCAACATACAGTACGACGGGTATTATAACACAAACTTCACTGGTTAATAGTTCTGCGATTGCCAATTTAACCAGTGCGGCTGATGGTGCTAGAAGAGTATTCTCATTTACACCTCCTCTTGGGCCTGTTTCAGCAGCTCCAACCTGGGCACCTACGCCTATTTCCAATACTACAACAGCTGGAATGAAACTTAACTGGATTGACAACGCTTCGAATGAATCAGGTTATCAAATATTGCGTTCTACCGATAATATTACATACACAACTATCGCAGTCCTCTCTGCAAATATCAACACTTATTTTGCTACCGGACTAACTCCATCAACACTTTATTATTGGAAAGTGGTAGCTTTTTCAGAAGGTTCGGTATCTTTAAATAGTACCGTAGAAAGCATGTCAACGACTGCTACTAGTACTTTTACTTCCATTGCTTCAGGAAACTGGAGTAATGGTAGTACCTGGTCAACTGGCAACGTTCCTGCATTAACCGATGATGTTATAATTGATTTAGGACATACAGTAACCATAGATGCACCGGGATTGGCTGCCAAAACGTTAACTATCAATGGTTTTCTAACATATCACGCTACTACTGTGAGTGCGCTTACTGTAAACGGAGATATTAAAGTGAATGCAAGTGGAAGTTTTACTTCTCCGGCTTCCGGTACAGTGGAAACTCATGCGCTGAATATTGGTGGTTCCACTGCCACAGGAGTTGGAGGAAACCTTATTGTTGATGGCATTTTCAATATGAATGTATTTTCAACTGCAGGTGTCTTAGTTACTTTTTACGGAACGCCTAATAATGCAATTTCAGGTATCGGTAGTGTAATTAATCTCTTTTCACTCAATGTGAATAAAGGTTTATCCAATACATCAATTCTGGATGTAACGAGTGTGATAACCTGTCCTGATGCAAATGCAACAATTGGACAACGAATAAATGTTTCCGTCGGAACTTTGAAAATTTCAAGTGCTACAGTTGTGAGTCCTTACTATGGATATCTTACCGCTACACAGGCTGTGAATGCAAGACTCTGGTTGAACAATGCTGCTGCACATTTTAAAAGTGTCGGAGCGGGTACAGTTGGGGGATCGACAGCAACAATCAGTTTTGGTGGAATGCTTCAAATTGATGCAGGAACAATTTCTATAGGGAATGGTCTAAGCTCCGTTTCAATTTTTGGCAACTTTAGTATGGGAGGTGCAAATGCCACACTGAATGTTTATGGATACTTTTATTCAGGGAATAGTTCAACCTATACTATAACTGCTGGAAATATTAATATTTTTCCACAAGTAGGAGCTAATTATGCACCTGCCACTTATTTTTCGCAGAGTGGTTTATTTGCTTTTGGAGGAACAGCATTAAACTTTACAGGTGGTACATTAACCATTTTTGATCCAACGCTTGCAGTTTCATCTGGATCTTATTATGCACCTATTTCTGTTTATATTTATTCCGGTACAAACAACCTTGCTGGAAGCACTATTCGTTTCGGTAATGGAATCAGCGATAATGACGGTAGTGTTGATGGTTTTTCAATTTCAACAGTATCTTATGTTCTAGGAAATGTAATTGTAAATAACGCATTATCTTCTGTTAAAACCACTAGAACTTTAAAAGCATTAAGTCATTTAACAATAGCAGGTAACTTAACCATTAACAGTGGTGCAGCTAATCAGTTTCTTTTGAATGGATTTATGCTTAACACAAGAGGCAACA
The DNA here is from genome assembly GCA_038204725.1 of Bacteroidales bacterium. GTDB lineage: Bacteria > Bacteroidota > Bacteroidia > Bacteroidales > JACABE01 > JACABE01. The sequence goes on along the minus strand of JBBRCQ010000049.1, from coordinate 15,569 downwards.
TTGTTAATTCCGGTACTTTTACTTTTGATGTTGCAGCTCCAGGAAATACTACAAGCGGGCTGACCTTTACCGGAACAACTCAACAGATTGTAAGCGGTGGAGGAACATTTAGTACAAACGTCAACAACTTAATTGTTAATAATACTTCTGGTGCAAATCCTGCTGTAGATTTACAATTCCCAATTTCAATTTCAAACAGCCTCTCACTTACCAGGGGAATACTGGGCAGCTCGAACAGTTCTGTCTTTACAATGGGCAAGTCCGGCTATCCAACTTTTAATCTTATAAGAGCGGGAGGCTCTCTTGCTTCAGCACCCACATTCGCACTTGGAGGCGTAACAACTTTTAATGTTACTTACAGTGCTCCTTCTCCAGCAGCAAGTACAACAACCAGCGTAGAGTTACCTGCTGCAATACCCATTACTTTGTTCACAGTAAGTAATGCAAGTGGTGTTACTTTGGATAAAGCTGTAAGCTGCAGCACACTTGCGCTAACCTCCGGTATTCTTACCACCACAGGTAGTAATTCCATGACAGTAACAGGAACGGGTGTGGCCAATATAACTGGTGGTAGCACCACAGCATATGTGAATGGTCCACTTAAGAGGACAGTGCCAAGTGGTGCAGTTGGGCTGAATTATAAATTTCCTGTTGGAAAAACAGCTTATAGACTGATTGAATTTGCAACCATAACTACTGGTGGTTCAGGAAATGCTATATTCACTGTTGAAGCATTTGATGCTGGTCCATACACAGCAACAGCGGGTTCAGGATTATCTACAGTCAGTCAGGACAGATATTGGTCATTATCGGCAGCTTTAGGCTCTGTAACTATAACGGCTTCAACCATACGACTAACTGATTCCGGATTAGGAGTTACAAACAAAATGGGTCAATCAAACAATGCTTTTGGAACATATAATAGTGTAGGCGCTACAGTGGGAGGGAGTACATTAATTACCTCCACAGCCCCGATTGATTACTCTGCTATAAGTACAGGAACCTATTTACGGATTGGTCAGGCAAGCGCTTTCGCTTCAGGCATATATGCAATAGGCCCACAGTTATCATATTCCGGATATGTTGAAACGTTTGCAAGCATGACAGCTGCTGTGGCTGCCATCACAGCGGTTCCGCTTCCAGGGCATGTTATCTTCGAATTTCAGAATGATTATAATCCTAATATTGAAGCAACTACAGTCTCAATGACCTCGTCAATAGCAAGTAGTGCAACTTCCACAGTTACATTCAGACCGGCTCCGAGTGTGGGTTCAATAATTAATTTTTCAAAAACAGTAGCTATTATTAACAATGCAGGTGCTGATTACATTATTTTTGATGGTAGAAACGGCGGAACAGGAACGAATAAATTCATGCAATTTACGAATACAACTACAACGGCAGCAGCTATAGTGATATCGGGCGATGCCCTCTATAATCAATTATTATATTGTGTGTTAAAAGGATCAACCACTACCGCTTCAACCGGTATTCTTACTATTAATGCTCCGAGTACTGGTAATAATTTTTATACCATCGACAATTGTATTTTTGATGGATCCGGACTTGCAAATAATTGTATCTATGTTACTGGTGTTAGCTCAGGTGCAACAATATTAAATAGCAATTTTTTTAACTATAGGAACGGAGCTGGTATAAACCTTGCCAGTGGTAGTGACAATAGTATCATTTATAATAATAATTTTTACCAGACTATTGCATACACTGGCTTTGCCGGCACTACCTATGGAATCTATGTTGCTTCAGGCAACAACTGTCAGATAAATAACAACAACATCGGTGGTAGTGGTCCTGAAATAACCGGCACATGGACTGTTTCGGCTACTACACCAGCAGCCTATAATTTTACCGGTATTTATGCTTCATTGGGTACAACCAGCAAAATTTATAATAATAAAATTCAAAACATTGACTGGAAATCAACTCCGGCAACCTGGACTGGAATAAATGGTAATGGTAATGTGAATATTGGCGGCGACGGTACAAATTTTATAGGGAATAGTACAGGTATTGAGAATATTAAAATCACCTATTATAACACAAATGGAGCAGCGGTAGTTAATGGTATATTAATTGGCTGAACTTCAGTAACTGTTGCAAACAACAATATTGGTTCTATAACCACACTTTTAAACGGGGCAACCGGGATTGGTTCAAGTATTTATGGTATTGCTACCAGTGCTGCAACCGCTGTCATCAGTAATAATATAATTGGTAGTGTTTCAATACCTCAGAGTATTAATGCCGCTAATCAAAGTACAACAGGTAACGTTCAGAATGTTTATGGAATAAACTGTACTGCAGTATCGACAGCCCTCACAATTACAGGAAATACCATCGCAAATATTTATAATAGCATGACTTTAAGCTCAGTAGGAGCAGGGTTGCTAAGAGGGATAAGAATTCCAAATGTAGGTAGTGGGCTTATCACGATTTCTTTAAATAACATTTATTCCCTTTCAACCTCGCAAACTATGACGGGAGCAATTTCAGCAGGCTCTTCTGTTCATAGTATCGTTGGGATTGATTTAAATGCAACAAATGCAGCAAATACAAATGTCTACAGGAATAATATTTATAATCTTTTTAATTCATCTGCATCAGGTGATGTAAGTGTACTAGGTATTTACTGTCAGTCAGGTGCTAACTCTATTTTTGACAGAAACTATATCCATAGCCTTTCAACAGTTTCGAGCACTGCAGTACAAACCGGTATTAATCTAAATTATGGAGGTCCCTGTACCATCAGGAACAATATAATTCGTTTGGGCCTTGATAATGCTGGAAATTCTATTACATCCAATGCTCAGATCAACGGGATTATTAAAAATACAGGAAACGGCTTTCCATGTTATGCTTATTTTAATACTGTTTTTATTAGTGGATCAGGGGTAACCGCAGGCCCGGCAGCTACCTATTGCTTTAATGTGACACTGCATGTTACAGAAGATTTAAGAGATAATATTTTTGTTAATACACGTTCGGGTGGAGGAACAAATTATGCAATCAAAGCTTCTGGAACAGGTGTTGCACCTTCAGGGTTAACTTTGAATTATAACGATTATTTTGTTAGTGGAACCGGAAGTATGTTTGGCTACTACAATGGTAATGTATCAGACTTTGCTTCATGGAAATCAGTCATAGGGCTTGATGCAAATTCAATGAATGTTGATCCTGTATTTACTTCTCCAACAAATCTTACCATAACTAATACGGCACTGGTTGCAGGCAGTCCAATTATTGGCGTTACAACAGATTTTGATGGAAGTCTGCGTAATGTAACCACTCCGACCATAGGCGCTTATGAATATTTATTAACTACAATCACCACAGCCAATAGTGCATCCATTACTTATGGGACAGCAAACGTGAATTTAATGGGTACAGTTACTCCAAATCCCGTTAGTGGTTCAATACAGTTTTTTATTAATGGAAGTTCTGTTGGTTCTGCATCTGTAAATCCAGGCACTGGGATTGCAACGATGTCATACAACACTTCTTTGTTAAACGTTGGAAATTATACCATTAGGGCTGATTACGGTGGAAATGGTATTTATGCTGGAAGCAGCAGCAACCCAACTTTAAATGGTACACTTACTGTGACAAAAGCTAATCAGATCATTACATTCAATGCTTTACCCGGTGTTACAATCAGCACTCTTCCCTTTAATCTTACTGCTACTGCCAGTTCAGGTCTTCCTGTAAATTATTCCTCAAGCAACTCTTTTGTAGCCATTGTTATAGGTAGCACTGTTACCGTTTATAACAATGGTACGACCAATATAACGGCCAGCCAATCTGGTAATGCAAATTATAATGCTGCAACGGATGTAATACAACCCCTTATAGTGTCATCTAATAAAACACTCAATCTTACAATATACTTTGAAGGTCTTTACGCAGGTGCCGGAGTTATGAACCGGGCATGGAATGTTATAGGACCACAATTCGGTACTGGTATAGCTGACGTTGTTCGTGTTGATCTTCACGATGCTGTGACTTTTGCAACCATTCATTATACAGCTACCAATGTGCAGGTGGCTACAGATGGAACTGCTACAGTTACAATCCCTGGTAATTTCAATGGGTCGTATTATTTATCTCTACATCACAGAAACAGTATTGAAACCATAACTGCATTGCCGGTTAGCATGGCGGCACCCATAGTGAATTACAATTTTACAACTTCCGGTACTCAGGCTTTTGGAAACAATATGAAGCAGATGAACGATGGGAAATGGGCTTTATATGGAGGTGATGCAAATAGTGACGGAGCTATCGACGGACTTGATATGATAGGAGTGGAAAATGATGCTTTTGTTGCCGCCACGGGTTATATACTTACTGATATCAACGGAGATGGAGTAGTGGATGGGCTTGATATGATACTCGTTGAAAATAATGCATTCTCAGCTGTATCTGTAATTACTCCTTAAAAAAATTAAGGATTGAATATTAGGTTCAATTAAATGAAAATAAATTAATATTAATAATTAAAAATTAAACTAAAATGATAACATTTAACTAATTGATAATCAGCTTCTTGTTTGTTCTTAATATTTGATAATCTGATAGATAGTTGTCACTACTCCTTTTGGAGCGTAGGCTTCTGCTCTATTTTCAGTATAGATTATTGGTATTTAATCCTATTAAATTAATCTTTTAAGCATACAAAATTAATAATCATTCGCTATAATTTCGTATAACTAAATTTAAAATCGCTTAAGTAAATGTCAATATTTTTATCTAATTAGCAAAATACAATTTTTACATTGTTATAAAATATTGATATTTAGTTGTTAACATAATTTGTTAGTAAGACTATTTAGTTGAAATCAGAATTGCTTTAAAAATGTACTCTTTTTGAAATTAAATATCAGTCATTTTTGCATAGGATCAAATGAAATCAAAATCAAAAAAACAAAGTAGAATGGGGGGGATTTATAGTAAAATTGGAACAATTGATGATTACAATATTATTGAAAACATATTACAAATTTTTATATAATAAACTAAATACATTTTATATGAAATCAATTCAACAATTTAGTAACAAATCATTCATAAGTATTGTAGTTATTTTAATGTTTTTTTATGGAAATGACAGGGGGCAAAGCACTGCGAATTACGCTTATGCGACCAATACATTAGGATCTCTGACAAATATGAGTTCCGGAACGACTGATTTGTTAGCTGCAGGTGTATTAAGGCAAAATGCAGTCTCTCCAGTTACTAAGATCGGTTTTACTTTTTATTATATGTCTGTTGCATATCCCCAATTTAGTATCAGCAGTAAAGGACAAATGAGGCTTGGTCCAGTAGCCGTAAGTGCGATTAATTATACTACGCCACGAGTGGACGAAACCGTTTTCGCCCCCATGTCTGGATTCAATTCAATACAAGCCTCGGGAAAGGTTCATTATATAGTTACGGGAACTGCACCAGACTGGGTTTTAAGTTTGAATAGTTTATAATTTTTAGTTTGAATATCATCATTTATAATTTAAAAAAAACAATCATTTATTAATCTAAATATTTATGGTATGAAAAAAAATTTATTTTATGGAATTATAATGTTATTGACAATTATGTCATTTAAGCCATTCAGCAATTCGTTATATGCATTAACTATTAAGTCAATTGGACCTGCACCTTCTGATTTTGTATCTATCACAGCTGCTTTGACCAATCTTGCGGCTAATCCGGCAACAGATCCCCTGATTTGGGAATTGAAGAGCAACTATGTTTCGACAGTGGAAACATTTCCTCTCAATTTTAATTCTACCAATCTATCAGGGATTGATGCAACAAATACTCTCACGATACGACCGGCAGCTGGTGCTACAAACCTTTCCATTGCCGGATCGAACACACTTTATATTGCATTATTTTCCGGTGCTCAGTATGTGACATTTGATGGCCGTCCGGGAGGTACTGGGACCACTTCCCAATTAACGATTTCAAATACTTCCACATCAGGAGCTACTATTGAATTTCTGAATGAAGGCTCAAATAACTCATTGCTGTATTGTACCATCAAAGGGGTTGTTTCAACAACATTGAAAGGTGTGGTATTTTTTGCGACAACTAATGGGACGAATGGAAATGATAATAATACTATAGATCATTGTACCATAACTGCCGGAACTACACTGCCAACAAACCTGGTGTATTCAAACGGAACAGCTACACCCACAACCAGGTACAATAGCAACAATACAATTTCCAATTGCAATTTGTATGATTGGGGGCTGGCACAGAATCACTATGCTATTCATATTGCTGCGAATAGTACCGATTGGATAATAACCGGTAATAGTATATATCAGACAACTGCACGTGTGGCTAGTTTTGAACACGCTGGGATCAGGATTTTGACCGGAAGTAATTACTCAATCACCGGTAATTATATTGGAGGAAGCGCACCTCTATGTTCAGGAGGTCCTATGACTTATACAAGCACCACCACCGGTGGTACTTTTGTTGCTATATATATGGATCAGACTGGCACACCAATAGTTCCTTCCAGTATCCAGGGAAATACTATACAGAATATTTCGCTTACTTTCAGTGCTACCACAGTTGCTAATGCGGGATTGATTACATTGCGGATCGGTGATTTTGATTGCGGGAATATAACCCCTAACCTGATTGGGAATACCACGGTCGCCAACAGCATAAACTATGTGAACAGCGGTACAGGTGCCACTCAGGTTTATTCCGCTATCAATGCCGGGGGGGCAACTGCGGGGACAGTCAATATTATCAACAATATTATTTGTGGACTGGCATTTTCTACAAGCAGCACCGGTGCCGTCACCGGGCGGGGGATAAGCCTTGCAGGAGCAGCGGGAGGCGTATACAATGTAACAGGCAATACAATCGGCAGTCTGACACTAACAAATGCAATTAGTAATTCCACTGCACAGCCACTGATCGGGCTCTATTCAACCTCGACTTCCATTTCGAATAATATTTCTGGGAATAATATTGCAAACCTTTCTCAAAATAATACTGCTGCTGCCAACAATCAGCTTTATGGTATGTATACCCCTGGCAACAATGGCGGAGCGTATGCAATTACCGGCAATACGATCCGTAACCTTTCCTCAGCCTCAACTTTGGCCGGGTCTGGTAGTGGTGCCTGTGTGATCGGGATTAATGCCACTGCAGCCACAACAGCAGGACAGACCATCAGCCAGAATGTGCTACATACTTTTTCAAATTCGGCAGTTTCTGCAGCAACCAATCTTGTTGGGATATATTATGCAGGTCCTGCTACAGGTACAAATATAGTCTCACGTAATTTTATTCATAGCTTCGGGTTATCAACCACTTCGACCAGTGCTGCTCTTACCGGTATTTATTCTGGCGGCGGCGCAACGGATTACCAGAATAATATGGTTCGTCTTGGCATTGATGCAGCCGGAACAGTGATTAACACAGGGTATGCGATTTATGGGATTTACGACCAGACCGGAACCAATAACTTTTATTTCAACAGTATTTATTTAGGAGGGACAAGTGTTTCTGGCACAACTTCGTCTACCTACGCATTTTTTAGCAACGCTGTTACGAACCGCAACATAAAAAACAATATTTTCTTTAATAACAGATCCGGCGGTATTATTGGCAAACATTATGCTATCAGGGTAGCAGGAAGCACTTTCAACCCGGTCGGGCTTGCCAGTAATTACAATTTACTTTTTGCCCCCGGGGCAATTGGCGGAACATTTGGTTTTTTTAACGGATTGGACCTTCCTTCCCTGGTAGCCTGGCAGGTTGCGACAGGTCAGGACCTGGCCAGTGGTTATGGAGACCCTGTTTATGTTAATGCAACTGGGAACAGCACTTCGTTGGATCTTCATGTCCAGGCATCCAATCCTATCGAAGCATCAGGAACGGATGTGGTGACAGTAACTAATGATTTTGACGGACAAACCAGGAGTTCGCTGACTCCGGTTGATATAGGTGCGGATGCCGGTAACTTTACGAACAACGGTGATGTTTTCTTTCCGATGATATCATATTCTCCAATACCATCTACCTTCTCATTCAGCAATTTAGTATTGCCAGCGTTTGCAACAATCACTGATAATATGGGTGTTTCAGGCGGAGCCAGCCTGCCCAGACTATATTATAAAAAAGCCTCAGATGCCAATGCATTTGTTGGAAATACAAATGCTGACAATGGCTGGAAATATACTATAGCAACCAATTCCACAAGTCCTTATAGTTTTGTTATTGATTATTCAATCATCAACGGAGGCAGTGTAGCCATGGGTGATATTATTCAGTATTTTGTTGTTGCGCAGGATAATGCAAATAATCTTGCTTCTTATTTTCCTGGGGTAGGAGCAAGCGGAAACCCGCCTGTTCAAAATATAAATGTTGCCCCCGGAATAGCAAATGTAAGTTCCTATACTATTTTAACTACATTTTCGGGGACTTACAATGTGCCTGGAAATTTTCCCTCATTAACTGGCGTTAACGGATTATTTGAGACTATCAATAATGGTAAATTGTCAGGAAATGTTATTGTAAACATTACCGGAAATCTTACAGAAGACGGTACCAATGCCCTGAATTTATGGGTGGAAGAACCAGTCAGTTCGAATTTTGCTTTGACGATTCAACCTGATGCCGCAATTTTAAGGACAATTACAGGTAATCTTAACAACGGTTTGATCCGTTTTAACGGAGCTAACAGAGTTACGATTGATGGTCGCTTTACAGGGACAGGAAATTATCTTGAATTTAATAACAGCAATACCGGTAACAGCAGTTCAACATTTTTATTACAAAATGATGCCAGTAACAATATTATCAGGTACTGTAATATTCTTGGCGCTTCATCCGGAATTTCGAGCGGAGTGATCGTTTTCTCGACAACGACCGGGATAACCGGCAATGACAATAATTTAATAGAATTTTGCAATATTCATGAGAGTGCAACTATCCCAGTAAATCTGGTTTATTCATTAGGGACTTCTACACCCACCCAGAACAATAGTAATAACAGCATATTGAATTGCAGTCTCTACAATTTTTTTAATGCAACCGGTGTTGCATATGGGGTCTATATTGGTACAGGGAATACGGACTGGACAATTACAGGCAATAGTATCTTTCAGACTGCCACCCGCACTTTTACTACCGGATCAACGCATTATGGCATTTATCTATCCAACACTGGGAATAATTTTACAGTAATGAACAACTTTATTGGTGGTGGTGCTCCCAGCTGTGGTGGAACAGCATGGACGAATGCCGGAACAGTGGCAAGCCGTTTTGTGGGCATTTATTTGTCGGTAGGTTCAATTGCTTCGTCTATACAAAACAATACCATCGCTAATTTCATTTGGACATCTGCCTCAGGAGCTAATACTTTACCTGGTGTGTGGGGAGGTATTTTCCTTGTTTCAGGTAGTGCAAATATTGGAACAATTACGGGTAATACTATCGGAAGTGGTACAGGAACAGGATCGGTTGCAGTAACAATCTCGACCACAGGTGGAGTTTCAATGGGAATTGGTTCAACTTCCACTTTGACAAATTCCATTTCTAATAATGTAATTGGCTCAATAAATGTATCGGGCAATACCGTTGGTATATCACATAGTTTCAATGGTATATGGAATACGGGATCGTCGCCTTCAGTTACTATCAGCGGAAATACGATTGGGAGTACAAGCACCGCCAACAGCATCATTTCTGGTAATGCTGCAACCGTTACCACTGCTGCAGTTGTTCAGGGGATCGTAAATTCAGGCAATTCCGCAGCAATTTCCATTATAAATAATATAATAGCTAATTTAAACAGTACATATCTTCCCGCTGTGGCAAACACAAGCACAATTGTGAGGGGAATTGTTTCAACACTCGGTGCAAACACCATTACCGGCAACACCATACGCAATTTGTCAACAGGCGCACAGGCAACCGGTAGTGGAGCTACAGCTTCGGTTATTGGGATTTCAATGACTGCAACTACTGCTCCGGCAACTGTTTCGCAGAATATCATCTTTGATTTAAATAACAGTCATGCCTCTGCAGCCGTTTGTGTGACAGGTATCCATTATGGAGGTCCGGTTACGGGAACCAATGTGATTGCCCGTAACCTGGTTCATTCGCTGAGCATAGTTTCCTCAAGTCCGACAGCCGATATGCGAGGTATCAACTTTGCCAGCGGATTGGCAAGTGTCTATAATAATATGATTCGCCTTGGAATTGATGCTGACGGAGCCTCATTAAATTCCGGCATTCAGATTACCGGGTTGTATGATGTATTAAGTACAGCAGGTACCGGTATGTATTTCAATAGCGTTTATATCGGGGGTTCAGGCGTAAGTGTAAGTACTGCAAAAACATATGCGTTCAGAAGCGATCCTTTAACCACCAGGACTTACCAGGACAATATTTTCTTTAACGGCAGGTCAAATTCAATAGCGGCTCCAAATCATTATGCAGTGAGAGTTGCCGGTTCAGGTTATAAAACTGCAGGCCTTTCATTAAATTATAATGCATATTTTGCCAATGGAACCGGTGGCGTTTTTGGATATTATGGTGCAGATGTAACTTCACTGCCCGCATGGATCGAGGCAACCGGCCAGGATATGGCAAGTGGCTATGGAGATCCCTTATTCGTGAATTCAACAGGAAATAGTGCCGTCGTTAACCTTCGTTTGCAAAATTTAACACCTCTCGAATCTTCGGGTATCAATATTGCAACAGTGACGAATGATTTCGATGGTGAAATAAGAAGTAGCCTGAGCCCGGTTGATGTTGGCGCAGATGCAGGAAATTTTACATTAAGTTCAGATGTTTTTCTCCCTATGATTTCATTTAATCCAATTCCTTCCTCTTTTACATTTTCTAATGTAATTCTGACAGGTTTTGCCACGGTAACCGATAATGTAGGTGTTTCAGGAGGGGCTAATCTGCCTCGCATCTACTATAAAAAAGCTTCAGATGCTAATGCATTTGCAGGAAATAACAGTTCTGACAATGGATGGAAATACACAGTTGCAACAAACAGCTCCAGTCCTTATAATTTTTTGATAGATTATTCCATCATCAATGGCGGCAGTGTTATAATGGGTGATGTTATTCAATATTTTGTAGTGGCCCAGGATAATGCAAATAACCTTGGTTCCAATTACCCGGGTGCCACTGCCAATGGTAATCCCCCAGTTCAGAATATCAACCAGGCACCTGCTTTAGCAAATGTAAATTCTTACACTATTTTAACATCATTTACAGGAAATATAAATGTTCCTGGCGATTATCCCTCTTTAACGGGAATGGGCGGGCTTTTTTCTTTTATCAATGCAGGTCGTTTAAATGGCAATCTTACAGTTACCATAACCGGCGATATGACGGAAGACGGAACAAATTCCCTCAATCAATGGATAGAGGAACCAGCTAATTCAAATTTTACGCTGTTAATCCGTCCCGATGGTACAACTATACGCACAATCACAGGATCTGTTGCAGCAGGAATGATCAGGTTCAATGGAGCTGATCGTGTTACTGTTGATGGAAGATACAGCGGAAGCGGGCGTTACCTTGATTTTAGCAATACTTACGGAACAGCAGGTGGAAACGGTTCAACATTCAGCTTTTTAAACGATGCTGTAGGTTGTACCCTACGAAACTGCACCCTGGAAGGCGCATGTAATAATGCAGCCTGGGGAGTGATTGTTTTCTCCACTTCAACCGGAACTACAGGAAATGACAATATTCTCATTTCTGACAATATTATTAAAGCTATAGGCACCCAACCGATACATAACCTCATATATGCATTTGGTACGGCCGGGAAGCTCAATTCTTCCAATACCATATCGAACAATGAATTTTTGAATTTTGCGCGATCGGGAGTCTATGTTACAGGGACCGGTAATGGTGATAACTGGATACTATCCGATAATAGTTTTTATTATAATGCTGCTCCGATTCCGGCACTGGCACAAACTTCGATAGATTTTGTACCCGGTACTACATCTAACAACAACCTGATTGCCGGGAATTACATTGGTGGTCAAGCTGCCCTTTGTGGAGGATCTTCCTGGTTAAACAGCGGCAATGTTTCATTTATCGGGATCAATGCTGTAGCAGGCAACACAATTCCGACCACCATTTCTAATAATAATATCCGTAATATTGCCATGACGAATACAGGAACATCAACATTGTTCAATGGTATAACCCTCGCAGCAGGTTCCGGCAATTTTATTGTCAGCGGTAACACTATCGGGCATGCTTCAACTCCAAACATGATCAACCTGAGCGGAGGAGCAAACCAGACCGGGATACTTTGTCAGAGTAGCGGAACTTCAAGTGTTTTGAATAATACAGTTGCCAATTTGTTTAATTCAAGTATAGTTACAACTGCAGGTGGTACCCGTGGAATAGCATGTACTAATGGTGTGATGACCATTAGTAGTAATATCGTTCATGATATTACGGTTAATACCATGACTTCTTCCAAAAACGAAGATGCAACTCTTACCGGCATCGATTATTCAGGAAATGTTTCCGGTCAAATAATAGAACGAAACCTTATTTACAATTTATCAAATAACACTTCAACAGCAGGAATCAATAGTGTAACGGTGCAGGGAATCAGAGTGTATCAGGCATCGGGATATATGAACAGGAATTCAGTGTATAATTTGACAATAAACAATTTGCAATCTTATGGAACGATTTTAGGATTACATGTCGCCAGCTCTAATTGGACTGTAGCTAATAACATGGTTATTCTTGGCTCTGGTCTTACAAATCAGCTTGAAATTTCTGGAATTTACACAGAGCTTGTTGGATTGCAATACTTTTATTTTAACAGTGTTAGTATTTCCGGGACACAAACAACCGGAACGACCCTTTATAATACCTATGCCTATAAAAAGCATTATCTGTCCGCAGCAAATGTAAATCTAAGAAATAATATCTTTTCCAACACCAGGACAGGAGGATTGGGAAAACATTATGCCATTGGCAATATTACTGTTGCAAACGGTTCTATGAATTCCGATTACAATGATCTGTACACTACTGTCGCACCTCTGGGAAACTGGAATGACGTATCTCAAAATACACTGTTAAACTGGCAGACTTCATCAGTTGGCGATGCAAATTCTAAAAACGTAACTCCCAATTTTGTCAGCACTGCTGATTTACATATCTCCACCAATGCAACGCTGGATAATGCGGGAATTGCTGTCAGTGTGACTAATGATTTTGACGGTTTAACACGTTGCAATCCACCGGATATAGGTCTGAATGAGTTCGGGACATCATTGGTTCCGACTATCACTGGTCCGGATTCTATTTGCCAGGGAAGTATCGGGAACATTTATATGACCGAATCCGGGAAAACCGGATACATATGGACAGTTTCATCCGGAGGAACTATTACTTTTGGAACAGGAACTAATTCAATTACTGTGACGTGGAATTCAGGTGGAGCTCAAACAGTCAGTGTTAGTTATAATGCCGGCTGCAGTTCTGTGTTTCCAGTATATAACGTTATAGTGATTGGTAACCCGGATCCTGCCGGACCTATCAGCGGATCTGCAACCTTTACACCCGGAACAACAGGGATTGTCTATTCTGTTGCTGCGATTCCAAATGCAACCAGTTATCTCTGGTCTTACACCGGAACAGGTGTAACGATCAATGGAACAGGAACCAGTGTAACTCTTGATTTTTCATTGGCAACAACAAGCGGACAGTTAAGAGTGAAAGGGCAGAATGCTTGTTTTGTAGGTAGTGAATCATTCCTTGATATCAATCCTCCTAACAAAACGCTCAACCTTACAGCGTTGCTCGAAGGGTTGTATGCAGGATCAGGTACAATGAACCAGGCTTTTGATGCTACTGGACCCCACTGGCCTGCCGGTGTTGCTGATCATATTACTGTTGAGTTGCACGATGCAGGAACATATAGTACTATTATATATACAGCTTCATCAGTAAATCTGAGTCAATCAGGAATCGCAACTGTTTTGGTTCCTGCGGCCTTTAATGCTTCATATTATATAACTTTAAAACACAGAAATAGCATTACTACAGTAAGTGCTTTACCTGTTTCATTTGCAGGATCTGCTATTAGTTATAACTTCACTGGATCCAACTCTCAAGCATTTGGTAGTAATCAAAAACAATTGGGTGCGGGGATATACGGTATCTATGCCGGTGATGTTAACGGAGATGGAGCCATTGACGGACTTGATATGATCGGAGTTGAAAACGATGCTTTTGTTGCCGCAACCGGTTATATACTTACTGATGTCAATGGAGACGGCGTTGTAGATGGTCTTGACATGATTCTTGTCGAGAATAATTCAATTTCTGCAATATCAGTAATCACTCCATAGTAGAAAGAATGGTTGCAAATTTAAGAATTGAATATTAGGTTCATTATAATATAATAAAATAAAATAAAATAATATAATATAAATTTAAAAAAAAACAACATGAAAACATTTACCCGATTGATGCATATGATTGTCCTGATGGTATTAATCACCACCACGGCATGGGCACAGGTTCCAACAACTTATCAATGTTCGGTACGCAACGACTCATTATTGACTGCAAGGATTTATGAGTTTGATATCTATCTTCTTGATAATGATGCTGTCAATATTTTTGAGTTGGCCACATTTCAGGCTGGTTTAGTAGTAAATTCAGGTTTAGGAAACGGAGGTGTAATTACTCCTTCTCTTGTTGCTGGCACTTCTGAGTTGGTTGCTGCACAGCGGTCACTTAATGTACTTTTCGCAACGAATTGTATAAAACTTACACCGCGCGCTGGCCCCGGTCTCGGAGCAGGTACAATCATCTCTTCTGCTAGTCCCGGAACACGGGTTTATAGGATCAGACTGACCAATAGTGTGGATTTCGGGCAAGTGTCACCTAATTTTACTTTCAATTTTACTCCATCTCCTTATAACACAGTTGTAAGTGCTTATAATCAGACAATAGCTCTTAATACTGTAATTACTGATTCTACTAACCATACTGTAACCACTATGAATAACCCAATTCTGAATGCTCCTCTGCTCGCATTTAACGTAACAGGTACTGGTGGCTATTGTTCCGGATCAGGTCTTCCGGTAGGACTTAATGGTTCTGAAACTGGTGTTGTATATAGTCTTTTAAAAAATGCAGTACCGTTAGGCATCGAAATTCAGGGAACAGGAAATACGATTTCATTTGGAAACCAAACTTTTGGAACATACACTGTGAGCGCCTACCGAAAAGCTACATATATTACAGGAAACATGATCGGAACTGCAATTATTGATATTCTATTACCAACAGCACCTTTAGTGGGTACCATTACACAACCAGCCTGTGCTGTTGCAACCGGAAGCGTTGTATTGAGTGGATTGCCATCAGGTAACTGGACCATAAATCCCGGTGCAATAGCAGGGACAGGAACTAGTACAACTGTTTCAGGCTTAATTGCAGGAACTTATAATTTTACGGTTACAAATTCAGCAGGATGTACATCATTAGCATCATTGAATGTTCTT
>JBBRCQ010000048.1:0-30104 GCA_038204725.1 Bacteroidales bacterium | reverse complement strand
CCGTTCTTCTGGTCGGTTGGTTATTCCTACATAATATTTATCGTAGGAATCAGAATGGAGAATATACAAATAGTACATCTTTTCTTGATTTGATTAAATCGAAAAGAGCCACATCGCTGTGGCTCTTTGCTCCTCCTTCAGGACTTGAACCTGAGACCCTCTGATTAACAGTCAGATGCTCTAACCAACTGAGCTAAGGAGGAATGTTACTTCAATATTTCAATTCCTTTGTTTTCATCTCCTGAGACCCTTTCTGATTAATCCCGAAGTTTCGGGACTCTATCCAACTGAGCTAAGGAGGAATTTCTTATATTTGAACTGCAAAATTAGAAAAAGTTTTAAAATAAACAATACCTTTGCAAAAATATTTTAAAAATAATTATATGACCAGAGTTTTAGGAATGGGTAACGCATTGGTAGACATAATGACACGATTAGAATGCGACTCATTATTAAATGATTTTAATCTTCCAAAGGGAAGTATGCAGTTGGTTGACCAATTGGCAGCTGAATTAGTTTCAAAAGGAACACATCATCTCATAAAGCAGCAATCCTCAGGCGGTTCAGCTGCAAATACCATTCATGGCTTAGCCAGTTTAGGGATTGAAACAGGATTTATCGGAACTATCGGGGAAGATGAATTTGGTTTGTTTTTTCATGAAGATTTGATAAAAAATAAAATTATTCCTCAACTTTTTAAAGGTAAATTCGAATCCGGAAGAGCTATTGCATTAATTAGTCCTGATTCTGAAAGAACATTTGCAACTTTTCTGGGCGCTGCCATCGAATTATCCGTCGATCATCTTACACCCGAAATATTCGATGGTTTTGATTATTTCCATATAGAGGGATATTTGGTTCAAAATCAAGATTTGATCAGAAAAGCTGTAGTATTAGCCAAACAAAAAGGATTGATCGTATCACTGGATCTGGCAAGTTTCAATGTTGTAGAAGCCAATATTGATTTCCTGAAAGAAATCATCAAAAAATACGTAGACATCGTATTTGCCAACGAAGAAGAAGCAAAATCATTTACAGGCATGCAGCCTGAGGAAGCATTGCGTGAAATTGCCAAAGATTGTGAGATCGCAGTTGTAAAAATCGGCAAAAAAGGTTCGTTGGTCATGAAAAATGGAGAAATGTTTATTATAGATGTTATCAAAGCAACGAGTCGCGACACCACAGGCGCTGGCGACGTGTATGCTGCAGGTTTTATCTATGGCCTTACAAAAGGATTATCAATGCAAAAATGCGGTGATATTGGCGCAATTCTTTCAGGAAAAGTAATTGAGGTAATTGGTGCAAAAATGGACAGCCCCACATGGGAACATATTCGTGAAATGGTAGCAGAAATTGAGTACGCTTAGTAAAAAAATCAGATATTCAAGCTTTTTTTGAATAATATTTGATTTTTTATTAAAATAAATCGATTTAGACCTATTGTTATTGAGACTTTTTTATATATTTGCCGAGTAAAAAGCAATTTAATAATTAACTCAAATTATATAACATGAAGGTTTACCAGACTAATGAAATCAAAAATATTGCCCTGGTTGGCGGTGCTAAATCAGGGAAAACCACGATTGCAGAAGCAATGTTGTTCGAAGGAGGATTAATAAAAAGACGAGGAACCATTGATGACAAAAATACGGTTTCTGATTACAGAGCCATAGAACTTGAACGTCAAAACTCAATTTCATCCACTTTATTATATATTGAGCACAACGGTTACAAAATAAATATCATAGATGCCCCCGGTTTCGATGATTTTATTGGAGAAGTAATTACAGCTGTAAAAGTTGCTGATACTGCCGTTATGGTTATTAATGCACAAACCGGTATTGATGTGGGTACAGATTTGGCATGGCGATATGCCGGTCAAAATGGCACTTCGGTGATTTTTGCCATCAATCATTTGGAACACGAAAATTCCAATTATGATGAAATGATAAACCAATTGAAACAAACATATGGCAAAAATGTAACGATTTGCCAATATCCGCTTAATCCCGGTTTAGGCTTTAATACCATTATTGATTTGGTAAAAATGAAAATGCTGAAATACCCCGAAAACGGAGGAGCTCCGGAAGTATTGGATATTCCTGCTGATGAAATGGATAAAGCTGAAGAACTGCACGTAACTTTAGTTGAAAACGCTGCCGAAGCTGATGAAACACTCATGGAAATTTTCTTTGAGAAAGGAACTTTAACCATTGATCAATTAAGACAAGGCATAAAAGCAGGCGTAATCAACAGAGGCCTGTTTCCTATTATGTGCGTTGCAGGTAAAGCAAATATAGGCGTACAACGATTATTGGAATTTATCACCTACAATGCGCCCTCACCAAACGATATGAAAAATGCAAAAACAGTGGAAGGAAAAGTTTTAGAGCACAAAACTACCGATCCTGCATCTGCATTTATATTTAAAACAGGTATCGAAGAACATCTGGGTGAAATATCATTCTTCAAAATCTATGCAGGTGAAATTACCGAAGGATTAGATATGGTAAATGCAAAAAATGGATCTAAAGAAAGAATTTCTCAAATATTTTCGATTGCCGGTAAAAATCGCGAAAAGCTTACCAAAGCTGTTGCCGGAGATATTGTAGCTACCATAAAATTAAAAAGTTGCTTTACCAACGATACGCTGAATGCCGGTAAAAACTCAGAAGATCTTATTGCACCCATCGTTTTTCCAAGACCCAAATTCAGAACTGCTATTAAAGCAAAAAACCAGGCTGATGATGAAAAACTGGGTGCTATTTTAAATGATATGCACAAAGTGGATCAAACCATTTTAATAGAATACTCTAAAGAACTCAAACAGATCATATTAAGCGGACAAGGCGAATTACATCTAAACATTGCAAAATGGATGCTCGAAACCATTCATAAAATAGAAATTGAATTTATTACGCCTAAAATTCCTTATCGCGAAACCATTACCAAACCTGCAAAAACCATGTATCGTCACAAAAAGCAATCAGGTGGCGCCGGTCAGTTTGGAGAAGTACATATATTGATTCAACCATACACAGAGTCAATGGTTAATCAATCAGAATTTCCGATCCGTGCAACCACTGAAGAAAAATTACCATGGGGCGGTAAATTGATATTCAACAACTGTATCGTAGGTGGTGCTATTGATGCACGCTTTTTACCAGCCATTTTAAAAGGTATCATGGAAAAAATGGAAGAAGGCCCACTCACAGGTTCATATGCCAGAGATATTGTTGTAAATGTTTTTGATGGTAAAATGCACCCGGTTGATTCCAACGAACTTTCATTTAAATTAGCCGGTCGTCATGCATTTAGAGAAGCATTTAAAATGGCTGGTCCTAAAATCCTGGAACCTATCTATGATGTGGACGTAATTGTTCCATCCGATAGAATGGGTGATGTGATGACCGATTTACAAGGACGTAGAGCCGTTGTGATGGGTATGGAAAGTGAAGGAAACTATCAGATTATCAAAGCAAAAGTACCGCTGGCAGAAATGAACAAATATTCTACTACGCTGAGTTCCTTAACCAGTGGAAGAGCTACTTATTCTTTGAAATTTGGCGACTATCAACAAGTTCCAACAGATGTTCAGATTGCTTTACTTAAAGCTTACGAAGAACAGGAAAAAGAAGAAGATTAATACTGTTTCAATACATAAAAAAAAGCTGGTTTGAAACCAGCTTTTTTTTTGATATTTTTTTCGTTATCTTCAAGAATTTCTTTACAAAATAAATTCTTTCATTTAAAAACTA
Organism: Bacteroidales bacterium; assembly: GCA_038204725.1. Lineage (GTDB taxonomy): Bacteria > Bacteroidota > Bacteroidia > Bacteroidales > JACABE01 > JACABE01. The sequence continues at coordinate 26,346 of JBBRCQ010000048.1, read as the reverse complement.
TTCGGATTCACTGAAAAGCAAATTGGTTTTTTCAATGTATTGAAGAATTCCGTCTTTGCCCAACATTGATTTTGAGGAACTAAAAATCATTTCCGGTAATATATCCCATTGTTTTAGTAATTCCCTTTTATAAGCAGCCACATTTTTATCCAATTGAACAGGTGATATTTTGTCGGATTTTGTAAAAACAATTACAAATGGCAATTGCATGGTACCTAACCATTCCATAAATGCAATATCTTTCTTTTGGGGTTCAATTCTCGAATCTACCAATACAAATGTAGTCATCAGATTTTCTCTTGTTTCAAGAAAATCCTCAATCATTCTTTGCCATTTCGATCTTTCCTTTTTGGAGGATCTTGCATAGCCATATCCGGGTAAATCGACAATATACCATGTTTTATTAATCAAAAAATGATTGATAAGTTTTGTTTTTCCGGGTGTTGACGAAGTTTTTGCAAGATTGCTATTCCCGGTCAGCATATTAATTAATGAAGATTTACCAACATTTGAACGTCCGATAAACGCATATTCCGGCATATCCGGTTTAGGACATTTGGTTATATTCTGATTGCTGATTACAAAAATAGCTTCTTTTATGAGCATTATAAGGTTTTGTTTAAATAAATTTTATAAAATTTTGAAATATTTCAGCTATAATGCTGATTGAGTTGTGCTATAAAACACTGATCTGAAATTAACCTTTTAAAGCCGGATAACTGTATTAATTAGTTTTCTGATAGGTAGAGATATGACGATGCTTTTTTATATCATAAATATCGTTGATGGTTACCAGGATTCCGGTTTCTTCAACTTCTCCAAAATGATGATTAATAGCCGTTCCAAAAGTCTTCATGGTAGAAGATAAATTCATATAAGCATTTACAAGCGGTGGAATAGACTCATTAAACCTCCTTACATTTTTCATTAGAATACGATAATCTTCATCGTAATTTTTTGTAAAAAATGTATTTTCAAGCTCTTCAATATCTGTTACAAGATTTAATGCTTCATGCGGATACACTAAATTTTCAGGATCAGGGAAATATTTTTTCAGAAAGAAAAGAATCATGTCTCTTGCCGTAATATTGAAACGGGGATACATCGTAATTTTACCGAAAAAATATTTCATTTCAGGATATTCCAATGTAATGGCACCTAAGCCATCCCATAAATTATCCAACGAAAACAATCCTTTGCGGATATTATAAGTTGGCTGGTAATTAGGTTGTACCCATGATCTACCCAATTCGATGGTATATGGCAGATATTCCTTTTTAAAATGATCAGAAAAATGAAAAAGTTCAGCCGTTGCACTAAACGGATTTCCTTCTGCATCAAATATCATTTTATCTCCGTTTATAAACCGGTATCCACCAATGATTTCCTGGTCTTCAGGACACCAGACCAGCAACTGCTGATAAGGTACATCAGCGGTATCATATTTATCAATATCTATTTCATTACCTGTACCACCACCGGCATCTCTGAAACTTACTTCACGCAACCGGGCGATTTCAATCATTATATTGGGAGAATTCTGATGCGTTACAATATAAATTTCTTTATTACCATTATTGGTTTTTCTAAGAAATTTATCTTCAGTCAATTCATTAATAATCAATTGCTTGTCGATAGGTGATAGAATACTTTTCATCTGTTAATATTTTATTTATTTATTGGTCACAAAACAACTCTTGAATGATAGTATGTAATTTCAATTCACTAATTTATATGATCGTCAGATTTGATATTTTTAATTCTTTTACTGTATTAGCTTTTAAAAGGAATAGTTATGTTTTTCTCCAGCGAATATACATGTTTTTTTACTTTTTCGGCCCATTGTTGGTCTGAACTTTTTTTGTCGAATTCCAAATATGAAATAGGTATACCTATATAAATATTTACGGTTTTGTTTTTCTGCTTGTACATTTCATCAACCAGATAAAGCATTTCGAAATTAGCTTTTATGCCCAACCACTTTCTAAAATTCGCTAGATTATAAAAAAAGTTGGAATTAATACCATCGATATAAACCGGAATCACATCCCTTTGATATTGCTTAGCCTTGGTAATGAATGTTTTTTTCCATTCCAGATCTTTGATAACGCCTCCCTTTTGTTTGCGGGATACTAAGCCGGCTGGAAAGAACAACATCATTGCCTGAGATTTAAAGGCCTGTTCCAGAATCTGAATATTTTCAGTGTTTTTCCCATGTTTATTGATGGGGACAAAAACAGGTTTCAGTTGCTGAAGATTCATCAATATATCGTTCACAGGGAAAAGAAAATCTTTCCTGCACCTTCCTATTCTGCTAATCAATGCCAATCCATCCAGTCCACCCAGCGGATGATTGGAAGCAATGATATACCTGCCATCGGATGCTATATTTTCCAATCCATGCACTTCGATATTGGCTCCAAAATCTTCCAATATGGCAGTAGCAAATTCAGAACCTGTTTTAAAACGGTTCCGGTGAATAGCTCCATTCAATTCATCCATGTGAATCACTTTTTTAAGATAATTCATCACAAAGCGGGGGATAAACTTAAGAATTTTAGGATTTTTAGCACTTATTATCCGCTCTAAATCAAGGAATTTTTCCGATGTTTCAATATTCTGTTGCTCCAATGCCAATACTCTTTTTAGTTGAAAATAGCTACAAAGTTACGATAAACCATGAAAAGAAATCACAATTAATATTAAATCATCGTTAAATTTAGTGGATTCAACTCCAAACCATCCCTTTTATAAAATTCATTCCATCTCCTAATACAAAATAATTACCCATCTATTCTTTACATTTTTTTAAAAAAATAGCTTTTTTTACATTAAACATTCTTTTAGAATTGAACGATAGCCCAATTTTTATTTATTTAAAACGGCTCATAATAAAATCATAATTGCAAATTCATTGTTTTCCCCCCAGCGTAATTTACCAAAATTAAGCAAAACTATACTTAAAACTTTTTCGTTCCTGCAATGCAGCAAATTTTAAATAAAACCTCCATTTCCCGGTTTTAGCCAAAGTTATGAACAATTTTGTTTTCCTCCACTTTTTTATTTTTTAGAGAAATTTAAAAAAATAGTCCATTCAACCTGATATTTTATTTCATAAATAAATTACATAAATCTGTAATTCAATTCATTACCCTAAATTTAAATGAACCGTAACCTTATAATAAAAACAGCGTATAAAAGATTACAAATGGGATTATTTGGATTTTTATGGATTATTTATTAACAAAATGGGATTATATCATTTTTTGATGTAAATTTACATCCTCAAATATTAAAGTAGAAAATGCTGAAAGTCATAGGTAAAGATTATTGCACAGTGGACTCAAACGGAAGGTTTAAATTTCCTTCCAGTTTGAAAAAACAGCTTATCAGTGTAATTGATAGCGGTTTCGTGTTGCGTGAAAGCATCTACGGCGACTATCTTGAACTTTACCCTATGGATGTTTGGGAAGATGAAATTGAAAAAATCAGAAAAAAACTTAATCCATATAATCCTAAAGATATTATTTTGATCCGTAAACTATCGGAAGGGAACAAAGTAGAGCTCGACAACAACGACCGTTTGCTTATTCCCGGTGATCAGAAGAAAGCCAAAAGTATCAATAAGGATATTATCCTTGTATCCAGAATAAACATCTTCGAAATCTGGGATGTAGAAAAATACAAAGAAGTGAATAGTACCACTATGGATTATGTTGCATATGCTAATGAAAGAATAGGACAATTCGATAACGAATAAATAGCAAACAATGTATCATAACCCGGTTTTGTTAATTGAAAGCATAGAAGGCTTATCAATAAAACCCAATGGAACTTACGTAGATGTTACTTTTGGTGGCGGTGGCCATTCAAGAGAGATCATGAAACACCTGGGCGAAAGCGGAAAACTCTATGCTTTCGATCAGGATGATGACGCATTGGACAATACGATAGACGACGAAAGATTTATTCTGATCAACAACAATTTTAAGTTTCTAAAAAATTTCCTAAAGTTATATGCAGCCACTCCGGTAGACGGTATTCTGGCTGATCTGGGCATTTCGTCCCATCAGATTGACATACCCGAAAGAGGGTTTTCCACACGTCACAAAGGCGAACTCGATTTAAGAATGAACCGCAATCAGGGTAAATCGGCAAAAGATGTAATCAATAATTATACGGAAGAAGAATTGAAAATGGTTTTTCAGGAATATGGAGAAATCCCCAATTCATGGAAGCTGGCCAGAACCATTGTTGAATATCGAAAAACTAAGGAAATAACGGATACAGAACAATTTATAGAAGCCATCAAAAGCTGTGTTCCCAAAAAAATAGAAAATAAATACCTGGCCATGCTATTTCAGGCTATACGGATTGAAGTAAACGAAGAATTGGAAGTGCTGAAAGAATTATTGATTCAAAGCACCGAGTGCCTGAAACCGGGTGGAAGACTGGTAGTAATTTCCTATCATTCACTGGAAGACAGACTGGTTAAAAATTATATGAAATCAGGTAACTTTAAAGGAGAAATCGAAAAAGACTTTTATGGGAATACATTTCCTCCGTATACATTAATCACCCGAAAACCAATAACGCCGGGCGAAGATGAGTTACTGAGAAATAACCGTTCGAGAAGTGGAAAATTAAGAATCGCTGAAAAAATTTGATATGAGTAAAAACGTAATCAAAGAACCAACCCTAGAAAAAGCAAAGCCTAAGCGAAGATTTAAGCTGAAGCTGAATTTGCCGAAGCGTAAAAACACAGGCATTGGGAATGCATTCAGCGAAGTGCTTGAAGGAACTTTTCTTACACGCAAAGGAGTTGTAAAACTGCTTCCGTTGGTACTATTTATCACACTTTTAATGGTGATTTATATTGCAAACAATTATTGGTCCATCAAGAGTTTCAGGGAAATGTACAGTTTAAAAAAGGAATTGAAAGAATTAAGATTTGAGCACATCACTACAAAATCAGATTTTATGTACATCAGTAAACAATCTGTTGTAGCAAACAAACTCGACTCGTTAGGCATCAAAGAATCAACCATTCCGCCACAAAAGTTTTTTTATAAAGGCAATTAAATGAAGTTTTTACAAAAATGAAAGAAGAAAACAAAGACATTGTGTGGAGAATCAGAGTCATCTATATAGGTGTACTCATTTTTGCGCTTGTAATCATCTATAAAGTAATAAACATTCAGTTTGTAGAAGGTGACGTATGGCGCAAACGTGCTGAAAATCTCACATTGCGTTACGAGAGCGTGGAAGCCATCAGAGGCAACATCATTTCTTCCGATTCTAATCTTTTAGCTACTTCAGTCCCCATTTTTGATGTAAAATTAGATTTGCATAAATCTGTTATTCATAACGACACTTTTAAAATCTATGTAAATGCACTGGCCGATAGTTTATCGAAACTTTTTCCGGATAAAAGCAAAGAACAATTTAAAAATATTTTGGTGAAAGGGCGAAAAAAAGAAGACAGGGATTTATTGTTAAGAAGAGATATTGATTACACACAACTAAAAAGGATGAGAACTTTTCCTGTTCTTAAAAAAGGAAAATACAAAGGTGGATTTATAGTAGAAGAAAAAGATTACAGGAAAATGCCTTTTAAAGGGCTGGGTAGCAGAACCATAGGATATAAAAAAATAACAGAAAACTTATATGTAGGACTCGAAGGAGCCTATAGCAAAGAACTAGAAGGTGTCAGCGGAAAAAGGCTGATGCGGAAAATTGCCAATGGAATCTGGCGTCCTGTAGAACGCGACAATCAAATTGAACCTGAAAATGGGAAAGATATTGTAACCACCATTGATATCAATATTCAGGATGTTGCTGAAAACGCTCTGAGAAAATGCCTCGATTCAAATGAAGCTGACCATGGATGTGCTATTTTAATGGAAGTGAGTACCGGTTATATCAAAGCAATTTCTAATTTAAAACGACACAAAGATGGCACATACGGCGAAGACATCAATTTTGCAATTTGGGAAAGTGCCGAACCCGGTTCTACATTTAAACTGGCTTCTTTAATTGCCGTTTTGGAAGATGGAAAATATGATACCAATGAACTTGTAAATACAGGAAAATGCAATTATGCCGATAGAACCATGAAAGATTCACATGAACAGGGTTATGGCAGAATTTCATTCGCACGTGCTTTTGAAGTTTCGTCAAATGTTGGAATTTCAGAATTGGTTTACAAAGCATTCAAAGATCAACCTCAAAAATACATTGATCATCTGTATGATATGTCACTCAACAAACCATTGGGCCTAGATATAAAAGGTGAAGGACTTCCATTTATTAAAAATACAAAAAATCCTACATGGTCCAGAACCTCTTTGCCATGGATGTCGATTGGTTACGAATTACAATTAACCCCTTTACAAACACTAGCTTTATACAATGCCATTGCCAATAATGGCAAATTGGTCAGACCACTATTTGTGAAAGAAATTCTTCAGACCGGAAAATTAATTGAGAAAAAAGAAGCAGTTGTCATCAACAAAGCGATTTGTTCAGAAAAAACACTTTTAAAAGTTCAAAATATTCTCGAAGGTGTTGTGGAACATGGTACTGCAAAACATTTATTAAATACTGTTTACAAAATAGCAGGAAAAACAGGAACTGCAAAGATAGATTATGGCAAAAACAAAGACAGTAAGGTATACAGAGCTTCATTTGTTGGATATTTTCCTGCTGACAATCCAAAATATTCATGTATAGTAATTGTAAACAATCCTACCAAAGGACAATATTATGGGGGTGCTATTGCAGCACCGGTATTCAAAGAAATTGCAGACAAAGTATATGCTACACAACTTGATATTCATCAGGAAATGAAAAGAATTAATAATAAAATCGAGATTCCATTCGTAACTGCAGGAAATCAACAGGAATTATTCACCATCTATTCAACCCTGAATTTACCGTTTTATTCAAACAATCATGATGCTGAATATATTTTAAGTGAACCCAAAGACAGTCTGCATCACTATATTACAAAGAATTTCAAATCGAAACTCATGCCTGATGTAACCGGAATGGGTGTAAAAGAAGCAGTGTATATATTGGAAAAATCCGGTTTAAAAGTTAATATCTCCGGAAAAGGAAAAGTAGCAGGCCAATCCATTCAGTCAGGCAATCCAATAAATAAAGGACAACTTATCACTTTATCATTGAGCAATTCCACCTATGATTTTAAAAAATTGCTTGTTGCAAATACAACTCCAACTGTGATTAAAAAGGAATCAGAAAGTGACAGCAATCAAGTAATTGCTAAAGAAACCAAAAGCATTAAAACAGATAAGGCCAAAGAGAAATCAAAAGAAAAAATAATTACAAAGGAGAAATCAAAAGAAATCCCTAAAGAAAAAGCCAAAGAAAAAGGGACGCTGAAAGAAAAATCTAAAGAAACAACCAAAACAATTCCGAAATCAAAAACGAAAGCTGAACCTGTAAAAAACAAAAAAACAGACGCAAAAGCAAAGAAAACAACCGAAATAAAAAAGACAGACAAAAAAACCGAAAACAAAACAGTTAAAAAAGCTGAAAAAAAGACAGCTAAAGATACCAAAAAAACCAAATAATACAGTGAAACAGTTATCAGATCTAATTATTAACTCAGGCGTCATTCAAATTATTGGCGACCAAAATCTTACGATTAGCAATCTAAGTTTCGATTCCCGCAAAATCGAAGCCAATTGTCTTTTTATTGCCGTAAAAGGAACACAATCTGATGGCCATCAATACATTGCACAAACTATTGAAAAAGGTGCAATAGCTATTGTTTGTGAAAATCTTCCTGACACTATCAACCCTAAAATTACATATATCAAAGTTGAAAACAGCAGTTTTGCATTGGGTGAAATTGCTTCAAACTTTTACGATCGTCCTTCGGAATTGATAAAATTAATTGGAATTACAGGAACCAATGGAAAAACGACCACTGTTACGCTGCTTTTCAATTTGTTCAGAGGCTTAGGTTATAATGTAGGAATGCTCTCCACAATAAGCAATCGCATCAACGATACAGAAATAGACTCTACACATACCACTCCAGATGCCATACAGCTGAATGCTTTGCTGAAACAAATGGTTGATATGGGTTGTAGTTACTGTTTTATGGAAGTAAGTTCACATGCTGTGGTTCAGAATCGAATTGCAGGTCTTATGTTTTCCGGGGCAGTCTTTAGCAATATTACCCACGACCATCTGGATTTTCACAAAACTTTTGCTGCATACATCAAAGCTAAAAAGTTATTTTTCGACCATCTTTCCGAAACTGCATTTGCATTGACAAATATTGACGATAAGAATGGCAAAGTAATGCTTCAAAACTCAAAAGCTGTTAAATATTCATACAGCTTGCAAACGATGGCTGATTTTAAATGCCGTGTTATCGAAAACGAATTGAATGGATTGTTTTTAAATATTGATGGTATTGAAACTTCAACAAAATTAGTAGGTAGTTTTAATGCATACAATATTCTGGCAGTATATGCAACAGCAATTTTATTAGGTGAAGATAAAATTGAGGTTTTAAAGCTGATAAGCAATCTCAATACTGCTGAAGGTCGTTTTGAATATATAAAATCAAAAAACAATATTACTGCCATAGTTGATTATGCACACACTCCTGATGCTTTGTTAAATGTACTTAAGACCATTGAGGCCATTCGCACTAAAAAAGAACAATTGATTACAGTAGTCGGTGCAGGAGGAAACCGTGACGCTTTAAAACGCCCGGTTATGGCAAAAATTGCCAGCGATATGAGCGATATGCTGATATTAACTTCCGATAATCCCCGCGACGAAAACCCGGAAGATATACTTCACCAGATGGAAGCCGGCATTGATATTATGCAGAAACGCAAAGTACTAACGATTATCAACCGTAAAGAAGCCATTAAAACTGCATGCGCTATGGCAAAACCGGGTGATATCATTTTGATAGCAGGTAAAGGACACGAAAAATACCAGGAAATTAAAGGTATTAAACATCATTTTGACGACAAAGAAATACTTATTGAATTTTTATAAACTATTGATATGCTGTACTATTTATTTGATTATTTGAAAACTTCTTTTGACTTCCCCGGTGCCGGTGTATTTCAGTATATATCGTTCAGGGCATCATTGGCTGTGATCACATCATTAACCATTTCATTACTTTTTGGGAAAAGTCTGATCAACTATCTGAATAAAAAACAGGTAGGTGAAACTGTAAGGGATTTAGGGCTAGAAGGCCAAAAGGAAAAACAAGGTACACCAACCATGGGAGGACTCATTATTTTAGGTTCTATTCTGATTCCGACATTGTTATTTTCAAAACTAAACAATATTTATGTTATTCTAATGATTGTCACCACAATTTGGTTAGGTGCCATCGGATTTATGGACGACTATATAAAGGTATTCAAAAAAGACAAAAAAGGACTGGCCGGAAAGTTTAAAATATTAGGACAGGTTACTTTAGGTCTGATAGTAGGATTTACAATGTATTTTCATGATGGGATTGTAATCAGAGAGAAAGTTCAGGAAAGTCAGTTTGTAAAATCGCATAATATATTAAATGCTGCCAATTACGAAAAAGCCAAAGAAGTTTTCGCTAAAGAATCTATAAAATCAACAAAAACGACCATTCCTTTTTTCAAAAACAACGAACTTGATTATTCAGTATTGATTTCATGGACCGGAGAAAACTATAAGAAATGGGCATGGCTTATTTTCATCCCCATTATTATTCTGATAATTACAGCAGTTTCAAACGGAGCCAACCTTACCGATGGAATTGACGGGCTCGCCACAAGCACTTCGGCAATAATTGGTGCCACACTAGGCATATTAGCCTGGATTTCAGGTAATATCATCTTTGCCAACTATCTCAACATTATGTACATTCCAAATATTGGAGAACTGTCCATCTTTATAAGTGCATTTGTGGGTGCTACCATTGGATTTTTATGGTACAATACTTATCCTGCACAGGTTTTTATGGGCGACACAGGAAGTCTGGCAATTGGCGGCATCATTGCGGTATTGGCGATTTTAATCCGTAAAGAATTACTCATCCCGATTTTATGTGGAATCTTTTTGGTAGAGAATTTATCGGTGGTTATGCAGGTTAGCTATTTTAAATACACCAAAAAAAGATATGGTGAAGGTAAAAGAATTTTCAAAATGTCGCCATTGCACCATCATTTTCAAAAATTGGGATATCCGGAACCTAAGATAGTTGTACGATTTGTAATTGTTGGCTTAATGCTGGCTGTTATTACAATGGTTACTTTAAAATTAAGATAAAATGCAGTCGAAGAACATCATAGTACTGGGAGCCGGTGAAAGTGGAGTTGGTGCAGCCGTACTTGCAAAGAAAAATGGTTTTGATGTTTTTGTTTCAGATTTTGGGAAAATTAAAGAAAAATACATTAACGTTCTTTTACAGTATGAAATAAATTTTGAGGAAGGAAAACACACTGAATCAATTATTTTAAAAGCTGATGAAGTCATAAAAAGTCCGGGAATTCCTGACAGTGCTGCAATAATAAAAGCTATTGAGCACAAAGGAATTCCAATAATTGATGAACTGGAATTTGCGGCACGTTTTACAAATGCTATTAAAATTTGTATTACGGGCAGTAATGGAAAAACAACCACTACATTATTGACCTATCATATTTTAAAAAATGCAGGTTTCAATGTAGGTTTAGGTGGCAATGTAGGACAAAGTTTTGCGATGCAGGTTGCAGAAAACAATTTCGACTACTATGTACTGGAAATAAGCAGTTTTCAACTGGATCGCATGTATGATTTTAAAGCTGAAATTGCAATTATCACCAATATCACTCCTGATCATCTGGACAGATATAATGATCAGTTTGAAAATTACATCCGCTCAAAATTCAGAATCATACAAAATCAAACAGCTGAAGATGCTTTAATCTTTTGTGCAGATGATGCAGAAACACTAAAACACATTGAAAATTATCAAACTTTAGCAAAAAAATATTCGTTTTCCACACTCAAAGCAATTTCGGGTGATGGATCCTATTTAGAAAACAAAAACATAATACTCACTATCGATACAAAAAAAACAACCATGGAAATTGAAACAGTAGCATTACAGGGACGTCATAACATTTACAACTCGATGGCAGCGAGTGTGGCTTCAAATATATTAAATGTCCGCAAGAGTATTATCAAAAACAGTTTATCTAATTTTGAGAATATTGAACATCGACTTGAATTTATTGCAAAAGTTCATGGCATCGAATTTATCAACGATTCTAAGGCAACCAACGTGAATTCAACCTGGTATGCATTGGAATGCATGACAAAACCTACCGTCTGGATTGTAGGAGGTTTAGACAAAGGCAACGATTACACGTCCTTAAGACTACTTGTAAAATCAAAAGTCAAAGCCATTGTTTGCCTGGGTATTGACAATTCAAAAATCATTCAGGAATTTTCAGGCATTGTTCCAATAATAGTTGAAACAAAATCGGCAAAAGAAGCTGTTGAAAACGCTTATCATTTAGCCGAATCGGAGGATGTAGTATTGTTATCACCCTGTTGTTCCAGCTTTGATTTATTTGAAAATTATGAAGACAGAGGTCAACAGTTTAAAAATGCTGTCAACGAATTATAATTTATTGCATATAGCTTACAACACATGGGAAATATATTGAAAAACATAAGAGGTGATAAAGTAATCTGGATAGTAGTTATTATACTGTCTATTTTCTCCTTATTGTCGGTTTACAGTTCCACCGGGTCATTAGCGTATAAATTCCAGGGTGGAAACACTGAGTATTATATGTTTAAACATTTTGGCATTTTGGTTTTCGGGTTTTTTCTCATGTATTTAACGCACATGATTAAATACACTTACTATTCAAGAATTTCACAGATTGCCATTCTGATTGCCATACCATTGTTACTTTTTACAATGGTAACAGGTACCAATTTGAACGAAGCCAATCGTTGGCTTACTTTACCCATAGTAAATCTCACCTTTCAAACATCCGATTTTGCAAAAATAGCACTGATAATGTTTGTTGCACGCTTATTGGCTTTAAAACAGGACAAAATTAAAGATTTTAAATATGCTTTTTTGCCTATTATTGGTGTTGTTGGTGGTGTTTGTATTTTGATTTTGCCTGCCAATTTTTCAACTGCAGCCATTTTATTTGCTACTTCGGTTATATTAATGTTTATTGGACGCATTAATCTGAAATACATTTTCTCTTTAATTGGAATGGGCATTGTTGGGATTGCCTTATTTTTAATGCTCATTTACAACTATCCGCAAGTAGGTCGGTTTGGAACCTGGAAAAACAGAATTGAAAATTTCAGGAGCGGCGAAGGTGATGCCAATTATCAGGCTGATCAGGCAAAAATCGCTATTGCCGGCGGCGAACTGATAGGGAAATTTCCGGGTAACAGCACTCAACGCAATTTTTTGCCTCACCCCTATTCCGATTTTATTTATGCCATCATCATCGAAGAATATGGGTTGTTAGGTGGAATTTTTATATTGTTGTTATACCTGATATTACTGTATCGAGGAATGCGGATTGCAGCTCGGAGTCCCGGGAGTTTTGCGGCCTTTTTAACCATTGGTGTTTGTTTGAACCTTGTATTTCAGGCTGTCATCAATATGGCAGTGGCGGTGGGCATTTTCCCTGTTACAGGACAACCTCTGCCATTGGTGAGTATGGGAGGAACCTCTATCTGGTTTACCAGTATTGCCATAGGAATTATGTTAAGTGTTAGCGCAGAAACAGAAAACGAAGAAGCTGAGGTAATAAAAGCAGGTAATAATAAATTAAATGAAGTTGAACCTATTGCAGAGCCAGTAACTAACTAATCATCTGATCATGAAAGTAATTATAAGCGGAGGAGGCACAGGCGGACATATTTATCCTGCAATAGCCATCGCAAATGCATTGAAACATAAAATCATTGATATTGAAATATTGTTTATCGGAGCGATGAACAGAATGGAAATGGAAAAAGTTCCAGCTGCAGGCTATCCTATTAAAGGCTTATGGATTAGCGGATTGCAGAGAAGTTTTTCGTTAAAAAATTTAATGTTTCCCATCAAAGTGATTTCAAGTTTGTTCAAGGCCAGAAAAATAATTGAAGATTTCAAACCGGATGTTGTGATTGGAGTTGGAGGATATGCAAGTGGACCCACTTTGAGAGCAGCAACCAATAAAGGAATTCCCACACTGATTCAGGAACAAAATTCTTTTCCCGGAATCACCAATAAATTACTGGCTGCTAAGGTCAATAAGATTTGTGTGGCATACGAAGGAATGGAAAAGTTTTTCCCGAAAAGAAAAATAATACTTACAGGAAACCCTGTTCGTCAGAATATAATAAATATTGACACAGACATTCAAAAGGCTGCTGATTTTTTCGGTTTAGACATTCGTAAAAAAACAGTGTTGGTTATAGGTGGCAGTTTAGGTGCCAGAACCATCAATGAATGTGTTGAGGTGATGTTACAGCATTTTGCAGATGCTAATGTTCAACTGATATGGCAAACCGGAAAATACTATTTTCCTACAGCACAAAAAATTGCCTATCAATATGAAACAAAAGGAATTAAAACGTATGAATTTATCAATCAAATGGATTATGCATATACGGTTGCAGATGTAATTGTTTCACGAGCGGGAGCCATTGCTATTTCCGAATTGTGCATCGTTGGCAAACCCGTAATACTAATTCCATCGCCAAATGTAGCTGAAGATCATCAAACAAAAAATGCAATGACTTTGGTAAATAAAAATGCTGCCATTTTGGTTAAAGATCTGACAGCTCAAAAACATTTGAACGAAAAATTATTCGATCTTTTGGAAAATGAAGCTTTACAAAAAGAGTTATCAACAAATATTAAAAAACTTGCTTATTCGGATGCAGCTGAAAAGATTGCAGATGTTGTTATTTCATTGGTAAGGGAAAAGTCCGAAGTCGGAAGTTGAGCGAAGCGAAATCCCGAAAGCGAAGCGATTCGGGATCGGAAGTTGAGCGAAGCGAAATCCCGAAAGCGAAGCGATTCGGGATCGGAAGTTGAGCGAAGCGAAATCACGAAAGCGAAGCGATTCGGGATCGGAAGTTAGTTATTGGTTATTGGTTATTGGTTATTGGTTATTGAGTTACTGAGCTTTTGCTCAGTCCCGAGCTACAATTTCTTACGAAGTATGGTTGCTGAGCGGAGTCGAAGCGTGAGCTAGAAATTGTTATTCGGGATTGAGTTATTGAGTCACTTTAAGGATTCTAAATACTCAGAAAAGTTACTTCAGAAAAATAGACTATGAATGTAGGGAAATTGAATATTATTTACTTTTTAGGAATTGGCGGCATTGGAATGAGCGCTCTGGCCAGGTATTATCATGCCAAAGGCTTTGAAGTTTATGGTTACGACAAAACCCCGACATCACTTACTACACAGTTGATAAAAGAAGGCATGCACATTCATTTTGAAGAAAATACAACTATCATTCCACAAAATATCAATTTTGTTGTTTACACACCTGCCATTCCAAAAGAACATCAGGAACTCATCTATTTTGAAAATAATAATTTTACAATATACAAAAGGTCACAGGTTTTAGGACTGATTACAAAAGACACAAAAGGCATCGGAATTGCCGGAACACACGGGAAAACTACCATTTCGACCATGACCGCACATTTGTTAAAACAATCACACATCGATTGCAGTGCTTTTTTGGGTGGAATCTCTAAAAATTATAACAGCAATTTACTACTTTCCGAAAAAAGTAATTATGTAGTAATTGAAGCCGATGAATTTGACCGTTCATTTCTTCAGCTACATCCTTATATAGCAGTAGTAAGCTCTGTTGATGCGGATCACCTGGATATTTACGGCGACAAAAATCAACTAAAATTATCCTTTGAAGCGTATATTTCGCAAATTCAAAAGGGAGGTAAATTAATTATTAAACAGGGAATTCAGCTAAAAACACCTAAAAACATTGACATTTACACTTATTCATTAAACGGACCGTCTGATTTCCATGCAGAAAACATACAGATTAAAGACGGATATTATTATTTTGATTTTGTGCATCACGATGGAATTTTTAAGGATATTAAAATGGGATATCCCGGTTTACACAATATAGAAAATGCAATTGCAGCCATTTCAATTGCCTACTTAACTGGCGTTACCGAAGAGGAAATCAAAAATGCAATGGCAGATTTTGAAGGTGTCAACCGAAGATTCGACATCAGAATCAGAACTGAAAAACTGGTTTATATTGATGATTATGCCCATCATCCTGAAGAATTAAAAGCTTGCATCCATTCTGTAAGGAATTTGTTTAAAGATAAGAAGATCTGTGGCATTTTTCAGCCGCATTTGTTCAGCCGTACCAGAGATTTTGCAGATGAATTTGCAAATAGTCTTGATTTGCTGGATGAAGTTGTGCTACTTGACATCTACCCTGCTCGTGAATTACCCATTCCAGGTATAAACGCTCAAATGTTACTCGACAAAATCAATACAAAACAGAAATTTCTACTTCAAAAAACAGAAATACTGAGTTTTTTAAAATCACGAGATATTGAAATCCTGTTAACACTGGGTGCAGGTGATATTGACCAATTAGTTGAACCCATTGAAAATATGCTGAAATCATGAAGAAAATAATTATAGTATCCATTTGGGTTTTATTGGCGGTGGGATTAATCGTTGGCTTGGTCTTTTCCGGTATATTCCATCAAAACAGAATTTGCAAAGCCGTTGAAATAAATATTAATTACGCCGGTGGAGATCCATTTTTTACAACAGAAGATATCAATACATTATTAAACAATAACAATGATTCGCTCAAAGGCAAAAAAATGTCGGAAATCGACGAGCATTTAATTGAAAATATCATCAGAGAAAATCCTTATGTGTGGGATGCTGAAGTTTTTACAACGATGGATGTTATCTTAAAAATAAACATCACTCAACGTAAACCAATTGTAAGAATAATCAATAAATTTAATCAACAATATTATTTAGATAACGCAGGGGTAAAAATGCCGATAAATGCCAGTTATCCTGCAAACGTTGTAATTGCCACAGGAAATATTAATACAGTTTATACACTTTTTTCTCCCGAAAACGTTAATCAAAGGAATGATACGCTGAATTTAAAACAAGATTCCATTTTATTCAATATTTATAAAGTTGCCGGCTATATCTACAACAATACCTTTTTAAAAGCTCAAATAGAACAGATTTATGTAAATGAATACGGTGATATTGAATTAATTCCTAAATTGGGCGATCAGGTAATCATTTTTGGAAATGCAGAAAATATTGAAGAAAAATTTAACAAATTACTGATTATCTACAAAGAAGCATTTAACAAACTGGGATGGGATCGATATAAACTGATCAATCTTACCTATGAAAACCAGGTAGTTTGTACAAAAAATACGATAAATTAAAATACTGAAATTTAAACTTACAAAAAATTGAATATATGAATCAGAGTGAAATTATTGTCGGCTTAGACATTGGTACAACCAAAATAGCTGTAATCATAGGCAGAAAAGACAGCAATGGTAAAATTGAAATATTGGGCTCGGGAAAGACTGATTCAATAGGCGTTATGAGAGGTTCTGTCATCAACATCGAAAAAACCGCTGAATCCATATTATCGGCGGTTCAGGAAGCAAGTGCCGCTTCCGGTGTTGAAGTAGGAGAAGTATATGTTGGCATTGCCGGTCAGCATATCAAAAGCTTACAGCAAAGAGGGAATATCATGCGCAATACAGTAGAAGAAGAAGTTTCGCAAAAAGACCTTGATTTACTTGTAGAAAACATGCACAAATTAGTGATGAAACCCGGTGAAGAGATTATTGATGTGATCCCTCAGGAATTTATCATCGACAATGAGCCCGGTATCAGACAACCCATCGGGATGTCGGGAATATGCCTGGAAGCTAATTTCCATATCATCACCGGACAAATTGCTTCCATTAAAAACATCATCAAAAGTGTAAAAAAAGCAAATCTGGAAGTAAAGGATTTAATTCTGGAACCATTGGCTTCAGCAGAAGCGGTATTGGACGAAAGAGAAAAAGAAGCCGGAGTAGCTTTGGTGGACATTGGTGGCGGCACCACTGATATTGCCATTTTTCAGGACGGTATCATTCGTCATACTGCCGTAATTCCATTGGGAGGCAATATTATCACCGAAGATGTGAAAGAAGGATGCACCATTATCAAAAGCCAGGCAGAAGCACTGAAAACAAAATTCGGTTCAGCATTGGCCAGCGAAAATAAAGAAGAAGAAATTGTGGCCATACCCGGATTAAGAGGACGGCAACCCAAAGAAATTTCACTTCACAATCTTGCCAATATTATTCAGGCCAGAATGGAAGAAATTCTGGAACATGTAATTTTTGAAATCAAAAGCTCAGGCTACGAAAAGAAATTAATTGCAGGAATTGTACTTACAGGTGGTGGTGCGATGCTGAAACATATTGCACAACTTTCGGAGTTTATGACAGGCATGGATACACGCATTGGTTATCCGAACGAACATTTATCGAGCAATTCTCCCGATGAAATTTCCAACCCTATTTATTCAACGGGTGTGGGACTTGTAATAAAAGGTTTGGAAAGAGCTGAAAAAGAGACGGATAAAGAGATAAAAAACAAAAAAACTGTAAAAAAACAAAAACCGGAATCCAATAGCAGATTCCTTGATAAATTTAAAAAATTCTTCGACGAAGACGTAAAGTAATTAACAATGCATTGTTGAATAATAGTGAAAATAGTTTTGCAATTCAATCAAATTTATATATAAATTTATCGTGGCTAATAATTATCTTCTAAAAATACTACATAATCTGCAAGTTGCTGAAATTTAAGAGTATAATTTTTAGTTATATTTTAAGAAAATAAGAAATGACGAATCCAAATATAGTTACAAAAACAATATGAGCATGCTAAAAGTTGATTTGCCAAAAAATCAATCATCAATAATAAAAGTTATTGGGGTTGGCGGGGGCGGAAGTAACGCCGTTAACTATATGTACAATCAAGGGATCAATGGTGTTGATTTTATCATCTGCAATACCGATGCGCAGGCATTGGATGCGAGCCCGATTCCTATAAAAGTACAATTAGGCAGAGGTTTGGGAGCAGGCAACGTTCCTTTGGTTGCAAAAATAGCGGCAGAAGAAAAAGCCGACGAAATCAAAGCATTGCTTGAGAAAAATACACAAATGCTCTTTATCACTGCCGGTATGGGTGGTGGAACAGGAACCGGTGCAGCTCCTGTAATTGCAGCAATTGCAAAAGAAATAGAACTTTCCGATGATTTAGAGAACAAAATACTAACTGTAGCTATTGTTACGTTGCCTTTTTCTTTTGAAGGCAGAAAAAGAATACTGCAAGCCGAAGAAGGTATTAAAGAACTTAGAAAATATGTGGATGCCATCCTGATTATTAACAACGATAAATTAAGGGAATTTGGCGATTTGCCTCTGGGCAAGGCTTTTGAAAAAGCCGACAACATCCTCACCACTGCAGCCAAAGGCATTGCTGAAATTATTACAGTGAAAGCATTTGTAAACATCGATTTTAGAGATGTAAATACAGTGATGAAAAACAGTGGGGTTGCACTGATGGGCTCCGGCATTGCCGAAGGCGAAAACCGTGCGTACAATGCCATTGAAATGGCCATCAATTCTCCATTGCTGAACGATAACAACATCAAAGGAGCGCAGAACATTCTGTTGTATTTTGCATCGGGCAGCAGCGAAGCTACCATGGACGAAATTACTGAAATTACAGATTTTATATTGACAGAAGCAGGACCCGATGTAGATATTATATGGGGAGCAGGTACGGATGCATCTTTAGGCGACAAACTATCCATTACGCTGGTGGCTACCGGTTTCGACAAAAACCATGAAATTGATTTCAACACACCAAGAGTAGCCAACAAAACAAGGGTTTCATTAGAAGAAGAAACCGCTAAACCTATTATCACCAAAGTAGAAGCACCTCAGATTCAGGATGATTTTTTAACGAACATCACATTGCGGGATAAACCTGAAGACAAAGAACCTATTAATTTCTCCAGAGAAAACACAACTACCACTGAACCTAAGCAGGAAGTATATACCAAACAAACCAATACCAACGATGATCAGCCCTATCTGAAAACCAGACAGGAAACCAGAACGGAAACGGTTGTAAGTCAAAAGCAGGAAACTTCCTTTAAAGAATCCGACTTGAGCGAAACTGAAATTGATAAAAAATCTTACGAACGCATTCAACGGCTCAAGGATCTGAGCATGAAACTCAGAACCCCTGAAGGATTGTCTGAACTGGAAAATTCGCCTGCTTATGTCCGCAGAAATGTTGTATTGAGCGATGTAACTCCTTCATCAGAATCAGAAGTATCCCGTTACACATTGACCGAAAACGACGATAAAAAAGTGGAAATCAAATCCAACAATTCATTTTTACACGATAACGTAGATTAACATCATAACATGAGTCTCGAAATAACCATCAATAACGATATCAAAGCCGCCATGCTTGCCAGGGACAAAGAAAAGCTGGAAGCATTAAGAGCCATCAAAGCAGCATTGTTGCTGATAAAAACAGGCAAAGACACAGCTTCAGTAGAAGTACCGGAAGAAGTAGAAATGCTTACCTTACAAAAACTTATCAAACAACGCAAAGAAGCTGCCGAAATCTACAAATCGCAGGATCGCAACGACTTGTATGAAGTGGAAATGTATCAGGTAACTATTATTGAAAAATACCTGCCCGAGCAAGTGAGTGAGGCCGAAATAAAGGCAATTATTCAGCAGATCATTAAAGAAACAGGGGCTGTGGGTATCAGAGATATGGGAAAAGTAATGGGCCTGGCTGGCAAGCAACTCACCGGTAAAGCCGACAACAAAATAGTGGCTGCACTTGTAAAAGAGCTGTTGGCCGTATAAAAACCAATTTTTATATCTTTTTAAAAATCGTTATTCGCAATTCAAATTGAAATGCGAATAACGATTTTTTCATTATAGGAAACACTAAAATTGTTCGTTGGAAATAGTATTTGATCTGAGAAAAACGATTAACGATTTTAGATAGTAGAAGTTTAGTAAAATTTGAAGCTTTTTTACTTTCCCGAATCCACCCCTCCCTTACCTCCCCTAAAATGGGAGGTGATTGAGTTGTGGAAGATGGATGGATTTGTTTTCAAAGCAAAATTTTTTGTATGTTTACTTTCCAAATTTTTGTAAGCATAAAATTTATTTTTCTAAGCACAAAATTATTTTTTCTAAGCACAAAAATTATTTTTCTAAGCACAAGATTTATTTTTGTAAGCACACATTTTCCGAATGCATAATCACAATCTTTTGTATGTATACTTTTATCCGCTATCACTGAATAATATAAAGTGAACTGTAAATAGAGTTGCGATAAAAAATCTTTTAAGTTGGAAATTCTACAATTCTCCCTCGTAAAAAGCCGACAAGCACAAAAACACACTTCGTAAGAAAATGTAGCCCGGGACTGATCAAAAGCTCAGTTTCCTTTTTTCTTTTTCCTTTTTACTTTTTACTTCTTAAATGTGTAATCGTTAATTGTTAATCGTTATTCGTTATTCGCAAATACTTTTTTTATCTGCGAACAACACTTTGTTTACTCCTTTGAAGCCTCACTTTCGTTGAGGTTTGGTGTGGCACTAATTCATCACCGTCACGCTCCCGTTATACGCCTTCTCTTTACCGTTTCCTAGGCTTTTAGCATTCAACAAATAATAATACACCCCATTTGCGCATTCCTTACAACTAAAATCGTTTTGATAACTGGCATTCCGGTAAATAAGATTACCCCAGCGGTTAAATATTTGAAGATTGAGTTCATATTTTTCTGCATTGCCAATCTTGAAATAATCATTAAACCCATCGCCATTGGGTGTAATAATATTAGGAATAATGAGAGGTGGGTTGCAGATGGCTTCATCTTCTGCCGTAATAACAATGGTATCAGTGGAAGTAATATCGTAATCGGCAATGTAAGCACGCACCCAATAAGTGCCGGGTCGTTTTACTTCATAAGTGGCTGAATGGCTGCTATCCTGCCAGGTATAGGTAGCATTGGGTAAATTAGGATTTAATATGATTTTGTCTTGCACACATAGCTTTGTATCAGGTCCTAAATCAAAATCAAAATTGCACTCACAGACAGATACATCATCTACATAAATATAAAATTGACAAGTAATACTTGGGATCCAATTCATGATATTAAACTTACCAATAGTTAAATACTTTTCTCCACCATTTGCAATTAAACTTCCTGATATTTTAAACCAATTAAGTGTATCAATATTCACAATACTTTTAGCAAATTTTGCACAGGTATCACAAATAATAGTATTCACATCATCAGCTACTTGATTTACTGTGACCATTGCACCAATGGAATCGTAAACTATAGTGCCATTATGCAGTTGTATATACTTATACGTAAACTCTGCTAGTGAAATAAAATATTTAATACAATAGTGGCTGTTTTTTTTCAGACTATCATTAAGTGCATTTTTAATTGTCTCATTATATGTTCCATTATTATATGCATTATGAAAATAAACTATAAAGCCAGCATATGCAACACCTGATTTTGCAAATTGATTACCATTAAAATTAATTGGAACAGAAACTTGTCCACCTCCTGTATTACAACTATTATAGTAATCAGTACTTGCACCCCACCAATGTGTAGACTTATAAAGCTGACCTGAACTATATGGACAAGTAATATAATCTTCAAAAGAAGGATTCTGTACCAAATTCTGACCAATAATATTTTGTCCTTGCACAAAATAGACAAGAGTTATAAAAGGTAATAATAATATGAATTTTAAATTTTGCATATTGAAAACAAAAATAAGTAAAACCTATCACATAAAGATAGGTTTTACTTATAAAAAGTTGGTTATTTATTTAAAATAGTTAGTTTTCCCGAAGAAACTTTAGTCCCATTAATAGTAATATTGTAAAAATACAAACCTTGATTTAGTTGACTAACATCTATATTTTTAGTATAATTATTTTGCTGCATAGTCTCTCTTAGCACTAGGTTCCCCATATTCCCATAAACAGTTATGATAGCGTCATTTTTAATAACATCAATAAATTCTATAGTTATTTGTTTGCTGGCAGGGTTCGGAAATACCTTTACCAAGTTTACTTTGGTTGTTTGAGGCAATATTCCAGGTGCAATAGCATAATCAACCCCAATATCCATAGGGTCAATATTTAGCAAAACCCTTGCAGTATAAACGGCATCTCCACCAGCATAAGCTGCAAGATTTGCAACTGCAAGTAGTGCATTTTCCTGTTCCAACGAAAAATCATAAATTCCATTTGCCCAGGTATCAATATAAATATTATCTACAATGCGGCGGTTACTATTGATAGTATTATCATCAGCTATCTGTTCAAGTTTTTCACGTGCTAATACCAGATTTTGTTCGTACATTTCTTCACGTAATTGTAATACTCTTTCAATATCCGAACTGTAACCGTCATTATAAAACTGTAAATATACATTGTCATCAGGTCCTCCCATATTCATGATTGATGGATCTTCACGTAGAATGGCATAAGCATATTCACGGTCTTTCAACTTATATTCATCTTCAAGAAAAGAATAGTATTTTTCATTTCTCACAATTTTACCAAGGGCTACTTCCCTTGCATTGAGGTTATCAATCTGATCAACAGGGCCTAATGGTCCAACTGTACCTTCATTTTCACAAAGATATTCCCCATTTGGATTTGAAACTAATTGAATTGAATTGCTAAGTGTGGAATTAAATGATGGATCATATGCCTGGTAAGCATTTGGATCAATACAATAATTAAAACCAGGTAAATTCAACCCATTATCATAAATTCTTTCATGACCAATTTGAGGATCAAAATCATTCCATAAATTATAAGGATTATAACCATTTAAAATACCCTGATCTGATATATCTGAATTAAAGTCGAATTGCATTCCGAAGTAATTATCAGCAAATGTATTACAACTAAACCTGGTATTGGTAAGTGACCCATTGGTATATATACCACTTCCCACCTGGTTCATATAATTCTGAAATATATTAGCTCCTTTGCTGTCTGAAATCCATATTCCTAAAATTGTATTAAATTCAAAATGTGCTCCAATAGCTGGATAATTCCTATAAATAATATTAAAAGAAGCTTCGATTCCATCACAATTGCTTATTGTTATTCCACTTTGTCTTTCACTTAACGATACTTCTGGAGTATTGGGAAAATCTGTAACATAATTTGTTATATGATTTTTAGTCACTCTGGTAAATAAATCACTTGATTTAACACCAAGAACCGAAATACCGATACGTTTATTTGTAATATGGTTTTCTTCGATCAAGCAATCTATCCCATTATTATTTGGATGCGCATTTCTAACAGAAATACCTTTACCGGGTGTTATAACATTGCCAGATGAACCATAAATAAGGTTGTCAAACATTTTAGTACCTGAGGAAATATTCACCAAACTAATACCATTGTAACAATCAAGAAAATGATTGTCATTTAAAGAATTAACATATTGAAAAGAATAAATTCCTGTCTGACAATTTTCAAAATAGTTTCGCTTACTTATTTCAACACTGCTCCCAACATTCAAATAATTATCAGGGCGTTCATCAAACAAAGGTTTATGTGTTGCATAGATTGCACCTTCCGGATAATCTTTTTGTATTGGTATTGTTGGAAGTCCACCATTCGAAATGTCACTAAACCTGTTGTTATACACATTAATATCAGAATTATATGCATAAATACCAAATCTCATATCAGTGAAAAAATTTCTTAAACTTACAGATGATTCATCTCCGATAGTAAAATTAAATGCATGATTACAATAAACACCAATAAGTGTTTTCTCTCCTAAATGTGGATTAAGAGGTAAGGAATTAGAACCTGAAAACCTTGTATTTTTAATCGATCCGGGATAAGGTGTAAAAGGTTGCCCAGGAGGAGGTATAGCTGATAGACCGAATTGAAATGTATTATTTATCTTAATACTATAATAATTATCAATAAAATTAGCATCATTAGTGGTAACAATAGCTCCATTTTCAGAAACAATACCGTTGATAGCATCTTTAATTGTTGAATTTCCTGTAACTTCTAATTCAGAAGAAGGATCTGTAATATAAATACCATCCCACATAATATTACATCCTGCTATAATTGAAGAGGCATTTTCAATTTTTAATTTTATTCCTGGTGCAACAACGATTTTAGCCAAAGGTCCCATCATAAAGGTATTATTGTTAAGGTTTATATCTGTTGATATAGTAACCGTACTATTAATATAAATAACTTCCCCTTGTGAAAAAGGAGGTGTACTTGAATTAATTTCCTCATTTCTAAACATCCTTTCATCCATTTCACTTTCACAACAATTATAAACAGTAATAGAATTTGAAGCAGTACAGCCGTTTTCTGTACTAGTTACAGTTATTATTCCAGGATTTAAATTGTCTAAAGGAGTATTCCAAGTGACATTAATAGTTGAGGAATTATTTGGAGGATTTATTGTACCATTAATAATGCTCCAATTATAAGCTACACCATTAGAAGATGTATAATTTGTTGTAATATCGCAATTATTAGTGTTTCCACTTATAGTTGGAATCGAATTAACTGTAACAGTAACCTGATCTTCAGCTATGCACCCATTTGAAGTTGCAATAACTGTATATGTATTTGTAACATCAGGAGAAACAACTGGCATAGGTAAATATGAAACAATATTGCCAAATTGATCTCTCCAAGTATATGAGATTGTAGGATCACTTGAAAAATCTCCCAATTCTGTATTCTGTCCTAAACATATTGATCTATCATTTCCAGCGTTTATAATTGGACGAATAGTAACATCTAATTGTGCTAATCCTGAACATGGTCCTTTTGTATAAATAAGTGTTATTCTTGGAATTCCGCCATAAGGATCATCCCATAAAACAGTTACATACGTACTATTAGGAGTTCCTCCTGCAACAATAGTACCTGCTGGGGATACCATCCAATTATAATTTGTCATACCTGCTTGGGTTGTATAAGTATGTGTTGAACCGATACATACGTTTGATGATCCAGAAATTGTATTTATAGGCAATGGAGAAATGACAAGTGTAACTGCATCAGTTGCGGTGCATCCATTTTGATCAGTCACAATAACAGTATAAGTTGTTGTAACTAAAGGACTAACTGTAATATGATTTTGTGTAGAACTATTACTCTATAAGTAAGTGAAAGTAGAGCTAGAAGGAGCTGCTGTTGCTATAAATGAAACAGGAAATTCCGGTCCAGGACATGATATTGGTGGATTGCTTGGAGTTATTTGGACAGTTGGAAGCAGTTCAGGAATTAATTGAACTTTAGCAATATTAATAGATGATAATTGAACCCAAACATGTGGAGGAGGAGGATTGTATTCTGCATAAAATAATAATTTATAATTACCTGTTAAATTTGAAGGAATACTGATAACTTGTTCGAAATCATCATAGTAGGTTAGATCTGGATATTGTGGTAATAGTATACTTGTTGACCAAATAGGAGCTGTCAAATTTGGTATTGGCTGTAATCCTAAATCTTGTGGTGTATTCTGACTAAAAGCGGCACAACTAAAAGATTGATTCGTTATACTAACACGTAAAGTTGCACCAGGATTATTCATATTTCCTAATTTATATCTAAATTTTAATCTATAATTAGCTCCTGGAGTTAAAGTAATGTTTTGATAAATAGCTTCAGATTTAACAGGTTGACCTACCCATTCAATACCAGCAGCCATATATGCTGCATGTTCTTCAAATTCATGAGGTTGACCAATTGGGGAAGTTAATCTTGGACTTCCCCATGGTGTACACCAACATGTAACTTGACCTAGATAAAATGGATTTAAAGCATTAGGCTGGTATACATTAGTAAAAAATTTACCGTTTGATATTAAGTCACATTGATGAGCACAAGTTATATCTCTGTTTGTTGTAGAAGATTCTCTAATTAATAATTGAGGAAAATCAGTGTTACTATAACAAACCTTAATATAATATAAATTAGGATAAATAAGGTTGTTTGCAATTTGTAATTAGCAAATTTAATTTCACCAATTTTTCGCAATAGTAAATCACCAGTTTTGATTAAAAAATATATACCAATTCTGGTGTTTGTTTGTTCTACCGTTACTGCCTGCTTAGGGAGCGAAACGTAGTGGAGCGAGCT
>JBBRCQ010000047.1:0-33630 GCA_038204725.1 Bacteroidales bacterium | reverse complement strand
GGTAATTATCCAACACGGATCTTTCAAGGGAAGTTTCTCTATGATTTGTATTCTTTTTGATTTGCAAATCTTTATTCTATTACGCTATAGAATCTAGGAATGAGAAACATCTGTTTTATTCCGTAAGAGTATTTTTATTTTCATACGTAATTACAAATACAACCATAATCTATTATTCGTCATTTAGCCCGTAGGGCTTTAATATCAATAGAAATAAGTAAAATCATCATAATATTATTGTCCGTAGGACATTAACATACTAACCGGTTTGTATTTCATACAGGGCTATTCACATTGAATCTTTTAGGAATTTGCATTAGCATTAAAGCCCCTACAAAATAAGTTTTATTTTGCAATCCAATCTGAAGGGTTCATTTTTACATTTCCTTTCCAAATCTGAAACTGAAGTATTGTTTTATTTTCTTCATTATCTGTATAAATAGCGCCAATGCGTTGTTTGGTTATAACTTTTTCCCCTCTTTTCACAAAAACACTTTCCAGATTTGAATATACGGTGAGAAAATTTCCATGTCGAAGAATGACTACCTGCTTACCATTGGGACCTGATATCACAGCAGTAACTTCTCCGTTAAAAACAGCTCTAGCATTGGCACCACGATTGGTTGCAATATCTATTCCATCGTTATTGATAATAATACCGGGTAATTCAGGGTGAGAATGCTGTCCGAAGGAACCTGAAATAATTCCTTTTTCGGATGGCCAGGGCAGACGGCCTCTGTTGTTGGTAAAACTGGCAGAAAGTTCTAATTCTGCAGGTGTAGCAGACATCATATCTGCCGATTTACTGAACTTTTCTTCTACTTTTTTGATGGCTACAATTTCTTTTTCTATTGCATCGGTTTTTGCAACGGTTTTCGCATCTCTTTTTTCAGCATCTTTTTCAGCAGCGGCAGCAACAGCAGCAGCTTTTTTTCTTGCTGCTTCGGCTCTTAACATGGCAGCTTCTCGTGCTTTTCTGATTTCTTCCCCAATAACGCGTTCGATATCTCTTTGAAGTTTTTTAGCTTCTGCTGCCTTTTTGCGCAATGTTTTCAGTAATTCCTTTTCTGTTTTTTGCAGGTTCTTAACCGCTTTATTTTTTTCCTCTTGTACTTTCGAAAGCTGATTTTTTTGATTTTCGTTGCTCGAAAGAAGTTGGCTCTGGGCTGTTTTTTGATTCTCCAGTTGCTGCTTTTTGTTGGTAAGCTTACCTTGTGTCTGCAGAATCATCTGAATCTGATTTTTTCGGTGTGCAGAATATTGCTGATAATATTTAAGCCGTTGATAAGCCTGGTTGAAATCTTCAGAAGCAAAAATAAACATAAGCACATTGTATGAACTGCGATTCCGATTGGCTGCAATAATCATTCTTGCATACTCTGCTTTTAAGGAGAGCAACGCTTGATTTAATTGTTCAACGCTTTTTTGTGTAGTAGAAATTTCACTTACAATTACATGTATTTCCTGACTGATATTGGAAATCAATTCTTCTCTTTTACCGATCTGATTTTTAATAATTACCAATTGATTGAGTGAAACTTGCTTGTTCTTTTTGGTTTCTTTCAACAGATTATTGGTAAACTGTATTTCTTGTTCAATTTTTTTCTTGTTTTCCTGTAGCTTTGTTTTATCAGTCTGAGCAAATGTAAATTGCACAAACAATACAAAACCGATTATTCCAGCTATCAGATTTTTGAGCCATGTAAAAAATGTATTTCTAAACCAATTCGTCATTGTTGTCTTTTTCAAAGTGTTCAAAGATACTGTTTTTTTTTATTTCGGGATCAATCTTTCGTAACTTCCGGGTATTCTGAATGGAAAATTCAAGGGTTCATCCACATTCACACGAGAGAAAACAATATTGATTTTTATTTCTTTTTCAGCTGATATCAGTACATTTAATTTATGTGGAAACAATTGTCCTTTAATATTCTCATAATTGCCATAATTTGCATTTAGCTTATTGTTGGCTTTTACTTCTTTAACAGTAAGATCATTGATTTTAAATGTAACCGGATCAATCAAAATAGTTTGAACCAGGATTTTTAATTTATCGTTTTCGTTTTTGATGTATTTTTTAAGCTTATGTCGGTTGACGGTTGTTAAATGATATTGCATTCCATCAAAATAAGTTTTGAATTTGTTATTTTCATAATATTTAAAGTCGTTGCCTACAAAAAAAGCCTGCAACATATCAAAATCAACTGCATTATTCACAAAACGATTGATATAATTAAAATCGGTTTTAAAATAACTGTTATCCGTCCAGTTAATAAATTGCACACTATCTTGAGTGATTAACAATCTGGCGATATCAATTGAGAATTTCGAGATTGAAATCCATATCACACTGTCTTTTTGTATTCTGATTTGTCCGCTAAAAGAAGTATTGTTGTTATCAACTTCGTAATCAGCTGAAAATTTTGCTGAAAGCCAATCATAATGGAATTGATTTTGGTTCATTTTTTCAAAAATACTATCAGTCGTATTTTCTGTAAAAAGCATTTCATTGGGCTGTATTTCTTTTTGAACGGGAAGGTGTTGCTTTGATTTGCACCCAATTATCAAAAATACAAAAACTATTAAAAAGGGGAACTTATAAAAACTCAGTTTATTCATACAATTTTTTATCAACTATCTTTTTCTGTAAAAATTCAGAACCATCTCCCATTGTTTTGGCTTCTACCCATTTTTGATGAGCATTATCTTTCTCACCAAGTCTGTAGAGAATGTCACCATAATGTTCTACAATAACATCATTGGAAGCACCTCCATTCTCTAAGGCTTTTAGAATCCATTTTTTAGCTTCTTCGTATTTGCCTAATTTGTAAAATACCCATGCATAGGTATCCTGGTAGGATGCATTATTAGGTGCTAATTCATTCAGTTTTCTGCCCATTTGTTCTGCTTTGTCCAGACTTTCGTTTAGAACCGACAAATAATAGGTATAATTGTTTAAAATATAAATATTGTCAGCATCTGTCTTTAATATTTTATCGTAAGTAGCAAAAGCTTTCACATAATCTTTATTCTTATAATATATATCGCCTAAATAAGTATAAAACTGAATACGGAGTTTGTCATTGTCAACTACCAGCTCAACCCCTGTTTTTAAGGCCTTAATGGCTGCTTCTGTATTATTTGCCTGAAAATTAGAAATGCCTGAAAAAAGGTACAACAAAGGCTGATCAGGAAAGAGTTCAATGGCTCTGGCACTTTCTTGCATGAGGGCAACAGAGTCATTCAATTCTGATTCCACAATCAACAGAGTTTCCCATATTGCATATTTACTGCTGTCAATTGTAATTACCTTACGAAAAGCGTCTCTGGCTTCATTGAATCTTTTGTCGCGGTACAAAAAATCAGCATAAATAGCAAACGATTTAGCTTCGTTAGGGTGCGTTTTTACAAGTATTTCAGATAATTCAAAAGCCTGAGGTTTTAATTCAGTATAAATCTGAGTAACGGTATAGTAAGAGAGCAAAATCTGGATTTTAGAGTCGATATCGAGATTTGGATTGGCAATGCCAATTTTTAATTCCTGATATGATTTTTCATTTTGTCCGATTTCGCGATAATAGCCTGCCAAAGAAATATGAATATATTTATCGTTCGGATCTTTTAACAATATTTTGTTATAATAGATCAACGCTTTGTCGTAATCCTTTTTCTTATTATACATTTCTGCAAGCATTGCATAATAACGGATATCGTTGGGTGATTGTGCCGAAAGTTTCTCAATTTCCTCCACAGCTTTATTGAATTTTCCCATCGAAAGAAATAGTTTTTGTTTCTGCATGGAAACATCTTCACTAATGCCGGTTTTTTTTTCTATCAGATCGTAAACTTTGATGGCATCGCTGTATTTATTTTCATAAATATAAGCATTCGCCCAGTCGTAGTAAAATTGAATTTTATCGGGATTTTTCTTTACAATGGTTGCCCAAACTTCAGTAGCCTCTTTTAACTTCAGATTACTATTGTAAATATCCGCCAATAGCTGCTGATACCAGATATTATCCCCATCTAACTCAACCGCTCTTTTAGCATATTTTACTGATTCGTTATTTTTTTTCTGTGTCCGGTAGATACGAGCTATCTCGTAATATGCAGCTGAATTTTCAGGATCTTTCTCTATAACTGCCAAAAACAAATCAAGGGCATTCTGATAATTACCCAACAATTTTTCTTTGTTGGCATCTATAAAAATACCATCAATGTATAAGCGTTCAGCAACTGACTTTTCGCCTTTTTTATTCTTATCAATAGTTTTACCTTTATCTACTGCCTTGCAGGCTGTGATTAAACATAAAGATGTCAGTAAACTAATATATAAAATGTTACGTATTTTCATTTGTGTTTGTTAGAATTCAGAATTATTTTAATTTATGCAATTAATAGGTTAACAATGAAAGTTTTAAAAATAATTTGTCACAGTAGTGCTTATTAGATGCTTGCAAAGATAAAGAATCAGGTGAAATCATCCATTGCGCAAAATTCCAAGCACCAATTTCGTATAATTAACATAACGAATGGTAAGCTTAAATGTTGTAATGCTATATGTTATAATTAATGGTTGTAAAATCGCCTATGCTCAGTTCATTGATATCTCCTTTGTATTCAACATAATTGCCAATCATAGAATTATCAATATTTGCATTTTTGATCTGAGTATTGGTCTGAATGATGGTATCGGTAATAATTGAATGACTTACATTGCAATTTTCGCCAATGGAAACGTAAGGTCCGATGATAGAGCTGATAATTTCCACATTTTCGCCAATATAACACGGATGATTGATGATTGAATTGGTAATTTTAGCGGTATCAGAAACCAGTTTGTCGCCATTGCTGTTTTCCAGTAAACGACGGTTGGTAATCACGGTAGCATTTTTATTGCCACAATCCAGCCACTCTTTCACTTTTCCTACCGAGAACTGAGTCCCTTTTTTCATCATGTTCTGTAAAGCATCCGTCAGCTGGTATTCGTTGCCTTTAATTACTTTATGATCTATAAGATATTGCAATTCACTTTTCAGATACGCTCCATCTTTAAAATAATAAATGCCGATGATGGCTTTATTGGAAATGAAAGCTGAAGGTTTTTCGATAAAATCGGTAATAAATTCGTTTTCATCGGTTTTCACTACCCCGAAAGCGCTTGGGTCGTCTACTTCGTGCACCCAGATAATCCCATCACGATTTTCGTCCAACACAAAATCAGCTTTGAATAATGTATCGGCAAATGCCACAATAACTTTACCTTCGAGCGATGCTTCTGCACAAAGGATGGCATGTGCTGTTCCTAATGGTTCAGTCTGATAATAAATTTTCCCTTGGGCTCCTAATTTTGCAGCGATAGCAAGGAGTCTTGCTTCCACTTCAGCACCAAAATCGCCAATGATAAAGGCAATCTCTTCCACTTTTTCCTGACTGATTTTTACGATATCTTCAGCCAAACGTTGTACAATGGGTTTCCCTGCAACCGGAATCAAAGGTTTAGGCATTGTTAGTGTGTGAGGGCGCATTCTTTTGCCCATACCAGCCATTGGAATAATTATTTTCATTTTTTGTTTTGTTATTTTTTGAACATCATTTACACTTATTTTAATGCTGTAAATGGAATGTGATTTTTTTTATAAACGTAATATATTATGCGTGACGTTATATTTACCGTCTCTACTTACCGGTATGGCCAAAACCACCTTCGCCTCTGGTTGTTTCGTTCAATGAAACTACCTGTTGCCATTCGGCTTTGGCATGCTGACCGATAATCATTTGGGCAATCCGTTCACCATCGTTAATGATATATTCATCGTTGGATAGATTAACAATGATTACTTTTATTTCGCCTCTGTAGTCGGCATCGATGGTTCCGGGTGAATTTAAAACCGTAATGCCATGTTTGTAAGCCATACCGCTGCGTGGGCGTATTTGTGCTTCGTAACCAACCGGCAGTTCTATAAACAATCCTGTTGGAATCAGACATCTTTCCAATGGTTTTAATGCAACAGCTTCATTCAGTTCGGCACGCAGATCCATACCGGCCGAAGCCACAGTTTCGTAAGCCGGTAATGAGTGTTTGGAAGTATTCACAATTTTAATGTTCATCTCTTAAATTTTTCGCAAATTTAATGAATTATAAGAAATATAAAGCGTGTTTATGATTTTTTATAATTGAATCAAGTGTTGATAGCATTAATAATAAAAGTCAACATTCTTATATATTAAAAAACAGGCTTTTATACAATATTACATTAAATTTATTCTTTTGCACAAATTAATGTTTTTATTACTTCTTTGACAATTGTTTAAATTAACATTGGAATGTTTAGTTTTTGCAATTCTATTCATTAAAACAGCTTAAACAACAAGGAAGTATTGATAGTCCACGCACTGCCAGTATTTATAATTATTTTAAATTAAGATGGTTTTAAAACAAGAAAAATAATTTATGAGATGCAAATTTATAAGAAAAGTATTTTAATTGTTAAACAGTTTTATTTAATACTTAATTTACAATTTCAGATTTTCTTGATTTTGACGACAATCCCAAACCATAAGTATAATGATAACTTCATTTTCGAGTTTGTAAATTATTTTAAAATTGGAGTAAATAATTATTCTAACATTGGGCATATTTGTCGGTTTTCCAATGAAGGGATAAATCTTTAATTTAGAAATTATTAGGTTAATTCTTAAATTGAGTTTACGGCTATATGTATTGCTTTCATTTCTTTTGCATTAGAATTCGAGTATTTCTGAAAATACGCTCTTAACTTTGTTTGTCCAGATTATTTTTCCAGCCATTTTTCGTTTTTCAAAAATACATCTTCATTTGAATTTGTATTCCCTTTTTGATAATCCGAGATACTTTCATTTATAAAATTCTTTTCGAAATCGCTCAATTCGTTTGGTTTTTGATTTGTATCCAATGTAAGAATTTTATTCAAATACGTCAATAATTGAATATTGTCAGTGGAAAGGATTTTTCTTATGATATTATTTTGTAATTCTGTTGTTTCCATCTTTTTTTTTACAAAGTTAATTCAGATTTTTTAAATTTAATAAAAAATCAGTCAGGTTAAGTTTAGAAAAACTATATCTTTTTTCTAATTGATAATAACAACTTTGTTTTCATAAGCTGTCCAATCCGTTATGATTTTAACGATGTATACGCCCGTACGCAATTTGCTTATGTTAAGATTAAACCTGGTATTAGGGTTGCTGTTGTTTTCGTAGTTCAATACATTTCGTCCCATTACATCATAAATAGAAAGATTAAATTTTTCAAAATTGGTATAGCTGAAATCTATCCATAATTGTCCGCTTAAGGAAGGAGCATACATTTTAACGTCGTCCCAAACTCTTATATAATCAGGTTTTGTGGTCAGTCTGGAATAACTTGTATCTGTTTCTACAAAAAAAGTGGTTAAAGAAACATCCTGAAAACCTGTTTCATTATATCTGACGGCTACTGGATTTTCCTGAGTGGAAAAAGCAGGCTCTCCATTTTCAAATTGCCAAAGATATTGTGAGGGAACACCCAAGGATGTATTGGTAAACTGAACGGTTTCTCCTTTTTTTACATACGTTGTATTGGCGGTAAAATCGGCACTGTTATGCGCCAGTCCTTCCAACTGCATTACGTTGCTTGCACCCGGATCGAGCCATTCCTTTAGATGTTCGGCAGGAGTGGATCCGTTTTTGTCCCAATGCCAGTCGAATTTCCCATAGAAATCGGGATCTGAGAGGAATGAACAAGAAGATGTTCCACCCGTTAATGTACCCACGAGTCTCCCGGATGCATTAAAAATGGGAGAACCTGAAGAGCCGGGCTCAGTAACACCATGGCCGTTGGCAGTGGCATTCCAGACAACCTTCCAGTGCGAAAACACTGTATTATAAGCACTCGAAACCAAAGGTGTGTTATAAGTACTTATTTTCTTTATATCTCCTTCGGGATGATGTATCGAAACGCCCGAAGCAGAAGCGTTCCCGCTTCTATCCCATCCCTGGAAGTAAGGATTGTACGATTTGGGAACTTCATTGTTCAACAAAACCAGGTAAAAATCGGATCCTGTATTTCCTGAATTGCCTCCACTGGCAACTTTAACGGCACCTGTCATACTGTGAGAAGACAACGTCCCTTCAGCCGTAGGATTGCTACAAACATCAGATTCATAATTAAAATAAAATATCCATTGCGAAATATTGGCAGCAGAGGCATTATGGCCACAATGATCGGCTGTGAGCATATATGGTTTAAAATCGTTCAAGGTATTGTTGACCAGTGCGCCTGTACACCAACTCGTACTTGATCCAACCCTGATATTGATCCGTACTACTCCTCCTTTTTGCAATTTCCAGTCATTCCCTTCTGAACAATTTGCATTCACCTCACATGATCCAGAGGATCCAAACCCGTTTTTATCAGTACTGATAATATTTACACCTCTGTACGCATAATTGATTTCAGAAATATTGAGAATGACTGTATCCTTCACCACAAACGGCTCAAAATACTCAAGGATTGCAGCATCACCTGCTATCAGACTGGTAGCGAAATAACCGTTAGTATGATTGTTTTTATCTGTGAAAGCACCTATCAAGTTGGTTTTTTCATCGTTATACACATACAACCTGCTGCCAGCCGGAAGATGAAAATTATCAAAATAAAAACCCGTTGCCAAAGCATCTTTTGAGGTTATTCTCAATTGCCAAATTTTATCACCATTGCTCATTCGTGTCCAGGTACCCGAATTATGGATCCCTTTGTCAACCGGCAATAAAATGCCCATCCGATAGGCTTCTCCCTTTTTCCCTGAAATTTCATCTTCCAGCAAAAGCTTGGCAACATCGGGCTTTTCTATGTTTATTGTTTGTATCAGCGATTTGTTCAGATCGTATG
The DNA here is from genome assembly GCA_038204725.1 of Bacteroidales bacterium. GTDB lineage: Bacteria > Bacteroidota > Bacteroidia > Bacteroidales > JACABE01 > JACABE01. Next base: position 24,719 of record JBBRCQ010000047.1, on the reverse strand, counting down.
CAAAACCGGGAGGAATCCCGCCAATACTGATCTGACTTTTCAGTGAAAATGGAAATATAATAAATAAAAAAATAATATATATATTGCTGAATCTGTTTATGTTCATTTTTATGAAATTACAAAATGATTGGTATTCAAATAAAAGTTTATTTAATTTTATCCATGAATTAAAAAAATTATAACTTTACACGCTATTGGGATTATTTGTGTATTACAAAAGTATAAAAAAATAGATGAAGTAATTAAAAATAAATCAAGCATTCAATATTGAACAATACCAACGTATAGATGTTTTATTAACACAATTAAGACCCAATTGATTTTGATTACCCTGATAAATAAACCGGATTGAACCATTGCTCATATTTCACTTGTGATGCTAATAAACGTAAGATTAAAATAAAAAATATAAACAAAATACACAATACTGATTTATCAATCTTATTCCGAGTACATTTAGAATAAACATACCGACCATGCTGAGTATACAGCAACAGATAACTTTTATTCCGGAATGAGCGTTATCTCAAATTATCACATCTGTCAAAAAGAACATATTATTTGACCCATCATCCATCAATAATTAAAAAGTCCAACTATGAAAAGTGATATCAACATTGCTCACGAAATTAAAATGAAGCCTATTGGGGAAATTGCAAAAATCCTCGGCATTAAAGAAGATGATTTGCAATTGTATGGAAAATACAAAGCAAAACTGCCTTTACATTTAATTGATGAAGAAAAAGCGGGAAAGAGCAAACTGATATTGGTAACCGCCATTACTCCCACACCGGCAGGTGAAGGAAAAACAACAACGTCCATAGGATTGGCACAAGCCATGAACCGTTTGGGAAAGAAAACAACCGTTGTCTTACGTGAACCTTCACTAGGGCCGGTATTTGGAATGAAGGGGGGTGCAACGGGTGGAGGCTATTCGCAGGTGTTACCTATGGAAGATATCAATCTCCATTTTACAGGAGATATTTCGGCAGTAGAAAAAGCACATAATCTTTTATCAGCACTCATCGATAACAACATACAAAGCACAAAACACAATCTAGGATTAGACCCACGCACCATCCGTTGGAGGAGAGTGATGGACATGAACGAAAGATCGCTGAGAGACATCATTATTGGTTTAGGAGGTGCGAAACAAGGTGTACCGCGCGAAACAGGTTTTGACATCACGGCAGCATCTGAAGTAATGGCTACCCTTTGTCTGGCAAAAGATATTGAAGATTTAAAAAACAAATTAGGAAACATTTTCATTGGGTTTACCTATAGCGGAAACCCGATTTATGCGAGGGATTTAAAAGCACAGGGTGCCATGGCAGCATTGATGAAAGATGCCATTATGCCAAATCTGGTGCAAACCATCGAAGGCAATCCGGCCATCATTCATGGTGGGCCTTTTGCCAATATCGCACAGGGTACCAACTCGATTATAGCTACCAAAATGGGGCTGTCCTTATCTGATTATGTTGTTACCGAAGCTGGGTTTGCCTCTGAATTAGGTGCCGAAAAATTCTTTAATATCAAGAGTCAGTACGGAAATTTATCGACCAATGCCGTTGTGCTGGTTGCTACCATCAGAGCCCTTAAATATCATGGAGGAGTAAAACTTAAAGACCTGCATCTCCCCAACACTGAAGCACTTATAAAAGGTATTGAAAATCTCGAAAAACATATTGAAAACATACAATATTACGGAATATCACCTGTAATTGCCATTAATAAATTCACTCAGGATACAGAAGAGGAAATTGAAGTACTTAAAGCGAAAGCCAAAGCATTGAATGTTGAAATCTCTCTGGTAGAAAGCTGGGAAAAAGGTGGCGAAGGTGCACTTGAGTTGGCACAGATGGTGGTAGATGCAACCGAAAGATGCGGAAGTTGTTTCAAACCTTTGTACGACTTCAATTGGACCATTGAGGAAAAGATTAAGGAAATTGCCTGCAAGATGTATGGTGCCGATCATGTGGAATATTCTGTACAGGCAAAAGTTGATATCACTAAAATCAATGAACTGGGCTTTGGGAATTTGCCGGTATGTATAGCAAAAACTCAGAAATCATTGTCAGATGACCAGTATCGCAAAGGTAGACCTAAAGGTTTCACTGTTAAAATTCGACAGATTGAACTGGCTGCAGGTGCAGGATTTATCATTCCCATTGCAGGAACCATCATGCGTATGCCCGGTTTGCCCGAAGAACCTTCGGCAGAACTGATCGATATCGATAATGACGGAAATATTTCAGGATTGTTCTAAGAATCAATAACTTAATTTTAAAAGGTTTTATTTGCTGAAAATAAAACCTTTTTTTATAAGCTGTAATTTTAAATGAAATAAATTATTTTCGATTGGATTTATCAATTTAAAGTCATGAATATTATATATTTGTGCAAATATTTATGGATTAAAAAGACAGTTTAATATTAATTTTCATTAAAAATTCATATTTTTCTTATCAAATTCAGCTTTTATCAAAAAAAAATTGTAGGTTTGTAATCATTATGATTTTGCAAATATGATTAAAGCAATACAATTAACCAATCTTTGTTGCAACCTGATTAAGAGAAGCTTACTCAAAAACAGGCTGACAATGGCTAATTTGCCGTATGAAAAACTGAATACATTTCTACTTCAGTTGTATTACGCCGGATTGATCAAATCCAGTGAAATTACCATTGAAAAATATATCAAGAAGTTAGAAGAGTTAAGCATTGTAAAGATTATTAAAGTTGAAGACCATTTGATAGATTCTAAAATTGAAGAACTTAAAAACCACTATCTTCATTATCCAATTGCACACATTGAAGCCATTAACCTCGAGATTACCTACAAGTGCAATTCTCATTGCCCGCACTGTATTTTAAAAGCGGTAAGAAAAACATATAAAAACGAAGAACTTTCATTCGAAAAAATTAAAAGTATTATTGCCGATGCCTATTTTGCAGGCTTATTGCAAAATGGGATCAACTTTACAGGTGGTGAGGCTTTATTGGCGAATGTCGATATTTTTGAGCTAATCCGTTATGCTTCCAGTTACGGCATTCCAACCCGGCTGTTTACCAATTCTTTTTGGGGAAACAAAATGTTGTTCAAAGTAGGCAATCACAGATTCACTTCTGCTAATTCATTGATTAAAATAATGAAAAAAAGCGGACTAAATCAGTTGGCCTTAAATTTTGATTCCCGCCTCGACAAAGATGTATCTGGCGTCAAACAACTTACAAATATAATCGAAGCCTGTGAAACATTTCATTTGCATTACGAGCTAATTTCGTCTACAGAAACCAAAGAACAATTATATTCCTTTATACAATATGTTAAAACAACATTGGTTATTAACGAATTAAAATTTATGACACCTATCACTATGGAACTGGTGGATATGGGTGGAGCTAATGACATTGCCGATCATTCTATCAATCATTTACCGCTTAAAGAAATGATTTTACATAGTTTATGCAAAAGCAAAGGCTTTTGCCAGCCCAATATGCTTACCATAGCACCCAATGGAGGCGTTAGATCCTGTATGTATGGTGTAGGATTAAGTAATCTGGGCAATATCAACAAAAAAAGTTTATATGAAATCATCAATGGCTTTGATGATAAAATTACAATGGCTTTTGCGTATAAAAAAGCATTTGATTTAGCCGATCTGCTGTACGAACCTTACAAAGACCTTTATAAACCATTCTCGCATCCCTGTTCTGCCTGTGTATTGTTGGCCAGACTCATTCAGGAATATTCAAAACTTGAAAAAACTGCAACTATTTCTAATGACAACCTTTTAAAAATAAATTTAATGGTGGCCAAAGATCTGAATTTACTAAAAACAGAAAATAGTGAACAGTTTTCGGTGAATAGTGAATAGTGAACAATGAACAGTGAACAGTAAATAGTAAAAGTAATTCGTAATTCGTAATTTGTAATTCGTAATTCGTAATTCATAATCACCGAATCCCATGCTTCAGTTTACCCAACATCCCTATACTTATCAACGATTTATAACCAGAGTCATACAAATTGGGAATGTTCCCTTAGGTGGTAAATATCCGGTCCGGATACAATCCATGTGCAACACCAACACCATGGACACCATGGCTACAGTAGCGCAGAGTATAAGAATGATTGAAGCTGGTTGCGAATATGTTCGCATCACAGCACCCGGAGTTAAAGAAGCGGAAAATCTGGTCAATATTAAAAATGAGTTACATAAAAGAGGTTATACTGCACCCTTAATTGCCGATATCCATTTTAATCCAAAAGCTGCTGAAATCGCTGCTGCCATTGTCGAAAAAGTGCGTATCAATCCCGGGAATTATGTTGACCGGACTACAGGAAAGTTCGATTTTACAGAAAAAGAGTATGAAGAAGAATTACAGCGTATTGCCGAACGAATATTCCCTTTGATTGAAATATGCACAAAAAACCAAACTGCTATTCGTATAGGAACCAATCATGGTTCGCTTTCCAATCGCATTGTTCATCGCTATGGTGACACTCCGGAGGGAATGACAGAATCGGCCATGGAATTTATACGTATATGCAGAAGTTTTGGATTTAACGATCTTGTTTTATCAATGAAATCAAGCAATATAAAAGTAATGGTTGCCTCAACAAGGCTTTTGGTGGCAAATATGAAGGCTGAAGGTATGAATTACCCCGTTCATTTAGGCGTTACAGAAGCAGGAGATGCTGAAGACGGCCGCATAAAGTCAGCCAACGGCATTGGAGCATTGCTGGCAGATGGAATAGGCGATACCATCAGGGTTTCGTTGACCGAAGACCCTGAATTTGAATTGCCCGTGGCACGTAAGATTGTTGATTTTTACAAACCGGAAACGCCTTCTAAACCTTCTGAAAATATAATTGTTGACTTCCTGGTAAATCCTTATCAATATACAAGGAGAAATTCTTTTACAATAGATATCACCGGAAATACAAAACCAGTAATCATTATCGGTAACGATACTGCTCATAAAGCAGATTATTCGTTTACACAAGATAAAATTAAAAACAATCTTTCAAATACTTATTTTGATTTACTAACTGTCGATCAACTTACTGCAGATCAACCCAATGCGAATGCAATTCGGTTTATTCAGATTCCATTTATCCATTCCATTGATTTTAGCAATGTTGAATTAATTAAAACCTTACAAACAATCAAAAATAGTATACTCATAACTGCTTTTGGGAACAATAACATCAAAAGCGAAAGACGCTTCTTTGCCGGGTTAATCCATGCAGGCATAACATTGCCTGTGATTGTTAAAAAAACATACAGCATTTCTGATAAAGAGACTTTTCAAATGAAAGCTTCAGCCGATTTCGGTGCTTTGCTTGTAGATGGTTTTTGTGATGGCGTCTGGATAGAAAATCCTCACTTTTCACATGAGATGATTACGGAAACATCCTTTGCATTGTTACAGGCAAGTGGAGTGCGCATTACAAAAACAGAATTTATTGCTTGTCCATCCTGTGGCAGAACTCAATTCAAAATACAGCATGCTTTAAAAGCCATCAAGGAAAAGACTTCTCATCTTAAAGGACTTAAAATTGCTGTAATGGGATGCATTGTCAATGGTCCCGGCGAAATGGCAGATGCAAATTATGGATATGTAGGATCCGGAAACGGTAACATTCACCTGTACAAAGGGAAAAATTTGGTTGAAAAAAACATTCCCGAAAATGATGCAGTGGATAAACTGATTGAATTGATCAAGTTGAACGGAGACTGGAAAGAAAATACAGAAAAATAAAATGCCACCTCAAAAGTATGCCTCTAAAAAAAAAGTTTATTGAAACGATTTTCAATAAACTTTTTTAAATGCTAATAAATTTCAAAGAAAAGTTTTTCTGTTATTTCATCCATATTCGTGAATCAGAGCGATATTCTTAATTTGTCACGATTACAGATACAGCTCTTATTTCTCTTATTTCAACTTTCATACAAATATAGAAAACAAGAAATTAAAATGAAAGATTCAAACAATTAATTGCTTTCTTCTTTTTCTTTCGCTTCTTTTCTTTTACTCTTTAACTCTTTTGCTCCGTAAGCAGCACCTAAGACTAACAATACACTTAATCCGCCATCCAAAGGAGCACCTTGCTGGTCTCCGCTTTCACCATGTCCAAAAGGAGGTGGTTGAGGTTGTGCAAACAATCCGAAACTACAAAAAGCAATCAATGCCGTTAAAATTATTTTTTTCATACTTATTTTATATTAATTAGAAGCCCATCCCCCAGAGCTTAATTATTTACTTATAATTCAAAGAATAGTATTTAAATTTACCACTTCCACAATTCCCTCCCCTTCGGGGAGGGCTAGGGTGGGGCTTCTTTCTTTTTATTTTATAAATACTTTTTCTGAATATACATTTTTTTCAGTCACAACTCTTACAATGTAGTAACCTGTAGCATTTCCAGTCATATTCACAGTTTGGGTACCATTTGTTTTTCCGATGGTTTTGATAATCTGTCCCATTGTATTGTAAATGGCTATCTGTTGTATGGCTTCATTGCTATTGATAGTAATTGTATTGTCGTATGCAAAAATACTCGTGTTCATCATTTCATTATCTGAAATTGATAATGGTGACAATGCAAATATTAGTTGAAAACGGTTGGTATTATCAGCAGTAGTTGCAGCAAAAGAATATTTTACTTTTTGATTCAAATCCTGTAAATAATTAGTTTTTAAATCTTTTAAATAGATGTATTTACTGGCAGTAAAACTGTTTAACCCGGATGCATAGATAGCATAATTTCCGTTCACACCTGCTTTAAACCCAACTTCAACCGTTAAATTATTGTTGCAAGCTGGTAAAGTATTAATGGTGTAAAGTTGGTTATTTTTTACAGAATATAATGAAGGAGCATCCGTAATCATTGAAAACCATTTGCTCATCCCGTCTTGGTTTGCATTGGCATCAAATTGAACGATGACCTCATCACTGTAAGTATTTGCTGTAGAATTTACTTTTAATCTGATGCAATCAACTGGAGTGGATTTTAAGAACTGTTGTGTTCCCGGATGAACCCTTGCTGATTGAGGAATGCTAAATGTACCAGTAGATGTAGTTTGTACAAAGAAACCCTGGTGAGGAGCAATAATATTTGTAACATTATTGGTTCCTGATGGGTTTGCGTACACACCATAATTACCTGCAGTTTGATTCCAAATCCAGATTCCGGGATTAGCAGCGCCTAAATATGTATCACGACCTGTATAACCTGAAGCATCCCAATCGATGGCTGATGCATAAGGATTGCCGATCAATTCATTATGGTTATTGCTGTAAGCAACAGCAACAGATTTATCACCATTGTTTAAGCTGCCTGTAAAGCTATGGTTTGAACCATTGGCATAAGTATTGCTATAAGCAACAAGATAGCCTTTTCCAACTTCAAACATGGGAGTAGCTCCAAAAGCGGTAGTATTTAAATTACCACCAGCATTTCTTAAGTTAACCCAGGTTAGACCGGTAGTAATATCAATCGCTTCATTCCATTTATAGAAATCAAAAGATGTATTGGGTAGTGTAGCAGCAAAAGCAGGAGTTATGAGTTGTCCGTCAACAGGAGCGGAAATCAGATGCCATGAATTGTCATTTGCAATATAACGTTCTGCAGTAGCAATCACACTGGCAGTATTATGCAGCAGTGATGCGGTTCCGTTTGCATCTGATTTTAAAAGCAATCCTGCAGCTGTAGCATTATTGGTTAGTGTACCGCTTACTGTAACTGATTTGGCAGCATCAATGCTGAAGTTGCCGCCTAAGCCAACAGTAAGATTGTTGCAGGTAAGCAAATCCATTTGTGCTGATATACCGGCAGTATTGTTAAACACTAGGTTATTCAGAATGGTATTGCTGCTACCTGAAATTTTCTGGGCAGTAATTCCTGTAAAGGTGATTGTTTCCACATCTTTTGAATAGCTGCCATTGTTTATAAAGTCTCCACTGTTGATTTCAATGGTTGCAGCACCAAAAAAGGTGATGTTGCTGCCTGCGGATATATCAATACCTTGCTGGGCTTGTGTTGCAAATGGCAACACAACCAATACCTGCAGGCAAAGTATCCATAAATATATTTTTTTATTTATCATTTCTTCTTTTTTAAATTGTTTGATGATCTCATATCTTGTAGGCTATATTATGATAAATGGAAGAATATTACTTTCTTCTTACCAGAAAGAACCGGGATATTTGGGTAAATCTGAATATTTTACAAAGCAATCATTTCTTGCATTTATTGAATCCAATAAAACACGAAATCAAAGGTTTGTTTTATTTTATATATTCATATCTGCTACCCTGGGTATCACTTTCGTAAAGAAGATCAAATCCAAGCAAACCTGTTTCATTGCCGAAAGTGTCTGATCCATTGTTAATAGCTCTGTATAACCTGCAGACAATAACAGTATTAAACCCTAATGAAGGAGAAGATCCGCTGATTGTTCCAAGAGGAGTGCAAAGATGTTGTCTTGTTCCTGAGGGAGTAATAAAGGAAGCTATTTCATTGTTTCCTGTAATGGTTGAAGTAACTGGAAATAAGGCTCCAAATGGGACTATGGTATATTCCAACGCCCAAACAACATTTGTTTTGGTTGGAGTACCTGTGGCAGTTGTCCAGTGCACACGCGGATATATAGCAGATCCGGTTTTATAGCTATGAGGTAACTGAATTGTAAAATACACTTCTTGTTCCTGACTCGGAGAAAACATCCAAAGATAAACACCCTGGCTTGTACCCGCAGCATCTTTTCTGAAAGCAGTAGGATTAGCTCCACCCCAAATAGGGCCTCTAACACCGTCACCTTTGGTGGTTGCGTCTGCAGAAACGTAAATATCATTCCAAACAGTAGCATCATTGTCCATTCTAAGAGTGCCGTCACCTTCAACAACAAGGTTGTTATTCAATTTCACTTCCTGTGCATTCGTCAGGTTAGCCATTCCAATTATGCAAAGCATAATAATAAAAGTAAACGTTTTTTTCATATTTTATTTTTTTTAAGTAGGGTTCTGGAATTTTGTTAATTTGAGGGAAAAGCACAAAACAATAAGAACCTAATTGTTGTTTATAAAAATCGGTTCAAAGATAAACTAAATATGTTAATCTGAAACTTAAAATTGTTAAAAAATAAATTTAATTTTGTTTTTATTTAACAATTAAAAGACTTTTATGATATAAGTAATTGTTGGGTAGTGTGTTATAGGGTTAGCAGGTTGTTGGGTTATTTGGCAGGACTTCTAAAATCTAAAATCGTTGTTCGCAGATCAAAAAAATTTGCGATTAACAATTAACGATTTAAGAAGTAAGATTTAAAAAGGGAAAAAAGAAAAAAGAAGATAGAACATTCTGGAAGTACTTCTAAAATCTAAAATCGTTATTCGTTGTTCGAAAATCATCAGATATTTCCGATGAAAGATTGAATTAAAAAGGTTTACAACCCGTCGGGAACTCCGTACCCGACGGGAAAATAAACTTTCACTATTCACTTTTCACTTTTTTCTGCGCCCTGTGCTCTTTTCGAATCATATGTATTCGTTTACCGCCATAAGCTGCACTCAATACCAAAATTATGCTCAGACCGCCATCTATGGGAGCCGCTCCGCCCATGGGAGGATTCTGTCCTGCATTCCCCAATGGAGGTAAAGGTTGCGCATATAAAACTGCACTACCTATTATAATCATTGCTGTTAAAATTATTTTTTTCATATCTTTTTATATTAATTAGAAGCCTCTCCCCCCAGCCCCCTCTCCAAAAGAGAGGGGGAGCAAAGCAGAGCTTTATTATTTAATTTCAAGCCCATCCCCCACTTCCGATAAATCGGAACAGGCTCTTCCCAAAGGGAAAGGAGAGCTTTATTATTTATTTTATTTATTCAAAGAACTTTATTGCAATTTACCTCTGCCATAAAGTCCCTTTCCTTTGGAAAGGGATTTAGGGATAGGCCGATTATTCTATCAACACTTTTTCCGAATACACATTTTTATCCGTTACCACTCTTACCACATAATAACCGGTTGCATAATCCTTCATATCAATAATCATAGCACTTTGAGTGTTTGCAAAGGTTTTGATCATTTGTCCCAACGTATTGTAAATGGCTATTTGTTGTATGTTTTCGTTGCTATTTACAGTGATGATATTGTTGTTGGCATATATGCTGGTATTCAGTATTCCGTTATTTGAAATTCCCAATGGTGATAATGCAAAGATCAGTTGAAAACGATCAGCATTGTCATTGGTGGTTGCTGCAAAACTATAGGTTGCATTTTGATTCAAATCGGTAAGGGAGTTGGTAGTTAAGTCCTTTAAATAAACATAAGTTGTCGTAGCAAAGCTGGTCAATCCGCTGGCAGTGATGGTGTAATTTCCATTTTCACCTGCTTTGAACCCAACATTAACTATCAACTGGTTACTAACGCCTGTTAAAGTATTGATTGCAAAAGACTGGTTGTTTTTAACCGAATACAACGAAGGAGCTTCAGTTACAAAAGAAAACCATTTTGTGGCACCCTGGCTTGCAGTTGCATTGTTTTTGAAATTTACTATCATTTCATCGCTGAAAGTATTGATCGTTGAAATGACTTTCAGTTTCAACAGGTTCTCTGGCGTTGATTTCAAAAAACTTTGCTTTCCATGCAATCTGGCAGCAGAAGGAATTGTGAATAAACCGGCAGTAGTTGCCTTTACAAAGAAACTCTGTTGCTGAGCAATGATATTGGTTGCTCCATTGGTGCCTAAACCGGCATTCCCTGCTACATAAGTGCCCCAGTTTGAAGCAGTGTGATTCCAAATCCACAATGGCGCATTGGCACCCAGTGTAGCGGTAGCATTTGCGGTTAAACCGGCATGATCCCAGTCGATGGAAGAAGGATAAGGATTTGGAAGCAGGTTGTATCCTAAGAGAGCTCCCGAACTGGTAAGCGTAAAGGATTTATCTCCCGTATTCAATGTTCCCCTGAAATAGATGGTTTTATAATCCGGTGCCGGTGCATAATACATATACTGTACCATATAACCCTGATCAGGTGTTATTGCATCTGCAGCAGTCAAACCCGTATAGGTATTGGTTGATTCGTTGTATTTATCCAGCGTGCAATTCAAAAACACATCACCAATCTGACCGGCTGCAGTACCTGCCTCAATGGTATTGCTGACGGGCAGAGCAATCTGGTGAAACTTGTTGCCGGTGACATAACATTGTGCATTGGAATAATTTGCATAAGTAATCGTACCGCTTTCAAGTAAGGAAGCAGCTCCCGTAACATCCGACTGTAACAATAAGGTTCCGTAAATAGAAAAATTCACACCTACAATGGTTAATTCCCCTAAAGGAGCGACAGTTATGTCGTTGCATTCGTGACCACTTTGACCTACTATCGCTTTCAAGCTGGAAGTAATTATAGCATTGTAAGTACGTGTGGGTATGCCATTGGTCCAGTTTCCTGCAGTATTCCAGTCGTTGTCAATAGCTTCTGTAAATGTGGTAGTATTCGCATTTACCAATATATCCGCCTGTACAGCATTGGCTTCGGGACAACTTCCGGTTTGTATCACAGCCCTGTAACTCCACATACCCAAGTCTGTTGGAATTTCCGAATAAGGATTGGCTGTGGAGACAATATCAGACCAGCTTCCACCATTGAGTGCTTTTTGCCATTTCAGGATACTTCCTGTTTGTCCGCTTACTGTCAGTTCTGCGTTCTGTCCACCCAACAAAGGACTCGTAGTTGCGGTAACCAACCCTCCAACCGAAACGTCAACAGTTACGGTCGTACTGCTTGAAGCTGTACAACCATTAATATTCTCAGCGGTAACAATATATTGTGTAGTTACAGCAGGAGTAATACCTGTGGGGTTTTGAACCGAAGATACATATCCCACGGGCAAAGAAGTCCAGGTATAAGTAACTGCTACATTTTCATCAGCTGTAAGAGAAATATTATCAATGGCAACTGCCGGTGAAACGCCGTCAGCCATATCGTTCTGCCAGGTAAATATCAATCGGACCGTAGTACCTGCCAACGAATTCGGCAAAGTAATAGTAGCTAATGTATAGGTTGCTTGTGTAGCATTGGGTTGTGTCCAAACTAAAGTTGCGCCCGTCATGGTGGGTATTCCAGTAGCTGAAGCAGGAAGGTCAGCAACAGGAGTAAATGTTGTGGGTGCAGTCCAAACCAACAAATTATCCCAATCCGCTTCGCCAAATCCTTTCCAATAAAATTTCAATGAAATATTTTGAACACTTGCCGGAATGACAACATCTCTGTAAAAATGAGAAGTATTGCTGGCTGGATTTACAAATGAATAATCATAGGCTGTTCCGTTTTGAGAAATATGAACGCCCTGAGAACCGGCAAAGGCTGGTGCAAGGTTTCCTATAATCCAGTAATTGGAAGCAGAATTTACCTGCGTCCATCCATTGGATGCAAAATCAAGACCCGTTTCAAAACCACCGGCTATTGTTGGATCAACATAGGTATTTGTTTGAAAAGCATTACTGATTGCTGAAGAGAATAAATCAACAGCACCACCAGCACAAATGGTATTGACCGATGCCGATGCCGTTACAGAAGAGGGTAATGGATTCACTGTAACGGTAATATTTCCTGTAGTATTACAACCCGTTACAGCATCAATTGCAGTTATGGTGTACACAGTGGTGGTTGCAGGGCTCACTGTCTGTGTGGCACCTGCAAGATTTCCGGGTGTCCATTCATAGGCATAATTGGGATCATTGGAACTTGTTACACTCAGATTTGAACTCTGACCTACACAAATAGCACTTGGTGCATTCAATGGTAGAATAGCCGGTGAAGGTGTAACTGTTGCTATAACTTCTGTACGATCACCTTCACATCCGGTTTCAACCTGCCAATCATAAAAATAATAATAGCTGGTAGAGGTGCCACTGCTTCCCAGTCGGCCAGCGGTAATGGTCATCACGCCCGGCAATGTCATGAATGCATTGCTTGCAATAGCCCCACCTACTATGTCTGCTGTACCATCCCTGATCAAACTGGCAACCAAACCTGTACGACTGGTCATATCCAGCCAATATCCATTTCCGGAAGCCACTGACCAGTTCAACGGTACATATGTTTTCACCCCAGGAGATGCAGTAGCTGTTGTAGTAAAAGCAACTGATTCCAGTATAGCCCCTGATGAATTCTTCAAGGCTATATTTACAACACCTTCTCCGGTACCCACGGGATAAATATATACCCCATTCAAATTCATGGAAGGTGCAAATACATCGAACAATAATCCGGCCTGCGACGTATAGGTGCTTGATGCTCCTCTGTCGGGTGCGCCAATACTGGCCAATGTGCTTCCGGCTGATGCACTTACATAAAAACTTGTGGTACTGTTGATAACAGGTGTAGCAAAATTAGATCCACTACCCAGTGCAGTACCTCCAGCAGAAGCTGTATACCATTTTAAAACAGCTCCTACTTCACCTGTTGCACTCAAATCAACCGTTCCGCTTCCACAGCGCGTACCCGGTGTCGTGGAAAGTATCTGTGGATTATTGACTACCATTGTTTTTTGTGGTGTTACACAAACATTATTATTCCCGTCTTTGATCAGCAATTGATAATAAGTAGTGGAAGTAATCACAGGTGTTGTATATTCCAAAGCTGTTGCCAGAAGAATATCAGTATAAACACTGCCATTCGGAGAATCCTGCCATTGGAAAGTGGCTGCACCATATCCTATCGACGGAGTCGTTGATAAAACAGCACTTCCGCTTTTACAAATTTCATCCGGAGCCGAAGCTATAACAGGCAAAGCCGGCAAAACTGTAACCTTCGTTGTATTAATATTTGCGCAAAGCGAAACTGAATTATTTGCAGTGCAAATATAGCTTACGGTAGCAGCTATGGTTGATTTTACATAAACAGTAGCAGCACTGCCCCCTGTATAAGGAATGGTGGCTGCTGCATCTGTATATAAATCGGTTACAGGCGACCAGATGTAACTATCATAATCTCCTATTGTTGAAGTTATAGCCAAAGTTCCCACTGCATTGTTGCAAATGGTCTGATCTGCAGTAACTGTAAATGCAGGCGGAGGTGTAACCGTAGCAACAACTTCCACGCGCGGGCTTGAACAGCCAGCCTGGGCATTAAAAATAAATTTGGGCCGTAAAGAATAGGATAGCAAATTTGTCGTTATATCTCCACAAATAACAGCTGACGAGGAAGATGAAGTTCTATGCGTTTTGATACTTGATACATAGGAGGTTGCATCTGCTTTTACCGTTCTGCTCATGGTAGCTGTTGAAGCACCGTTACCATGGCAGAATTCCAATATTATATTTGAAGTCCCATCCCAGCTAAAAGGAGTAGAAAAAGTTAACACATTTAAACCCACCACCGGCATTAAAGAAGTATTTGTATATATTTCAGTAAACCCGGAATTATCAGCAAATACTGTCAAAGCAGTAGCAGTGGTTGTCCCGATTTTTACCGATAAATCTAACATGGGTAAAGTACCGGCTGATGTTACATCTAAAGCAACTGCATTTATATTTCCGGCTGAGATTCCGGCAACATTTAATTCTGCGGCTGTAATTAAATGTTGAGTATGAATATTGCTATACAATGAATAAAATGGATTTGAATAGGTTGCTGAAGTGGTAGCGCCTGCACCTACATTCACATCACCGTTAGCAATTATTGCAGTACTCACATAAAAAGTATCAGTCGTACTTATTGCCGGTGTGGTAATTGGAGAACCCATACCGATGGGAGCCCCGCCACTGGGAACGTCATACCATTTTATAGCTGTGCCTGTGCCAGTAGCTTGCAGGTTGACGGTACCCGTTCCGCAACGAGAAGCCGGTGTAGTGGAAGTAATGATTGCAGAAAAGGTAATCTGAATTGGATTGGAGATGGCCGATGAAGGCCCATTCTGACAGGTTACAATACACTGATAATACAATGAAATGATGGGTGTAAAAGTATAAAATGCATTGATTTCGCCACTGATATCGGTATAAGTAACATTATCGACTGATTTTTGCCATTGATAAGAGACACCGGTACCTATGGTGGCATTTTCGAGTGACAATGTGATGCTTTGTCCTAAACACAGACCATTTGCAGTACTCACTGTATTTCCCGGAGCAGGTGCAGCACAGGTAAAAGAAGGAATGCCGGCAAATTCATCGGCACCCACATCAGGAGCTGTAGCCGGACTGGAAGCATCATCGGGGTATCCGCTGTTTGGATAACGTGCATTTCCATCGTAATCTACTGTAATAGTAGGTGTTGTTATCACATTCCCACCGCTTTCACATTTGGTGGAAACACCGGCTTGTATATGTAAATCATAGGGAGTAGCTGAAATATCTACAAATGGAGGTATCGAAGAAAACGAAAGTGCTTCCCTGGGAGCAATCCAGGTCTGATAATCGCCTAAAGTCTGTTGTGCATTGGTACCGTCATAAAAAATCAGATTATTGGCACCCGGCGCACCTGCATACAAACAGTTGTTGTTGCAATCCAAACTTACATTGCCCAGATTGGTTGCTGCACTTCTTCTGAAGGCAACAATACTCCCTGTTCCATTGGGTGTTGAATTATTGACAATGATGTTGTTGCGCATATCCAGTACAGCCGTGGTAGCTGTTGCACTGTAGGTGTGATAAATTCCGGTGGCACCAAAATTTGTACCTGACGAAGTAGATGCGAGATAAATGGTGTTGAAATAAATACCATAAGTGGCCAATGCGGTTGTACCGGTAATATTAATCCCGCGTACAGAATTATCGTTGTTTGAAACGCCTGCATTTAAATCAGAAACATAATTATTATAAACATAATTTGCGGTACCGGCGCTTATTAAAACTCCTGAAACTATAGGTGCAGTATTTGTAGAATTTATATTAAATACTTTATTATTATACAGTTGGGTTGTTGCAGTTCCGGCATTATAAACCCCTACAATCGTTGTGCCGGATGTAGTTATGTTTTTTACAATATTTCCATAAACAACCGGATTTGTACCTGTAAAATACAAACCATAAGTTGTACCTCCGGATGCAATATCCATAACCGTATTATTATAAACATAATTCGAAACCGAACTCAGTACATAGATTAAATAACAGCTTCCTGTACCACCCTGAATAGAGGAAATCGTATTGTTGTAGCAGTTTCTGCTCTGTCCTACAGCAGTATTGGAATACAAACCATAAAATGTAGAAGATCCAGCAAGGCTAATATTTGAAAAATTATTATCAGAAAGTGTTTCCACACCACCCGTTGGAGATCCGTTGTTATAATAGCAGTAAAATGTACCAGAAGCTCCGGTTCTGTTGATGTTTCCTGATGTTTGATTTCCGCTGATGCTTACACTCTGCGTTACAGAGCTTGCATAGATAATATAAACAGTTCCGGTTGAAGAAAGCGTTCCGAAAGCAAAGGTATTGTTGTTAAAATTATTGGAAGTAACTGCATTGCCATTATAAATAACATTCGTTGCCGATGAAGCAGATGAATTGGCCATTGTGAACTGATTATTGCTCCCGGCAACCACACCGGTTACTGTAGAATAAAAAACACCATAAAGTATACTTCCATGAGCAGATCCGCCATTTCCGGCATTATCAATTGTATTATAACTAACATCGGCATTATTCACATAAATAAAATAAACACCATAGGTTGTAGTTGTTGAACCTCCACCATAATTTTGAATGGTATTCCCTACGCCAACCTGTCCTATCAATATATTCTGATCGTAGCTGGCAGAAGCACCTCTCACATAAATCCCTGCATGAACATTACTGATGGTGTTCCCGGTTATTGTAATATTTTCATTCCGGCCACTGTTAGCACTAACCACAACACCAGTGGACGAAGAAACCGAAGTGGTCCCATTTCCGATATAGATACCAATCACGAATGCACTTGTACCTTTTGTCATGGTGATGGCACAATTGGAAATTGCAACATTCTGACAACCATTTGTGGCGCTTGTTTTATGAGTATAATAACCATACTCAATTCCCTGTTGTGATGCAGCCACATCAATTCCATCGAAAGTGATATAATCCGTCCCGTCCAACCGTATCACTCCATCTCCCATACCACTCAGGGTTGAAGTTGAATTACTGCCTGCATCGGTTCTTGTAATTAAAGGATTAGCACCCGGTGTGAGCGGATCTTTACGAAATATAATTGCGTTGCCGGCTATACCTGTAGCCGTAATGGTGAGCTGAGCTGTAGTATTTTCGGTATAACCTGCCGTTATGTTAAAGGTAACGCCTCCGGCGCCTACGCCGTTGGTATTTAACGCTGTGATGGCATCGGCCAGCGTGGCATAATCATTAGGACCTCCTGAGCCAGGTATGTTTTTAATGCCGGATAGTTGCCCAATTGCTAAGTAAGCGGACAACACAAACCATAATAAGAAGATAGATTTTTTCATGTGTATATATTATTAATGAATCTTTCAAACGGTACTAGCATTTACGACCCGCTTATGACCGTTAATTGAAGCGGAACAGCGTACGACTTACGCATAATCTTTTTTTTGAATATCTCCCTTTGACAACAAATGATTGCAGGAACAAAGGATTAGCTATTCATTTTATTAAAGCAATAAATAAATTAAAATTTTCCGGAAAACAAGTGTATAGCCTACGGAGGGTTGAAATGTTGCATGAAGTTCATTTTTAATGGTTGATATATAATAGTTCTGTTGTTGATAACCGTTTTTAAAGTTAAGTGCTCAGCCGGACAGCGTACTGTCATATCATTTCAATCTATGCAATGGCATTTATATATAATAATGCCAAATTAACAGTTAGGTCTGTAGTTGACACAGACGATCGGGGGGAATTACTAACGGCTAAATTATAGCTAAACTGTTTAGATTTCATCAGTGTAAACTATATTAATTATCTTAAATAACACTATAAAAAAAAGCTGATTTTCAGGGTATTCCCCTAGGACTAATCAGTGAACATTGACCAATATCGAATTACGATGTTTCGGGATTAATTTTAATTGGTATTCAAAATTCATCTTATACCTTTTAATTATGTTCGGATACTTACTCCAGGTCCATATAACCCCTGATTATTATCTCCGAGCCCCATTAATAGGGTCAGATTATAGCATCACAGATAAGAGGAAATGCAATCAATTTATAATGTGACTTTTCTTTGTAACTTTTGCTATCATTAAGCGCATTGCCTATCTCAAAAAGCGAATACAAATATTGATAGCATAAATCTTAAAGTTCTTTATAATTGAGCCCCGCTGTTTCTAAAGTGGTAATATCCTTTCCTGTCGTTGTTCTTGATTTTTTGAGACTTTGTGATATTTGCTATTAGAAAGGCCAAAATCCTTCATTCTGATGATTTTTCGTATCATGACGGATCCAATGATTAGATTTTATTATGTGTTTTAATCAACACATAATAAAACCAAAATCAACTGTAAAAATACTGTTCAGTTTGTTCCGGAATCAGGTGTACAGTTTGCTCCGAAATCGGGTGTACAGTTTGCTCCGGAATCGGGTGTATAGTTTGCTCCGGAATCGGGTATACAGTTTGCTCCGGAATACCCAAGACATGGACGAGCTGCAACAATAATTTCCAGTCAGTTACCCGTGTAAAGTTGGTTCGATGTAATTGGAGAAGAGACCATTGTGGATGCTATTCTTGACAGATTAGTACATGCTTCATATTGAATTAAATAGAAAGGTGAAAGCTTTAGAAAAAAACGGTAATTTTGTCAGCAGATTGTGTTAATTGAATCTCAACCTAAGAGGTGGTCAATATGACCGAATTGGGTGATCAGTATCACCGAAATATCAATTGCAATGATAGTTTTCTTACTTTTAGAGTTAATTCGAAGAGTGTATTGCAAAAATAAAACAGCATTCAGTAATTTCTGCGAAAAAATTAGAATATGTTTACTACATTATCTATCATTCGGCTACTTGTGTAGCATTAATGATATGGTTACAAAAGTGGAAAAACTACCGGATAAAACTCTATTTGATAAAGATAAATTCTTGGTTCAGACAGAATTTGTCTTTTAATATACTGAAATAGAGGTATTTTGATTTATTAAATCAACTTTTTAAAAAACTTTCGGACGGATGTGTTGATAAGTATATTATGTTGTAGCAAGGTTTAGTTTTCAGTTATTAAACATGGCTTTTTGTTTTTCTTTCAGAAATTGCTTTAAATAATACAAATCATCTATCTTAATTTTAAAATGTATGCTCTTATTTACTCCATTATCATCAAAAGTAAAAGTACTAAACACGGGATTAAGGCTATTTTCTACATCTAATACAGCAAGTTTTTTATTGTTAATAATACACTCGTTGTAACTTACTTTCTTTTCTACATGCTTCGTTGACAGCTTAATCTCAATTTGACTAAAAACAATACTTCCAGTTATACATTTTATATTAAAATAACAAATTGCAATGATTGAACCCAAAGACCCTCCAATAAACATAAGAAGTACCTGAATCTTTTGAGTTAACCCAATTCTATCATAAAAGTTTGTTGGAGATCCTCTGTTCGCTCCTAAAAAGAATAAAGTAAAGAATATGATTCCAAATACAATAAATAAGCCTCTTAAAAATAAAAACCTCCAATACTTTATAATATTAAAAGAATAATTATTCTCCATTTTCTTCCCTTTTTAAAAAATACCGCATACAACAATCTTTTTTGCTAATATCTAAAATTTTCATTCTGTCTTTTTTTATTTTTTCAATTTTATATTCTTTTAATCCTATTTTTAGCTTGTTACCATTCAAACTATAATTATTATAAGTGGTATCTGTTAAGCTGATAAAAATCATATTATTTCCATTTAAAAAATAAAAAAAAGTAGTGTCAATCCTCCATTTATCTTCATAAAGCAAACGTTCATCCAACATTTCTTCATTTATAAAATCTGCTTTAATTGAATACCAATTCCCTAATATTCTCTTTTGAATATCTTGCCCGTTTGCAGCAATAAATAAGCCATTAACTAAAAACAAGATAAACATTAATCTATTTTTTTTTCTTTGCTTTCTCATCTTTTTTTTTAAAAATGGTCTTTTATTTCTGCATTAATAACACTCGAAATTTGTTTGTAATTTTTATTTAAATAATTCGTAGCATCAGCTTGTTCAGATTCTGTTGTTAAATCAAATTTCTTTAAATGCTTATCCCTTAATGATTCATAAGCAATATTCAAAGATTCTTCTGCTCTTTTTGTATCAATGGCTGTATTTCGCATTTCCAAAAGAGACGGATTAGTAATATTTATGTCAGCACTTTTGAAAACAGCAGCTGCATATTTAAAAGTTTCTTCTTCTAAAAATTCTTCTTTGGTAGACGTAGATTAAAGTTCTATTTGACCAATATCTTGAATTTTTTGAGCTTCATCTATAATAAGTATTCCATTTTTCCCTATAAGCCTTTTATAGTTCTCAACTGTTCGCTGTTTTAGAATTTCTACTGTTGACATATCCTCTCCATTAAAATTTACCGCTAGAATAGAAAGAAAAAATGGAAATGTTATACAATAAAAAATGCCGAAACGCTTGTTAATCCAGCATTTCGGCATCTGTACCCCGGGCGGGACTTGAACCCGCACGACCGCAATGGTCACAGGATTTTAAGTCCTGCGTGTCTACCAATTCCACCACCAGGGCGTACTTGAAATAAAATCCTTTAGTTAAATAACAGAACTTTATTTTGAGCGAAAAACGGGACTCGAACCCGCGACCCCGACCTTGGCAAGGTCGTGCTCTACCAACTGAGCTATTTTCGCGTTTTTTACTTTGGGACTGCAAAGATATTAAAAAATATTTGTCTTGAGCAAATTTTTTTTAACTATCTCTACTATTTTTCCTGAAAAATTTTTAATTTTTACAAAAAATCTGATTTTTATGTATTTACAGATTGTTCTTTCGTTCCAATGACTTCTGACTTCTGACTTCTGACTTCCGACTTTTCTTCACCTCCCCAGCATTTTTTTAATCTCATTGAGTTTCATCAGGGCTTCTACTGGTGTCAATGTATTGATATCTGTATTCAGTATATCTTCCTTAATCTGTTGCAAAAGTGGATCGTCCAGCTGAATAAAGCTTAGCTGGTAATCCTCTGCCTGGCCCTTTGGTTTGCCTTTATTGTTTCCTTTTTTTTGTGATAATTCTTCGCTGCTGTGCGATTTTTCGAGCTGAAGCAAAATCTCATTGGCTCTTTCCAAAACACTGGTGGGCATTCCGGCCATGCGAGCAACGTGTATTCCAAAACTGTGTTCGCTGCCACCGGTCTGCATTTTCCTTAAAAAAATCACTTTATTCCCTATCTCTTTTACTGAAATATGGAAGTTTTTAATACGTGGCATTAATGCTGCCATTTCGTTTAATTCATGATAATGGGTGGCAAACAATACTTTGGCTTTGAAAAGCGGATGTTGGTGCAAAAATTCTGCAATCGACCAGGCTATTGAAATGCCATCGTAAGTGCTTGTACCTCTGCCTATTTCGTCCAGTAAAATCAGACTTCTATCGGAGATGTTATTTAAAATGCTGGCAGTTTCGTTCATTTCTACCATAAAAGTAGATTCACCCGACGAAATATTATCGGAAGCACCTACCCTGGTAAATACTTTGTCAACCAAGCCAATTGCGGCGCTATCTGCAGGAACAAAACTACCCATCTGAGCCATCAGCACAATTAATCCGGTTTGTCGCAGCAAAGCAGATTTACCCGACATATTGGGCCCGGTAATGATAATGATCTGTTGGCTTTCATTATCAAGATAAACATCATTGGCAATGTAGGGTTCACCTAATGGCAATTGTTTTTCTATAACCGGATGTCTGCCGTTTTGAATGTCGATGCTGAAGGAATTGTTGATTCCCGGACGTACATAGTTGTTTTTGATGGCAAGAGTGGCAAAAGACAACAGACAATCCAGACGGGCTATTAAATTGGCATTGAGTTGGATGGGCTGAATATATTCCGTTAATCCGAGCAATAAATCGTTGAATAAACCGGCTTCCAAACTGGCAATTTTATCTTCTGCACCTAATATTTTTTCTTCGTAAACTTTGAGTTCTTCTGTAATGTATCTTTCGCAATTTACCAGGGTTTGTTTGCGGTTCCATTCAGTAGGGACCTTGTCTTTGTGGGTATTGGTAACCTCCAGGTAATAGCCAAAAACGTTGTTAAACCCGATTTTCAAGGATGAAATGCCGGTGAGTTCGGCTTCCCTTTGTTGTACTTTTGCCAGGTAATCTTTTCCCGAAAATGCCATACCACGCAATTCGTCAAGCTCTTCCGAAACACCTTCGGCAATAACATTGCCTTTGTTCAGCATCACAGGAGCATCGGGATTGATTTCTTTTTCAATCCTATCGCGGATAATATGGCAGATATTGAGTTGTTCGGCTATTATTTTCAAAGCCGGATTTTCAGCTTGCTCGCATTCAAGTTTGATGTTTTCTGCCGCAAAAAGTGCTTTTTTAACCTGTACCAGTTCGCGTGGACTGATTCTACCTACCGCTACTTTTGAGATCAATCTTTCCAGATCTCCTATTAATTTTATATTTTGTATAAGCTTATCAGAAATTTCAGCATTGGTGATCAAAAAATCAACTACATCCAGTCTTTCTTCAATTGGTTTTTTGTCTTTGAGCGGAAGTACAACCCATCGTTTCATCAATCGTGCGCCCATGGGCGAAATGGTATGATCCATGATGTCTACCAATGTTACTGCATTTTCGTTGGGAGAATTCACCAGTTCCAGATTGCGGATGGTAAATTTGTCGAGCCATACAAAATGATCTTCTTCAATACGTGTCAGCTTGCAAATATGAGCTGTTTTATCATGTTGTGTTTCAGCAAGATAATGCAAAGCAGCGCCTGCAGCTATGATGCCGCTGTCCAGATTTTCGATGCCATACCCTTTTAAAGAAGTGGTTTCGAAATGTTTGAGCAAAACATCGTTAGCGAAATCTTTGGTAAACACCCAATCATCAAAAGTATTGGTGTAAAATTTTTCACCAAAGAGTTCCTGGAATTTCCTGAGCTTATTTTTTTGTATGATCACTTCGCTGGGACGAAAGCTTTGCAAAAGTTTGTTGATGTATTCTTCCGAACCTTGTGTAACATAAAATTCACCGGTAGAAACATCTAAAAAAGATATCCCATTTGTTTTAGGATCAAGATGAATGCTGGCCAGGAAATTATTGACTTTATTTTCCAGCACTTTATCATTGTAAGAAACACCGGGAGTAACAAGTTCGGTGATTCCACGTTTTACAATCTTTTTGGTTAGTTTTGGATCTTCCAGCTGTTCACAAATGGCCACACGGTATCCTGCTTTTACCAGTTTGGGTAAATAAGTATCCAGTGAATGATAAGGAAAACCGGCCAATTCGATATAGCTTGCATGTCCATTGGCACGCCGGGTAAGGACGATACCCAATATTTCTGATGCTTTGATGGCATCTTCGCCAAATGTTTCATAAAAATCACCCACTCTGAACAACAACAAAGCATCAGGGTATTTAATCTTGATGGCATTGTATTGTTTCATCAATGGCGTTTCGGCAATTTCTCTCTTTTCTGTCAATGTTTTTGGTTTTTGATAGTTTACAAAAGTAAAAAAAAAATGGTGTTTTTCAATGCGTCCCTTTTTATAAATAATTTTAAATACGTTTCCCTCGGATAATAAATCGTTTAAATTGCTGAGATTGTATTATTTTTGCTTTTTAAAAAAATTGCCATAAAGGCACAAAGACACTAAGAATATTTATATGCTTTAGCGTCTTATGTATTCATATTTATGTCTTCGTCTTAGAGAAAAATAATAAAAAACAGTTAGGAAAAGTGAAATATTTAATTTGCGGTTTAGGAAATATAGGGGAAGAATACGCCAATACCCGTCATAATATAGGTTTTTGGGTAATTGATGCCTTGGCTAAAGAACTGGATGCTAAATTTGAAATAGGTCGTCATGCTTATCGTGCTGAAGCAAAGTTCAAAGGCAGAACCCTTATACTGTTGAAGCCGACTACCTACATGAATTTAAGCGGGAAAGCCATTAAATACTGGCTGGATAAAGAAAGTATCCAAAAAGATCATTTATTGGTAGTGGTGGATGACTTGGCTTTGGATACCGGAGTTTTGCGGATGAAAAAATCAGGCAGCGATGGTGGTCACAACGGTTTGATTCATATTACTGAAACCTTGTTAACCAAAGATTTTACCCGTTTACGTGTTGGAATAGGGAACGATTTCGCCAAAGGCTATCAGGTGGATTATGTTTTGGGGAAATGGAACAAAAAAGAAGAAGAAATAATTCTTCCCAAAATTGATATGGCTGTGGAAGTGATTAAAAGTTTTACAACCATAGGCGTCGAAAGAACCATGAATTTTTATAACAAAAAGTAGAATTGATTGTGGCGGAATGACCAACCGGCTTTTTTTCTCTTTCAGAATCCCTTTTTGCCAAATCGACAATGTTTAATGTCCTTTTTTAATTTCTAACTGTCAAAATGTCATATTTTTAACCCATTTTGCAGCCTATTCGTAAAAAAACAGTTAAAAATGGATCAAATTGAGTGATTTTAGTACTGTTTTTGTCTGTAACTCATTAAAAGTCAAGAATAGCATTTTTGAGAATGGCTTGTAGTGCCATGTAGTAT